>NZ_CP118735.1:1566460-2304690 GCF_032595075.1 Streptococcus sp. 29887 | reverse complement strand
ATTTTCCTCCTCTCATTTTCTATTGGCTAGAATAGTGTACCATAAAAAGTAAAAGTTTTCCACAGATATTTTTTAAAATCCACAATGTTCATAAAAGTTTTCCACAGGATGTGAATAAAAGCTAGAACCTGTGTAGATTCTAGCTTTCTTTGTCTTTTTAATTGTGGAAAAAAGTGTTTATGAAAATATTCTATAAACAGGCTTATTTTAAATTGTTGATAATTCGCTCAAATTCTTCAAGGCTATTAAAGCTGATTCGAATTTCTCCATTGCCATTTTTTTTCTGAAGAATTTTTGTGGAGGTTCCTAGAAGTTGATTGAGAATGTTTTCTTGTTCTTTTAGAAATTGATTTTTTGGTTGTGTCTTTATTTTTTTCTTCTTGGATAGAATTTTTTCAAGAGCCCGCACACTTAGATCTTTTTCGATGATTTCCTGAACCCAAGTAGCTTGCTTTACTTCTGAAAATGCAACTAACTGACGCGCGTGGCCTTGCGAAATTTTTCCTTCTTTTATTGCTTGCTGTGTTTCTTTAGAAAGATTTAATAAACGTAGTAAGTTACTGATATAAGGTCTTGATTTTCCCATGATTTGAGCAATTTCATCATGCTTCAATCCCTTGCTGAGTAGTTTTTGATAGGATGTTGCTTCTTCGATAGGATTTAAATCTGAACGCTGTAAATTTTCAATGATTGCTTGATAGAGCAAATCATCATCACTCAATTCTTTGACGATAGCGGGAATTGCTGTTAATCCAGCTAATTGACTAGCTCTCCATCTTCTCTCACCTGCTAATAGTTCATAACCAATAATGGACGACTTTCTTACAATGATTGGTTGGATCAATCCGTTTTCTTTTATAGACTGAGCTAATTCTTCTAGCTTATTTTGGTCAAAATGTATTCTTGGTTGGTAAGGATTTGGCTGGATATCTGAAATATTGATAGTACGTAGTTCTTCCATAATGTTCATTTTAGCAAAAAAAAACAGACTTTACAATCATGTAAAGTCTAGTTTAGATACTACTATTATTGAAGTTGTTCGGTAGAGTGTGTCAACTTGATGTCAACAGTTTCTTTCTTATTGTTTCTATAATAGGTGATGCTAATGGTATCTCCGACCTGATGCTTATAAAGTGCACTTTGTAAATCACTCTTATTTTCGATGACATCTCCGTCAATTTCAGTAATAACATCATAGGTTTCAAATTTTCCATCTGCTGGTAGGCCTGCTTGTGTAGAAACAACGATAACACCAGATGTTAATTCAGTATTGGAAAGTCCTGCTTTTTCAAGTTGAATAGTTGACAAATCTGTCAAGTTAACCATGTGAACACCCAGAGCAGGTCGACTGACCTTACCATCTGTTTCTAGTTGATTGATAATGGTCACCGCATCGTTGGAAGGAATTGCAAATCCCATACCTTCAACTGTAACACCAGAACTAGTCAAAGAACTGGAGGAAATTTTGCTAGAAGTAATTCCAATCACTTGACCTTGAATATTGATGAGTGGTCCACCAGAGTTACCTGGGTTAATAGCTGTATCTGTTTGAATAGCATTGGTTGAAATGGTTTGCCCATCTTCAGACTGAGAGGTGACAGTACGACTGAGGCTAGAAATAATTCCTTGTGTGACAGTATTTGCATAGACACTACCCAGTGGGCTACCGATTGCAATAGCTGTTTCACCAACCTTAATGGTGTCTGAGTCCGCAAATTCAGCTACTGCTGTCACCTTGTCTGCAGTTATTTTGATAACAGCTATGTCAGAGTAGGTGTCAGCACCCACTAATTCCCCTGCCACTTTCTCTCCAGAAGCAAGAAGGATATCAATTTTTTCAGCATTATTGATTACGTGGGTATTGGTTACGATATAGGCATTATTACCATCTTTCTTATATATAACCCCAGATCCCTCACCAGCTACTGCTAATTCGTCGGAACTAGCAATATTTCCAAAAATCGCACTCAGGCTATTACTTGCTGCAGTTTGATAGTTAATGACGGAAACAACAGCATTTTGTACTTTTTCAACAGCTTTGGTTGTCGATGTTTCATTATCATATTGGACATTGCTAACACTGGTAATGGCAGAGCTAGCTTGCTGAACTTGTGGTTGAAAGATGGATGCTGTCAATGCACCGGCTAATCCGCCCACGAAGCCCACTACAAATAGAATGGTGAATTTCAAATATTTTTTCATATAGAGGATCCTTTTCCTTTCTTACATTTTCCTTAAGATTACTCTTACTTTCTTAATTATAGCTTAAAGTTTTCAAAAATCAATCCACAACCTGTGGATAACTATGTGAATAATGTGAATTTGCTTTGAAATTCTGAGATTTTTTCGGATTATCTACTAGCAGAAACCTGTGGATATGTTACAATATTTTTATGAAAATAAAATTGATAACCGTTGGAAAATTGAAAGAAAAATACCTTAAAGATGGTATTGCCGAATATAGTAAACGTTTAGGTCGTTTTACAAAGTTGGAACTGATTGAACTGGCTGACGAGAAGACGCCAGATAAGGCTAGTCAGGCAGAAAATGAGCAGATATTGAAAAAGGAAGCTGAGCGAATTATGGCTAAAATTGGTGAACGTGATTATGTCATTGCCTTAGCTATTGAAGGAAAGCAGTTTCCCTCTGAAGAATTTAGCAAGAAACTAGCTGACATTACAGTGAGTGGCTATTCTGATATTACTTTTATTATCGGTGGCAGTCTTGGCTTGGATCCACAAGTGAAAAAAAGAGCCAATTTACTGATGAGTTTTGGACAATTGACCCTCCCTCACCAACTAATGAAGTTGGTTCTTATCGAGCAAATTTATCGCGCCTTTATGATTCAACAAGGCAGTCCCTACCATAAATAGTTTCACGTGAAACAAGGAGTTAGCATGAAGCAGAAAGATTATCGTGTTTTTGAAGGCTTGCGGGTAGCTTGTTGCTTGACCTTTATTAGTGGTTATCTCAATGCCTTTACCTACGTGACCCAAGGTGGTCGTTTTGCTGGTGTACAATCTGGCAATGTGATTTCTCTTGCCTATTATATGGCCAAGGGGGATTTTGTTCAGGTAGCAAACTTTTGTATTCCAATTCTATTTTTTGTATTTGGTCAATTTTTCACTTATTTAGCTAGAAGGTATTTTGAAAAACAATCTTGGTCCTGGCACTTTGGTAGTAGCTTGATCATGCTGATTTGCATTCTTTTGACAATTTTTTTATCTCCTTTTATGCCTGCTTCTTTCACCATCGCTAGTTTGGCTTTTGTAGCCTCTATTCAGGTAGAAACTTTTAGAAGGTTGAGAGGTGCTCCCTATGCCAATGTCATGATGACTGGAAATGTAAAGAATGCAGCTTATCTCTGGTTTAAAGGCATGATTGAACGGGATGCAGAGCTGAAAAAGACAGGAAGAAATATTTTACTTACGATTATTGGTTTTATGCTTGGTGTTATAAGTGCAACGCAGCTATCCTTTCAGTTTAAAGAGTATGCTTTAATCGGTATTCTCTTACCAGTCCTCTATATCAACTATCAATTATGGCAAGAAAAAAGACCTATCCTAAGATAGATCAATATGATTCCAGCAGGATTCGAACCTGCGACCGTTCGCTTAGAAGGCGAATGCTCTATCCAGCTGAGCTATGGAACCTTAACTACTTAATTGTACATTAAACGATTAACTCTGTCAATAGTACAAAAAGTTTTAAAAAAACTATTGACAAAAAATTATCGGTGTATTATACTAATTATTGTTCTGAAAAAATGGTCCGTTGGTCAAGGGGTTAAGACACCGCCTTTTCACGGCGGTAACACGGGTTCGAATCCCGTACGGACTATTCTTTCCGCCATAGCTCAGTCGGTAGAGCGCATGACTGTTAATCATGATGTCACAGGTTCGAGCCCTGTTGGCGGAGTAAATAAAGACTAGGAAACCTTGAGAAATCAAGGTTCTATTTTTAAAAATTAAAAAGAAAACATCTCAGTAATTCATTCATACTGAGATGTTTTTGTTGTACTTATGTCTAAAAATTTGGTAGCTAGTAAAAAGAATGAGAGCGCATATAGAAATAATTAGACCTAGGTAAAATCCTTGAGGTGTAAAGGTAAGAATTACTTGTGATTGCCCAGGCTTGACATCAACTTTCATAAAACCACTTTGCGCTTTTTGAATACTTACTGGTTCTCCATCAATTGTTGCAGACCATCCTTTATCGTAGGGTAGGGTTAAAAGAAGCGAAGCTTCATTTTCTGTTTCAAAGTCAATAGTGACCGTGTTTCCTTCGGTTTTGGTTGCGACTTTCTTTTCTTTTAGAATAGAAGCAGCTTCTTTGAAAGCAAGTAAGTCGATACGATAAAACTGTGGTTTATCGAAGGAAACTTGATTATTTTCAGGGAAGTGAATGTCAACCTTTACTACCTGTTCTTCAGGGAAATCACCAACATTAAAGAATGAAAAAGCATTATCTAATGTAAACTCAGTTGACTGATTATTGACAGAGATGACAACTTTCTTATGGTTCTCATTTGAGAACGTTATTTTTGGTAAATTAAGATAGACTTGACTATTTGCAGGCACTGTTAATGTATAACTAACTTTAGCACTCGTTTCCTCATTTACTTTATTAACAGTGATACGATTTCCTAATTCAGTCGCATATTGAGATGAAGTGATTGGAATGCTGTAGTAATATTTATGGTTTACACCAGATAGCTGATTGAGGAAATTTGTTTGATTATCAAGTGTGAGGTTTGTAAACTTTACATCCTTGTAAACTTGATTGGTGAGAATAGCCAGACCTTGATTAAAACTATTTTCATACAAGTTCATTTTATCACTACTTTGATAAAGTGAAAAACCAAATTTATTTGGATCAAGAGTTGCTAGATTGTATTTTATGCCAAATAGACTATCAGCAATGATGGTATTATTTTGATAGCGGAGGTTAAGATTGGTCCCATCTGAACGAAAACCTAATTTATCAAGGACAGAGCTAGAAGCTCTATTGCGAATAGAAGAGAATTGAGAAATACCATTGTAGTTGTACTTCATACTATCATTGCCTGTTTGAGGTAACAATCTTTCAGTCCTATAGAAAGCAGTATTATCAGACTTTGCTGACTTGACAAGCTTGTCAATATCTGTCAATTTTTCTTCATAGTTTGAACGACTTGGAAAATGCCATTCCTCAGATAATCCCTGTACTTGATAGTGAGTATGAATACCGATTTCAAATAAGCCAAAGAATAGAAAAATAGTAGCAATCCATTTAGCAGATAGCTTTCGATGCAAAAGGAGCCAAAATAGGACAATGTAAAGAATTAGAAATTCAACTGTCAATAGAAAGTTTACATCTTGTAAGAATTCATAGTTCTGCTTAAATAGATAAGTTAGTAGAAAACCTAGTAATATAACCGAGATGCTTCCATAGAGGCTTTTAATAGAAACTTGCTTTAATCGTATAATTGTTTCTGCAGCTAGGTAGATAAGGATGGTCGATAAGACCCATGCATAGCGGTATAGAAACATGTTAGGAGCATGCATTCCCTGCCAGAATAGATTGAGAGGCTGTAAATAGAAACTGGCTAAGATGGTTATTAGCAACAATCCATAGGACAACTTAACCTGCCATCTTATGTCTTTCAAAGTAAAGAATAGGATAGTCAATAAAAGTGGCAGTAACCCTACATAAATCATGGGAATGGAACCAAATTTTGTTGTGTCAAAACTACCGACTAAATTCTTTGCAAAGAAATCCAAATACCAGGAGTCTTCCGTTTTTAGATTGACAATCTTTGTAAATGTTTCACCGTGCGTTTTCAAATCTAGATAAGTAGGAAGTAGCATAAACATACTAGTTAGTGCCGATAAAATTGACACAACTGTAAAGTTTATGAATATTTTTATCCTGTTTTTTTCTAACCAAGATAATTGAACAAGTGCCCACAGTGCTAGAAAAATGGCAGCCATATAGCCAAAGTAGTAGTTTTGAACAAACAAGCAAGTTAAGGCTATATAGTAAATAACCTGATTTTTTCCTTCTACCAATCGTTGTAAACCTAAAAGGATGATTGGAATAAGAATAAAGACATCTAGCCAGCTATTGATTTCTAATTGACTGGTAGAAAAGCTCATCAATGAGTAGGAAGTGGAAAGAAGAAGTGCCCAGGAAGGTTCAAGTTTTTTATGTATCCCTTTCAAGCTAAAATAGGTTGACAAACCTATCAATCCAAACTTGACAACAGTGACAAGATAGAGAGCATCTGGCATGGATTGCAAATCAAAGAAGAACACAATAGGTGATAGAAAGGAACCTAGATAGTAAGAAGATAAGGCATAGAAATTCAAGCCTAATCCACTTGTAAAGGTATAAAAAAGAGAACCATCACCGTGTAAAGTATTGCGTAACGTTTGATTAAAAATGACATATTGATGGAAGCCATCGCTAGCCAAAATGGTTGTATCACTTCCCCACCAAATGCCTTGAAAAGCTAGGACAAGGGAAATAATTCCTAGAGGAATCAAAAAAGATAGGAGGTAATAGGTAGATTTTTTTGTAAATATTTTTCTCATATATTTAAAAGAAAAGGCGAGTAAATCGCCTTTTTATTATGCTTTCCAAAGTTCTTGTACTTTTGCTTGTACTTCAGCATTTTCCAAGAATTCGTCATAGGTTTCGTCAATGCGGTCAATCACGCCATTTTTAGAGATAACAATGATGTGGTTTGCTAAAGTTTGAATAAATTCATGGTCATGGCTAGCAAAGATGATGGACTCTTTGAAGGCTTTCAAACCATCGTTTAGACTGGAAATAGATTCCAAGTCTAAGTGGTTGGTCGGGTCATCCAATACCAAGACATTTGATTTGAGGAGCATAAGTTTAGATAACATCACGCGCACCTTTTCGCCCCCTGACAAGACATTGACAGGTTTGTTCACTTCATCGCCAGAGAAGAGCATACGGCCCAAGAAACCACGCAAGAAGGTATTATCATCTTCTTCCTTGCTAGCAAATTGACGGAGCCAGTCTAGGATAGATTCGTTGGTGTCAAAATCACGGCTGTTGTCTTTTGGTAGGTAAGATTGACTGGTAGTGACACCCCACTTGACAGTACCTTCGTATTCGATATCTCCCATAAGAGCACGAATGAGAGCAGTTGTTTGGATGTCGTTTTGGCCAATGAGGGCCGTCTTATCACCTGGACGTAGGATAAAGCTGATATTGTCCAAAATGGTTTCACCGTCAATGACAACTTTTAAGTTCTCAACTGTCAAGAGGTCATTACCGATTTCACGTTCAGATTTGAAGTTGATAAATGGGTATTTACGGCTAGAAGGGATAATTTCTTCCAACTCAATTTTATCCAACATCTTTTTACGAGAGGTTGCTTGTTTAGACTTTGAGGCATTGGCAGAGAAGCGGGCAACGAATTCTTGTAATTCCTTGATTTTTTCTTCTGCTTTTGCGTTACGGTCTGCTTGCAAACGAGCAGCCAATTCACTTGATTGTTTCCAGAAGTCGTAGTTACCAACGAAAATCTTGATTTTACCGAAGTCAAGGTCGGCCATGTGGGTACATACTTTGTTGAGGAAGTGGCGGTCGTGGGATACAACGATAACTGTATTTTCAAAGTCAATCAGGAAATCTTCCAACCAGTTGATGGATTGAATGTCCAAACCGTTGGTCGGCTCGTCCAAGAGAAGCACATCAGGTTTACCAAAAAGGGCCTTGGCCAAGAGAACCTTGACCTTTTCACCGTTGGTCAATTCGCTCATGTTTTGGTAGTGAAGGTCTTCTGAAATATTAAGGTTTTGGAGCAATTGTGAAGCTTCACTTTCTGCTTCCCAGCCACCAAGTTCAGCAAATTCACCTTCTAATTCAGCAGCACGGACACCATCTTCATCAGAAAAATCTTCTTTCATGTAGATGGCATCTTTTTCTTTCATGATGCTGTAAAGTTGCTCATTTCCCATGATAACGACGTCAATCACGCGCTCATCTTCGTAGTCGAAATGGTTCTGACGAAGAACAGATAAACGCTCGTCTGGTCCAAGGGAGATATGACCTGTTGAAGGCTCAATGTCACCTGCAAGGATTTTCAAGAATGTAGATTTACCAGCACCGTTGGCACCAATTAAACCGTAGGTGTTTCCAGCTGTAAATTTAATATTGACATCATCAAATAATTTGCGGTCGCTAAAGCGAAGCGACACATCAGATACTGTAAGCATAGTTTCTCCTCTATTTCTGTCTATTAGTTTAATTGTACTAGAAAGAACTTGAATTTTCAATGAATTACATTGGAATTAAAATATCTTCATCGTAATGTTTATGGTCTTTTTGTAAGCTAAAACCACGTCCACGAACTTGACTGGCAGGCATAACAACCATAAAAGCAGCTTCATCGATTTCTAGTATAGCTGTTTCCAATTTTTGCATCTCTGGAATAGAGATGGTGGTCATCAACATACGCTTGTCAACACCTGTAAATCCCCCGACAACAGGAAACTCTGTTACACCACGATCTGCCACCTTTGTGATGTAGTCTTTGATTTGGCTAGATTTATGGGAAATAATCATGACATTTCGAGATGATTGGGTACCGGACATCATGCGGTTGACAATGTAAGTAATGGTCATGAGGGCAATAATCGAATGCATGACAGTATCTGGATCAAAAGCGATGAAACCAAGTCCAACGATAATGCCATCGATAATAGCCATTGTTACTCCTAGTGATAGGGGAGTGTATTTATGAATCAATTGAATAAGGATACCGGTACCACCGGTAGATGAGTTTCCACGAAAGACAAGTCCCAGTCCAAATCCAAGGATAATCCCACCAAAAATAGCAGCAAGTAAAGGATTATCTGTCAAGTTTGGTAAACCAGCTGTCAACTTGATGCAAAATGGATAAATTAAGGAGCCGTAAACGGTTTTGACAAAGACAGATTTTCCTAGAAAAATCCAACAAATAATGAGTAAGGGAATATTGCAGTAGAGGACAAACTCGGCAGGGTTCCAGCCTAGCAGGGCATTGAGAGCGATGGCTAGTCCTCCTACTCCTCCAGAAACGATATTATTTTCTAAAAATAGACTGTTAAAACCGATAGCCATAACGATGGAACCAAGGGTCACATAAGCAAAATCTTTAATCCGTTCTTTCATTATTTCTCCTTCTTTGATTTCATAGAATGCAATTTATATTATCCCTAAAATCTAGCTTATCGTCAAGGCTTGGAAGTATTGACTTTCTAATTTTTAAGAGGTATAATGGTATTCAATCAGAAGAGTAGGTAATCTTCCATTTTTAGAGAGCTTGTGGTTGCTGTGAACAGGTAATGGTGATTAGTGAATGGACTGATTTTACAAGGAATTCGAACCAATAAGGATTCGGCTAGCAGGCCTTATGTGCATTAAGATAGGAGCAGTTGCTCTTAAGTAAGGTGGCACCGTGTCCAAGACGCCCTTGCACAGTTTTTTCTGTGTGGGGCTTTTTCTATGAACTTTATCAGATGAGGTGAACTGATGACCAAACCAATTATTTTGACAGGAGATCGTCCAACAGGTAAACTCCATATCGGCCACTATGTTGGCTCTTTGAAAAATCGTGTCCTACTGCAAGATGCTGGACAGCACGAGCTTTTTGTATTTTTGGCTGACCAGCAAGCTCTGACAGACCATGCTAAAGAGCCACAAAAGATTATCGAGTCAGTTGGTAATGTGGCCCTAGACTATCTAGCAGCGGGTCTAGATCCAGCTAAGACAACTATTTTCATTCAAAGTCAAATTCCTGAATTAGCAGAATTGACAATGTACTACATGAACTTGGTATCTGTTGCTCGTTTGGAACGCAATCCGACAGTGAAGACGGAGATTGCTCAGAAGGGATTTGGCGAAGGAATTCCAGCAGGTTTCTTGGTTTATCCAGTTTCACAAGCTGCGGATATCACAGCCTTCAAGGCAAATTTTGTCCCTGTTGGAAATGACCAGAAACCCATGATTGAGCAGACCCGCGAAATCGTTCGTAGTTTCAACCATGCTTACCAAACCGATATTTTAGTGGAACCGGAAGGGATTTATCCTGAAAATGAGGCAGCAGGTCGCTTGCCAGGTTTGGATGGAAATGCTAAGATGTCTAAGTCGCTTGGAAATGGTATCTACCTAGCAGATGATATGGATACGCTCAAGAAGAAAGTCATGTCCATGTACACAGACCCAAACCATATCCGTGTAGAAGATCCAGGTCAGATTGAAGGAAACATGGTTTTCCATTATCTTGATGTTTTCGGACGTGAAGAAGATAAAGCTGAGATTGAGGCTATGAAGGAGCACTACCAGCGTGGTGGCTTGGGTGATGTGAAAACAAAACGCTATCTTCTTGATATCTTAGAACGTGAGTTGGGACCAATCCGAGAGCGTCGAATTGAATTTGCTAAGGACATGGGACAGGTCTATGCTATGTTAGAAGCAGGTAGCCAAAAAGCTCGCCAGGTCGCAGCAACAACTCTGGATCAAGTCAAGGATGCTATGGGAATTAACTATTTTAAATAAGGTTAACGATAAAAGAGCAATGTCTAAAAAACGTTGCTTTTTTCATTTGTTTTATAATAAAGTAAAAAACAAACGTTCGACTTTCTAAAAGAAAGTGGTAAAGAATTTTCTGAATTTTTATGATTACCTAATTTAATGCGAATAATATTTGACAAATGATTTCAAAATGTTATCATAAATAAAATAATTATAGCGATAGCTAGTAATAAAAAAGAAAAGAGGAAGAAAATGTCAAACTGGGACACTAAATTTTTGAAAAAAGGCTTTACCTTTGATGATGTATTACTCATTCCGGCTGAAAGTCATGTATTGCCACATGATATTGATTTAAAAACACAATTAGCACCTAACTTGACGTTAAATCTTCCGATTATTTCTGCGGCTATGGATACAGTAACGGATAGCAAAATGGCCATTGCTATGGCGCGTGCAGGTGGTTTGGGAGTTATCCATAAGAATATGTCTATTACAGAGCAGGCTGAAGAAGTTCGTAAGGTAAAACGTTCTGAAAATGGTGTCATTATTGATCCATTCTTCTTAACTCCAGAGCATACCATCGCTGAAGCTGAAAAGTTGATGGGCACTTATCGCATTTCAGGTGTGCCGATTGTAGAAACGATGGAAAACCGTAAGTTAGTTGGGATTATCACCAACCGCGATATGCGCTTTATCTCAGACTACTCACAACCAATTTCTACCAATATGACCAGTGACGGCTTGGTAACAGCGCCAGTTGGAACAGATTTAGCGACTGCTGAAGCTATTCTTCACAAACATCGTATTGAAAAATTGCCACTGATCGATGAAAATGGTCGTTTGTCAGGTTTGATTACTATCAAGGATATTGAAAAAGTGATTGAGTTCCCAAATGCTGCCAAGGATGAATTTGGTCGTCTTTTGGTTGCGGGTGCTGTGGGCGTTACTTCTGATACCTTTGAACGTGCTGAAGCTCTCTTTGAAGCAGGTGCAGATGCGATTGTCATCGATACAGCTCATGGTCATTCAGCTGGTGTTTTGCGTAAGATCAAAGAAATCCGCGAACACTTCCCAACTCGTACCTTGATTGCCGGCAACATTGCCACAGCTGAAGGTGCACGTGCCCTTTATGAGGCTGGTGTTGATGTTGTCAAGGTCGGTATTGGTCCAGGTTCAATCTGTACCACTCGCGTTATCGCAGGTGTCGGCGTACCGCAAGTGACAGCTATTTACGATGCGGCAGGTGTTGCTCGTGAATATGGTAAAACCATCATTGCTGATGGTGGTATCAAGTATTCAGGTGACATTGTCAAGGCTCTTGCAGCTGGTGGTCATGCTGTCATGCTTGGCTCTATGTTCGCTGGAACGGATGAAGCACCAGGTGAAACAGAAATCTTCCAAGGTCGTAAGTTCAAGACCTATCGTGGCATGGGCTCTATTGCAGCCATGAAACAAGGTTCAAAAGACCGTTACTTCCAAGCATCTGTCAATGAAGCCAACAAGCTTGTTCCAGAAGGAATTGAAGGACGTGTGGCCTATAAAGGATCTGTTGCAGATATGATTTTCCAAATGGTTGGCGGACTTCGCTCAGGTATGGGCTATGTAGGTGCGGGTAATTTGACTGAATTACATGAAAATGCTCAATTCATCGAAATGTCGGGTGCTGGTTTGAAAGAAAGCCACCCACACGATGTTCAAATTACAAATGAAGCTCCAAACTATTCAGTACAATAAGAATAAGACCCTGATTGACAGGGTCTTTACTGTTTTGTAAACGTAGTTGACAAAGTTGTAATTTTTTTAGTTCTATGTGAAGAGTTGAAACTACAATTGGAGCTAGGAAAAGCTAGTTTACGAAGTAATAAAAAAGTAACTGAATATAAAATCAGTTACTTGCTTTCAACGATAGTGCCAGACTGGATATGAAAGATTTTTAAACTATCTGGTAGCTTGTGTAAATGATCCAAAGATGTTGTAGTGATAAAGGTTTGAATAGCATCTGTAATGGTTTCTAGTAGTTTGATTTGTCGATTGTTATCTAGCTCACTCATAACATCGTCTAAAAGTAGAATTGGGTATTCTCTAGTGATTTCCTTCATCAGTTCGATTTCAGCAAGTTTGAGCGACAAAACAAGACTACGATGTTGTCCCTGGCTACCATAATGAGCATTCATACCATTTATGAAGAAGGCAATATCATCACGATGCGGACCAACACCTGTATTTTTTTTGAATAGGTCACGTTTACGGGATTTTTCTATTTCTGTCAATAATGTGTCAATTAAGTTGTCAGTATTTGTAAAGTGTATAGAAGATTGATATTCGATGGTTAATTTTTCTTTTTGATCAGAGATTTCCTGAACTTTTTTATTTCCAAATTCCTCTAGTTTTTTAAGGAAATCAAGCCTGTGTTGAATAACTCGACTGCCATATTCAGCAAGCTGTTGATCAAGTACAGATAGAAAGGTTTCATCAACCTTATCAGAGGATTTTAGGTAGGCATTGCGTTGCTTGAGAGTATGATTGTAGTTAGTCAAGTCAGCAAGATAGAGTGGCTTGATTTGCCCTAATTCGACATCAATGAACTTTCTTCTCAAAGCAGGGGCACCTTTAATCAGCTGTAAATCTTCAGGGGCGAAGAGAACAACATTCATGTGGCCAATATAGTTGGAAAGCTTGGCTTGTTTGAGATGGTTGACCTTGGTTATCCGTCCCTTTTCTGTCAACTGTATGTCAAGTGGAACTTTACCATTTGTCCGATGGAGTAAACCGGATATGGTCAATTCCTTTTCTTGAAATTGTAGTAAATCCTTGTCTGTTCGGGTACGGTGGCTGCGTGTCAAGGCTAAAAAATAGATAGCTTCTAAAATATTGGTTTTACCTTGGGCATTCTCACCCAAAAAGACATTAAGCCCCTTGTTGAACTCAATATCTTGTTGACTGTAATTGCGAAAGTGCCGTAATGCTAATGTTTCAAGCCACATGTTTACATACCAGGGAAACGAACAGGTTTTCTTTCAGTATTTTTAGTTACTTTTTTAGGAGTTTTTACCTGTTTCTTATTCTTTTTATTTTCTTGATTTAACTTTTTAACGATTGCAGCCACACGTTCTTTTTCAGCTTGTTCTTCTTGGTGTTGCTGTATTTCTTCTGCACTAGGTCCAACGATTGTGATACTAATGTTGTGGTCAGGTAGCGTGATAATATCACCGATGCGGATTTTTTTACCTCGTCTTTTTTCGTCTTCTCCGTTAAAAAGGATGGTATTTTCTTCAAGGAAACCTTTAATGGCCCCTCCTGAGTGTAGAATACCAGTTGTTTTTAGTAATGCTTGTAATGTGATGTAGTCATCAAATAATTTAAATTCCATAAGTCACCTCGTTACAGAATATTATATCACAGAAAAATGATATAATGGAAGGTACAATGTTTGAAAGAGGAAGAAGATGAAATTACAAGAAGGAATTGATTTGCATTTTATTGAAACAGATCAGTTTACTACAAATAGAATAAAAGTGCGTTTTGCAGCCGAGATGAATGAGGCGACGGTAGCAGGACGTGTGCTAGTTGCTAATATTCTGGAAATGGGCAACCAAGATTATCCAACGGCTCAGGCGATGCGTAGACGGTTGGCAGAGCTATACGGAGCACATTTCTCAACGTCTGTTGCTAAACGTGGTCGTGTACATCTAGTTGATTTGACCATTTCTTACGTCAATCCATGTTATTTGCCTAATAATGAAGATATTACCTTAGCAATTCTTGATTTTTTATATGCCTGCCTATTTCGTCCTCTCAAGCAAGGTCAGGGGTTTGATCAGAAAATCTTTGAAGTGGAGAAAAAGAATTTAATCAATTTTCTTGAGTCGGAGGTAGAAGATAATTTCTACCATGCTGATGTTGAATTGAATAGGTTATTTTATCAAGATGAGGCCTTACAAATTCCGCGGGTTAGTCGTCTAGACTTAGTTGAGCAAGAAACAGCAGAATCGGTATTTAAAATCTATCGGAATATGTTGCGGGTAGATAAGATTGACATCTTTGTCATTGGAACTGTCAATCAGGACTTGGTTCGAGAAAAATTGGAAACCTTCAAATTTACTTATAGAAAACCTAAGTTAGAATTAGAATATCAGCAGAATTATTCAAAGGTTACTCGCGAGAAGGTCGAACGCAAACAGGCAAGACAATCCATTTTAGAATTGGCTTATCATTTACAAGTCCTTTACAATGATGTAAACTACCCTGCCTTAGTTGTTTTTAATGGTTTACTCGGTGCCTTTTCACATTCTAAATTGTTTGTAAATATTCGTGAAAAGGAGAGTTTGGCCTATACAATCGGAAGTCAGGTGTCTATTTTTTCTGGAATGATGAAGGTTTATGCAGGCATCAGCCGTGGAGACCGTCTAAAGGTTATGAAACTGATTAGTAAGCAGATTCTTGATTTGAAGCGCGGAAAGTTTACAGAGGATGAATTAGAGTTGACAAAGAATATGCTTATTCACTCAGCAACCCTAGCTCAAGATAGACAGAATAACTTGATAGAACAGACCTACAACCAGATAAGTATGGGGGAACGTAATTTAACATGGTTAGAATGGATAGAAGCTGTAAAGTTGGTGTCAATTGAGGATATTGTTCGAGTGGGCAAGATGATAAATTTACAGGCTGTTTACTTTATGGAGGGAACAGAGGAATGAAACTAATCGAGAAAAAGTATCCGTATATGAAAGAACCTGTCTATCAGACACAACTTGACAACGGGTTGACAGTCATTCTCTTGCCTAAGACCGATTTTCATGAAACTTACGGAGTGATAACGACAAATTTTGGAGCTTTACACACCCATATTCTTTTTGAAGATGGTAGGTCTAGTAGCTATCCTGCTGGTATCGCACATTTCTTAGAGCATAAGTTGTTTGAAACGGAAGATGGAGAAGATGTCATGAATGAGTTTTCGAAATTTGGTGCAAGTGCCAATGCTTATACCAGTTTTAGACAGACCAGCTATCTATTTTCAACAACTCAGGATGTGTTACCGGCCCTATCTTTGTTACAATCATTTGTTCGTCAACCTTATTTTACAGATGAAAACGTGGCACGAGAACAAGGGATTATCGAGCAAGAAATCGAAATGTATCAAGATGATGTCGATTATCGATTGTTTACAGGAATTTTAGGGTCACTTTACCCTCAAACTCCCTTGGCTCATGATATTGCTGGTACGGTTGCTTCGATTGAGCAGATTACAGCAGATGATTTGTATGAGAATTTTGATCTGTTTTATCACCCGTCCAACATGAATTTATTCGTCATTGGTAACTTTGATTTAGATCAGGTATGGCAGCAGATTTCAAGCTATCAGGCAGCGCAACTTGATGAAAAACTGCCTAGGTTTGATATAAAGGCAATTGAAAAACTGCCTATTCTTCAGCACCGTATGGAAGAGTTTGAAGTATCTACTCCAAAATTAGCAGTTGGTTTACGGGGAAATGATGAATTTGAACCTGCTGAAATGCAGCAGTATCGCCTGTGCTTACAGCTTTTGTTTGCCATGTTGTTCGGTTGGACTTCTAAACGCTATCAGAACCTGTATGAACAGGGGAAAATTGATTCCTCATTCCAGTTTCAACTAGAAGTTACTCCAGACTATCATTATTTGGTTATTTCTGGTGATACGCAGGAGCCTATTACCTTGTCGAGTATGCTGATGAGGGCTGTTCGCAATTTTGAACGAGATGAGGATATCAATGATGAGCATTTGCAACTGCTGAAGAATGAAATGTATGGCGATTTTATCCGTAGCTTGAATTCCTTGGAATTTACAGCTAGTCACTTTGTGGCTCAGTATTCGGATGTTGAGAATATATTTGATTTGCCACAATTGGTGGAAGAAATAAATTTAGAGGATATTAGGGAGGCAGGCCGTCGTTTTATTGGTCAGTGTGACATGACTGATTTTACGATTATTCCCAAATAAAAGGACCTAACTCATCGAAATTTCCTTAGATTTTTGTTAGAATAGAGTATTGTATATTAGTGAATAGAGGGGAGAGTTAGTAGTGCGACAAAAGAGTATTGGTGAGGTACTTAGAGCAGCGCGTGAGTCACGAGGTTGGACCTTTGTTGATTTGCAGAGAATGACGAAAATCCATGCAAGGTATTTGCAAGCATTGGAGTACAATGATTTTGATTCTATTTCTGAAGATGAGGATGTTGATTACGTCTTAACGGTTTATGCAGATGCCTTAGAATTGGATGCGGATGTTCTGTTAGAAGCCTACGATAGCAATAGTTTGATAAAGTATCGTGAAGAAGGTGAGGAGGAAATCTTAGCGGCAGAATTGAAAAGAAGCTATCGGGTAAAAAAGAAAGATCATAAATCCTTTCTTCCCTTGATTTATCTCTTGCTTGCTTCAGCTTTCATCATTATTTTTGTGACCTACATTGCATATAGCCGCATGCAAAATCAAGTGTTGCCTGCTTCGGAAACTTCCTACTCTGTTGTTGGGCAAACTGCTACAAGTACGTCTTCTGAAACAAGCACACCAGAGCAGTCCACAACTTCGTCAAGTAGCATTTCTGCTAAGAATATTAGCATTTCAGGTAGTGGAGATTACATTGTAGCGACTGTTACAGAAACTGTTTATCCAGTAGAAGTTACCCTTTCGGTTAAAGATGCTACTAGCTGGATTAGTTTATCCGGAACAGAGTTGGCAGAGGGAGTGGTACTTTCTCCTGAAAATCCGACGGTTACGACTAGTCTGCCAGAAGGCACCAGCGAAGCCTATCTTGTTTTAGGTGTAGTGAAAGGGGTAGATATTACTATCGCCGGTCAACAATTGGATACGAAAGCATTAACGAGTGATACAGGTTCTATTGGACTAGTATTTGAATAAAAAGGAAACACAATGAAAAAAGAAAATATTCCAAACGCTTTGACAGTCGGACGGATTTTGATTATTCCAATCTTTATCCTTCTTCTTACTGTCTGGCAGTCAGCTATTAGCCATATTTTAGCGGCAGTCATTTTTGCCCTAGCAAGTATTACGGATTATCTGGATGGTTATTTGGCTCGTAAGTGGCAGGTAGTGACAAACTTTGGTAAGTTTGCAGATCCGATGGCTGATAAGATTTTGGTTATGTCTGCCTTCATTATGTTGGTGGAACTTGGTTTTGCTCCAGCATGGGTGGTAGCCATTATTATCTGTCGTGAATTGGCAGTGACAGGTCTTCGTTTGCTCTTGGTTGAAAATGGTGGAACAGTCTTGGCAGCAGCTATGCCAGGTAAAATTAAGACATTCTCCCAGATGTTTGCGGTGATTTTTCTGCTCTTGCATTGGAGTTTGTTGGGTCAGATTACGCTTTATATTGCACTTTTCTTTACCCTTTATTCAGGTTATGACTATTTCAAGGGTGCATCTTTCTTATTCAAAGATACGTTTAAGTGATGACAAATATTATTGAAGTAAAAAATCTTAAGTATAAATATAGTCAAGATGATGAGGATTATACCTTAAACGATGTTTCGTTTCACGTGAAACAGGGTGAATGGTTGTCCATCATCGGTCATAATGGTTCAGGGAAATCAACAACTGTTCGTTTGATTGATGGATTATTGGAAGCTGAGTCTGGAGATATTATCATTGATGGTGATGTCCTAACGGTTGATAATGTCTGGGATAAGCGTCGCCTGATTGGTATGGTATTTCAAAATCCAGACAATCAATTTGTAGGTGCTACAGTTGAAGATGATGTTGCTTTTGGTTTGGAAAACCAAGGAATAGCCTTGGAAGAGATGCGGAAACGGGTAGATGAAGCCTTGGAATTGGTTGGAATGGCTGATTTTAAAACCCGTGAGCCTGCTCGTTTATCTGGTGGTCAGAAGCAACGGGTAGCTATTGCTGGAGTGGTGGCCTTGCGTCCTAAAATTATCATTTTGGATGAGGCTACATCCATGCTGGATCCAGAAGGTCGTCTTGATTTGATTAAAATTGTTCAGGAGATTAAGGATCGGCATGGGATGACGGTTATCTCTATCACGCATGATTTAGATGAGGTGGCTTTAAGTGATCGTGTTATTGTGATGAAACGAGGTCAGGTTGAGTCAGTCAGCACTCCGACGGAGCTTTTTATGCGGGAGGATTTAGCAGACTTGGATTTAGATAAACCTTTCACGACAGAACTGGCTACATCTTTGCGTCAGGCTGGATTTGATTTACCGCTTCGCTATTTTACAGAGGAAGAATTAGAGGAAACTTTATGGGAATTGCTCTCCAAGAAGTAAGCTACACCTATCAAGCTGATACGCCTTTTGAGGGACGTGCGCTATTTGGTGTGGATTTGGAGATTGTTGACGGCTCTTATACGGCGCTTATTGGGCATACGGGTTCGGGGAAATCAACGATTTTACAACTCTTGAATGGATTAAATGTGCCGACAGAGGGAAGAGTGGTTATTGATGACTTTGTGATTACAGCGACGTCAGAAAATAAGGATATTAAGCAAGTAAGGAAGAAAGTTGGCCTTGTTTTCCAATTTCCTGAAAGCCAAGTCTTTGATGAAACAGTCTTAAAAGATGTTGCTTTTGGTCCGCAAAATTTTGGAGTTTCTCAGAAAGAGGCTGAGCAGATTGCTCGTGAAAAGCTGGCCTTGGTTGGAATTGATGAGAGCTTGTTTGAACGTAGTCCCTTTGAGTTATCAGGTGGTCAAATGCGTCGGGTAGCTATTGCCGGTATCCTAGCCATGGAGCCAAGCGTTTTGGTCTTGGATGAGCCAACAGCTGGTCTGGATCCTGCTGGTCGTCAAGAATTAATGTCTATTTTCAAGACCCTTCATATGTCTGGGATGACCATTGTTTTGGTCACTCATTTGATGGATGATGTGGCTAATTACGCTGATTTTGTTTATATTATGGAGAAAGGAAAGTTGATTGGTTCTGGTAAACCAACAGATATTTTTCAAGAGGTTGATTTTTTGGAGAGTATTCAACTGGGAGTGCCTAAGATTACAAAGTTTGCGGCTAATCTGGAGAGAAGAGGTTTTGTATTTGAACGTCTTCCGATTACGATCGAAGAATTTACAGGGATGGTGACGCATGGATAAATTGATTTTGGGTCGCTATATTCCAGGGAATTCCATTCTTCATCGCTTGGATCCGAGAAGTAAACTCTTAGCCATGTTTGGCTTTCTCTTAATGATTTTCTGGGCCAATAATCTGGTAACAAATGCGTTATTGATTGGTTTTGTATTAGGCTTGGTTGTTTTATCACGTATCCGTTTGTCTTTCTTTATCAATGGTTTAAAACCAATGATTGGGATTATTCTCTTTACAACCTTTTTCCAGGTTTTCTTTACACCCGGGGTGACAATTCTGTGGGAGTTTTGGATTTTTAAAGTATCTTCAGAGAGTTTGCAACAAGCAGGAATTATTTTTGTTCGCTTTGTTTTGATTATTTTCTTTTCAACCCTATTAACCCTGACGACAACACCGCTCAGTTTAGCAGATGGTATTGAATCAGGTCTGGCACCCTTAAAGCGATTTAAGGTTCCTGTGCATGAGATTGGACTGATGCTGTCTATGAGCCTGCGTTTTGTGCCTACTTTGATGGATGATACTACTCGTATTATGAATGCGCAGAGGGCGCGTGGAGTGGACTTTAATGAAGGTAATCTTATTCAGAAGGTAAAATCCCTTATTCCAATTTTAATTCCGTTATTTGCATCAAGCTTTAAAAGGGCTGATGCTCTGGCAACGGCAATGGAGGCGCGTGGGTATCAAGGTGGAGAAGGTCGGACCAAGTACCGTATTTTAGCTTGGAAGAAGATGGATAGCCTAGCTATTCTGATTATGATTGTCTTGGCAGGAACTCTATATTTATTTAAAAATTCTTAAAATAGTAAGCGTTTTACCAAATTGTAATATTTTTTTAAATAAAAAGTAATACAATGGTAGTAAGATAGGAATAGTTATGATAAATAGATAGAGGATAGTTCTTTTTGATGAAAAAGAGTTTTATAAGTAAGTTTATCAAAGGTATAGCAGGGGTTATTGTTATTTCAGTTCTTGTTTTATGTGGACTGATGTTGACAGGGAACTATTCTTATACCAAGCTTGTAAGAGCGGTGTCAAATGCGCCCTATAATGTGGTCAATGCTATAAGTAAGATTGGTAGTGGATCTGGGTCTACAACAGAATACGTTGCTGTCAGTCCTGTTTTTGAGTTAGGATACGATAAATTGTTAAAATCGGAAACAGACTCTCAACCGCTACAAGTAGAAGTCATAGAAATTACCTCTGAAGAACCGCAAATTATTGAATCCTCAGATGTAACAACATCAACATCAGTAGATGAGACGAAAGATGTTGAGCAGGCAGATGTTACCGAAACATATTATGATAGCTCTAGGGAAGAATCCATAATTGAAGTTACTTCAACTCCTCAAGCTCAGGTTCAAGTAGCTACGGTTTCAACTGGTGCAGCAGTTGACGATGCAACTGCTAAAGAATGGATTGCTCAAAAAGAATCAGGTGGTAGCTATACAGTTACTAATGGTATTTACATTGGACGGTACCAATTGAGTAATGCTTATTTGAATGGTGATCATTCACCAGAAAACCAAGAGCGTGTAGCAGATGAGTATGTACTGCAACGCTATGGTTCATGGTCAGCAGCCTATCAGTTTTGGTTGGCAAATGGTTGGTATTGATATGAATGAGATGTCTAGGTTTAGCCTAGGCATTCATTTGTTTTCTCACTTCCGTGCCCATGATAAAGAAGGTCCACTGTGACCTTTTTATTTACAGCTACTGTCAAAAAGATAGGGATTTCTGTAAAGTATGTTGTAAATGATGTTGATAAAAAGGGTCCCAAAATCCCGAAAATAGACCTTTTATAGTGTAAACACAATGTCATTGTAATATTTGTAATAGATTTACAAAGTGAGAGTAATAGTCAGAGGGTATGATAGATACATAAGAGAAAGGAATGTGACTATTATGAATATTACATTGAAGAAAAACTTGAAAACAACAATCGCTGGCTTGGTAGCAGGGGCAACCTTATTGACTGCTGGTGTTGTTAGCGCGGAAACCTATACTGTACAATCTGGTGATACCTTATCAGCAATCGCCTCAAAATACAATACAAGTGTAGAGAAATTGGCAGAACAAAATAAAATTTCCAATCCAAATCTAATCCATGTTGGACAGGCTATTGAAGTTGGTGAAACAGCTTCTACTGCTACAGAAGAAAAACCAGTGGAGCAAGCTCCAGCAGCTGAAACAGTTACAACAAGTGAAGTGACAACCACTACCACGAGTTCATATACTTCAAACTTGAGTGCTGAAGATGCAGCGGCAAAAGAATGGATTGCCATGAAGGAATCAAGCGGTAGCTACGATGCGCGTAATGGTATCTATATCGGTCGCTACCAATTAACCAATACTTACTTGAATGGTGATTACTCACCAGAAAACCAAGAGCGTGTGGCAGATTCCTATGTAGCAGAGCGCTACGGTTCATGGTCAGCTGCTAAAGCCTTCTGGTTGGCAAATGGTTGGTATTAAGAAATCTATGAAAGTCTAGTTTTGCTAGGCTTTTTTAGTTATATAAGTTTCTAAACTTTACAAATTCTGTAAATTTGCTTATAATGTGGAAAAATTGACTAGAAGAGAAGAAGAATGAATTTACAGAAACGAATATTTCGCTTGAATATGATGATGCTGGTCCTGTCATTGATAGCTATGCTGGGCGTCAGTGTCTATGTGGTGAATAGTATTTACCGTAACCAAGGGACTTGGCAGTCCACCAGTCAGAAGACAGCAGCAAGTCAACAAAGTCTAGAGAAGTTTACGGGTACAGATTTTGCAAGTTTAGCAGATGCGTTATCTTTAAATGGAGCCCAACTGTATGTAGAAAGTAATGGAGAGATTTTATTTTCAAACCTTACTGATGATGCTGATGAGTTGTCAGAAGTGACCGTTTCATCTACGACCCGTACTTCCTATGCTGATGGTGAAGTTGTCATTAGTCGAAAGATTGCAGCAAACGGTCAAATATATTATTTGTATGCCATTCTAGAAGATTTAGAGGAGCAACAGGACAGCCAAGATTTTCAAGCCTTTCTATTGCAACTTTTCTTGGTTGGTGGGGCAGGTATTGTCATCATAGTGGTGCTTAATTTCTTCTTTACTCGTCGTCTTCTAGGTGTGGTCATGCGTCCTTTGGATGAATTGCACAGCGGTGTAGACCGTATCCAGCAGGGAGATTATACAGTGCCTTTGACCTATCAGGGGGATAAGGAATTTGAGGAATTGACCAAAGGGTTCAATCAGATGCAGACTTCCTTGTTGGATGCCCGTGAGAAAAATCGACTGTATGAGCAAAAACGAACCCAGATGGTTGCGGATATTTCACATGATTTGCGAACACCCTTGACTTCGATCAAAGGCTATTCCAAGGGGATTTTGGATGGCATTGCTAACACGGAGGAAAAACGCAATCAGTATCTAACGGTTATTTACCAAAAATCTCAGGTGATGGAGAAATTACTGGAAAAATTATTTGCCTTTTCACAATTACAAACAGATAAAATGCCGTTTGATAATGTGCAACTTGATCTGTCTCCGTTTTTACAGGAATATGTAAGAGAGAAAACAGCTGAGTTGGTAGATGAAGGCGTTCAGTTCCAACTGGATCTATCTGAACACTTGCCTGTTGAGATTGATCCGACTCAATTCCGTCGAATTTTAGACAATCTGGTTGATAATGCTAGAAAATATGCAGCAGTTAGCCCACTGCAAATAAATCTTGCTGGTCATATTCAGGGGCAAGAAGTTGTTTGGACCTTTACGGATAATGGAAAAGGTCTAGAAAAGAATAAACTTAACTTGATTTTTGAAGAATTTTACAGGGAAGATGATACACGTCAACAAGTAGAAGGACATGGTTTAGGTTTAGCTATCGTAAAAAACATTATTGAGAGATTGGGTGGTCGTGTGTCTGTTGAGGCAACTCCGGGGCTTCGATTTACCTTTAGACTACCGAGAAAGGATATGACATGACACGGATTTTAATTGCGGAAGATGATCTAGAAATTGCTTATTTGGAGCGAGATTATCTGGAAATGCAGGGCTATCAAGTGGACTTGGTCCATGATGGAGGACTTGTTGAGGAACAACTCAAAAAAGAGGACTATGCTCTGCTGATGCTAGATGTCATGCTTCCAAACAAAACTGGCTATGATTTATGTCGAGATTTACGGGATAAGGTAGATTTTCCTATCTTGATGGTCACGTCTAAACAAGAAACCATGGATGTGGTGAGAGGCTTGGGCTTGGGAGCGGATGATTATATCAGCAAACCCTTTGATCCTATGGAGCTGGTGGCGCGTGTCAAGGCCCACTTGGCTCGCTATCAACGTTTCCAAAAGGATGATAGCAGTAATGAATTGATGGTTGGAAATATGACTATTTTCTTGGATAATTGGAAGGTGACTTTGGATAATCAGGAAATCAAATTACCCAACCGAGAATTTGAGTTGCTTGTTTATCTGGCAAAGCATCCCAATCGTGTCTTCTCTAAAGACCATCTGTTTGAAACCATTTGGGGCTATGATTATGTTGGAGATAGTGCCACAGTGGCTGTCCATATCAATCGTCTGCGAGATAAGCTGGGAGCCGATTTAATTGAAACGGTATGGGGAGCAGGCTACCGACTTAACGCTTAATTTAAAAGTGTTTAAGATTTGTTTAGAAAGTTTCCCTAAAGTGTTCAAGATTGTCCTCTATAATAGACTTATCAGCAGGAGCTGAGAAATAAATTGAATCAGAGGAATACCAAATGGAAAACAAACATCAACAACAAGAAATTATTGAAGTGACAGAAAATAAGAAAACAGGTGCATGGGAATCTGTGAAAAATAAGGTTGCAGGCATGAGCAAGAAATCGATTATCTTATTATCAGTTGGTGCCTTGGCACTTACTACGATTGGCTTTGTCGCTGCAGAGGTGTATGAAAACAAACTTGAGGCTTTGGAAAACCAAATTGAGCAACAGGTTGGAATAGTTGATTATGATGACGATAACCAGCAAGTAGTAGCAACCGCAAGCTCATCATCTACAGTAAGTTCATCAACAGCTACAACAAACGCTGCGACAGCTGTAACAAATGCAGCTTCAGCAAGTCAACTTGCGTCAAGTTACGGTGTAAAGTTGGTTGACACTTCTGAATTAGATGGCACTTATACAGCAATATCTGGCAATGATACCTACACATTGACTGTAAAAGGAAACCAAGCTACATTGACAGAAGTTGACAATGATGGGGACCAGGATATTGAACAAGTGATTTTCGACTTAGATAAAAAACTTGCCTATATTGACGGGGAAGCAGATACATATGCCCTGAATGGTACTACTCTAACCTTGACAGAAATTGATGCCAATGATACAACTCTAGATAAACTCACTTTCACCAAACAATAAGAAAAGGACCAGACGGTCCTTTTCGTTTACAACCTTGTCAATTTTCACCGAAGATTTCTTGTGCCAGTCGGCGACCAGTTGGTGTGGCAGCTAGGCCTCCTTCGGCAGTTTCACGGAAGGCGGTTGGTAGGGCAGAACCCACTTGGTACATGGCATTGATGACTTCATCTACAGGGATTTTGGATTCAATTCCTGCCAGTGCCATATCAGCAGCTACCATGGCATAGCTTGCTCCCATTGCATTACGTTTGACACATGGGACTTCTACCAGACCTGCAACGGGATCACAGATGAGGCCTAACATATTTTTGATGACAAAGCAGATAGCTTGACTAGCCTGGTAGGGACTTCCTCCAGCAGCAAGGGTCAATGCCGCTGCGGACATAGCAGAGGCAGAGCCGACTTCTGCTTGACAACCTCCTTCTGCTCCAGAGATGGAGGCATTGTTGGCAATGACTAGACCAAAGGCCCCAGCTGTAAAGAGGAAGTCAAGTTGCTGTTCTTCTGTCAAGTTTAACTTGTCAATAGCAACACCGAGAACGGCAGGCAAGCAGCCAGCAGAGCCAGCAGTTGGGGTGGCACAGACCAAGCCCATTTTGGCGTTCAATTCGTTGACTGCCATGGCATTTCTTGCTGCGGATAGGATAGAGGAATCAGACAGTGTCTTGCCCTTTTTCAAATAAGCATCTAACTTGGCAGCATCACCACCTGTCAAACCTGACACTGATTTACTTTCTGTCAAGCCGTCGACAATCGACGCTTTCATAACTGTCAAGTTTCTTGACATGATTGTCAATATTTCTTCGCGGCTACGACCGGTCAACTCAATTTCAGTCGCAATCATGAGTTCAGCTACATTGCCAGAAAACTGTTCGGCTTGCTGAACTAATTCTTCGATAGTATAAAACATGTCTTTCTCTTTCTAGTTGAAGAAGGTAACATTGTGCAGATGGGGAATTTTTTCGATTTCTGCAATAGAATTTTCACACTGGCGAGCATCCACTTCGATAATCATAATAGCTTTTTCGCCAGCTTGTTCACGTGTCACGTTCATTTGGGCAATGTTGATATTGTATTTTGATAAGATGTCAGTTACCTTGGCAATCATACCTGGAACATCTTGGTGAACAATAATAATGGTCGGCGTGTTCATATTGAGGTTGACAGAAAAGCCGTTGAGCTCCGTTACTTGAATATTGCCTCCACCAATCGAAACGCCCGTTGCTGAGATGGACTTTTTGTCATTTTTAATGATGATTCGGGTAGTATTGGGATGGGGGGTATTGCTGTCCTTGTTGACACGCCAGTAAACCTTAATACCTCGTTCTCTTGCAATATCAAGAGAGTCAGGAATACGTGGGTCGTCTGTATCCATGCCTAAAATGCCTGCTACCAAGGCCACATCCGTACCGTGTCCACGATAGGTCTTGGCAAAAGAGTTGTAAAGTTGGAATTCGACCTCGGTTGGTTCATCACCAAAGATGGAAGAAACTATTTTCCCAATGCGGACTGCCCCAGCTGTATGGCTGGAAGAAGGTCCAATCATAACAGGCCCGATAATATCAAAGACCGATTGAAATTTTAAATTTGTCATAATTATCCTCACGTTTTTCTTAATACTATTATATCAAATTTTTGATTTGGATAGAATGCCTAGATGAATGGGGTTTCATGTCAAATTCCTGTTGCTTCTCCCTTTTGTGTGGTATAATACAAGTTGTTCAAAATCGACCTTCAAATCGTTTTTTGAAAAAATTTTTGGAATACGACCTTCAAATCGTTATTTCAACGAAAAGATGGGAGAAGATGATGTCAATAGACAATTCGAAAACCCGTGTTGTTGTCGGTATGAGTGGCGGTGTGGATTCATCGGTTACGGCTCTCTTGCTCAAGGAGCAGGGCTACGATGTGATCGGCATCTTCATGAAAAACTGGGATGACACGGATGAAAATGGTTTCTGTACAGCAACAGAAGATTACAAGGATGTGGCTGCGGTGGCAGACCAAATCGGCATTCCTTACTACTCTGTCAACTTTGAAAAAGAGTATTGGGATCGCGTATTTGAGTACTTCCTAGCAGAGTATCGGGCAGGACGCACACCCAATCCAGATGTCATGTGTAACAAGGAAATCAAGTTCAAGGCTTTCTTGGATTACGCTATGAATTTGGGTGCGGACTATGTGGCGACAGGGCACTACGCTCAGGTGTCACGCGACGAGGACGGCACTGTCCATATGCTACGTGGGGCAGACAATGGCAAGGACCAGACCTACTTCCTCAGCCAACTATCACAGGAACAGTTGCAGAAAACCATGTTTCCGCTCGGCCATTTACAAAAGCCTCAGGTTAGGGAAATAGCAGAGCGAGCAGGCTTGGCGACAGCTAAAAAGAAAGATTCGACAGGTATCTGCTTTATCGGTGAAAAGAACTTCAAAGAATTTTTAGGGCAGTATTTGCCAGCCCAGCCCGGTCGGATGATGACCGTTGACGGTCGTGACATGGGAGAACACACAGGCCTCATGTACTATACTATTGGTCAGCGGGGCGGGCTTGGTATCGGCGGACAAATTGGTGGGGACAATGAGCCTTGGTTTGTTGTCGGAAAAGACCTGTCTCAAAATATCCTTTATGTCGGTCAAGGCTTCTATCATGAGTCCTTGATGTCAACTTCTTTACAGGCTAGTCAAGTCCACTTTACACGGGATATGCCTGAAGAATTCACACTTGAGTGTACAGCTAAGTTCCGCTACCGTCAACCAGACAGTCAAGTAACTGTCAAGGTGAGAGGTGACAAGGCAGAAGTCATCTTTGCAGAGCCACAGCGAGCCATCACACCAGGACAAGCCGTTGTTTTCTACGATGGACAAGAATGCTTGGGCGGCGGTATGATTGACATGGCCTATAAAGACGGAGAGGCTTGTCAGTATATTTAGAACGAAAGGATTTTGCTTTTATGTCAGTAGAGGAAAAGTATAAAGTTTATAATAATTTAGCTAGTAAGTTTTATAATGAAGTATTTGAAATAATTAATAAAGAATTTCAGCAAGAAAAGTTTGATAAACATTCTAAGTCTTATTTTATTTTATCTTTTATAGCTATAATTCCATTCCTAGTTATTGTGGCTCAATTTCAAAAGTTTGTTTATGGTTCTATTACAAATACTTCACGACAACTCCCATTTTTTGATGGCTGGAAGAACGTTATTCCTATCGTATTTCTATTGGTAATTATATACATTATAAAAAGATTTACCCTAGATCCTTTGTGGAATATTCAAGATAGTAAATATAGTAAATTAGAGTACAAAAGGCATCTGTACAAAATTAAACGAAATATTTCGCAATGCGTTTATCCAGCAGATGTTCACCTACGATTGGAAAATTTACTCTGTGAAATCAATAGTAATGACGATGACTTTCACAAAAAAAGACAATTTGTTCTTTCTGGAATAATACAGGTAAATACAGTAGCAGTCTTATCTCCATTTTTTGCTATTATTTCAAGAGATGATATAAATATAGATAGTATTATTACAATAACTTCTTTAATTATCACCATCACTACGATAATATCTATAATTTCATACTATAGGTATTTTTTTAAAAATGTTGAACCGATGTTCGGAAAATCTTTGGGTGAAATCGAAACTAAAAATATTGTTCGAGATATTTTATATTATCGTGATGGACTTGATGATTATGCTAATGAAGCATCTCAAGAATTTAATAGTGAAGAAATGCTGACCATATTAAATACAATAAATCAACAAACTGAAAAATTTAAATTAAATTGAAGTTAATAAGAAGATTATGCTAGGCTAACTGGTCGCGTTATCATGATGGTCAAAGCTCATGGGAATTGTAGGCTTTTTTGTCCTACAATTTTCGAGAGTTTTGGCTGTTTTTTGTGAGATTAGGAGGAACCATGCCTGTCAAACTGATTGCCCATGTTTTACTGACTGTTGCAGACAGTTACTTGATCATTCAGCGTTCGCAAATTGAGCGTGGAGAACCGAACGTATTTCCGCAGCATTGGGATATTCTAGCGATTCTCCCTCTTCATATTAACTAGTATTCCTATCTCTATTATACTACTTTACATATGAAAAAGCCGTTAGAAATACAATTCTAACGACTTTGTCTTCAGTCTGAGCTTAGCACCCTCGTGCTGAGCTTTTTATCTTATCCCCAGAAAGCATCTTCGGCTTTTTGGTCGGCTGAGAAGAGCCAAACTTCCTTGATTTTGCCCTCTTCCATACGGAAAAGATCGATACCATTCATGTTTAGTTCTTCACCATCTGTTCGAGTACCGAGGAATGTTACATTAGCGGCAACAAGAGTATCATTATCTGACACCCAGTTTGTCACTACTTTGAAAGTTCCATTTGTTTTTTCGGCGAAAGTTGCTAGATGTGCTCCGAGTACTTCTTTACCAATTTTAGCACCAGATGTTGAATGATTTCCGGGTTGATGCCAGATAATGTCGTCAGCCATTGTTTCAAAAAGAGCTGCAAAATCACCAGCGATGAGAGCATTGTTATAGGCATTAAAAATTTCCAAGTTTGTTGACATTTGATGTCCTCCAATTTTTTTGATATAGTACAATTATAGTCCAATCAATCAATTATGCAAGTAGGTACTTTTGCATTTGTTGGTATCAAAAGTGATACTATTGTGATAAATAAAGGAGAAGTTTTTTGAAAAAAGTTAGTGAATATGGTATTTGCCCTTTTGCAACAACGCAAAAAGTCTTGACTGGTAAGTGGGGATTGGTGATTATCTACCAACTCAGTACAGGAACGAAACGCTTCAATGAATTACAGCGACTAATTCCAGGTATTACTCAAACCATGTTAACAAGGCACCTTAGACAATTGGAGGAGGATCGCATTATTAGTCGTACGGTCTATGCAGAAGTACCCCCTCGTGTAGAGTACAGTTTGACTGAAATGGGTGAAAAATTTCGGTCGGTGCTGGATGCTGTTGAGGCTTGGGGCTTAGAATATATTGAAACGTTAGCGTAACACCAGATTTGAAATTCTACAAATCTTTTGCTAAAATAAGAGTAACAATCATCATGATGGTCAAAGCTCATGGGAATTGTAGGCTTTTTTGTCCTGCAATTTTCGAGAGTTTTGGCTATTTTTTGCGATTGGGGAGAGAAGATGACCTTTTTGATATTACAAAAATTTCAGAATCAGAACTGAGTCAGTTTCCTAATCTAAAAGCGATTGATGGAACAGTGTTATTGATGACAGATGATGTAAAACTGTTCTTGAAATCGAAAGGTCTTCGATTTTTGATTAAGGAGTAGCTTGTCAATCTAATTGACAGATGTGTAAAGGAGGGGAAAATGCGTATTGTAGTTATTCAAGCTAGTACAAGAACTGAGATCAACCAGCTCTTGTTTGACACAGTTTGTGAGGTAGTGGACGGACACCATGATGTTGTTAATCTAGGCGTGTTTCCAGAAGAAATAGAAAACTACACCTATGTGGAAGTAGCTGTTATGATTAGTCTGTTGATTGAAACAAATACAGCTGATTTTATTGTAACGGGGTGTTCTTCTGGACAAGGAATGATGATGGCTTGCAATAGTTTGCCAGGTTTACGTTGTGGCTTTGTGCAAACCCCTCAGGATGCCTATCTATTTGGTCGGATTAACAACGGCAATGTGGTTTCTTTACCACTAGGCTTAAATTTTGGTTGGTCTGGCGAGTTGAATTTGCGTTATACCTTAGAAAAACTATTTGAAGGAGAATTTAATACAGGCTATCCAGTTCAAGATGCTGAACGTAAAAAGAAGGAAGCAACTGAATTAGTGCATCTTCATCAGTTGACAACACGCTCTTTTTTGGAAATTTTACCAAACTTTAATGAATATCTATTGACTAAAATTTTAAGAAGAAAAACGTTTGTCGATTATATTTATCAAAACGGGACGAATAAACTCCTTTTAGAAAAGTTAACGGCTTATAAGGTTTGAACTTTAGAAGCAGATTTGATACAATATTCCTAACAAGAACTATGATGGTCAAAGCTCATGGGAATTGTAGGCTTTTTTGTCCTGCAATTTTCGAGAGTTTTGGCTATTTTTTGTGAGATTAGGAGGAAACCATGCCTGTTAAATTGATTGCCCATGTCTTACTGACTGTTGAAGATAGCCATTTGATTATTCAGCGTTCGCAGATTAAGCGTGGCAAACTCAATGTCTTTCCTCGATATTGGGACATTTCAGGCGGTCGTGTTGAGGAGAATGAGTTGCCCCGTGATGCTGCAGTGAGAGAGTGTTTTGAAGAAACTGGCATTTTGATAACCAAGGAAAATCTGACCATTATCCATGAAGATAGTCAGTTTGATGAAGAGAAACAGACGGTATTTACGAGGCTAGTCTATGAAGTGAAACTTACTGAACAACCGAAAACCATTTTTCTTGACCCAGAAGAGCATACAGATTTTCTATGGTTAGCTCCTAGCGATAAAAATAAGAAAAACTTAGTTCCATATCTCGAAGAAATTTTAGAAAAGAGAAGGAAGAATGGATTTTAGGACCAGAATTGACAATCAGATTTTCGGTGTTCGGGCCACTGCATTGATTATAAAAGATGGGAAAATATTTCTCACGAAGGACTCTAAGGGCCGTTATTATACCATTGGCGGTGCGGTTGAGGTCAATGAGGTAGCAGCAGATGCGGCTGTTCGAGAAGTCAAAGAAGAATTAGGGATTGACAGCCGTGTCAATCAATTGGCTTTTGTTGTTGAAAATCAATTTACACATGAAGGTATAGACTTTCACAATATCGAGCTTCATTTTATCGTGGAGCCTATTGGAGAAATATCTGAGGAGATGATTGAAGGGAAGTTGAAGCAACCTTGTGAATGGATTGCACTTGACAACCTTGTCAACCTAGATGTCGTACCAGCTTTTCTGGCAGAGGAATTACCAAACTGGAGTGGACAAGTTAAACACATTATGAACATGAAGGAGAATACAACATGACACACACATTTGCAGAAAATTACGATGTCATCGTGATTGGAGCGGGGCACGCGGGTGTAGAAGCAGGCTTGGCAGCCAGTCGGATGGGCTGTAAGACCTTGCTTGCAACTATTAACTTGGATATGGTGGCCTTTATGCCTTGTAATCCCTCCATTGGTGGATCTGCCAAGGGGATTGTGGTAAGAGAAATTGATGCCCTGGGTGGCGAAATGGGCCGCAACATTGACAAGACCTACATTCAGATGAAAATGCTCAATATGGGCAAGGGGCCAGCTGTTCGTGCCTTGCGGGCTCAGGCAGATAAGGCAGAGTATGCAGCAGAGATGAAGCGGACGGTGGAGCGTCAGGAAAATCTGACCCTGCGTCAAACCATGATTGATGAGATTTTGGTGGAGGATGGCAAGGTGATTGGTGTCCGTACGGCTACCAACCAGAAATTCTCAGCCAAGACAGTTGTGGTGACGACGGGTACAGCCTTGCGTGGTGAGATTATCATCGGTGACCTCAAGTATTCGTCAGGGCCTAACAATAGCCTAGCTTCTATCACGCTGGCGGATAACCTAAAAGAATTGGGGCTTGAAATCGGTCGGTTCAAGACAGGAACGCCACCGCGTGTCAATGCCCGCACTATTAACTACGACGAAACCGAGATTCAACCAGGCGATGAAAAGCCAAATCACTTTTCATTCTTGTCCAAGGATGAGGATTATTTGCAGGATCAAATTCCTTGCTGGTTGACCTATACCAATGCGACCAGCCATGAGATTATCAACAGCAATCTTCACCGAGCACCCATGTTTTCAGGCATTGTCAAAGGGATTGGTCCCCGTTATTGTCCGTCCATTGAGGATAAGATTGTTCGTTTTGCGGATAAGGAACGCCACCAGCTTTTCCTAGAGCCAGAAGGTCGCAACACCGATGAAATTTATGTTCAAGGGCTGTCAACCAGTCTGCCAGAAGACGTGCAGCAGGACTTGATTCACTCCATTAAAGGCTTGGAAAATGCTCAGATGATGCGGACGGGTTATGCCATTGAGTACGATATGGTCATGCCGCACCAGTTGCGGGCGACGCTTGAAACCAAGAAGATTTCAGGGCTCTTTACTGCAGGTCAGACCAACGGAACATCAGGTTATGAAGAAGCAGCAGGTCAGGGAATTATCGCTGGTATCAATGCCGCCCTCAAGGTGCAGGGCAAGCCTGAGCTGATTTTGAAACGAAGTGACGGCTACATTGGTGTTATGATTGATGACCTGGTGACCAAGGGAACGGTGGAGCCTTACCGCCTCTTGACCAGTCGGGCAGAATACCGCTTGATTCTGCGTCATGACAATGCTGATATGCGACTGACGGAAATCGGTCGTCAGGTCGGCTTGGTGGATGATGAACGCTGGCAGGTCTTCCAGATTCACAAAAACCAGTTTGACAATGAAATGAAGCGCTTGGAGTCTATTAAACTCAAGCCAATCAAGGAAACCAACGAAAAAGTCGTAGCTATGGGCTTTAAGCCTCTGACGGATGCCCTTACCGCTAAGGAATTCATGCGTCGTCCAGATGTGACTTACGCAGATGCGGTAGCCTTTATCGGTCCAGCGGCAGAGGACTTGGATACCAAAACCATTGAATTGATTGAAACAGAGGTCAAGTACGAAGGTTACATTGCCAAGGCCTTGGACCAAGTAGAGAAGATGAAACGCATGGAAGAAAAACGTATTCCAGCCGACATTGACTGGGATGACATTGACTCCATTGCGACCGAGGCTCGTCAGAAATTCAAGCTGATTTCACCAGAAACCATCGGCCAGGCTAGTCGGATTTCCGGTGTCAATCCAGCAGATATCTCCATTCTCATGGTCTATTTGGAAGGACGCAGTCGTTCCATTTCTAAAAACAAATCAAAGGACAGTCACTAAGGCTGTTCTTTTCTTGTGCATGCTAGCGAAAACTAGCAATTTCTAATGGTTTGTGGTAAAATGGCAGGCAGAGGTTAGTGATGAAAAAATTTCGGTTTTCGACAATTCATTTTGTCATGATAGGCGTTATCTTGTTTGGATTGGTGGCACTGATCCATCAATTTTCTCCAACAAGAGCCTTTACTATCTTTGCTCTGTTAGTGAGCTTAAGCGTATTGGTTGCCTTATTTATCTATCAAAAACATTCTTACGAATTTAGTGAGTTAGAACAAATTGAATATCTCAATCATCAGGCCAATTCGGGCTTGATGATGCTTCTGGATAAGATGCCGGTCGGAGTGATTAAGGTTCGGCCAGATAGCAATCAAGTGGAGTGGTTTAATCCCTTTGCAGAGCTTATTTTTGCTCAGGAAAATGGTGAGTTTGACCAGAAGAAGCTGCGTGAAATTATTGATGTGGGTCTGGATGAGGATCGTGTCTATGCCAATTTTTCTGGGAAAAGATACCTGGTTAACGTTGATTTTGATCATGGTTTGTTTTATTTCTTTGATGCTTCATCAGAGTATTCAGCGACAAATAGCTTAATCGGTAGTCGACCGGTTATCGGAATTATTTCTGTTGATAATTATGATGAACTCGAGGATACGGTGACGGATTCCCAGATTAGTCAGGTCAATTCATTTTTGGCTCAGTTTGTTTCTGATTTTTGCCACGACTATGGTATTTACTACCGCCGTGGTACCATGGATCGTTTCTACTTTTTCACGGATTATGCAGTCTTGGAGATGCTGATTGAAAATAAGTTCTCCGTCATTGATAAGTTCCGTGAAGAAGCTAAAAAATTGGAGTTGGGTTTAACGCTTAGTATGGGTCTGGCCTACGGTGATGGCAACCATTATCAGATTGGTCAGGTGGCCCTTCAAAATCTCAACATGGCTGAGGTTCGTGGAGGAGATCAGGTGGTTGTCAAGGAAAATGATGAGAGCAAGCAACCGCTTTTCTTTGGAGGTGGCTCAGCTTCGTCAGTAAAACGTACTCGTACTCGAACGCGTGCTATGATGACAGCCGTATCTGATAAGCTAAAATCGGTGGATACGGTCTTTGTTGTTGGCCACCGTAATTTGGATATGGATGCTCTAGGTTCATCAGTCGGTATGCAATATTTTGCTCAAAATATCATGAACAATGCCTACACAGTTTATAATCCTGATGAGATGGCACCAGATATTGCACGGGCCATTAAAAAGTTGAGTGATGAAAATTGTTCGAATCTGATTACTGTTGAGGAAGCCAAGAAAATGGTCACTTTCCAATCCTTGTTAATCATGGTTGACCATTCCAAGATTGGTTTGACCTTGGACAAGGAACTCTATGAGCAATTCAGTCAGGTTGTGATTGTGGACCATCATCGTAGGGACACAGATTTTCCAAGCAATGCTGTGCTGACTTATATCGAAAGTGGGGCTAGCTCAGCCAGCGAATTGGTGACGGAGTTGGTTCAATTCCAAAACGATAAGCGTCATAAGCTCAATCGTTTGCAATCCAGTTTGTTGATGGCTGGGATTATGCTGGATACCAAGAATTTCACTTCTCGGGTAACCAGTCGGACCTTCGATGTGGCTAGCTATTTGCGTACGCGTGGCAGTGATAGTCTTGAAATTCAGCAGATTTCAGCGACAGATTTTGATGCCTATCGTCAAATCAATGAGTTGATTTTACGTGGGGAGAAATTAGAGCCACATATTGTGATAGCTTGTGGTGAGGAAAACTTGGAGTATGACACGATCGTTCCTAGTAAGGCAGCCAATACCATATTGGATATGGCTGGCATTGAGGCAGTTTTTGTAGTTACCAAAAATGCCAAAGGTTACATAGCTATTTCCGCAAGAAGTCACAGCAAGGTCAATGTCCAACGGATTATGGAAGAAATGGGGGGCGGAGGTCACTTTAATCTGGCTGCAGCCCAGGTCTACGACCAAACCCTTGAACAAGTTAAGGAAAACCTCATCAGTAAAATTTATGAGGAAATAAAAGAAAGTTAGGTGAAGCAGATGAAAGTTATCTTTTTGGCAGATGTAAAAGGTCAGGGAAAAAAAGGTGAAATCAAGGAAGTTCCAACAGGTTATGCCCAAAACTTCTTGATTAAGAAAAATTTAGCTAAGGAAGCTACAACACAAGCAATCAGCGCTCTTCGTGGTCAAGAAAAGTCTAAAGCTAAGGCTCATGCGGAAATGATTGCAGAAGCAGAGGCTATCAAGGCCAAGTTGGCAGAAGAGGCTACTTTGGTGAAATTTGTTGAAAAAGTTGGTCCAGATGGTCGTACATTTGGTTCGATTACCAGCAAGAAGATTGCTGAAGAATTGGAAAAACAATTTGGTATTAAGATTGACAAACGTCATATCCAATTGGACCACCCAATTCGTGCCCTTGGTTTGATTGATGTTCCTGTCAAAATCTATCAAGATGTGACAGGTGTTATCAATTTGAGTATTAAAGAAGCTTAGAAGAGTTATTATTATCAGTAAGGAGGTGAAATCTTGGCAGACTTAGATGAATTGCGGGTGCAACCGCAGGATATTTTGGCTGAACAGTCGGTCTTGGGAGCTATTTTCCTTGATGAAGGCAAGTTGGTCTTTGTCCGTGAATACATTGAGGCAGAGGATTTTTTCAAGCATGCCCATAAGCTGATTTTCAAGGCCATGATTGCCCTTTCTGATAAGAATGAGGCTATTGATGCGACCACCATGCGCAACTACCTGGTCAATCATGGTGATTTGGAGAATATCGGTGGTCTGGCTTACTTGGCTGAAATCATTAGTTCCGTACCGACGGCGGCCAATGCGGAATTCTATGCCAAGATTGTCGCTGAAAAGTCTAATCTCCGTAAGCTGATTGCTCGTTTGACGGATGCAGTTAATCAGGCTTATGAGGGGGCAGATGGTTCAGATGACATTATCGCCAATGCTGAAAAAGCCCTAATTGATGTCAGTGAAGGTGCCAGTCGAAGTGGTTTCAAGCGGATTGATGATGTTTTGAATATCAACTTTGACAATCTTGAAACCCGTGCCAAGCAGACATCGGACATTACAGGTATTGCGACTGGCTATCCTGCCCTTGATGCCATGACAACGGGTCTGCATGAGGAAGAGCTGATTATTCTTGCGGCTCGTCCTGCGGTTGGTAAGACGGCCTTTGCTCTCAATATTGCTCAGAATATTGGTACAAAATTAGGTTTGACCGTAGCCATCTTTTCTTTGGAGATGGGTGCGGAGAGCTTGGTGGACCGTATGTTGGCTTCTGAGGGTGTTATTAACTCGCGTTCCATTCGTACGGGTCATTTGACGCAGGAAGAGTGGAATAAGTATATGGTGGCTCAAGCTAATTTGGCACGGGCTAGCATTTACATTGATGATACGCCAGGTATCAAGATTACGGAAATCCGTTCGCGGTCACGTAAGTTGGCTCAGGAGACAGGCAATCTGGGCTTGATTTTGATTGACTATCTTCAGTTGATTACTGGAACGGGGCGGGAAAACCGTCAACAAGAGGTTTCGGAAATTTCCCGTCAGTTGAAGATTTTGGCCAAGGAATTAAAAGTTCCCGTTATTGCCCTCAGTCAGCTGTCCCGTGGAGTTGAACAGCGTCAGGACAAGCGTCCTGTTTTGTCTGATATTCGTGAATCGGGCTCTATCGAGCAGGATGCGGATATCGTTGCCTTCTTGTATCGTGATGATTACTATGAGCGCGGTGAGCAAGAAGATGGTGGCATTCCAAATAACACGGTTGAAGTGATTATCGAGAAAAACCGTTCCGGTGCGCGTGGTACGGTGGAATTGATGTTCCAAAAAGAATACAACAAATTTGCAAGTATTTCCAAGAGAGAGGATGGATAGAGAATGAGTGATGCATTTACAGATGTTGCTAAGATGAAGCAGATCAAACAAGATATTAAAGACCACGAGGGCCAGATTGTCGAGTTGACCCTTGAAAATGGTCGTAAGCGTGAGAAGAATAAGCAAGGTCGGATTACAGAAGTTTATCAGTCTTTGTTTATCGTTGAGTTTGAAGATCCAAACAATACGTTTGTGGAATCGTATACTTACTCGGATGTTTTGACGGAAAAGATTTTAATTCATTACTTGGATTAGGAATGGGAGCCTGTGATTGCAGGCTTTTTTGTATGATTTAACAAAACGATATATTGACTAAGATAAAGTAGTGTGTTATAATATTAGCACATAAAACGCTTTCAAAATTATTTTTATACTGGATAGAAAGGAGTTTATATGGAATTTCAATGGTTTACAGTTCTGGCTCTGTTTGCAGAAGGGCTCTTGTCTTTCTTATCACCCTGTGTACTGCCGATTTTACCCATCTATGTTGGTTTATTAGCAGGTGGAGCTGAGGGGAAAGAGGGAGAGAAGAAGGTTCTCGTCAATACGCTAAGTTTTGTAGTTGGGATTGCTCTGACCTTCTTCTTATTGGGATTTGCCTCTAGTTTGCTGAGTAGGGTCTTACAAGCAAATGCTCAAGTCTTGCAGATTATCAGTGGTCTATTGATTGTGCTGATGGGAATTTTGCAGTTGGGTTGGTTCAATATTCCTATGTTAGAGCGTGAATTTTCTGCTAAAAATAAGGTGTACCAAGCGGGAAAACAGGTCACTCCATTTTTAGCTTTCCTGATGGGTTTTACCTTTAGTTTTTCTTGGACTCCATGTATTGGACCTATTCTGGCATCTGTTTTTATTTATGCTAGCAGTCAGCAGGGTTGGTTGAGCGGTATCTTGCTGTTGGTCTATTGTCTTGGCTTTATTCTTCCCTTTATTTTGGTTGCCTTCTTTTCTCAGAAAATGTTGGCTTTCTTCAAGAACAATCGGCACTATTTGGCTTGGACCAAGCGTATTTCAGGCTATTTATTGCTCTTGATAGGCTTGAGTATTTTAACAGGTTTCTTCCAGCAATTTGTGCGTTTTTTCCACTAGGATAGAAAGGATTTGTTTATGAAAAAGTTGGTATCGATTGTCGTTTGCTTACTTGTTTCTTGCTTTGTTTTGACTGCCTGCTCCCTTTTACCATTGGTCAGTCCATCTTCTACTGAGTCGACTTTACAGGCAAATCAACCAGTCACGCTAGATTTTTCCCTAAAGGATAAGGATGGGAAGGATGTCAATCTAGCAGATTACAAGGGGAAAAAGATTTACATCAATGTTTGGGCAACCTATTGTGGTCCTTGTCAGAGGGAAATTCCTGAATTGGAGGAAGTTTACCAAGAGTACAAGGATAAGGAAGATTATGTTTTCTTGTCTATCACGTCACCTAAGGATGCCGAGTTTGCGAATACCAATCCATCCGATGTGAGCAAGGATGAGATCTTGGAGAAGGCTAGTGAGTTAGGAGCGACCTATCCAGTCTTATTTGATACCAAGGATCAGGCTATGACACATTTTGGTATTGCTGCTTTTCCGACACATATCCTTATCAATAGTGATGGAACCCTCAAGGTTTCTTTTGTAGGACAGGTTCAAAAGGATAAGCTGGTTGAATTATTGGAAGAAATGCAATAAGAACGATGAAAAAGGCTTTACAGAGCCTTTTTTTTGTGCTATACTAACCTTTGTGCGAAATAACAGCAGGGCAAAATGAAGCTCGTCAACAGAAGGTCAGCAAGAAGAGTAATCGTTGCTGTTTCGATGAAGGCCTCCTGCACGAATCAGGTTTGCTTAAAACGTTATTTCCTACAAATAATTTTTATATTTTATTTTTAGGAGGACATAACACATGTCACGTTATACAGGACCATCTTGGAAACAAGCTCGTCGTCTTGGCTTGTCATTGACAGGTACAGGTAAAGAATTGGCACGTCGTAACTACGTACCAGGTCAACACGGACCAAACAACCGTTCTAAATTGTCAGAATACGGTTTGCAATTGGCTGAGAAACAAAAATTGCGTTTCTCTTACGGTTTGGGTGAAAAACAATTCCGTAACTTGTTCGTACAAGCTACTAAAATCAAACAAGGTACTCTTGGTTTCAACTTCATGCTTCTTTTGGAGCGTCGTTTGGACAACGTTGTTTACCGTCTTGGTTTGGCAACTACTCGTCGTCAAGCACGTCAATTCGTAAACCACGGTCACATCCTTGTTGATGGCAAACGCGTTGATATCCCATCATTCCGCGTTGAAGTTGGTCAAGTTATCTCAGTTCGTGAGAAGTCAATCAAAGTTCCAGCTATCCTTGAAGCTGTTGAAGCAACTCTTGGCCGTCCAGCTTTCGTATCATTCGATGCTGAAAAGCTTGAAGGTTCATTGACTCGCTTGCCAGAACGCGACGAAATCAACCCAGAAATCAACGAAGCTCTTGTCGTAGAATTCTACAACAAAATGCTCTAAGATAAGACTTTATATCGTAAGAAGCCTACAGCAGTGGGCTTTTTGCTTTGTCTTAAAATGTTGATTTCTGGGTTTGCTCCCCTTTTTGTCGCCTCTGAGGAGATAGTGGAATAATCTAAGTAATGTCAGTTGGACAAAAATGTCCTGTATAAAGAACTCCCTTTTCGATAAACTTAAACCATCAAACAAAGGAGATAGGATGATGGAATTTGAAAAGGTGTATGATAGCGTAAAAGGGATTGTCAACAAGGCTCGTAAAGAGTTTTATATCAAACTGTGGGACAGAGATGATTGGGAACAAGAAGGCATGATGACTTTGTTCGAACTATTGGAAGAGCAGCCTTGGTTGATTGGGGAAAGAGTTCAGCTGTATTGTTATTTCAAGGTTAAATTCCGAAATCGGGTTAAGGACCGAGTTCGCAGACAGGAAAGTCAGAAGCGCAAGTTTGACCGTTTGCCTCATGAAGATATTCACGACCTATCACATCTCATCCAATCACCTGGTTTGGTTAATGACGAGCTATTGATGTTGAGAGGTGCCTTGAGAGATTATCGGAAAAATTTGTCTATGGACCAATTGGAAAATTACGAAAAACTCATCAGTGGTCAGAGTTTCAATGGTCGCAAGAATATGCTTCGGGATTTGCAAGAACACTTAAAGGATTTTTGTTGAAGAAGATACGATGATAGGAGGTTACAAAAGTTATCCACAGAACATTCTAGAAATCCACAACTTATCCACAGGTTGTGAATAAGTTTGCCTTGAAAAATAATTATGCTCTGCAACTTTCCTGAAAATGTGATAAAATAGTAACAAATTGTGTCAAATGGAGAGAAAGATGACCTTACTAAGCATTGCCATACCGAGTTATAATTCGGAGGCCTACCTTCATTACTGTGTTCATTCCCTTGTAATGGGTGGGGACAAGGTTGAGATTCTGATTATTAACGATGGTTCAACAGACCGAACTCAGGAAATCGCAGAGGAACTTGCCAATCAATTTTCAAATGTGCGAGCTATCTATCAAGAGAATAAGGGCCATGGCGGAGCTGTAAATACAGGGATACGTGAGGCCAAGGGTAAGTACTTTAAAGTCGTGGATTCAGATGACTGGGTCGATACCAGAGCCTATTTGAAGATTTTGGAAAGTTTACAGGCTTTGGAAGAAGCAAATACACCTGTTGATGCCTTCATTTCCAACTTTGTTTACGAAAAAGAAGGGCAATCTCGGAAGAAATCCATGTCCTATCAGGATGTCTTACCCGAAAATCGTATTTTCGGCTGGGAGGATGTAGGTGCCTTTTCCAAGGGTCAGTACATGATGATGCATTCCCTGATTTACAGGACTGATTTATTGCGTGAGGTTGGTCTCGTTCTACCAGAGCATACTTTCTATGTGGATAATATTTTCGTATTTACTCCTTTGCAGGCTGTGAAAACGATGTTCTATCTTCCAGTAGATTTTTATCGTTACTTTATTGGGCGAAATGACCAGTCTGTCAATGAATCCGTCATGATTAAGCGCATTGACCAGCAGTTGAAAGTCAATCGAATCTTGGTAGATAATTTAGACTTGGAGGCGGTTGACAATCCTGATTTACGAAGTTATTTGCTCAATCATGTGGAGATTACGACCATTATCTCCTGTGCCCTTCTCAATCGTGCTGGAACAGCTGAACATATGATGAAAAAGCAGGAATTATGGCACTATATTCGGGATAACAATCCCGCCCTTTTCAAGATTGTCCGCAATGGCTTGTTGGGGCAGTTGACCAATCTCTACGGTTACCCTGGTCGAAAAATTTCTAATGCTGTCTATAAAATCGCGAAAAGAATTTATGGTTTCAACTAAAACTCAGTTTCGGCTGAGTTTTTTCTTATCGGTCTTCTAGTTAGCAGTAGCTACTAAAAAAATAAGTAGGATAGTTGACATTTATAAACGACAAGTGTAGAATATTAGAGAAAGAAGAGAGGAATTCGAGTATGAATGAATTAAAACGTCTACCAGATACAGAATTTTCTGTACTAAGAACCATTTGGCACCTGCCAAATCCAGTGACCTCTGCTCAAATCATTAGTCATTTGGGTGAAGATAATCACTGGAAACCCCAAACCTTATTGACTATTCTTGCGCGCTTGACGGAAAAAGGTTTTTTGAAGAGTGAGCGAAATGGTCGGGAACGTCGTTATACAGCTATTGTGTCTGAAGAAGAATACATGGCGGTTGAAACATCAAATTTTTTAGACCGTTACCAAGGGAATTCCCTTGGTGGTTTGGTCAAAACCCTCTTCTCCTCCAATGCTTTGTCAGCCGATGAACTGGATGAGTTAAGGAGCTTGTTAAATAAATAATATATAGTTGGAGATTTGAAATGTCATCACTCATCTTACGCTTTTTCTTAATGAGCCTCTACAAATCGGCCTTGATATTAGTGGTTAGCGGCTTGTTTATCTTATTAAAAAACAGGGTTTCAGCTAGGGTTCGGTACTTGACCTGGTTGGCCTTGTTAGCCAGTCTGATTTTTCCTTTCAGACCTCGCTTTGGTTCGGGCTTGGTAACCATTGAACATAGTCCAAAAGCAGTATCAACTGTTGTTGAATCGACAGGCACCGTAGCTAGTTCGGCAACCAACAGCCAACCAAACTTATTGGATCTTTTCCTTGGTTTACCTTGGTTGCAGATTTTCTTGTTTGTCTGGTTCATAGGTTTTGTGGTGGTGATTGGACGTTCAATCTTTGCCTATATAAAATTCAGTAATCTTTTGAAGAGATGGGGGACGCCTATTTCTGATTTGAGAATTTTAGAAACTTTTTATATCATCAAAGAAGAGTTTGGAATCAAAAAGGATATTCGTCTGTTCCACTATCCACAGGTTTCTAGTCCCATGATTTTTGGACTGCGTCATCCCATTGTGCTTTTACCAGCGACAGACTATACAGATGAGGAACTGGATCTTATTTTTGAACATGAACTGACCCACTATAAGCATAGGGATATTTATGCCAATTTATTGGTTCTACTTGTGAAGGCCGCCCACTGGTTTAATCCAATTGTGGCCTTTGCCTGCAAGGAAGTACAGGAAGCTGCTGAGAGTTACTGTGACCATAGTGTTCTCAATCAGCGTGATCAAGCCTATCGTTCTTTTTATGGTGAAACTATTATCACCATGATCCATAAGAGCCAGCAGCCAGTTCTGCTTTCAAGCTGTTTCTATTCAAATAAGTTTAATCTCAAGCGTCGTATTATTGCGATTATGGATAATCGACTTCCTATGCGTTCACTTGGTTTATTGGTCACAACCTTTATGACCATGGCCTTGGTCTTTTCAGGTTCAATTTTCGTTGTGGCGATGACGGAAGATCAAGTCAATCAGGTCATTCAAGAGGAAGGTTTGACCGACAAGCAGGCCTTAGAAGCGGCACTAAAAGATCAAAAACTTAAGCAGACAGATGTCAAGGATGTGAAAGTGACAGAGGCATCGGATTACTGTTTGGTTGAATTTTCTAAGGGGGAAACACGTTACCATATCCAAGTCGATAAGTTGACCAAACAGGTAAGAAAAGTGGAAAAAGAAACTCTTGTGCCGCAGTCTTCTTCAATGACTACGAAAGCATCATCAACTTCTTCATCAGCTACGGTAACCAGCACAGTAAGTTCCGAAACAGCAACGACTACTACAGCTATAAATACTGGTAATGCAGGAGAAACTTCAAATGGTTCTGTAACTACTGATGTTCAAGCTCCAGCATCAAATGTAGCGGAAACACCAGTAGTGACGGAAACTCCGGCAACAAGTTATACCCCGGCTGAAACTAGCTACACCCCTCCAGCAACTTATACACCACCAGCAACGACCTACACACCTCCTGTTGATACAAGTGACGATGTAGACGACGATACGGATGATGTTGATACCAGTGATGATACAGATGATTCTGATGACTAATATCAAGCACCTCTGATAAAGAGGTGTTTTTTGATAGAATAGTACAGTGAAATTATTATGATAGTGAAATTGGATAAGCTATCATGGAAGTTTTTCACTCTCAGAAACCAGTCTTCAAAAAAAATTTTATTTTTTTGAGTTTTTAGGCTTGACAATTTAAAACGACAAGTGTAGAATATAATTATACTACAACTGTAGAAGAATGAGTGGGCGCCCACTCTATTCTAAAAATCAAAAAACTACAAATGTAGAAAAAACAATCATGGAGTTTATTATGAAACAGTTAAAAACATTGACATTTACAGCACTAGTAGCCGCTACTCTTGGTTTGCAACAAACAGCATCGGCTAGTCAAATCAAAACAATGGATGCAGCAAAATCAATCGTATTAAAAGATCTTGGTTTGAATGCTAGTCAAGTACGATTCAAGGATCTTGATTTTGAAAAAGGGATCTATGAAATTGATCTAGTTGCCAACAATGTGGAGTACGACTACGATGTCCAAGCTAGCACAGGAAAGATTATTAAGAAAAAGTCTAAAACTCTAGCACCTAAAAAGACTACTGTTAAACCAACTCAACCAACGAAACCGGCTGTAACAGTAAGGTTTTCAATGGAGCAGGCAAAAACAATTGCCCTGAAGGATGCAGGTTTGACAGCTAATAAGGTTCGCTTCAAAGAAGTAGATCTTGAGAAGGGTGTTTATGAAGTGGATTTTGTGGCAAATAACCTTGAATATGAATATGATATCAATGGTTTAACGGGCAAGATTATCAAGAAAAAGACAAAAGTAGTCGCTGTAAAACCAGCAACTCCGCAGAAAAAACCAGTTGTAGTCACACAGCCTAAGAAAGTGGCAGTAGTGCCAACACTTTCAGTAGAACAAGTGAAGACTATTGTCTTGAAAGATTTAGGCTTGGCAGCAGCTAAAGTTCGCTTTAAAGAGATTGACCTTGAGAAAGGCATCTATGAGGTTGAAGCCCTTGCCAACAACTCTGAATATGACTACAAGATTAATGGAACAACAGGTCAAATTATTAAGAAAAAAGTAGAAGCAAAGAAAAGCTGGTAATAGATAGGGAGAGTGGGAAGTGAGCCACTCTTCTCTTATCACTCAAAACGACAATTGTAGAAAAAGGGAATAAGATGAAAGAAACAGTACAGACCAAATTTAAACGAATCGAAACAAAATATATCCTTGATCGCCATCAACTAGCAGCGGTTATGGCAGAGCTTCAGGCTCATGTAGTCAAAGATGATTACCCAACTTCAACCATTACCAATATATATTTTGATACAAATGAATATCGAATGATTCAAGATTCTGCGGAGCGTCTGTGGAAGCGTGAGAAAATCCGTATGCGGACCTACGATGCTCATCCACATGCAGATAGCCAGGTCTTTTTAGAAATCAAGAAAAAAGAAAATGGCGTTGGCTTGAAGGATCGCTTGACCTCAAAGCCAGCATCGGTCTTGAAATTTATGAGCCATAACCTAGTTGATGAAAGCATTAGCAATCCAGTGCTTTTGGAAACAATGGCAGAGCTTCGAGAGCGTTACGGCAAGATTGAGCCGATGATGTACATTTACTATGATCGTTTTTCAATGAAAGGGATTGAGGATAAGAAGGTTCGCATCACTATTGACCAAAATATCCTTTATCGTCATTACGATGTGGATTTGTTTGCAGGAAAATATGGTTATCCTTTGCTAGAGGATGATCAAGTCATTATGGAAATCAAGGTGCCTGAAACCTACCCTGAATGGCTTCAAGCCATTATTGATCAGTATGGTCTGGAGCGCGTGTCATTTTCTAAATATGGGACAGCCCACCGTAAGTTAGTAGAAAGTCAAGAAGAGGATAGTATCTTTGAAAGAGCAATTGTTTAAAAGTATCTTTGAAAGCAATACAGGGCCTGCAGAGCCTTCTATGCTGGCAACCAGTTTAGTGGTCAGCTTGGTTCTAGGTCTGATTATTGCCGTAGTTTATAAATACAAAACCCTTTATTCTAAGGAATTTGTGATTACCTTGACGGTTCTCCCAGTTCTCATGACCATGATTATTTTTATGGTCAATGGAAACTTGGGAACCAGTGTGGCGATTGCAGGGACCTTTGGGATGATTCGTTTTCGTTCGGCAGCAGGTGGAGCTAAGGAACTCTTGATGGTCTTTATTGCAACAGGTATTGGCCTGGCCTGCGGTATGGGATTTATCATCCTAGCAACGATTTTTACGCTCTTTGTTTGCCTAGTCTTGCTATTCTTGGAAAATTCTTCCTTTGCGGCAGTTAGTCAAACCAGACGGAATATCACTATTCGAGTTCCAAGGGAGTTGGATTATGAACTGCTGTTTGAAGCTACTTTTATCAATGCTTGTAAGTATGTAGAATTGGTCAGCATTAAGAATATTAAAAAAAGCAATAGTCTGGAATTAGTCTACAATGTTGATTTGGATTCGAATTTGTCCGACAAACAGGTGATTGATACCTTGCTCAGTATCAATGATTCGATTGAGATTAGCATTAGCAAGTTGGCACAAAAGAAGAAAACCTTATGAGAGGGTGAGAGATTGGCGACAATCTCTTTTTTCGTATATAATGAAGTCAGAAGAGGAGGCAAGTATATGCAAAGATTAGGACAAACTGGACTGGAAGTATCGCGAATTGGTCTTGGCTGTATGCGAATGGCAAGTTTGAGCGAGAAGGAAACAGCCCAGGTCTTGAAAACAGTCCTTGAACAAGGAATTAACTTTTTCGATCATGCGGATATTTATGGTCAGGGAGAATCTGAAATTCGTTTTGCCCAGGGTGCAAAACTGGCAGGCCTCAAGCGTGAGGACATGATTCTCCAGTCCAAATGTGGTATTCGTAAGGGCTATTTTGATTTTTCAAAGGACTATATCTTGGAGTCTGTGGACGGCATTCTCAAGCGTTTAGATACAGATTATCTGGATGTTTTGGCTCTTCACCGTCCAGATGCTCTGATGGAAGCAGAGGAGGTGGCAGAAGCCTTTTATCTCTTGAAAAAAGCAGGGAAGGTTCATCATTTCGGCGTCAGCAACCAGAATATCTACCAAATGGAATTACTTCAGTCCTATCTGGACCAGCCCCTAGCGGTCAATCAGCTCCAACTTTCGCCAGCTCATACTCCTTTGATAGATGCAGGACTCCATGTCAATATGAAAGACGATGCTGCAACCATGCGGGATGGAGGTTTGATTGATTATTGCCAGCTCAAAAAAATCACTATTCAGGCTTGGTCACCTTTTCTGATTGATTTGCAACGAGGTATTTTCGCCAACCATCCCGACTATGCTCTTTTAAATCAGACCATTGGGGAAATAGCAGAGCGGTACCATGTTTCACATGAAACCATTGTCGTTGCTTGGATATTGCGCCATCCAGCGAAAATTCAAACCATTGTAGGTTCCATGAATTCAGATCGCCTGACCAAGATTGCTCAAGCTAGCCAGATTACTTTAACTAGACAAGAATGGTACGAGATTTACAGAAGTGCAGGCAACATTTTGCCATAGGAGGAATGTATGAAGTGGGAAATTAAAGAATTTGACCAACTTAGTTTACAGGAACTTTACACTATCTTGACACTTCGGACCAATGTATCAGTCATTTAGTTTTTCTTTTATTACTTCGACGGACGAGGAAACTCCGTTTCCTTATTTCCAACTTCAAACACTCCACTGGAGTGTTTGAACTCACTTTACCGTACTTTGTAGAAGTAACTTGCTTCGCAAGTGCTATCTCCAACCTTGTACAGTCACTCGACTGTACAAGCAGCTTGCAGCTCGTTGCCTCGTACTAAAAGTAAACTAAAAGACTTAATTTGTGCTTGAACAAGCCTGTCCCTATCCTGAAGTTGCTGGAAAGGATCCAAACTGTCTTCATCTTTTAGGTATAGACAATGGGGAGTTGGTGGCTTATTTGAGAATATTGCCGGCTGGTCTAAGTTATGATGAAGTTTCCATCGGTCGTGTGGTCATCAAGCCAAGTCATCGTGGTAAAGGATTGGGTCGGCCAATGATGGAACAAGCTATCCATTACATTACAAATGAATGGAAAGAAAGTCAGATTAAAATTGGGGCCCAAGCCTATTTGGAAAAATTCTATCAATCGCTTGGCTTTAAGCCAGTTTCTGAAGTATATTTGGAGGATGATATTCCGCATTTGGATATGCTATACAGCAAACCAGTCAACTAGGGCTGGTTTTTCGATTTTTTCTCGGCAATTTCTCCCAAAAATCAGCTATTTTATGGTAGAATGAATAGGTATAAAATCAGTAAAAGAGGAAGAAAATGAAACGTTCTATGTATGCTGGACGTGTTCGTAAGGAGCATGTCGGACAGGAAATTACTTTGAAAGGTTGGGTTGGCCGCCGTCGTGACTTGGGTGGCTTGATTTTCATCGACTTGCGTGACCGCGAAGGTATTATGCAATTGGTCATCAATCCAGAACTTGTAGACCAAGATCTCATGGCAACTGCTGAAAGCCTCCGCAGTGAGTTTGTTATCGAAGTAACAGGAACGGTTGTGGAGCGTGAGCAAGCCAACGACAATATTCCAACAGGAGCGGTTGAACTGCAAGTAACCAGCTTGACAGTGCTTAATACAGCTAAGACAACGCCATTTGAAATCAAGGATGGTATTGAAGCCAGTGACGATACACGTTTGCGCTATCGCTATTTGGACCTTCGTCGTCCAGAAATGCTTAACAACTTCAAATTGCGTGCAGCTGTAACCCACAGCATTCGTAACTACCTAGACGAGCTTGAATTTATCGATGTGGAAACGCCAATGTTGACCAAGTCAACGCCAGAAGGTGCGCGTGACTACTTGGTACCTTCTCGTGTGTCAAAAGGTCACTTCTATGCCCTTCCACAAAGCCCACAGATTACTAAGCAGCTATTGATGAATGCTGGTTTTGACCGTTATTACCAAATCGTTAAGTGTTTCCGCGACGAAGATTTGCGTGGGGACCGTCAACCTGAGTTTACACAGGTTGACTTGGAAACTTCATTCTTGACTGAAGTTGAAATCCAAGACATCGTAGAAGGCTTGATTGCTAAGGTCTTGAAAGATACCAAAGGAATCGATGTGACCTTGCCATTCCCACGTATGTCCTATGACCATGCTATGAACTTCTATGGTTCAGACAAGCCAGATACTCGTTTTGAGATGCTTTTGCAAGACTTGACAGATACTGTCAAGGAAGTTGACTTCAAAGTCTTCTCAGAAGCACCTGTTGTAAAGGCTATTGTGGTCAAAGGTGCGGCGGATAGCTACTCACGTAAAGACATTGATAAATTAACAGAATACGCCAAACAATTTGGTGCTAAGGGACTTGCTTGGGTTAAAGTAGACAAGGGAGAATTAACTGGTCCAGTTGCCAAGTTCTTGACAGACATTACAGCAAACTTGACAGCAAGTTTACAGTTAGAAGACAAGGATTTAGTCCTCTTTGTGGCAGATGAATTGGAAGTAGCCAATAATACCTTGGGTGCCTTGCGCAACCGTTTGGCCAAGGAACAAGGATTGATTGACGAAAGTAAGTTCAACTTCCTTTGGATTGTGGATTGGCCGATGTTTGAGTGGTCTGAAGAAGAAGGTCGTTACATGAGTGCCCACCACCCATTCACCTTGCCAACGGAAGAAACAGCTCATCATTTGGATGGTGATTTGGCACAAGTACGTGCGGTTGCCTATGACATTGTTCTAAACGGTTATGAGCTTGGTGGCGGTAGCCTTCGTATCAACCAGAAAGAGATGCAGGAGCAGATGTTCAAGGCACTTGGCTTCTCTGCAGAGGATGCCCATGAGCAGTTTGGTTTCTTGCTAGAAGCTATGGACTATGGTTTCCCACCACATGGTGGATTGGCTATCGGTTTGGACCGTTTTGTCATGCTCTTGGCTGGTGAGGACAACATCCGTGAAGTGATCGCCTTTCCAAAGAATAACAAGGCATCTGATCCGATGACACAGGCACCAAGTACGGTTGCATCAGCTCAATTAGAGGAATTGGCTTTAGACATTACACTTGAAAATGAATAAATTTTTCAGAAAACAGCGTGTACGCTTTCTACGTTTGGCTAAGAAGAATAAATTTTGGTCAGTTATTTCGGGAATTTCTCGAGAAAAATATGCAGAACGGATATCGGGGTCCATTATTTATGGGCTCCTATCTAGTATTGCGGTGAATTTTTTCTTTCGACCAGGGAATGTCTATTCATCAGGAGTAACTGGTATAGCTCAGATAGTTTCTGCCTTAGCTGCTTCTTATGCGGGTTGGGATTTACCAATCGCTGTGGTATATTATGCCCTCAATATTCCCTTGCTCGTTATAGCCTGGTATAAAATTGGCTACAAATTTACTATTTTTACCTTTATCACTGTATCTCTTAGCTCCTTGTTTATTCAGTTTATGCCTCCGGTCACACTGACAACTGATCCTCTGGTCAATGCGATTTTCGGTGGGCTTATGCTCGGTACAGGAATTGGTTTTGCCCTTAGGAATAATGTATCTAGTGGTGGAACTGATATTGTTTCCATTCTTATTCGAAAGAAAACAGGGCGACAGGTTGGCTCCATTTCTCTGATTGTCAATATTATGATTATGCTGATAGCGGGGATGACATTTGGCTGGAAGTATGCCCTGTATTCCATGGTGGCACTTTTTATCTCTAGTCGGATGACAGATGCTATTTTTGTCAAGCAAAAGCGGATGCAGGCTATGATTATTACCAATCAACCAGACCGAGTTATTAAACAAATTCACAAGAAACTCAATCGCGGTGTGACTATCATCAATGGTGCGGAGGGTGCCTACAATCATGAGCAAAAGACTGTTTTGATTACCATTATCACTCGTGCGGAGTTTAGTGAATTTAAGCAAATTATGAAAAAAGCAGACCCAAGAGCTTTTGTATCTGTCGCGGACAATGTCAATATTATCGGGTATTTTGTGGAGAGTGAGTAGGATGAAGAAAAAAATCTATCTGGTATATATCAGTTTGAGTGGCAATACGGAAAGTTTTGTAAAACGTTTGAAGTCCTTTTTTCAATTTCAAACTGATTGGGACCTTGAACTGGTTCATGTCAAAGACCTGGTTAAGCAGGATATTCCTTTTTATCAACTCGACGCGCCTTTTGTGGCTTTTCTACCAACGTATTTAGAAGGTGGGAATGGAGTGGATAATGGAGATGTGGAGATTTTGACCAATCCTTTAGGTGATTTTATTGCTTTTGAGAACAATGCGGAGCTCTGTTTGGGTGTTGTTGGTTCAGGCAATCGAAATTTCAACAACCAGTATTGTCTGACTGCCAAGCAGTATTCTGAGCGCTTTGGATTCCCTGTTATTGATACCTTTGAACTTCGTGGTATGCAGAATGATATTGAACGCATTGGTCGGAAAATCATAGAATTGATGTGAAATCTTCAACCCAGTCAAACGCTGGGTTGTTTTTTGGTACACAAAAAACTCACCAGCAAAACTGGTGAGTTTTAAGGAGATTTATGAAAAATATTTAGGAGTGACTATAGTATAGCCTATATTTCTTTCGCTAACATCCGTCTTAGGTCCTATTTATCTTCCAAAATACAAATACTTTGTCCAGCAAGGGTAATTTGCTGGGCTTTTTTATCGTCAACTGGTGGGAAGTTGAAGCGAATGGTTTGCTCTTTTTCGTTTTCGAAAACAAAATCGCTGTCAGCAAAGTTGATAATGAACTGGATAGTCTTGTCGCCATTTGTGACTTGATAGCGGAGGACATACTCGGTCAGCCAGTAGAAATCACAGGTTTCTTGAATGGTTTCATAGCTGTCCTGACTTAGAATTGGATTGTTCTTACGGAAGGCAATCAATTCTTGGATAAACTCGATATGTTCCTTATAGTGAACAGCCCGTGTCCAGTCTAGTCGATTGATTCTATCCGGAATATTGTAAGTATTATCAATCTCATCTTTGGTACGGAAGAATTCTTGTCCGCTATGGATAAAGGCCATTCCTTGAGAAATGAGGACCAATTGTAGCCCAAAGCTAGCAGCTCGTTTTTGTTGCTGAGGTGTCCAGTCTGGATGTTCAATATGGAAGTAGTCAAAGGCTGTCGCATTGTCATGACACTCGATGTAGTTAAGTGACTGTTGCGGTGTGATGAAGTGGCTGTAGCGACTTCCAGTCAGGAGATGTTGCACTTTTTCGTGTAGTTGTTTGTCAACTAGACGGGTAGGGTTGAGCAAGAGTTTCTTAAAGGTATCACGATAGTCATCGTTGAAGAAACTTACTTCTGGAAGCTGGTCTGCATTGTACTGGTGGGCTAGTTTTTCATAGTCTAGACCAGTTGCCATCTTCCAACCTTCGCCATAGAGATAGATATTTGGATGAATGGCTGACAATTCCTCTTGGATTTGGTTGATGGTTTGGCTGTCCAAAATCCCCATCAAGTCGAAACGGAAGCCATCAAAACCATAGATACTGGTCCATTGGCGGAGGGATTGCTTGATGTAGTTACGGACCATGCTGCGTTCGCTAGCGACATCGTTGCCGCAAAAGGTTCCATCCGTCCGCATACCATGCTCGTTGTAACGGTAGAAATAACCAGGGACAATTAGCTCGAATGCGTATTTCTCAGCATGATAAACATGGTTGTAAACAACGTCCATATTGACGGAAATATCTGCATCGTGATAGGCTTGAATGGCTTCCTGGAGTTCTAAAATACGAGCATAGGGGTCGTTTGGTAGGCTGGAGAAGGAGCCTTCTGGCAGGTTGTACTGCATAGGGTCGTAGCCCCAGTTATAAACAGCCTGGGGTTTGTTTTCATCCACACTACCAAAATCATAAACAGGAAGAAGCTGAATATGGGTAACGCCCAGATTTTTGATATAGTCCATTCCTAGTTTCATACCGTCCAAGACAGGTGATTCGGTCAGACCGAGGAATTGACTACGGTGTTTGAAGCCAGCTTCTGTCTGCCAAGAGAAGTCGCGGACACTCATTTCATAGACAATAGCTTGAGAAATCGGTCGTTGGGTCTTGGCGCGACGAACCTTATGAAGTTTATTTGGGTTGATGACATAGCTATCGCCAGAGTTTGCCTTGGATGAAAGGGCGTAGGGGTCATGAACAGAAGTCCACTCGCCATTGACTTTGTGGAGATAGTGGTAGCTTTGACTGTCCAAATCTCCCTCTACTGTGACCTGCCAGACACCTTTTGAACCCTTTGTCATAGCATATGGTGTCCCTTCAAGGACTAAAAATACCTGCTTGGAGATAGGTGCCCAGAGTTTGAAACTTGTGGACTGAGGGCTATAAGTTGCCCCCAAATCACTGCCATCATAGGTATAGTTTTGTTCGAAAATAGCAGAGCGGACAATATGACCATAGCCTAGTTCCGTTTTATTGCGGTCTTGATCGTAAATGGCATAGTCCTTGTCCAAATTTAAGGCGTGTAGGCTGGTCAGATAGTAGAGAACCAGGTTTTCTACCTCTAGACAGGAATGAATGAAAAGTTGAGATGTGGCATCGTCGGACTCGAGGGAAAAACTCATGTGCTCGGTATCAAATCGTTTTTCCATAACCAAGCGAATAGTAGCTACATCATCTAGAAATGCTTGAAATTGTCGTAATGCCATGAGCCGAACGGCTCCTTTCTAAGTTAAAGTTCAGTAATGGTATGTGGAATGACACGGCGGTAGCAAACCTGCTTGTCATCCTTGTTGTCACTGATGATTTGGTGAAGGGTGTTGAAGGCTACGCGTCCTAGCTTGATGGCGTGGACATCGACATAGGCTTCAATATCTAATTTTGGTTTGACAGAGTCAAAGGAGATGATAGGGAGTTTTGTACCGACTTCGTTGAGGTATTTGACAATCCCTTCTGCCACCATGGTATCGGTTGTGACGATAGCATCAATCTCTTGTTTGAGTAATTTTTTGGAAATCTTGTAGGAACTGTCTTCCAATAGGAAGCCTGAAACAAACTTGACCTTGTTTTCGTCAAGAGGGATATTATGAGATTTGAGGGCGTTTTTATAGCCTGAATAACGGTCTTGGGAAACGACCAGTTCCTTGTTACCAGCGACAAAGGCAATATTCTTGTAGCCCTTATTGATAAAGTAATTGGTCGCTTCAAATCCAGCCTGGATATTGTCATTATCGACTAGGGAGATAAATGGAGAATCTGCCTTACCGAGAATGAGGAAGGGAAACTTATGCTGAATGGCTAGCTGGACCAGTGGGTCATCTGGCTTGGAATAAAGGAAAATTAAACCATCAACCCGTTTTCCATAGACCATCTGAGAAATAGCTTCCAATCGTTGTTCTTCATTTTTTCCCGTAGAAATCTGGATTGCATAATTGTGGTCAGCAGCCACCTGTGAAATACCACGCAGGGCTGTCGGGAAGAAAGGGTTTTGGTAGAAGACATCAGAATCTTCAGGAAGTACCAAGCCAATCACCTGAGTGTAGCTGGAAACCAGACTACGAGCATTGAGATTGGGGTGGTAGTTGAGGTCAGCCATAGCCTTTCTAACTAGGTCTTTGGTTTTTTGACTAATAGCAGAGCTGTTTTGAATGACTCGGGTAACGGTAGAAGGTGAAACACCTGCTAACTTAGCGACGTCTTTAATGGTAGCACGCATAGGAACCTCCTAAATCCCATCTCTGAATTTGGTTTTGAAAAATACCCAAATCAATACTATCACAAAGAGGATATTTTGAACAGTCAAAACAGTTGTAACAGGCTGCCCAAAAATCCCAATCAGGCAGGCTAAAATGGTTGGTAGTCCCAAGCAATGCAGGGAGAAATTGAAACATTCTTTAAAGGTATGAAAATGGAAGAAACGGGATTTTTTAGTCAGGTAGAGAAAGCCACTTGCACCCAGCAGAATAAAGAGGAGATTGGTGGCCAAAATCATGGTCGATACCAAGGTAATGCTCAGACCAACTATTGCCCGATTGGCTTGGTACCAATTCTTTGAAAGGGCGGTGGTCAATCGTTCCCTACTTGAAAAATCAGCATTTGTCAGTCCATCGTAGCTGAGCTGGGTTAGGATATCCTGTCCTTTTCGAATGGTCAGACTTTGTTGGCCAAACTGGTAGGAGAAATCAGAGCTTGTAGGCACTGTTTCGCCAAAGGTAACCTGCTCCCAGCTACTATTTCCTGTATAGGTGAATTGTCCATTTTCAATAGCTACATGTTGGCTAAGGTCATTCATGACATCCTCATTGAGCGGTTGATACACCCCTTCCACAAAATTTTCCAGAGGGTAGGTTTCCAAGCTGACTGTTTGAAGAGAACTGGGAATGACTAGGAGGGACACTAAAAAGAGCGTAGTAAATAGACCTTGCCAGACTTTCATCCATCTGCGGTTGGCAAACATTTTTCTAGGAGAAAAAATACTGGAAAAATAAGAGAATGGGTAGGGAATCATGTGTTGTACCTTTCATAAAAATTTTGGCTCTGTCTAAAAAGGGAAAAGGTGGGACAGGGTTATCCCTTGTCACCACCACTTGTTAAACCAGATACAAAGTTCTTTTGTAGGAAGAAGAATAGGATACTGATTGGGAGGGCGATGAGGATAGCACCTGCCGCGAAGTAGGCAATCTTCAAGTTTTTCACATCAGAGATGAAGGTTTGAAGACCGACTGCTACAGTATAAAATTCTTTTTCACGAAGCAAGAATTTGGATAGGATGTAATCTCCAAAAGGTCCCATGAAGGCCCAGAGTGCCTGTACAGCAATCATTGGACGAACAAGTGGAAGAACGATTTGCCAGAAACGTCTGAAGTGACCAGCACCGTCTAGTTTTGCAGATTCATCGAGAGAAATTGGCACTGTATCGAAATAACCTTTCATGAGCCATGCATTCATTGGGATACCACCACCCACATAAAGGAAGATGAGGAACCAACTCTGGTTGAGGGCATTGAGCATGAGGGCCATAACGAAGAAGGCTGTAAGGGCAGCCATTGTTGGCACCATTTGAATAATCAAGAAGAAAACCAAACTCTGTTTACGAGCGATGAAGTTATAACGGCTATAAGCATAACCAGCTAATACCACTATACTGGTTTGGATAAGCATTGTCAAGATTGCGATAATGAGCGTGTTGAGGTACCAGGTACCGTAGAGCGTTTCGCTAAATAGTCCTTTGAAATTGTCCAAAGTAAACTGGATTGGTTCCAGCTTGAAAGCTACCACGTTGCCTGATTTAAAGGCTGTCATGATGGTAATCAATAGAGGGTAGATAATGATGATAGACAGGGCAATCAGATAGAGATAGGTAAAAGTCTGATTGAGTATGCGTCTAGTTTTCACAGATACTTTCATCTTATACATCCTCCATTTCAAAGGCATTTAATTTCTTGAAGGCAATCATAGAGATACTTATGACAATCATAGAGATAATCAAGGTAACTGCAGCTGCCATTGAATACTGAGGAGCAGTACCAGTTGTCAATTTGTAGATCCATGAAATCAAGATGTCAGTCGAACCAGCACCACCACCGACGCTACCAGGTCCACCGTTATTGAAGAGGTAGATGATAGAGAAGTTGTTGAAGTTGAAGGTGTACTGACTGATCAGAGTAGGAGCAGCTACCGCCAAGATCATTGGTAAGGTGATGCTACGGAATTTTTGAATGGCACTTGCACCATCAATGTAGGCAGCCTCGTACAAATCGTTTGGAATAGATTGCAAAATACCCAAGGTCAAGACATAGATATAAGGGAAACCAAGCCAAGCCTGCATCATGATAAGGGCAACCTTAGTCCAGAATGGATCTGTTTTCCATGGAATAAGGAAGTTATCGATAAATGGCAAGAATTTGCTCAAGAATGGTAATACTTGTGTGTTAATAGCACCGACACTATCGTTGAACATGTTACTAAAAGTCAAGATAGTCACGAAGGCTGGAACAGCCCATGGGAGCAAGAAGATAACACCGAAGATGCGTTTGCCCTTGATAAATGGCTGGTTAGCAATGATGGCTGTCAGGATACCGATAACAATCTGTGCAGTTGAGGCAGCCAAGGCCCAGATGATTGTCCAGCCTAAGACAGAACCAAAGGCTGCACGGAAGGTGCTGAGTTTCCAGATATTGGTAAAGTTAGTAAAGCCAATCCAATCTAGAAGAGCGCCAGGAGGTAGGTGTTGGAAATCGTAGTTGGTAAAGGCGATGAAGAGAGTCACCACAACCGGGAAAATTATGGCAAAGGTCATGGCAATATATGAAGGAATTATCAAGAGATAAGGGAAGCCATTCTCATACACACCTTTAACCATTTCATTTAAAGTTGTCGGTACAGGATAACCGTTATTCCATCGTTGGGCAGTATCTTTGGCATCCTTTAGGTTTAAGGCGTAGAAAGCAAGATAGACAACCGTAATGATGAGGTGGAAGGAACCACGGATCAACATGAAGAGGGAGTTGTCACGGCCACGTTGGCTACCAAGGGTAATCAAGTTTCCAATTTCTCCACCTGCGATTGCAATGAAGTAGACTAGGAAAGCCAGTGTTACGCCAAGGAAGATATAGCCTTTTGCTTTTTGCTTGTTGTAGATTTGCCCTAGACCAGGAAGTAGGGACAAGAGGAGTGCCTTACTTGGATTTTGTTTCATAGTGTAATCTCCTTTAGGTCAGTCCTAAATATCAATATATATTTCAGTTGGTAGTAACAAAGTAGACTGGGAGGAAATCCCAGTCTGACTTAAAAATGACTAGTTGCCATATTTTTGAGCGATTGTATCTTCAATCAATTTCACAGCGTCAGTAGCAGCAGTCTTAGGATCTTTTTTACCACTTACAGCTTCGAAGAGCATGTTAGCAGCTGGTTCCCAAACTGTGCTCATTTCTGAGATGTTTGGCATTGGTTGAGCAGAAGCAAACTGGTTGATAACGGCAGTTGTCAATTCATCGTTCTTGCTGACTGCATATTCACGTGCTTCAGTGTTAGCTGGAACTTCGTTTGTAGCATCGTAGAATGCTTTTTGTTGTTCAGTTGAAGTCAAGTGGTCAACAAATTTTTGTGCCAAGTCTGGGTTCTTAGAACCTGCAGGGATAACCCAAGCCTTACCACCACCGAATGCTGAGTATGCTTTGCCGTCAGCAAGTGTAGGGATAGTAGCTACGCCGTAGTTGACACCTGCATCTTTCAAAGCAGAAGCTTTCCATGGACCATCGATGATAACAGCTGTTTTGCCTTCAGTAAATTGAGTTTGGATCAAGTTACCAGCAGCAGATGCATCTTGAAGACCTTGAGGCCATTTTTCATACCAAGTTTTAGCATACTCGATAGCCTTGATTGCTCCATCGTTAGCAAGACCGATGTCTTTTGGATCTGTACCATTTTCACCGAATACATAGCCACCGTAACCAGAAAGAAGTCCGTATGCATAGTAGAAGTTTGTCCAGTCAGCTAGGAAGGCTGAAGTTTTACCTTCTTCACCAGCAAATGCGTACTTGCTATCTTTAGCCAACTCTTCCAATTCAGCAAAAGTTTTTGGTGCTGCAGAAACAAGGTCTTTGTTGTAGTAAGCAACAAGTGTTTCGATAACAGCAGGTGAACCGTAGACTTTACCACCAGAAGTTACCAAGGTTTCAGTCGTTTCATCTGTCTTGCTTGTTTCAGCGAGTTTCACTTCTGAAAGTTGACCTTCAGAACCAAGGCTACCTACGCGGTCGTATGGAGCCATCATAACGTCTGGAGCTGAACCTGATTGGTTATCAAGTGACAAGTTGTCCAAACCTGTAAGAGCGTCACCAGTTTTAACGGTAACAGTCACGCCTTCATTTTCTTTTTCAAAGGCAGCTTTTGCTTCGTTGATGTATGCTTCGTACTGACCATCAACGTAAATAGTCAACTCTTGACCAGCTTCAGCAGAAGAGCTTGAAGTTGATGATGAGTTTGAGCAAGCAGCCAATACAGCAGTAGATGCAGCTAGAAGAGCAACGCTCTTAAGAAGTTTGTGTTTCATATTCTTCCCTCCAAGAATAAATGGTTTATTGTGAAATGCTTGCTAACGCAAACGTTTTCCTAAGTTGAATTCATTATACACCATTATGAATCCGTTTGCAAGCGTTTTTATAAAAAAATTTAAAAAATTTTTTTAGCTTAATATAAAATAGCGAAATTTTTTTGGATATATAAATGAAGAAACTTGTAAGGATGTTTGAAATTTCTTGATAGATATGTGAAAAGACTTGATTTGTTACCGTTTTCATTATATAATAGAGACAAAGCAATCGTTTGCGTTTGTTAACAGACTATTTAGAAAGATATAGGGAAGTATTATGAAAGAACGCCAAAGTGGTGTGCTCATGCACATCTCATCTCTACCTGGTCAATACGGCATTGGTTCTATGGGACAGGCTGCCTATGATTTTGTTGATTTTTTGGAAAGAACCAAGCAACGTTACTGGCAGATTTTACCTCTAGGAACAACCAGTTACGGGGATTCACCTTATCAATCTTTCTCTGCCTTTGCCGGAAATACCCACTTTATTGACCTTGATTTCTTGATTGAAAAGGGTTGGTTAACTGAGGCTGACTTAGCTGGGATTGACTTTGGCGACAAGGATACAGAAGTAGATTATGCCAAGGTCTTTTATGGTCGTCGTCCAATCTTAGAGAAGGCTGTGAAAGCGATAAAGGCAGAGGGCTTGCCAGAGGATTACTGGTCTTTTGCAGAGGAAAATGGTTTTTGGTTGCATACCTTTGCGGAGTACATGGCGATCAAGGAGCATTTTGACCTCAAGCCATGGACGGAGTGGGAGGACCAGGGGGCTCGTCTGCGTTACCACGATACTTTAGAATATTACCGTCATCTCTTGGCGGATCAGATGGATTATCACCGCATTACCCAGTATTTGTTCTTCAGCCAGTGGCATGCTTTGAAGGCTTACGCTAATGCCAAAGGGATCGAGTTTGTTGGGGATATGCCGATTTATATCGCAGCTGATTCTGCGGATATGTGGGCCAATCCACACTTCTTCAAGACGGATGAAGAAGGCAAGCCAAGTGTGGTTGCAGGTTGTCCACCTGATGCCTTTTCAGAAATCGGTCAGCTCTGGGGCAATCCAATCTATGACTGGGAAGCGATGAAACATGATGGTTTTACTTGGTGGGTAGCTCGCTTGCGTGAATCTTTCAAGATTTATGACATGGTACGGATCGACCACTTTATCGGCTTTGCTTCTTTCTGGGAAATTCCAGCAGGGGAAGAAACAGCGGTCAATGGCTACCGTGTGGAAGCACCAGGTTTCGAACTCTTTGAAACCATCAAGTACCACTTGGGTGACTTGAATATTATCGCGGAAGATTTGGGAACTGTGACAGATAAGGTCATTCAATTGCGTGAAAGGACTGGTTTCCCAGGCATGAAAGTCTTGCAGTTTGCCTTTGACCCTGAGGGTGACAGCATTGAAATGCCGCACAACCACCGCAACAATGTCGTAGCCTATACTGGCACCCATGATAATGATACCATTCTGGGTTGGTATGAGAGCGAACTGTCTGACGAGGGCAAGGAATTCTTAGACAAGTACAGCAATCGCCGTGAGGATGAAAGGGTTAGCCATGCCATGTTCCGTTTGCTTTTCGGTTCGCCAGCCTTTATGGCTGTGGCTACCATGCAGGACTTGCTCGGCTTGGATGGGTCAGCTCGTATGAACCTGCCAAACACCCTTGGTGGCAACTGGACTTGGAGGATGACTGCTGACCAGCTCACGCCTGCCATTGAGGCGGACTTGCTTGATTTGACAGTGACCTACCGCCGTGAGAATGCCATTGTCAAAGCGAAAGAACAAGAAAAGACAGAAACATCAGCCTAGGCTGGTGTTTTTTGTAAAGGCTTGCAAGATATGGTATACTGTTTAGGTAAGGATAAATAGGTGCAGTGGGGGGACTGGTATGGATTTAGGGCAAAAAATCGAACGCTTACGATTAGAAAAGGGGCTGAGCCGTCCAGATTTTTGTGGAGATGAATCCGAGTTGACGGTACGGCAATTAGCTCGGATAGAAAGTGGTCAATCGCAGCCCTCTATACCTAAGTTAGAGTACATTGCCCAGCGTTTAGGCATTCCAGCCTATAGCCTAATGCCAGACTATAAGGAATTGCCACAGGGCTATCTGGAACTCAAGTACAAGTTGCTGCGGGAGCCGATATATAATAAGGTGGAGGTGTTGGATAAAAAGGAGCTACAGTTAGAAGACCTTTATAATCGTTATTACGAAGAGCTACCTTTAGATGAACAGCGAGTGTATAGCGTTCTGCAAGCAACGATAGATACGACAAGTAGTAGAAATCCAGAATTTGCTAGTGCTATACTAGATGAGTATCTACCGAGCTTGGAAACTAAAACAGTCTATACTATTAATGAAATCTTGTTAATTCGTCTCTTTTTCTTTCAGTTGCTAGAAAGAAAGGACATCTATCAGTACGGACAAAAGATAGATTTATTTATGTTACGGCTTGTTGAGCAGTTTAAAATTACTCGTCAAGAAGATTATTTTATTGTGCGTGATGTACTCTTTTCAGGTCTATGCTGCCTTGAAATGATTGAGCACTATGATTATTTTGATACCTATCTGGAGTGTTTGCAGGATGTTATGGAAGCGACGGAGGATTATCAGAAAAAACCACTTGTATTGATGCTCATTTGGAAGCAACTATTGAGAAAGACACAAGATTTTTCAGCTGCTGAACCGATGTTCCAATCAGCTAAAACTTTTGCCAAAATCATCGGAAATGACCATCTGGCGCAGAAATTGATAGAAGAGTGGCAAGAAGATTTGAAAAAATATTTGTAGGAGGAGGGGGGACATGACTTTAGGGCAAAAAATCGAGCAACTGAGGCTAGAAAAGGGACTGAGCCGTCCAGATTTTTGTGGAGATGAATCCGAGTTGACGGTACGCCAATTAGCTCGGATAGAAAGTGGACAATCGCAACCCTCTATTCCAAAGCTAGAGTACATTTCCCAGCGTTTAGGCATTCCAGCCTATAGCCTGATGCCAGACTATAAGGAACTGCCACAGGGCTATTTGGAACTCAAGTACAAGTTGTTGCGGGAGCCGATATATAATAAGGTGGAGGTGTTGGATAAAAAGGAACAATACCTTGATGAAATAGAAGAACTGTATTGTGAACAATTACCACCAGAGGAAACGGTGTGGGTTGAAACGTCAAGAGCGATTTTGGATGTTATTCGTACACAACATCCAGAATATGCGGTAGCCTTATTAGAAACGTATTTACCTGAACTTGAGGAGAAAGAAGTCTTTTCGTTGAAGGATTTAGAACTGATTAGTCTGTATTTCGTCAGTGTATTTGCACATATAAAAAACAAGAAAAATCAGTTATCAGAAGTTGGTAAGTTGCAATCGTTCTTATTGCGTTTAATAAAGCATGTCAATCTTGTTCAGCCAGAGCAATTATTTCTTCTGAGTAATGTTATTTTTTCAGGTCTGGCTTGTTTGGATATGCTGGAGTCTTATGAATTTTTTGACATTTATATTGCTTGTCTTCAAGAAATAATGGAGAAAACACAGGATTTTCAAAAGAAACCTATTTTACTTATGTTGCATTGGAAACATGCTCTTGTTGTGGAGAATAAGTATAGTTTGGCAGAAGGGTTCTATCAAAAAGCAAAACTATTTGCTGATATGATTGAAGATGCACATTTGGTAACCATGTTAGAAAAGCAATGGCAAGAAGATTTGAAAAAATATTTGTAACTATAATTTATCGGTGACATGAATGTCATCGCTGAAAGACCTAAAAGATGAGATTGTTCGTCTTTTAGGTCTTTTTCTATCTCTTTATTACTTTTTAGGGTTTGAAGAGTATTTTTTGATGACATTGCTGTCATTGGTGATTTTGTAGAAACTAGATATACTCATAATGTAAATAAAATTAAAGGAGTTAAGAAAGTATGTTTGGCTATTTCAAAATTTTGGATATTTCAGGTTGGTGGATAAAGAGAGGATAGAAAATGAGATGTATTTTTGAAAAGGTCTATATTCCATGAAAGGAAGTTATACCTAAAAAGTAAACAATAAAACAGAAAAACAAAAGGAGAAAATTAAAATGAAAAAGACACTTAAAAAATTTGCACTCATCGCGGGACTTGCAGCAACAATTGGCGGAACAGCAGTGGCTTCAGCGGCTGTACAGTATCCTGGCGGTGGAGTTTGGACGTACGGAGCAGCAAATGGTGGCGCCTATTCAAACTATTATCACAGCAGTCGCTACCATAGTTCAACTGTCGTAAGTAGATGGACCGGAGCCTCAAGTAAAGGGTATGCACAGGCAGGACAGACCTCTCGTGCATGGATTAGTACAAAACGGGGAGAGAAAGCAGCTTTCTATTACAACTATTAACACAGTACATTTTGCTTGGGACTACTTTCTGTAGTTTCCAAGCAATTCTTTGGAGGAGACGATGAAACGTTTATTTATTCTAGTATCGACCGTATTGGTAGCAATTTACCTGGGGATTGCTTTGGCTGGTCAGGTTAGTCTTGTAGAGTTTGGTTCTTATCAGGCAGTGGATGTCATCGGGAAAGATACCAATAGACAGACAGCCAATCGTGACCAGGTGACAGAGGTCTTGACAGATTTGGCAGATGAACATAAGAGTGTGATTGCTAGACGGATTGTCGAGCCTAATGCTTCTGGGGAAACCAGTTTTACCTATGCCATCTATGGTAGCGGACAGGTTCCAGAAGGTTTGACCGTTTCCTCCAAGGAAAGTGCTGAAACCAGCGACTTGGTTAGTTCTTATCTGATTGTTTCAGGAGATTTGGACAACCAAGTCTTGAAAGAAAGTTTGGAATCACTGGGTTACAGTGGCATGGTCCATCATGGCTATTCTCTTTTTAGCATCTTCCTATCCACAGTCGTTTCAGAAGTAGCCATGCTGAGTTTCTTTGTCTTTCTCTTGACCTTCATGGCTCTCACCTTAATCTATCGGATTAAGACCTTACGATTTGCAGGAATTCGTCTGATTTCAGGTGAAAGTTTCTTACAGGTGGTGGCTCGACCTTTATGGGAGGATATTCGTCAGATTGCGATGGCTACATCGGTGGGGGCTATAATCGGACTTCTTATTCTCTATCTTCAAGCTGGATTTTTACTATCCATCTTGCAGGTCTTTTTCCTGGGGCTTTTTCTCTATGCACTGGCTCTTGCTAGTATTTCTGTCCTACTTAGCCTAGTGTATTTCCTGGGGTTGAGGCAAAATAGCTTGGTTGATTTGCTCAAGGGAAAACTTCCTCTCAAACGGATGTTGGCTATGATGATGGTTGGGCAACTTCTGGCTATTTTGGTAGTAGGTTTTAGCTCTAGCCGTCTATTGCAGGGCTATCAGGAAATCCGCTTGCTTGAACAGGCACAGGAAGAATGGGCATTGAGAGATGACTATTACAAATCTGTTTTTAGTTACAGCTCTGCTATGATGTCTGAAGAGGAAGTCGCCCAGCAGAATAAAAAGTGGCGGGAGTTTGCCAAGGGACAGCTAGAAGCTGGGTCGGCTCTATTTGTCAAAAGCAATGTAGACCAGTATCTCTTTGGTAGCGAGGTGGACCCAGAGGGCAATCGCCTGACGGATTATAGCCCTCGTGGCAATGTCCTCTATGTAACGCCAGCATATCTGACCGAGCAGAAGGTGGCAGTGGACACCGCATTCTTGGAGAAGATGAATCACTTGACTTTAGGGGAATATGGCTTGATTTTGCCAGAGAGCTTGCGACATCAAGCGAAGCAAGTAGAGGAGATGTTTCAGGCAGAATTAGAAGGATTTTCTCGTGAAAGCTTGGAAATAAGTAGCCAGCAGTTATTTGAAACCAAGGTCAGTCTGGCCTATACAGATAGCGGTCACCAGCGCTTCCTCTATAATGATGGTGAGCGTAGCCAGCTTCAGTATCTGACAGATCCGATTATAGTTGTCTTGACTCCCGAGTCCACAGGTGCAACACCGATTTCAGATATGTTCTGGGGAACCAGTGTTGATGTGGGGATGAAGTTTAAGGATTATCAGGCTACGATTGAAGCCATGAAGGAACAAGGTGTGTATAACTGGGTGTCATATCTGGTCAATCATCGCTTGACTTTTGTCGGTGTCTTGAACACCAAGCGGACAGAGTTTTATTCGTTACTCATTGGCACTGTCTTGACTTTAGCAACGGCTATTTTGCTCTTTGATGCCATGAACTTACTCTATTTTGAGCAATTCAGACGGGAAATCTTTATCAAGCGCTTGGCAGGAATGACCTTCCGTGAGCTTCATGGACAGTATCTCTTGGGACAACTAGGGGTATTCCTAGTAGGCTTGCTTGCATCAGTTTGGTTGACAAGCAATCTTGTTATGAGCAGTTTGGCAGTGGGGTTGCTTGCTGTCAATGCCATGGTGATATTGAAACTGCAAGATAAAAAAGAACAAACTGCCAATGTCGCAGTATTGAAAGGACAATAAGATGATTGAGATTCAGGGATTGAAAAAGAGTTTTGAACAACGGGTGATTTTTTCGGATTTGAATATGAAACTTGAAAAAGGGAAAATATATGCCTTGATTGGTAAAAGTGGTAGTGGCAAGACGACCTTGTTGAATATGCTGGCCAAGCTGGAAGCTGCTGATGGTGGGCGGATTATGTATCAGGGGCAGGATTTGTCCACCTTATCTTCGCAGGTTTTCTTTCGGCAGGAGATGGGCTACCTGTTTCAACATTTTGGCTTGTTGGAAAATCAGTCCATCAGAGAGAATTTGGACTTGGGATTTGTTGGGCAGAAGCTGTCAAAAGCTGAGCGCCTGCAAAGGCAGTTGGTGGCTATGGAACAGGTCAATCTGGGCTATTTAGATATGAATAAACCTGTCTATACCCTATCAGGTGGAGAGGCGCAGAGGGTTGCCCTAGCCAAATTGATTTTAAAAAATCCTCCCTTGATTTTAGCGGATGAACCAACCGCTGCACTTGATCCTAAAAATTCTGAAGAGGTCATGCAGCTCTTGACAGAATTAAAAAATGACAAGCGTGTGATTGTCATAGCGACCCACAATCCTGCTATTTGGGAAAAGGCAGATATGGTAATTGATATGAAGGAGATTGGACATGGATAAAAAATTTCACTACTATAGAGTTCCGGAATATACGATCGGACGTAGAAAGATGGATATGTTGGTCATTGAAAATTTAACGGATAAGTTGATGTTGTATCAAGTTCGGGTAAATGGTTACTTGCTGGACTTTGTCAGTGCGGAGGGGCGCGTAATCAGACGTTATAGACTGAAGGATTTGCCCTTGGATGTCGAATTAACCGTGGCAGATGTGGAAGACGATGTGGATTTGACCTTACCGGAAAATCTGACCTACCGCCAATTTGACTTTTTCCAAAATCTTGCTTCTAAATAAAAATCATCTCCTCTAGGTTGAACTTAGAGGAGATTGTTTTTATTTCTTCTGTTTACGGACATAGAGCCAGTAGGAAATCCAGTAGTAGATGGTGTAGAGCAGGGAGGCAACAAGGCTCCAAAAACCGATAGCCGCTAGGATATCAGTGAGGTCAGGGAAGAGTAATTTTGCAAATTGATAGAAGAGCAGATACAGGAAACAGTATTGCCAGTAGTATTTTTTGAAATGTTTCATCACTTTTCCTCCTTGCTATTTTCCTTTATTATAGCATTTTAATATATACATCTCAACTTATTCACAAAATCACATTGACAAAGCATGTTTTTTGGAGTAGAATAAGACTAAAATTAGGAGGTGTTTATATGAAAAGACCAATTCATCTGTATATTTTTGTGATACTGTCCAGTATTGCCAGTATTTTAAGGCTGTTCAGTGCCTTTGTTAAGACATTTAACGAGGAGCAACTTCGCACAGCTATGCAGGGAGCTGTTGGGATTGATGTGGAAGAGTTAATTCTTGTTTCGCGCGAAACAGCCAATCTTCAGAATAGTATTCTTCAAAAGATTGCAGCCCTAGTCCTGTTTGGTCTATTGATTGCGGTCATTGTTTTCCTATTCATGAAGAAAAATGAGTTGGCTTCCTATCTTTACATTGGCTATCTATTTTCAACCTTGTTGCTGAATACCTATAACTACCTAGCAAGTAAAGGGATTGCCAACCTCTACTCAGATGCAGGCTTGCGTGATGTGACAGCAGCAGGTATGCTATGGGCTTACATCCTCAACATTGTCCTATTTGCCATTTACTTTGGTGTGACCATTTTCTTCCATCTGCGTAAGCCAAAAGAGAAACCAAGTACAGCTATCAATTCTACCGATATTTAAAAATCCAAAAAACTGCATGGTGCATAGTGCCCCTGCAGTTTCTTTTGTTTTTATGGAATGGCAATGTAGCGACGGGCTCCAGAAAAGCTGACATAGCTAATCCATTGACGGCCTTCGGCTGTGACAACCCGGTCATAGCGGACAGAAGAACCAGCACCGTAGTAGGTGATTTCACTTGCGGACTGGCTAGGGCGATTGCGGACAATGGTTTTGCTCTTGAAATAATAGGTACCCGATGCTGGTAAATTACTGTTTGTTTGATTGGTTTGTTGAGATATTGCTGTTAGTTGAGTTGTAGTTCCAGTAATGAATTCGAGTTTGTTTGAGGAATCTGTGTAATAGACATGGATGTGGTAGAGTCCTCGGTCATTTTTATGTTTACTTGCTTGAACATTTACCTTGTAGCTGCCATCGTTTTGTCGCTGAGCAGGATACCAGATGATATCATCTTGCCCATTATTATCTGACCAAATTGGAATAGATACTGATTTGATAGTTTTGGGAGATTTTACATTGGTGATGATAACTTCAAAACTACCCTCTGCTTGATTGATATTTGTAATGTGGATTGTTCCTTGAGGTTTTGTAGGAGTTGATACAATTGGCTGCTGTGGTGCAGGGGAGGACTGTACTTGTTTGATAGGAATGTAGCGTCTTTGTCCACTGTAGCTGAGGTAGCTAAGCCACTGGTAGCCGTCAGCTGTTAGAACCCTGTCGTAGCGAACGCTTTCGCCAGCATAATAGTAATCTAAGGTTGTACTAGATTGCTTGGCTTGAGCCTTGATTGGTGCTTGCTGGGTAAAGGTATAGGTACCGCTGTTTGCTAAGCTAGATGTGTGCGTCTGAGTAGCTGCAGGACTGGTCTGACTGACAGGCGAGCCAGCTAGGTCCTTGAAGTGAATATAGCCACTGACAGAGTTCTTATGGATCATTCGACGACCGTAGGTATAGCGAGCACCGTAGTTGTATTCTTCAATTTCGACCATGTCACCTTGGATGCTAGATACCCAGGCAACGTGCATAGGAGAGGTCCACCAAGCCACTGCTCCTATGGCAGGGTTCATATCCACTCGGTAACCCTCTCGTCGAGCTCTATGTCCCCAAGCATCTGCATTACCGTAAGCTGGTGGGATTTCAAAACCGTTGACTTTACTGAGGCGAAAGGCTACAAAAGAAGTACATTGACGGGTGTAGAGCCTCCAGGGGTCAATAGCGTCCACCGCTGTATAAGGATAATCATCCCCCAAGGCACTGGTGGAGCTGGAACGTGTGCTGGCAGTACGAGTTTGGGTAGTCGGTCGAGTTCTGGTGGTGTTGGTTTGTGTTTGGGTGTTTGTTTTTTGGGAAATGGCAGAGCTACTTGTTGATGGCGTACTTGTCCGGGGATGGCTACTGCTTGTTGGAGTAGTCTGTGTCTGGTTGTCCCTAGTTGTAGGTGTTGTTTGTGGGGAACTTGTTTGGGAACTTGCTGTCTTAGCTTGATTAGTTTCGGGAATAGTCAGCTGTGTTTGTTGATCGGCTGATATGCTTGTTCCTGTTTTAATCTTTTCCTGAGAAGTTTGGCCGGTTTGCCCAGAGTTGCTTGGGCTAGTTGTAGTGCTTGTGGTTGTTTGTTCAGTTCCTGTTTGTGGGGTAGTTGGCTGAGTGATTTGTGTAGGTATTTCCTGTCCTGTAGAACTACTTGTTGAGGTCTGGACGGTCCTTAAGTTTGTACTTGTATTGGTGTTTGTGTCTGTGTTGGCATGGGCTACTGGTCCAGCTGCTAGACAGGCATAGGCTAGTAGGACAGAAGCGGCACCGAGAGAATAAGTGCGGATAGAAAAGCGTGGTTGGTTTGCTGTAAGTGATGTTTTTGTCATTCAGACTCCTTTGATGATTTTTTTGTAGGGGGTTATTCCCCCTCGCTACATCTATTCGCACTTGTCTGATAATTTTTGAGAATTTTTTTGTCGCTGATGATAAAAAATCCTCAACCAATAGGATTGAGGATAGTTTAGTATTACATTTTCTCTGGAGCTTTTACGCCAAGAAGACGAAGGGCTTCTTTTAGGACGACACCAGTTGCGTAGGCAAGTGCCAAGCGGCTGTCACGCTCTGGGCTTTCATCCAAGATACGCGTGTGGGCGTAGTATTTGTTGAAGGCTTGAGCTAGGTTGATAGCGTATTTGGCGATAAGTGATGGGTCAAATTTATCACCGGCACGTTCTACAAGATTTGAGAAGTTTTGGATGTGCTTGATGATTTCCCAGCTTTCTGCGTCAGCTAGTTTGTAGTCATTTTCTGCGTTTGGTACAAAGTTTGCCTTGCGTAGGATAGACTGGATGCGGGCGTATGCGTATTGTACATAAGGACCCGTTTCACCCTCGAAGGAAACCATAGCTTCCAAGTCGAAGTCGTAGCCGTTGTCACGGTCGGTTTTGAGGTCGTAGAACTTAACAGCGCCGACACCAACTGCGTGCGCCACTTCTTCCTTGTTTTCAAGGTCAGGGTTTTTAGCTTCGATTTGAGTAAGGGCGCGTGAAATAGCTTCGTCAAGTGTTGGCTCGAGCAGGATGATGTTTCCTTTACGAGTAGAGAGCTTTTTCTTGTCCTTGGTAACCAGACCGAAGGTGATATGGGTCATATCGTCGCTCCAGTCGAAATCCATTTCCTTCAAAACGGCCTTGAGTTGCTTGAAGTGGTTGATTTGCTCCTGACCAACGACATAGATGCTTTTCACGAAGTCATAGGTGCGCTTGCGGTACATAGCTGTTGCCATATCGCGCGTGATGTAGAGGGTAGCGCCATCTGTCTTCATGATAAGGGCTGGTGGAAGATTGTAGCTTTCAAGGTCAACGATTTTGGCACCTTTAGACTCTTGAAGAAGTCCTTTTTCTTCTAAGATTTGGATACCTTCGTCCATCTTATCGTTGTAGAAGGCTTCGCCGTTATAGCTGTCGAATGTTACATCAAGTTTGTCGTAGATGCGGTTAAATTCGACCAAGCTCTCATCACGGAACCATTGCCACAATTCATGCGCTTCTGGGTCGCCATCTTCCAATTTTTTGAACCATTGACGTGCTTCTTCGTCCAACTCAGGCTTTTCTTCCGCTTCAGCGTTGATACGGACATAGAGTTTAAGAAGTTCTGAGATTGGGTCAGCTTCGACCGCAGCCTTGTCACCCCAAAGTTTGTAGGCAACAATCAACATACCAAATTGTTTACCCCAGTCACCCAAGTGGTTGATGCGGATAGGTTTGTAGCCAAGCTTTTCGTGGATGTTAGCAAGGGCATCACCGATAACGGTTGAACGCAAATGTCCAACTGAGAATGGTTTAGCAATGTTTGGGCTAGACATGTCGATGGTTACATTGCGTCCTTGACCGATGTTGAGTTTACCGTATTGGTCTTTTTCAGTAATAACATCTGTCAAGACTTGGTGGGAGATAGCAGCCTTGTCCAAGAAGAAGTTGACGTAAGGGCCGGTAGCTACAACCTTTTCAAAGCCAGTAGTGTCTAGTTTTTCAACGATGTCTGCGGCGATAGCCTGTGGAGCCTTTCGTTCTACTTTGGCAAGTGAGAAGGCAGGGAAGGCGATGTCACCCATTTCTGATGATTTCGGTTTTTCTAGCAGATTGTAGATAGCTTCTACTTCCAAACTCGGAAGGATGGCAGCTAGTCTTTCTGCAATCACTTGTTTTTGATTCATATAGGATTTCCTCCAAAGTTATTGATTCTATTTTATCACATTTCTAGGCCAATAGCGGTGAAAAGTGTTATAATATTTTTATAAATATACATTCTGAGGTAAGATGATGAATAAAGCAGGGCGACATGAATTGATAAAAAACATGATTCATCAGGAGAAGATTGGACGCCAAACGGATATTCAGAAAAGGCTTGAGGGTCAGGGGATTATTGTAACTCAGACAACCTTGTCTCGTGATTTGCGTGAATTGGGTGTCATCAAAATTCATGAGAATGGTCGTTCCTTCTATTCTCTAGCGATTGAAGAAGAGGGAGTGAATTTCGTTGAATTATTGGCCCAATATGCTTATAAGGTTGAGCGGGCGAGTTTTATTTTGGTTCTTCATTCTGACTTGGGTGAAGCGGCCTTGATGGCTAATATTATTGATGCAGAGAAGCCGTCGTCTATTTTGGGAACCTTGGCTGGTGCAGATACGCTGTTGGTTATCTGTCGTGATGAAGAGGCAGCCCAGCAGGTCGAAGCTGAGATCAATCATTATTTGGAGTAGAATTGAGAGGAAGAATGGCAGTAGAGAAAATTTCTCCAGGCATGCAGCAGTATCTGGATATCAAAGCAAACTATCCAGATGCTTTTTTGCTCTTTCGCATGGGTGACTTTTATGAATTGTTTTACGAGGATGCAGTAGAGGCTGCACAGATTTTGGAACTATCCTTGACCAGTCGGAATAAAAATGCGGAAAATCCCATTCCTATGGCAGGTGTTCCCTATCATGCAGCCCAGCAGTATATTGATACCCTTGTTGAGTTGGGGCACAAGGTAGCCATTGCTGAGCAGATGGAGGATCCCAAGCAGGCAGTCGGTGTGGTCAAGCGGGAAGTAGTGCAGGTCATCACCCCTGGTACAGTTACGGATTCCTCTAAAATGGGAGCTGACAGCAACTACCTGGTCACCATTGACCATCAGGGAGTGCAGTTCGCACTTTCTTATATGGATGTGTCAACCGGTCAGTTTTTTGTGACTAGTTTGGATGATTTTACCAGTCTTTGCGGTGAAATCCGTAACTTGCGGGCGCGGGAATTGGTCATTGGCTATGCTCTGTCTGAGGAAGAGGAGCAGGTCTTTTCGAACCAGATGAACCTCCTACTCTCTTTTGAGGATGAGGTGACGGAAGATGTCCAGCTGATTGACAACTCCCTGACAGACTTGGAAAAGGCTGCGGCTGGCAAACTGCTCAGCTACCTACATCGGACACAGATGCGGGACTTGAGCCACTTGCAAAAGGTGGTCCACTATGAAATCAAGGACTATCTGCAAATGGACTATGCTACCAAGTCCAGTTTGGACTTACTTGAAAATGGACGGACAGGCAAGAAGCACGGTAGTTTGTACTGGTTGTTAGACGAAACCAAGACAGCTATGGGCATGCGGCTCTTGCGGGCTTGGATTGACAGACCACTGATTGACCTCAAGAGGATTGAAAGCAGGCAGGCTGTGGTGCAGGTTTTTCTGGATTACTTCTTTGAGCGGAGCGATTTGGTGGAGGCTCTAAAAGGTGTCTATGACATCGAGCGCTTGGCCAGTCGGGTGTCTTTCGGAAAAACCATGCCCAAGGACCTCTTGCAGCTCTCCCAGACCCTTGGAAATGTCCCTGCTATCAAGAATATCTTGCTACAAATGGACCAGCCTGCCTTGACTAGCTTGGTGGCAGGTCTGGATCCAATCCCAGAACTACACGCCCTTATCAGCTCTGCTATTGACCCAGAAGCCCAAGGGGCTATTACAGATGGAAATATCATCCGTACGGGCTTTGACGAAACGCTGGATCAGTACCGTCTGGTCATGCGTGAGGGGGCGGGCTGGATTGCGGAGATTGAGGCCAAGGAGCGTGAAGCGTCTGGTATCAACAATCTCAAGATTGATTACAATAAAAAAGACGGGTACTACTTCCATGTGACCAATTCTAATCTGGGCAATGTGCCTGACCATTTCTTCCGCAAGGCGACCTTGAAAAACTCGGAGCGCTATGGGACGGAGGAGTTGGCTAAAATCGAAGGGCAGATGTTGGAAGCGCGTGATAAGTCGTCTAACTTGGAGTACGAGATTTTCATGCGGATTCGCCAAGAGGTTGAAAAATATATCAGTCGCTTGCAGAAGTTGGCTCGGACCATTGCAACCATCGATGTCTTGCAGGCCTTTGCAGTTGTGGCGGAGCAGCAGCACTGGGTCTGCCCAAGTTTCAATGCGGATAAGCTGTTGGACATTGAGCGTGGTCGTCACGCGGTGGTGGAGAAGGTCATGGGCAAGCAGACCTATATTCCCAACTCCATTCAGTTGGACCAGGCGACGACCATGCAGCTGATTACAGGACCTAATATGAGTGGTAAATCGACCTACATGCGTCAGCTGGCGGTCATCGTCATTCTGGCGCAGATGGGTTCCTATGTACCAGCAGATCAGGCAACTCTACCAGTCTTTGATGCTATTTTCACCCGTATCGGGGCGGCAGATGACCTGGTCAGCGGTCAATCGACCTTTATGGTGGAGATGATGGAGGCCAACAAGGCAGTCCGTCTGGCGACAGACCAGTCGCTCATTCTCTTTGATGAGCTGGGGCGGGGGACAGCCACCTACGACGGCATGGCGCTAGCCCAGTCTATCATCGAGTACATCCACGACAAGATTGGTGCCAAAACCCTCTTTGCCACCCACTACCACGAGCTGACCGAGCTCAGCCAGACCCTGTCAGGACTTGAAAATGTTCATGTATCGACCTGGGAGGAGGACGGCCAAGTGATCTTCCTCCACAAGATTGCCCAAGGCCCAGCCGACAAGTCCTACGGAATTCATGTGGCTAAGATTGCGGGAATGCCAGAGGAGTTACTAGAGCGGGCGGATAGGATTTTGCAGACGCTTGAAAATCAAGCCCCTACTGCACCAGCTAACCCAGCTCCGACAGTTGTGGAAGAGCCGTCAGGTCAACTTGACCTCTTCGCAGACACGCCTTCTCACCCAGTCCTCGATGAACTGGCAAAACTGGACATCTACAATATGACCCCTATGGAAGTCATGATGGCAGTGGCGGAGTTGAAGAAGAAATTATAAGATGATTGAAGAGGCTTGGACAAAAGTCCTGGCCTCCTTGTTTTTTCAATAGTTAAACTTGACGCAGTGGTTGAGTGGGCTCTAATTAGCTGATTTTATCAGCTTTTACAGCCCTACTCAACTGTGCGGGGGTGGGCTAACGACTCATCGAACCCTGCGGGTTACCGATTTTTGTCCCACTCCCTTTTTTGCCGTTTAGTGCTGGAAAATGACCACATAGTAAAAAGCCCTTGAAACCAGTAAAGAAATGGTGTTTAATAGGGTCAGAAAGAGAAAGGAGAGAAGATGAAAGTAAAATTAGCTATTTCACCAGAAATTTTGGAAGATTTGGTGACTATTGAAGCACAGGCTATGTCTGAGCAGGTTAGTCACTTGATGACCTATATTCAAAACTTAGACAAGCAGACATCTAGGCTGACAGTCAAAAAAGGAGAGCAGGTTTATCTTGTGGAACATGATGAGATTGTCAGGCTATATCTAGAAGATAGGCTCTTGCAAGTGGAAACCGTAGAAAATGTCTATACTTCCAACCTACGCTTGTATCAGGTTAAGGAGGACTTGCCGGCAAACTTCTTACAAATCTCCCAGTCGGAAATCATTCACATCAAGCAACTGGACCACCTCAAACTGACTGCCAACGGTCTGGTCAAACTGGTCATGAAGAATGGCTCGGTCACCTACTCATCCCGTCGCTATCTAAAAGTTATCAAAGAAAGGTTAGGACTATGAAAAAATACATCTTATCAGCCAGTTTAGGCATTGCCATCGGAACCATTATCTCCATTATCACATCAGCCGTCTTCGGACAGGGAACCTATTTTCCTCTCAATCCCTTTTCAACCATGGGGGCTTACTATGTAGAGCATTTTAATCAGCCTACCGTCATGTTGATTTGTGTAGCCATTTGGGCGGCAATCGGTATCTTATTTCAGCTGGCAGACAAAATTTTTGAACAGGACTGGAGCCTTCTACGAATGACGGCAACGCATTTTGGCATCACTGTTTTAGGCTTCACACCGCTGGGTGTCTTGGCTGGTTGGTTTCCTGTGAAACTTGGGGCTCTTCTCTTTTTCTGGTTTATCTTTGTCTTGATCTACGCTTCTCTCTTTTTCCTAAACCATCGGAAAATGGAGCGGCAAATCAAGGACATCAACGGTCGTTTGTAGTATAATAGCACTATCATTTTGTTGGAGTGTTTTATGAAAATTATTTTGACGATTGTCTATAGCTTGGGAGTGGTGTGGAATATCCTCTTTCTTGCGGTGAATGTTGGCAGAATTCCTGTCATCAACTTGCTTTGGCCTGCTGTGATTTTAGTGGCCTGTGCCATCAATTTGTACTTCTTATGGACCAGAAAACAAGAGTCAGATTAGGCTCTTGTTTTCATTTGTTTTTCAGAAACGAAGTCTATATTTAGTGCAAATTTGTCATTTTTATATTTTTTGACACAAGATATTGATTTTTGATTTGTGAAATGTTACACTAATAGCAGTGAAAAAATGGAGGCCAGTCAGATGAATGTGCGAGAAAATGATGTCGAAAAACTGAGTTTAGTCGTCTTGAAACGGGACGGTCGGATTGTGCCCTTTGATGAGCAAAAGATTTTTTCTGCTCTTTCGCGGGCCAATCAGGAATTGGAACACCCAGTGTCAGAGGCTGGTCTGCAACTGGTCTTGGAAGCGACCTTGCAAGAGATTGGCCGCCGTTTTATAGATGACATTCAGATTTATGAAATCCAGACTATTGTGGAGCAAGAGTTGCTCAAGGCTCATTTGTATGAGCTGGCAGAGCGCTATATCCAGTACCGGACCCAGCGGGATTTTCGGCGTCATCAGGCGACGGACATTAACTTTGAAATCCACAAGTTGCTGAGCAAGGATCAGGCTTTGGTTAATGAAAATGCCAACAAGGATGCGGATGTTTTCAACACCCAGCGGGATTTGACAGCGGGTATTGTCGGAAAATCTATCGGGCTCAAGCTCTTGCCAGCCCATGTGGCCAATGCCCACCAAAAAGGTGACATTCATTACCACGACTTGGATTACAACCCTTATACCCCCATGACCAACTGTTGCTTGATTGATTTCAAGGGGATGTTGGCTCAGGGCTTTAAGATTGGGAATGCGGATGTGGAAAGTCCCAAGTCGATTCAGACGGCTACGGCACAGATTTCGCAGATTATTGCCAATGTGTCCTCTAGTCAGTACGGGGGCTGCTCGGCAGACCGCATCGATGAGGTGTTGGCTCCCTATGCGGAACTCAATTATCAGAAGCATTTGAAGGAAGCGAAAGAATGGGTTTTGCCAGACAAGCAGGAAGACTATGCCCTTGCCAAAACGCAAAAGGATATCTACGATGCCATGCAGTCCTTGGAGTATGAGATTAACACCCTTTTTACTTCTAATGGTCAAACGCCTTTTACATCGCTGGGCTTTGGTCTGGGAACTTCCTGGTTTGAACGGGAAATTCAAAAGGCCATTTTGAACATTCGTATCAAGGGTCTGGGACGCGAAGGTCGGACGGCCATTTTTCCCAAGCTGATTTTCACAGTTAAGCGAGGCTTGAACTTGGAGCCGGATTCCCCTAACTACGACATCAAGCAGCTGGCGGTGGAATGTGCAACCAAGCGGATGTATCCAGATATGCTGTCTTATGACAAGATTGTTGAGTTGACGGGTTCCTTCAAAGTGCCAATGGGTTGCCGTTCCTTCTTACAAGGTTGGCAGGATGAAAACGGTCAGGATGTGACATCTGGGCGGATGAACTTGGGTGTCGTGACCGTCAATCTGCCACGGATTGCCCTTGAAAGTGGTGGCAGTCAGGAAAAATTCTGGGAAATCTTTGCAGAACGCATGGCTATTGCCAAGGATGCCCTGGTCTACCGTGTGGAGCGGGTCAAGGAGGCGACACCGGCCAATGCACCGATTTTGTATCAGTACGGGGCTTTTGGCAAACGGCTTGCCAAGACCGATGCGGTGGATGAGGTCTTTAAAAATCGCAGAGCGACCATTTCGCTGGGTTATATCGGACTTTATGAAGTAGCAGCAGTTTTCTACGGTGGTCACTGGGAGGCCAATCCAGAAGCCAAGGAGTTCACGATTGCTATTATCAAACGGATGAAGGAATTGACAGAGGCTTGGTCTGACCAATATGGCTATCATTTCTCTGTTTATTCAACCCCCTCTGAAAGCCTGACGGACCGCTTCTGTCGAATGGATACGGACAAGTTTGGCTTGGTGGAAAATATCACCGACAAGCAGTATTACACCAATTCCTTCCACTACGATGTGCGGAAAAATCCCACTCCTTTTGAAAAACTGGATTTTGAAAAGGTCTATGTGGAGGCGGGTGCCAGCGGTGGATTTATCCACTACTGCGAATATCCTGTTTTGCAACAAAATCCCAAGGCCTTGGAGGCTGTTTGGGACTATGCCTATGACCGTGTCGGTTATCTGGGGACCAATACCCCGATCGACCATTGCTATGCCTGTGATTTTGAGGGGGATTTTGAGCCAACGGAGCGTGGCTTCAAGTGTCCAAACTGTGGCAATAGCGACCCAAAAACAGTTGATGTTGTCAAGCGGACCTGTGGTTACCTAGGCAATCCGCAGGCCAGACCCATGGTCAATGGCCGCCACAAGGAAATTATTTCCCGTGTCAAACACATGAATGGGTCTAGTTTATAAAGAAGGACATGAGGACTTCCGTGGTTTTGAAGAACTACGGAAGTTTGTTATAATAGAGAGAAAATGTAATAGCTCTGCTATTTCATCGTCATCCAGTTTATCTTTTATTACGTCGACGTATGAGGAAACTTCGTTTCCTTATTTCCAACTTCAAATAATCCACGATTATTTGAACTCGCTTTGCCGTACGCCAGTACTGCCTACAGCTTTTGAGGCGAACGCAGTTCGCCCTATTTCCAGTCTTCAAAGGTTCCCCAAACCTTTGAAGCGAGTACTAAAAGTAAACTGAACGACTACATAAAAAGGAGAAAATCAATGGGAAAATACCAACTAGACGACAAGGGCAAGGCCTTGGTGGCACGCTATCACGAGAAGAATTCCAATGTGAAGCAGGACAAGAAGGCGCGTGTGCAGGAATTGCTCAAGCAAGCCAAGAATAAGAAAAAATAGTATGAATTTTACAGATATCAGCATTCTCCATACTAATGATATGCATTCTTACATGGAGAATTTTCCAAAGAAAGCCCAGCTGATTGCGGATATTCGGGCTAGGAATGAAAAAGAGGGAGTACCGACCTTTGTCTTTGACAGTGGGGATCTGTTTTCGGGCAATATCTTTTTCAATATGTACCGTGGAATCAAGGAAATCGAGTTGATGAACCGAATCGGTTGCCAGGCCATGACCTTGGGCAATCATGAATTTGACCACGGAGATGAATTGCTCAGTCGCTTGGATGACTTTGCCCAGTTTCCAATTGTGTCCTCCAATCTTCGTTACCGTGACGAGGAGGCGGCGGATGAATTGGTGCCGCTGGAGGATGTCCTCGAGTTTGATATGAATGGAAAGCCTCTCTATGTTCTCGGTTTGACTACCTTGGAAACCCAGGAGGTTGCCTCGCCGTCAGACAAGGTGCTCTTTGAGGATCCTCGGAAGGCTCTACGACGTCTGGTGGACCAGATTATGAAGGCCAATCCTCAGGCTCATCTGGTTTTACTCAGTCATCTAGGATACGATGAAGATCTTGCCTTGGCCAAGGACTTTCCAGAAGTCAATGTCATCTTGGGCGGACACACCCACACGATTTTGAGAGAACCCAGTCAGGTAGGCGGCGTCAGCATTTGCCAGGCTGGTCAATACGGTCGCTTTGTCGGACATCTGTCCCTGCGGTGTTTTGCAGATGGACGGCACGAGGTCCTGGCTTATGACTTGATTGAGGTGGAGCAACTGACCCAAGAAGACAGGGCGGTTAAGGCCATTATCGATCAGATGAGGTCGGAACGGGACGCAGCTTTTTCCCAACCGATAGCGGTTCTGCCACAGGCACTAGACGGGGAGCGAGAGAGCATTCGTCAAGGCGTGTCCAGTCTAGCTCCTGTCATCTGTCAGGCTCTCTTTGAGCGGGCTGGCCAGCTGGGCTTGCAGGCGGACGGTGCGGTCATCAACGGCTTCGGCATTCGGGCTTCCTTGTCGGCGGGACCGATTTACTATTCGGACTTGGTCAAGGTCCTGCCCTTTTCTAAGCATGTGCTCTTGGTTGCTATCAGGGGCAGCGATTTGGTGGCTAGCCTCAAGACAGGCCTCCACCCTCAGATGTGGGGCATTGTCCCAGACGGTGAGGATCTTTTGGTCAATGGCAGAGCTGTCGAGCCAGATAGGGTTTATCAGATTGTGACCAATTCTTTTGTTTGGAGCGGCAAGGACAACTATGACGATTTCCACAAGGCAGAAATTGTGCAGGACTTGGGACTGGATATAGACATCATCAGCGAATTTTTCAAAAGACAATATGGAGGCTAGAATGGAATTAAGAAGACCGACTATAGCGGATAAGGAAACGGTTTTGGGTATGCTAGCGGAGTTTGAAACGGCAGGATCTGCTATGGACGGAGGGTTTATCTCCAAAGATGTGGACTTTGCAGACTGGATTTTGAGAAACCAAGACTATGAGGCAGGCATCAACCTGCCAGAAGGTTTTGTTCCCTCTATTCAATATGTGTCATTTGACCAGACTGGTCGAGCCCTTGGTTTTCTCAGTCTACGCCTACGGCTCAACGATTTCCTGCTCAATAAAGGCGGTCATATCGGATATTCCATTCGCCCAACCGAGCGAGGAAAGGGCTATGCCAAGGGCCAGCTGCGACTTGGTTTGCAGGAGGCGGCTAGTAAAAATATCACCAAGGTTCTCGTGACCTGCTCGACAGACAATGAGGCTAGTCGCAAAACGATTGTAGCATGTGGTGGTAGCTTAGAAGATATCAGAGAAGGAGTAGAGCGTTACTGGATTGACTAAGAGAAGGAGGCAGCTATGACGGAACAGACTTGGAACAATCCCAAGCCAGGCGAGTGGAAGAGTGAAGAACTCAGTCAGGGACGGATTATGGACTACAAGGCCTTTAATTTTGTGGATGGCGAAGGCGTGCGGTGCTCCCTCTATGTCAGCGGCTGCCTCTTTCACTGTCCTGGTTGTTACAACGTCGCCACCTGGTCCTTCAAGGCCGGCATTCCCTATACCAAGGAGCTGGAAGACCGCATCTTAGCAGACTTGTCCCAACCCTATGTGCAGGGGCTGACCCTCTTGGGCGGAGAGCCCTTTCTCAATACAGGGACCGTCCTCCCTCTCGTCAAGCGGGTTCGGACGGAATTGCCAGACAAGGACATTTGGTCCTGGACAGGCTACACATGGGAAGAATTGATGCTGGAAACGTCAGACAAGCTGGAGTTGCTCAGCCAGTTGGACATTCTCGTAGACGGTCGCTATGACAAAAGCAAACGCAATCTTATGTTGCAGTTTCGAGGCTCTTCCAACCAACGCATTATTGATGTCCAGCAGTCATTGCAGGAAAATCGAGTAATTTTATGGGATAAATTACAAAAATGACCCGCACAGTTCTCGTGTACGGGCCTATTTTTTGACCAAATTCTCTCTAAAAACAAGAAAAAGCCTTGATAAATCAAGACTTTCCTCATATCAACCAATCCTCCCTGTAGGGATCGAACCTACGACCCACGGATTAAGAGTCCGCTGCTCTGCCAGCTGAGCTAAGGAAGGGCAAAATAAAAATGCTGTATTGGTACCGGTTATTCATGAATTGTATTGATCCCGCACGCTAGAAGCAGGTGGGTGACGTGTTTCTGACTTAGTTGCTTCTGGGTGTACCAGCCTGCATACTGCCAAAAGATCTTTGTCTCCCTAGTAATACAAAAATAGTCGGTCAACACATAGGTATGAATTCGTATACCACAGCAGTTCTTATTTATGATTTAATATTACCACATTTTTTAAAAAAATCAAGAGAAAATCGGCAAAAAATGAAAACGTTATCAACTTTTTTTCTTGTTTTGTTTTAGTTGCTTGATTTTTTCTTGGGTCATGCCCAAGGCCCGCTCGTATTTGCCGGTGTCGTTGGCGGTGAAGTAGTCCGCAGCCAGTAACTTATCGGGCAGGTATTGCTGGTCCACCCATTTTTCAGGATAGGCATGGGGATACTGGTAGCCAATGGCATTTCCCAGCTCCTTACTGCCGGCATAGTGACCGTCCCGCAGATGATTTGGAATGGGCAGGTGACCATTTTTCCGTAAATCAGCCAGAGCTGCATCCATAGCCAGATAGGCAGAATTGGACTTGGGAGAAAGGGCCAAATCAACGACCACATTGGCAATCAAAATCCGTGCCTCTGGAAAGCCGATTTTCTGGGCAGCTTCAAGGGCGGTCACCGTATGAATTTGTGCCTCTGGATTGGCCAAGCCGATGTCTTCGTAGGCGATGACTGTCAAGCGACGGGCCAGACTAGGTAGGTCTTCCGCCTCAATCAAACGAGCGGCGTAGTGGAGGCTGGCATTGACATCGCTACCCCGAATAGATTTTTGCAGGGCGGAGAGGATGTCGTAATGGGCATCACCGTTCTTATCCATGCTGATGTAGGATTTCTGTAGGCTATTTTCCACGGCGTCCAGGTCAATGTGGCGGCTACCGTCGTCACTTTCCTTGGTCGAAAGCACAGCCAGTTCTAGCGAATTGTAAGCGGCACGCAGGTCACCGTTGGTAGCATTGGCTAGGAAGTCCAGGGCCTCAGGCTCAATGGTGACGGGGAAGTCAAAACCGCGTTCGCTGTCTGTCAGAGCCAGTTCCAAGGCTTGTCGGATGTGGCTGGTTTGCAAAGGATGCAATTCAAAAATCTGCACCCGACTACGAATGGCAGGCAGAATTGAGAAGAAGGGATTTTCCGTCGTTGCCCCAATCATGATGATATTGCCATTTTCCAAAAGAGGAAGCAGAAAGTCCTGTTTGGTCTTGTTGAGGCGGTGAATCTCATCGAGCATGAGGACCAGGCCACCAGAAAACTTGGCTTCTTCAGCGATTTCCTGCAGGCGTTTTTGGTTGTCGGTCGTGGCATTAAAAGTCCGAAAGGCATACTTGGTCGTGCCAGCAATAGCAGAGGCAATCGAGGTCTTGCCAATTCCTGGCGGACCATAGAGAATCATGGACGACAGCATATTGGCATCAATCATGCGACGGATAATCTTTCCAGGACCGACCAAGTGTTCCTGACCGATGACCTCATCAATGGATTTTGGCCGCATACGAAGGGCGAGATTGGCTGGCATAGGCTTCCTTTCAGTACATTTATGGTATAATCATTATACTACAATTTTAGGATTTGGAGAGAAACGAAGATGGCGGAGTTGACGGTGAGTGTTTTGGAAGAATACTTGCGTGACCACTATGGGACGACAGTTCCCGAGCAAAGTCTCTTTATGAAATTAATGGAAGAAATCGGTGAAGTGGCAGAGCTACTGAATCAACGTGCAGGCCGCAAGATGATGGATAGCGAAGACGACAGCTCTGCTCGTTTGGCAGAAGAATTAGCTGACGTTATTCACTATGCTGTAGCCTTAGCAGCGGTGAATCAACTAGATTTAACCAAGTCCATTTTGGAGAAAGACAAGCAGGCTTCCGTCAAATATGGTCGAGAAATAAATTTATTGGAATTTATCGTCATTTAGTTTTTCTTTTATTACGTCGTTAACTCGCTTTGCCGTACTTCAGTACAGCCTACAGCTCGTTGCCTAGTACTAAAAGTAAACTAAAAGACTATATAGAAAAGAGGAAATAGAATGGCGAAACATGGCTTTTTAGATGTGCTGGAAGCAGCACTGGACAAACATTTTACTTACGATTATGAACTCAACTGGGACAAGAAGAATCACGCTGTTGAGTTGGCTTTTATCTTGGAAGCGCAAAATGCGGCTGGGATTGAAACGGTGGACGACGAAGGCAATGCCTCTGCGGAGGATATTTTCTTGGAGGAGTATGTCCTTTTCTACAATCAGGACAAGTCTCGCTTTGATGAGGAAGACTACCTGGTCGCTCTGCCATTTGACGCCAAGAAGGGCTTTTCAGCAGAGTTTCTGACCTACTTCGCAGGTTTTCTCAAAGATACCGCCGACCAAGGCCTAGATGACCTCATGGACTTTTTGGCGGACCCAGAGGCCCAAGAATTTGCGATTGCTTGGGACGGAGAGGCTTTTGAAAAAGGCAGAGCAGACCTGGTGGAAGGGGAATTTTACCCATATCCGAGGTATTAGGAAGATATGAAATTAGAAACATTTACATTTAAAGATTTAAGAAAAAAAGAAAGTTATAAAGAAGTAGAAATTAGGTCAATAAATACTGTAGATGATTCAAATTATTACACTGTTTTTATTGGTGAAAACGGTGTTGGTAAAACTAGAATCTTTGAAGGAATAATAAAAAACATTCTTGCAGAAGGCTCATTGTTTCGATCTGAGGAATGTATTCAAAATGTTAATTACTCTGGTAAAATTGAGAAAATAATTTTTTCAACCTATACTTTATTTAACCGGGAATTATCAGTTTTTAGTGAAAAATATGATTATTATAGGACGAATTTTAACTCCAAAAGCATTGTAAAACAGGTATCACAGATCTATTTTGAACAAAAATTAAATAATGGTGAAGAACAAAAAATTCTAGAGGTTTTGAAACATGTTGGAAAGATACTTGGTTTAGAATCAGAACCAAGAATAAGTGTTAGAGGGATTACTAGCCTTAAGTATGATATTTTAATAAAAAGAGTAAGGAACTTAAAATTAGATAGACCTTCTGTGTTACGGACCAACATTCAAGAACGAAAGAAAATATTACCACTAGAGAATATTGAAATTTTTGAGAAAAAATTGACTAATTTTAATAAATCGTCTGTATATAATCAGTTTCAAAAATATAAGAATAAGTTTGATTATTTAGACTCTCTTGATAGAAAATATTGCTACTTATCGCTGTTGACAGTTAAGTCTATGCTAATGTACCATCGACAAAAGTACCAGTACTCCATGAAGAATCAAAATATATATAATCTCAGCGAATTAATTGATATTTATGAACAGTACTTTGAGGTGGGTTTCGAAACTGCTAAGGAATTGTTAAGAATCGACTATAATATAGCTAAGGAGTTGGAAATAGGATTTGTTGATGATTTGGCATTTTTTAACGGTAATGATAGTAAATTGATAACACAATTTAGTTCAGGAGAGTTTGCCTTCTTTACAAGATTGTTAGAATTAGCGGTCAATATCACCGATAATTCATTGGTTTTAATAGATGAACCAGAAACATTTTTGAATCCTAAGTGGGTTTTTGAATTTGTAAATTTATTAAAAAATCTTTTTAAAAACAAGAGTTGTCACTTTATAATTGCTTCGCAATCTCCTTTTGTGGTTGGAAGTGTAAAAAGAGAAGATATTATAAAAATAAAGAAATCAAAAGATGACAGAATTTTATTCGAGTATGAAGAAAATCAAACTTTAGGAGCAACAGTGAATTCAATTCTATCTGATGTTTTCGATATAGGGTTAGAAGATAATATTGTTTTCCAAGAATATAAAGATTTGATTGTAAAAAAAAGTCAGAATAATTTCCTAGAATCGCTAAAATTACTCTCAAATCTTGCTGATTCATCTGAAAAGTTGGAACTAATGTTGACACTTTCTACGGAAGCGAATAAAGAAATTGTACGTCAAAAAATAGAAGAGATTGAGAGAGAGCGATTTGGTTCAGAATAAAGAAGATTTATTAATGCAAGAGATCTTGAGTGTCAGCTTAGGAAATGTAAATCTTGCTGATACAGAGTTATTAAAAACAGCTTATGGAAAATCCCGTAAAATAAGAAAAATTGTTAAGGATTTGAATAAGAATGCCTATAGAAAGAAATCACCAGTAAAGTTTGCAAAGGCTCAGTTTGATATAATTTTAAATAATTATCATAGTTTCTTAGTCGAATCTTCACAAATCAACAATTTTATTGTCAATGATTCTAATTTTTTCTATAACTATTATAGAAGAAAAAGTGATTACAATGTTTTGTATGAAAGTATATATGAGTTGTATGATTGCTTTGATACTAAGTGGCTTAAAGAGTATGTAGATTTGCAGCTATTATTACAAGAGATAAATTCAACAAAAGATAAATTTAAATGTCCAATTTGTCAGGCACAATTAGATGGACATTTTGAAAAGGATCATTTTTTACCTCGGTCAATTTTTCCAGTATTATCAATTTCTAGAAAGAACTTTACACCGATTTGCAGAACTTGCAATAGTAAAACGTACAAGGGAGACTCCATTCCAGCTATTCCGATTATTATTCCAAATGAGTGTAGCAATGGTCCACTTGAAGATTATATTGAATTTGAATTTATTTCTAGTGGAGAGAACACATATAAAGAAGTTAAAGAATATCTTGAAGGTATCGGTCTAACGGTAGATCAAGATCAGATTCTATGCAATGTAAGACCACGGGAAGGTTTATCGAGCTTAGATGAAACGAGAGTTAATAATCTGATTAATCTATTTAAATTAAAAAAGAGGTTTAATGAATCAGAGATAATTCTCTTTACAGAAAGTGATATTAGTGATTTTTATAATAAAGTAAACAAAAGTGTCTGTAGTTTGCCCCAAAAAAGAAGAGCGGATATTGAAGGTATTATTCAATGTTCCTTAATAGATAAAGTTAGGGAACTTGAAAAAAAAGACAAACCGGAAGTTTATAGGAAATATAGGCGGTCGAAGCTTCAATATTTAGTTGAAAAAACGAAAGATATTAAAGTTTATGAAATTTTAAATAATCCCCAATAAAATGAAAGGAAATGTTCAGTAAATCCATTTAACTGACCACGGGACTAATTTTCTAGGAAAAAGATAAAACTGCCTAGACGCGAACATCGTCGTTAGTTTTCCTATTTTTCTACGAAAATTTTCGCAAGCGAAACGTCCCTTTGTATCTTATTTATGAACTCATGGCAAGAATTAACGATTCACGTGCATCGTGATGCAGAAGAAGCAGTTTCAAATCTCATGATTGAAACGGGCAGTCAGGGGGTGGCCATTAGCGACTCAGCTGACTATGTGGGGCAGGAGGACCGTTTCGGTGAGCTCTATCCCGAGGTAGAGCAGTCAGATATGATTGCGATTACGGCTTACTATCCTGATACTGTGGATATTGAGGAAGTTAAGGCAGACTTGGCGACTCGCTTGGCGGATTTGACAGGCTTTGGCTTCGAAACAGGTCAGATTAGCCTAGAAAGTCAGGAATTGGCAGAGGAAGACTGGGCGGACAACTGGAAGAAGTACTATGAGCCAGCCCGCATTACCCACGACTTGACCATTGTGCCGTCTTGGACGGACTACGAGGCGACAGCTGGTGAGAAAATTATCCGCTTGGATCCAGGCATGGCTTTCGGTACAGGAACTCACCCGACGACCAAGATGAGCCTCTTTGCTCTTTCTCAGGTCCTTCGTGGTGGCGAGACAGTCATCGACGTCGGCACAGGCTCAGGCGTCCTTTCCATTGCTAGCTCTCTCTTGGGTGCTAAGGAGATTTACGCTTATGACTTGGACGAGGTGGCGGTGCGTGTGGCCCAGGAAAATATCGACCTCAATGCCAATACTAGCAATATTCATGTCGCGGCAGGCGATTTACTTCGTGGCGTTGACATTGAAGCAGAAGTTATCGTTGCCAACATCTTGGCGGATATTCTCATCCATCTGACTGAGGATGCCTACCGTCTGGTTAAGGACGAAGGCTACCTGATTATGAGCGGTATCATCGCGGACAAGTGGGACATGGTGCGAGCATCTGCGGAAGCGGCTGGCTTCTTCCTCGAGACCCACATGATTCAGGGCGAGTGGAATTGCTGCGTCTTCAAGAAAACAGCTGACCGCTCAGGTGTGATTGGAGGCTAGGATGCAGCAGTATTTTGTCAATGGCAGAGCACCGCAAGGCATTTTCCAGATAAGCGATAAGGACACTGCCAAGCATATGTTTTCTGTCATGCGCTTACAGGCAGATAATCAGATTGTCCTGGTCTTTGACGATGGTATCAAACGCTTGGCGCGCGTGGTAGATAGCCAGAACCAATCTGTTGAAATCATCGAAGAACTGACAGATAATGTCGAATTACCTGTCTCCGTTACTATTGCCATGGGCTTTCCTAAGGGAGATAAGCTCGAATTTGTCGCTCAAAAGGCAACGGAGTTAGGTATGACAGCCCTCTGGGCCTTCCCAGCGGATTGGTCTGTGGTCAAATGGGACGGCAAAAAATTAGCCAAAAAAGCAGAAAAGCTAGAAAAAATCGCCCAAGGCGCAGCCGAGCAAAGCAAACGCAATCGCATTCCAGCTGTTCGCTTGTTTGAGAAAAAATCGGATTTCCTAGCTCAGTTGGCAGGCTTTGACCAGATTATTTTAGCCTACGAAGAAGCTGCCAAAGAAGGCGAACAAGCCAATCTGGTGAAAATCTTGTCTGGCTTAGAAGCTGGACAATCAGTTCTGGTCATCGTCGGTCCAGAAGGCGGCGTGTCGCCTGAGGAAGTAGCTGCTTTCGAAGGAGCAGGAGCGGTCAAGACTGGTCTGGGTCCTCGCATCCTCCGAGCAGAAACGGCTCCACTCTACGCCCTTTCTGCTATTAGCTACGCGACGGAATTGTTGAGGTAACACATGTTTGCCTTAGGAACCATTATCAATACGGTGGCCATCGCCCTAGCAGGTGTGCTAGGGTCTTGGTTTGGTCACTTGCTGGAAGAACGCCATCAATCAGGTTTAACGGTGGCGAGCGGGCTAGCTGTCTTATTTCTAGGAATCTCAGGTAGTTTAGAAGGACTGCTGACAGTAGTTGATGGTCAACTCAAAAGTCAAAATAGCATGCTTTTGGTCCTTAGTCTGTCCTTGGGGACCTTGATTGGGGAAGTACTCCATATCGAAGGCTGGTTTGAAAGGCTGGGTGTTTGGCTCCGTGAAAAATCAGGAAACAGTCAAGATGGGCGATTCTTAGATGCTTTCCTGACAGCTTCTTTGACCGTTTGTATCGGTGCTATGGCCATACTAGGAGCCATCCAAGATGGATTGACGGGTGATTATCGCTTGTTGGCCGTTAAGAGTATTTTGGACTTTATTATCATTTTGATTATGACCTCGAGTTTGGGCAAGGGAGCAGGCTTTTCAGCAGTGCCAGTCTTTCTCTTTCAAGGGTTTATTACCCTCTTGGCACGTTTGATTGAGCCGTTGATGACAGCTCAGGCGCTTGCCAACCTTTCCTTTATCGGCTCCGCCCTCATCTTCTGCGTCGGTGTCAATATCATCTGGGACAAAAAGATTCGCGTGGCCAATATGTTGCCTGCTATTCTTATCGCGGTTATTTGGAGCTACTTTGCATAAGAAAAACCAGGATTTCCTGGTTTTTGCTATTTTCGTTCAAATTCTAACAGACTGACTTGCCCCAAGCCCTTCCAGACCTCCTCGATTTGCCCACTCTGTTGAAAACCATTTTTCAGTAGCACCTTCTGAGAGGCTCGGTTTTCTGGCAGGACAAAGGCAATGATTGCTTTTATCTGACATTCTTCTATTAGGAAATGGCAGAGCAGGCTGACTGCCTGACTAGCTAGACCCTGATTCCAGAAGGCATGATGAATCCGATAGCCAATGGTTATCGATGCAGACCGTTTCTTGTAGTCGAAAACTTCCAAAACGCCAATCAATCTCCCTTGATGTTCCAAGCCCAAGAATAAGCATTTCTTCTTATTGAAATCCCTCTGGAAATGCCCGATGCGTTTTCGGAGGGTTTCTTTGTTTTGAGTGGAAGTGTTGGGTGTCATCTGAAAGTGAATGGGATTGGAATAGATTTCCCACAGGTCATCTAGGTCTGTTTCCTCGATTTTCCGAAGTTGGAAGGAGGTAGATTTTAGAGTAGGAAAGGTTTGAAACATGGTTTCCTCTTACATGCTTTTATTATTCTTTTTTCTTGCGGAAAGCACCGACAAGGCCCATCAAACTGATGCCAATCAGGCTAAACATAGAACTTGCCTCACCAGTTGCAGGGAGTGTTTTTTGCCCTGTTTGATTTGTTGAGGAGGAGGTGCTTGACTTAGCTGTAGTAGCAAGTTTGTGTTTTGGTGCGGGTGCTGTTGTTTTTTCAGCTGGAAGGGTAATAACCTGACCAGATGGCAGTGTAATTTGAACACCAGTTTGACCTGTAGCTGAGTTAGTATTGGTATCTGTTTGGTTAGTTGGAGGTGTCACGACTTTTGGCTCAGTGTAGACAAATTTGAATTCGCCAAATCCTTCGCTTGTAGTAGAAGCTTGGAGGTAAACCAGGCCTTCGTGATTAGCCACTAAGTCTTTCGCACGATCGGCAGTCAAGAAGCGGAGGTCTAAACCTTTGATGCTATCAGTGAAGGTCCAGTTATTATCTGCTGTTGGGTTGATAACCTTCTCAGAGATGATATAGTTGATGATAGCTTGGCGGTTTTCTAGGTTGAGCAAGTAGTTGACAGAGGCATCTTTGACACCTGGGAAGGTACCGCTAGCACGATAGTTGTTGGTCACAACGATGAATTCTTGCTCATCTGTGACAGCCTGTCCATTGTACTGAAGGTTGCGGACACGGCTAGCTGTTTCATTGACTACCTTACCGCTACGGTCGTACTTGTTTGGCTGGGTGATGTCGTATTGATAGGTTACGCCGTCAATGACATCGAAGTTATAAGTCCGGTAATCTGTATTGACCAGGTTTTGTGGTTCTGTAGAGCTTGGGTCTACTTGGTTGAACTGACCTGCTGACATTTCCAACCATTCTCTGAGTTGGGCACCGTTGACTTTCAAGATAGCGACAACGTTGTCATAGAGGTAAAGGTCTGCTACGTTCTTGATGGCGATTGGCCCAGCAGGAATGTCTGTATAGGCAGTTGCATCACCACGAGTACCAGCCTTGAAAGGCGCTGCTGCAGAAAGGATTGGTAGGCCAGCTTCAGGCGTTCCTGCTAGTTGCTGTTTGGCATACCAGATTTGGGCATTGTTTACAATCTGTACTGAAGGGTCATCTTGAACAAGGGCAAAGAAGCTATTGATTGGTGCCGTTGTTTCGCCGACTTGCTGACGAACATAGTTGATCGTTTCAGTGTGAGCTTCTTTGGCAAGGTCAATGATGCGACTGTCCGCCACAGGTGACTTGGTGTCAATCTTGCGGATGGCTGCCTTGCTAGAAGTTGTGGTCCATTTACCGTCTGTGTAGGTCAAGTTGAGGTCGATAACGCCGAGGTGGTCACCGTATTTTCCAGCCATGGTCACAGGGGTACCGTTGATTTTACCATTTGTGTCATCCACGCCAGCATATTTAGCGTAAGAGCTTGGTTTTTCGGCTGTTCCTGGGAATTCTGCGTGGGAGTGGCCTGTGATGACCGCATCAACTCCAGCTAGGCTGGCGATTTGGTAACCGACATTTTCCTCACCGACTTCATACTGGTCATCACCGATACCTGAGTGAGAAAGAACTAGAACGATGTCAGCTCCATTTTCACGAATAACAGGAACGATATCGCGAACTGCTTCAACCGCATCGCGAACGATGACCTTACCTTCCAAGTAGGCCTTGTCCCAGTTGAGGATTTGTGGTGGAACAATTCCTGTGATACCGACTTTCAGGCTGACAGCCTTGCCAGTCGTATCTGTAAAAGTCTTGTCAATGATGGTATAAGGTTGGTAGAGGAAGTCTTTGGTTGTAGGATGTAAAACGTTGGCATTAAGAAGAGGCATGCCAGCAGTTGAAATCACCTTGCGGAGATAGTCTAAACCGTAGTTGAATTCATGGTTGCCAAGGGTACCAGCATCGAAGCCTAGCGTGTCCAAGGCAGCGTACATAGGATGTTGCTCACCTTCTTCGATTGGATCGATGATGGATTTGTAGTTTCCAAGCGGTGTTCCTTGGATGGTATCACCATTATCTACAAGTACAATGTTTGAATTCTCAGCTTTTGCCTCTTCGATTAGGACAGCAGTTTTTGCCAAACCGAGGGTTTCTACAGGCTTGTCTTGGTAGTAGTCGTAGTTGACTAAGTTAGTATGGAGGTCCGTTGTTGCTAGGATACGGACATCGACAGACTGGCCTTCAACTGGAGTGGTAGTTTCAGTAGACACTGCGCGTGTTGCTGTAACAAGGCTAGCTGTTGTGTCGTTAACTGGAGTATTGCTGGTTTCTACAATAGGAGCAGTTTCTTCTGTCACTGGTGTAACAGATTGGTCAGTTGTTTCTGTAGTTGGCGTGACAGCCTCACCGGCTGTAGTTTCGGTAGTTGTCGGTGTGGCAACCTCACCAGTCGTTGCTTCGGCTTGGCTGGTTGCTACAGAGCTACTGGTTTCTGTTTCAGTCTTCAAAACAGGAGTATCTGTGCTAGCTTCTTGGGCAGACACAAGGGCGGTGTTGGTACTAGCCAATAAAGCTAGGCTGAGGGCTAAAGTACACTTACTAAAACGAAATTTCATGAGAACCTCCATTTGATATAATCTCAAGAATATTATACCGATTGAAAGCGAAAACAGCAAGGCTTTTTGCGAAAAATAAAAGAAAAATAGAGAAAAAATTTCAGAAAATGCAACGAAAAGCGAACGATGGCTGAGAGGGTGTTTGGCTGATGTTTCTTTGTTTATCGTCATTTGGAATGGTATAGTATGGACGAATTACCGCTTTCCTTTTTCTTTTCCAGTGAAAATGGTAAAATAATAGGAAATAGTTAGGGAGAGAAGTAAATGAAGGAAATCAATTTTACAGGAGAAGAGGTTGTTGGGCTGACAGCTACCTACCTTCCGGCCGAAGATGTTGCTTTTGTTCAGAAGGCCTTGGATTTTGCGACAGAGGCCCATAAGCCCCAATTTCGCAAATCAGGTGAACCCTATATTGTCCACCCTATCCAAGTAGCAGGGATTTTGGCAGGGCTCAAGCTAGATGCGGTAACCGTAGCTTGCGGTTTCTTGCATGACGTAGTAGAAGACACTGAGGTAACTCTGGATGAAATGGAAGCGGAATTTGGACCAGAGGTTCGGCATATTGTCGGCGGTGTGACCAAACTGGGTAAGGTCGAGTACAAGTCACATGAGGAGCAACTAGCTGAAAACCACCGTAATATGCTGATTGCCATGTCCCAAGACATGCGGGTCATTCTGGTTAAACTGGCAGACCGCCTTCACAATATGCGGACCCTTAAACACTTGCGCAAGGACAAGCAGGAACGGATTTCACGTGAAACGATGGAAATCTATGCACCCCTTGCCCACCGTCTGGGTATTTCTTCTATCAAGTGGGAATTGGAAGACATGTCCTTCCGTTATCTCAATGAAGTTGAGTTCTACAAGATTACTCGCATGATGAGTGAGAAGCGTCGTGAACGGGAAGATTTGGTCAATGAAGTCGTCGATAAGTTGAGAGAATACACAGAGGAGCGCAATCTGATTGGACAGATTTATGGTCGTCCCAAGCATATCTATTCTATCTATCGGAAGATGCACGATAAGAAAAAACGCTTCGACCAGCTCTATGATCTGACAGCAATCCGTTGCTTGATGGATACACCAAGTGATGTCTATGCCATGCTTGGCTACATCCATGAACTATGGAAACCTATGCCAGGTCGGTTCAAGGACTACATTGCCAGCCCAAAGGCCAATGGCTACCAGTCCATCCATACGACTGTTTATGGGCCAAAGGGACCGATTGAATTCCAAATTCGGACGGTGGAAATGCATCAGGTTGCAGAATACGGGGTGGCGGCTCACTGGGCCTACAAGCGTGGTGGTAAGGCAACTGCTTCTGAAAAAGAGCTGCGTTGGATCAACAATCTGATTGAACTTCAAGAAGGAGCAGGGGACGCCCAATCCTTCGTTGATTCGGTCAAAGAGGACATCTTCACCGAGCGTATTTACGTTTTCACGCCAGATGGCGCGGTGCGTGAATTGCCTAAGGACTCCGTACCCATTGACTTCGCCTATGAAATTCATACCAAGGTCGGCGAGCGGGCGACAGGTGCCAAGGTCAACGGCCGTATGGTGCCTCTGACGACCAAGCTCAAGACAGGTGACCAGGTGGAAATCATCACCTCTGCCAACTCTTTCGGTCCCAGTCGTGACTGGGTCAACCTGGTTAAAACTCACAAGGCCCGCAACAAAATCAAGCAGTTCTTCAAGAATCAGGACAAGGAATTGTCTGTTTCTAAGGGGCGTGAAATGCTCCAGAACCTGCTCCAAGAGAACGGCTACGTTCCCAACCAATATCTCGACCGCCGCCACATGGACGAGGTCCTACAAAAGACCAGTTATAAAACCGATGAGGCTCTCTATGCAGCGGTTGGTTTTGGGGAAATATCTGCCGTGTCCGTCTTTAACCGTCTGACAGAGAAAGAACGTCGAGAAGCCGAGCGAGCTAAGGCCAAGGCTGTCGCGGATGAATTGGTCAACGGTGGCGAAGTCAAACATGACAACAAAGATAGTTTGAAAATCCGTCACGAAGGTGGCGTGGTCATTGAAGGGGCGTCAGGCTTGCTGATACGGATTGCCAAATGTTGTAATCCAGTCCCTGGCGATGAGATTGTCGGCTACATCACCAAGGGTCGCGGGGTTGCGGTTCACCGTGTGGACTGTATGAATCTCAAGAGCCAGGAAAACTACGATGTTCGCCTGATTGATGTCGGTTGGGAGGATGAAAATTCGACCAAGGAATACATGGCAAATATTGATATTTACGGACTTAACCGCTCAGGACTGCTCAACGATGTCCTCAAGGTCTTGACAAATGCCAGCAAGAACATTTCTTCAGTCAATGCCCAGCCAACCAAGGATATGAAGTTTGCGACTATCCATGTTTCCTTTGGTATTTCCAACCTGGCAACCTTGACCAGTCTGGTGGATAAGATCAAGTCGGTGCCAGAAGTTTACTCAGTGAAAAGGACCAACGGATAAGATGAAAATTGTATTACAACGTGTATCACAGGCCAGTGTGACCATCGAAGGAAGCATCCATGGGCAAATTGATCAGGGACTTTTGCTCCTAGTCGGTGTGGGGCCAGATGACAGTCAGGACGATCTAGATTATGCTGTTCGTAAAATTGTCAATATGCGGATTTTTTCAGATGAGGCAGGCAAAATGAACAAGTCTGTTCAAGATGTGGCGGGCAAGATTTTATCCATTTCCCAATTTACCCTCTTTGCGGATACCAAAAAAGGCAACCGCCCTGCCTTTACAGGAGCGGCAGCTCCTGCCCTAGCCAGCCAACTCTATGATGCCTTTAACCAAGCCCTGTCAGCCTTTGTACCGGTTGAAGTGGGCGTTTTTGGGGCGGACATGGCGGTCAGTCTAGTCAATGATGGTCCGGTGACCATTGTGTTAGATACCAAAAATCGCTAGACTACTATACATTTTTAAGGAAATTTGATATACTAATATCAAGAAAATGTGGAGGTGTCGGATGAAAAAGTTATTAACCAATCATTTCTTTTATTTAATCCTTGCTTTTGTACTAATCTTAGCGATTTATTTCAGTGATTTGGATAAACGTTGGATTATCTTAGCAAGTTTTCTCTATTTCATTCCTTCGCAGATTTTATACCGTCGTCGCCTTAAAGAGCGACTACAAGAAGACCAGTCCAAGTAGGCTGGTTTTTTGATGTGTAAATTGGACTACACTTCTTTATTAAATATGCTATAATAGTTTTTGCAGAAAAGTAAAGACGGTGGCTCTAATTTCTGAAAGGTAGGTGGTGCCTATGGGCAAATCATCAAAATCTAACAGAAAGGAGAAGCTATCTTTGTCAACCTTTGAGGTGCTGACACTCATGTTTGTAGCTGGTAACTTTGTTATCGGTCTCGTGATGTTAGTGCTTGAATTGGTAAAAACGACAAAAAAATAACCGTCTATAACTTTGGTAGGTTAACGGTTATTTAATACGAATAATCTGCCACCGTCTTAAACGGTTCTGCAAGGGGTAGTTGTTTCTGGCAACTACCTTTTTCTATGTTTATTATACATCGGCAGGTCTATCAAGTCAAGTTGGATATTTATCTTTTGTCTAAATATGCTATAATAGTTTTTGCAGAAAAGTAAAGACGGTGGCTCTAATTTCTGAAAGGTAGGTGGGAGCGGTACAGAACTCAACTTGTAGAAAATGAGTTCGTCTTACCGCCCCCGCACAGTTGATTAGGTCAGATTTGGAGTGCGAAGCACGAACAAATCTGCCAATCAACCACTGCGCTGAGATGTTGACGCGAATTAAGAGAAGTGGAATGGAACTTTTTGTTCTACTATGCAAATCATCAAAATCTAACAGAAGGGAGAAGCTATCTTTGTCAACCTTTGAGGTCTTAACACTCATGTTTGTAGCTGGTAACTTTGTTATCGCTCTCGTGATGTTAGTGCTTGAATTGGTAAAAACGACAAAAAAATAACCGTCTATAACTTTGGCGAGTTAACGGTTATTTTTAAAATAATTTGTAAACAGCCACCGTCTTAAACGGTTCTGCAAGGGGTAGTTGTTTCTGGCAACTACCTTTTTCTATGTTTATTATACATCGGCAGGTCTATCAAGTCAAGTTGGACATTTATCTTTTGCCTAAATATGCTATAATAATGATTATTACTTACAAAAAATGTAGGAGATTTCTATGCTTAATATTTTTGTATTAGAAGATGATTTTTTTCAGCAGAGTAGGCTAGAAAATGCTATTAGGCGGTGTGTTGAAGAAACGTCAGTAAGGTATAAATTCCTAGAAGTTTTTGGTAAACCAAATCAGTTATTGGAATCAATTGAGGAAGCAGGCAATCACCAATTTTTCTTTTTAGATATTGAAATTAAAGGCGAAGAAAAGAAAGGAATGGAAATCGCTAAAGAAATCCGTGCTCGAGATCCTTATGCTGTTATTGTCTTTGTAACAACTCACTCAGAATTTATGCCGGTAACGTATCGTTATCGGGTTTCTGCTTTAGATTTTATAGATAAAGGCCTGGAGGATAGTGACTTTCAAAAGGCAGTATCAGATGTGTTAGTGCATGCTTTTGAAAATATTGATCATACTATAGCTGAAAATTCTTTTATATACAAAACTGAAACTGCTCATATTCAAGTCCCTTTTAGTGACATCCTTTATTTTGAAACATCATCAACGATTCATAAAGTCATTTTAAAAACGAAAACAGGTCAGACTGAGTTTTACGGGAAAGTATCCGATATAGCGAAAGCTGACGAACGACTTTACCAGGCACATCGTTCTTGTGTAGTGAATCCATTAAATATAACGAAGTTGGACAGAGTAAACCATATTGCCTATTTTGATAATGGAGATTCTTGTTTTGTTTCTCGTTTGAAGCAGAAGAAACTTGCAGATTTGTTGGAGATTAATTGATGAATATTTTTATATCTCCATTTTACGACACTGTATTCTTTATTGACATGCTGATTCGTTTGATGATTCTTCAACAAATTAGCGGTTTATTTTTAAGTAAGAAGAAAAAATGTTTTATAGCTTCTTGCTTAACAGTCTGTCAAATAATTCTTTATGATATTTACTTATTATTAGAACCATTTTCTTTTCTGATTGTTATACCATTTTTTAAAACAAATTGGAATAGAACTCAAAAAATATTTTATGGATTATTACCATTTGTGATAGGGGATATGTTTCAACGTATCATCAGCCTTTATTTACGTTTTATTTTTGATGTAGATATTGTATATGCAAATGCTAGTGCTATGTTCGAAATCTTATTGTCTATTTTATTAATTCCTTTTTATTATGGATTTTTCAAGGGATTACGAATAGAATCAAAATATCTTCAAGTTGATACTTTGGACAAAAAATTTAGAGGTATATTTTTGGGATTAAATATTCTATTTATTACTTATTTTCTTTTAATAAGAGGTAATTTATTTTTGGAAGTATTGATGGATAAAGGAATAGTGGATATTAAGATAGATACATATTTTATCAGAACTAATATACTACTATTATACTTTATTCTATTTACAGTTAGTATGTTGTATTTAAACTATCAGAAGAAAGAAAAGCAAGAAAAAGAAATCCAGGAGTTGAAGGACAAACAATTAACTGACTTAGGTCGTTATAGCCGTCATGTTGAATCACTTTATAAAGAAATTCGAAGTTTCCGACATGACTACACTAATATTCTTATTAGTCTGAATGAAGCAATTAAGGAAGAGGATATTGTTGCGATTCGAACGATTTATAGTGAGGTTATTGCAGATTCTGATAGAAAATTCTATGATGGAAAGTACGATATAGCTAGATTATCCAATATACAAAATCCTGCCGTGAAGAGTCTGCTGTCATCTAAGATGTTGGAGGCACAAAAAAAGGGGATTACAATTTCTGTGGAAGTAGATGTTGAAATTGAACAACCTGCTTTAGAGTTGATTGAATTTATAACGATTCTGTCTATCTTATTAGATAATGCTATAGATGCGGCAGAGCAGTGTGTAAATGGAAATATTGTATTTGCCTATTTCCAGGAAGATGACAGAAAAATTATCGTTGTAGAAAATACTACGGTTGAAGATAAAGTATCTACAAGTCATATTTTTGAATATGGTCATTCTACAAAAGGAGATAATCGAGGAATTGGCTTGGCCAATGTAAAAGCTATTTTAGATAACTATCCTAAATTTTCTATATCAACGAACAGTAGCAATCATCGATTCGTTCAGGAGTTGGTGTTTTTGGAATAAGATTTATAGATGTAAGTCCAGTCGAAAGGCTGGATTTTTTTTGCATTTTCTCGAAAAAATGGTCGTTCATTACAAAATAACGACAGTTCATGACATGGATGAAAAAATGGTGATGTATTGGTCTATACTAAGAGTGTAAAGAAAACAAAAGGAGATACGAATATGAATACTTAAAAAACAATTGTTAAACACCGGCATTTCCACTCCCTACTTGTAGGACTCGGAGCAGGAGCTATCATTGGTCTATGGGGAGTGTATTATGGAATGATTTACCTACTCAGTTACCTTGTCATTAGAGGGTTGAGTTCTGTGGTTAAAAAATAAGGAGGAAAATAAAATGAAAATGATGAAAACTATTTTAGCCGTACTATTCTATTTTTGTTTAGACTATGTAATGAGAGAGTGGCTTGGCTTTGGTAGCCTTGGTTACTGGGCTCTATCCGTTCCAAACTTTTTGCTTCTAGTGATGTTGCTCAAACGTAACTATCAGGAACACAAGCAAGTACACTGAAGTTGACTGGCTGGCTTGAAAGGAAACTGGTTATGGATAATCTAAAAATAATCAAAATCGGAAATTATGCCAGTATTGCAATTGACCTATTCGTTTTTTTGATGTGGTTGGTTTCAGTTAGAACTGACGGAAAGGATTTATTGCCAATCATGCTGATATTAACATTGCTTCACGCTTTGGTGATAGGGACAAGCTACTATTTTTTAAAGAAACGTGGCATGTCGTACAGGATGCCTGTACATCAAAGATACCTCATTTTAGGGGTAGCTCTTGCATCTGCTATACTATTTATGGAGTCTATGATAATGGGAGAAGTGAGCAGATTATTTCTTTTGCTAATCAATGGATGCCTGGTATTGGTTTGTCCTATTGCGAGATTGGTCAACAATACTACTGTTAATTAGGTTCATAGGATGACACCTCGAATAGTCATTTGGGGTGTTTTCGTTTGCTAGAAGAAATTCAAAATATTGGAGGCTGATGTTGACTAAATCGCATCAAGTCAATGCTTCTAGTCAGTTTGTACGAGATACAAAGGAGGTCATTTTTTGCAAGAAGATATTAGGGACTTATGAATCGAAACCTGAGAGATTTAGAGTGGAATTCTCGGAGATTATTGATTGCAAGCATTGTAAATGCCTTTGTGGATAGCTGATGTTTTATGTTTATGAATAAATAGTTTGAAATTTGTCTAAAATCTGCTATACTAAGTTAGAAAGATGTAGTGCAAAGCACACCAAAGCCCTCAGAAATTGCAGTTTCTGAGGGCTTTTTTACGTTCTCTAGTTTGAGAGATTAACGGGTGTGGTTTGGGCTAGCTGTGGTCGTTGTACTTGCTATCTAGCCACTTGCAAATGCAGTATGCAGCTACATTTGCCATAACAGCAAGTAAGAGCTCTAAGATGTAATGCAAAGCTATTCACCCCCTTTCACGAACTCCTATTGAAGAACGCAATCGGTTTCCGACAGCAATATTATTTTATCATAATTTTTTGTTTTTTTATGTAGAAATCATAATTCAAACTATTTTAGTTGATTTTACAATCTGTCACTTTCAACTCCAGTCAAAAGGCTGGAGTTTATGAATTTTCTCGAAAAAATGGTCGTTCATTACAAAATAACGACCGTTCATGACATGGATGAAAAGATGGTGGTGTGTTGGTCTATACTAAGAGTGAAAAAAATAAGAACAAGGAGAAACGAGATGGCAGTGAAAAAGAAAATTGCTATGACAGAAGAACAATTGCTACATGTCGCTATGATAGTCTATACCTTGTATGTGCTGTACTTACTTGTCACCAAGAATTTTGTACCACGCTTCATAACTCCCTATGGACTGTATCTATTTGTTCTCGTTGAAGAAAAATTAGAGAAATTTTGCAAAAAACTATATCACAACTTAATGAATCGATAAAAAAATGGTCATTCATTACAAAATAACGACCGTTCATGACATGGATGAAAAATTTGGGCTGAGTTAGCTTATACTAAGAGTGTAAAGAAAACAAGAACAGGAGAAACAAAGATGGAACATAAATATTCTAAGGAAGAAAGAAAATTTGATATTAAAACGGTAGCTATTCTCATACTATCTCTAGTAGTATTTGCTTGGCTCGTTCCACCTGTTTATACAGTTTTTAAAGATTTTGAATTTGAAATCAGTGTTTTATTAGAAATTGTTTTATAAAAAACAAGAACAAGGAGAATTGAAGATGAAAAATAAAAAATTTTATGCAGTTTTGATTGCTATTGCACTATGTTTGGTGTTTAAGATTAGTGCGAACTTGTCAGGCGATAGCCTTAAAGATTTTTTCAATGTTTTGGCAGTTAGTATCCCAGGTTCAATCATTACTTTTACTGCTTTAGCGAATAAGGAACAAAACAAGGTAAAGTAGGCATTAATCTCGGCGGAGACATTATTAAAGTTGCCGAAAAAGTATTTGCAGGTGTATGCTCATTTCTTGATGGATGGAATAAGAAAAAATATACTGGTGGATGTTAAAGTGGGGTTGATAGAATGGTTAATATTTTAAAAAAGTGTGGCTATGTTTTGATATCTATTTTGGGGTTTATGTTTTTATCTATATTTACTCAAACCCCGGTTGTATCAACTTTTAGCGATGATCGTATCCATGTTAGTAATAATCTTACAGGAGATACTATTCGAATTATAGTGTGTATTGCTTTTGTATTATTATCGCTTTGGTTTCTATCATCTTTTGCTAAACGACTGGATATTACGTTTAATCTACTACAGTTTAAACAAGGAAAAATAAATAAAAAAAGTCTAGTTATCTACTCATCAGTGACACTTTTTTTGACATTAGTATATGTGACGATTCTATATGTTGGAAATGGCTATAATGTAGGATCAGTTCCGACACAAATACTGGAAATGAAGGAAAGACCGATAGTCTTTATATTGTATCTTTTAACCACAATCGTTACTCAGCCTATTTTGGAAGAAATTTTATATAGAGGAATTCTTCAAGAGAAACTATCACGTTATATAGGTTGGGGTTCTATTGTTGTTACTTCTCTCATATTTTCGTATAGTCATGATTATCAAATTGCATTTAATAGTCAGTTAATAAGTTCTCTAATTTATGGACTAGCTTATTATTCAACTGATGATATTAGAGTATCTAGTATTGCACATTGTTTACACAATTTCGCAGTAGTTATGGTAGTTATTTTGCTGGGATAATCCGACAGAATAACATTATTAATGAAAAGGAGAAATGAAAATGGCAAACAAACATCAAATGATGGCTATCAAAGAAAGAATAAAATTATGCAGTTCTTGCAAGGGCTTGTTGTAGGAATTTTGGTCACTGCCGTTCTTATTCACCTAGTGGCTTGGCTTGTTCTTGGAAAAACAGTAGATGTTTTCTCATCTGACTTCTATCCCACTGTATTTATTGCATTGTATTTTCTAATGAAAGTGAATAAGACTAAAAAGGAGGACTAGCTTATGAAACGTGTTAAAAATATATTAAAATTTATTGGTTTGATTCTTGTCATCGTTGCGATTAACATAACTCCGATGCGATTTATTGCCATACAGGATTCGATGTCAGGTGTCATGCAGTGGGTTTCTGGCATTGGCTATCTGGTCATTGCGACAGCTATTGTGGTGTGGACTTGGAAACGGTATAAGAAAGGTCTACCTGACCAGCAAAAACGGTTCACATTTACTTGGAAAGATTTTGGGTTTGCTCTGCTATTTTTCTTAGCCGGACGAGTTATCGGTATTGGCGGAACGTTATTGACACAGTTGGTTACTGGCAATGCTACCACGGCCAACGATGCAGCACTTTTGGCTACAAATGAGCAATTGGCGAAGATGTTTCCGCTATACTTTGTTGCCTTTCATATTGCAATAGGCGTCTTTGCTCCTTTTATGGAAGAGCTTGTTTTCAGAGGTTTGTTTAGCAGTTATTTCTTCAAAGAAAATCAAAAATGGCTAAAATTGATAATCAGTTCAGCTGTCTTTGCTCTTCTTCATGCGATTCATCCAATTGAGTTGCCACTTTACTTCTTGCTTGGGGCAGTCTTCTATTTGGCTTACGCTCGCCGTGGCAATATTGTGGATGCGATTATTGTTCATATCTTGAACAATAGCTTGATGGTTATCTTCTCAATTATTGGTTATTTATTGGTACTGTTTGGTTAGTGGTGTTAAAGGAGTTCAGTGATGACAATGATGGAAAAATTAGATAAAAAATACCAAGAAGTTGAAACAGCTTATGAGTCTTCCCCGTTTGCAATGAAATTCTTGGTCTGGGTAGGAGTAGCTCTGACCTTGATGACACTTGGATCTGTTCTTGTACCAGTGATTTATTCAGCAGGGCAAGATTTCGGGGAATTTCTATATTCTGTTTTTGGATGAGGGAGTGGGAAAGACGGGCATCAATAATCGGAAATAATAGAGATGGACCCAAGGAATATGGAGGTTGCAGATGGATTTCAATAGTAGTGTGTTCATGCTAGTCACTCTCTATGTTTTATCGTCATTTAGTTTTCCTTTTATTACTTCGTTAACTCGCCTTGCCTAACTCCAGTTATGCCTGCGGCTCGTTGCCTAGTACTAAAAGTAAACTAAAAGACTATACTAGCGATTGCGGCATATTTACTATATGTTAAGACAGGAAAAGCAATGTTTAAGACAGGTATTCGATTAATTATTGTTTTTCTTATATGGTATCTTCTCTCTAGGTGCTTGCTTGGGTAAATATTCAAAGTATAAATAAAAAGCTGAGCAATCAGCTTTTTGTTTACACTCGTTTCGATAGACTTGTTGAAGGTGGGAAAGTATCTCGTTATTTGAGGGTTTGCTTGAATAGATTGTCTAGGTTGTTTAGGTAGTCTGTCCTTGCTCCTCTAATGCGAAGGATATCTACACGAGAGCCACGAATCAAATAGAAGATGAGGTGCTGTTTTCCAGGAATCATCCTTGTTTTTCCTTCTGGGAATAATGCTCGTCCCAGACGAGCGTCGAGGTCAATATATCCCTCTGGAAATATTTCTAAGGTCAAGATAGCTGTGCTCAGAGATGCAAGCACCTTTCGAGCACTTGATTCTGAAAATTCACGGACATAATACTGGTAGATTTCCTCTAAATCTTGTTCGGCTTTAGCAGATAAATGTACTTCATAGACCATATTTGGCGAATACCTCACGAGCAGGTGTCGTGTGTCCTGATAAAACTTCTTGGTAGCCTTCATCAAGCTCTGCAATCAACTCATCTAGAAAAGCCTCTGCACGCACCTCTTCTACCGTTTTTATTGGCAAATCTTGCTCTTCAACCACTCTTTCTACAAATAAATTAAGAGCATCAGAAAGGGTCATATCTTTTTCTGATAAGATTATTTTTGCTTGTTCCAATAATTGTGCATTTACTCTAAAATTATATTGTCTATCCCTAACCAATCCTGCCATTGTCTTCAACTCCAAATTCTAATATGTATAACAATAGTGTAGCTATTTGTTTTACATCTGTCAAGCGATAATCTGGCACTGAATATCTTGGATAAGATTCGGTGACTTTGAAAAAATGGTCATTCATTACAAAATAACGACCGTTCGTGACAGGGATGAGAATAGTGTGTTGATTTGCTATATACTAAGTTCATAAAAAGATTCTATTAGAACGGGAGAGTAGCAATGGTTCGTTGGATAAAAAGTATCGTACAGGTTTTATTGTTAACCTTAGTCATACAAGTCCCCTTCATTGCTGAGATGAGTTGGGGGAATATAGATGAACACCTACTTGGTTATATCCTACATGTGTTTTGTTGGATTCTTCTCACTCTTTTCGTTTTTGGGTTATTGGAAACTCTTCGGAAAAACTATCGTGACGATAGTTTAGAGGCAAAAGGCTATAGCTATGGTAAATTGTTTGGATTGGTTATTTTGGTAATCATTATTAAAATTGTACTATTAAATGTTTCCTTGCGATTATCTGGATCGACGGTTGATAATAGTAGTATGCTGGAGCTATTTCAGTCCAAATATGGCTGGATGGCCTTGCTCAGTACAAATATTCTCTCTCCTATCCGAGAAGAGTATCTCTATAGGGGAATCTTTCAGGAGAGAATAAGGAGTAAGCACTATCCAATCATTAGCGTGTTAATTACAGCCAGTTTATTTGCTTTTGTACATAGTTATGAAATTTCTTTTAGTTTCTGGTCGGCACTTTTTCCAGGATTTTTGTTTTCTTGGATTTACTATAAAACGGACCATCTCAAATATCCGATAGTGGCACATATCTTGTCGAACAGTATTGTGACCATTTTAAATGTTATAAGTGTATAAATGTGTGAACATTGTGAAAAACAATTGTGTAACAGTAATATGCACAGGAGGTGTTACGTATGAAGGAAAATAATTCAAGGAAAAAACAATTGATATTCTTTCGATTTTGGGCTGGTCAACTTCCCTTAATTGTTTTATTTGTTCTCTATATGATGAGAGAGGTCATATCTCTTCAAATCTTATGGTATGTGACAATTGGAATGTGTATGTCTACTTCTTTCGTCGTCAATCATTATTTCATGAAAGAAGTAAGAAAGCAGGGAGAACATACAGTGTGGGAGCCTACTTTGTACTTGCAACAGCTAGGTTTCATAGTCTTATTTTCAATCATAGGACTAGTAAGTTTGTATAGAGGTTTGACTGCAGAATATTTCTACCAGAAAATAATCGGTTTTATCGGATTCATCATAGCAATTACCTTTTTAATCTTGCTATGTTGGGGAATTCGTGCTATGAAAGATTGGAAAAAGAATAAGTAATACTTGCAATAACATCTAGTAAAAACAGTTTAATAACAGTGGTAGGAGGGATAAATGGTTGATTTTTCAGCTTCCATTTTGCAGTGAATTTATGAATAGAAAGCTATTATTTTTTACTTTATTTTTCATGAATATTTCCATAGTTGTCTATTATTACCTTGAAAGTAAGGTGCTTTCTGTAAAAGACTGGATTATTATTGGCACTTGGTTGATTATTTTGAGTCAAATCAATAAAAATGCTAAATAAATGGAGTGTCGTTTGACAATACATTAGAAACAAGAAAAATTAGGATTGAAATATCTGAAGAAAGTGTGGGATAAGAATATGAAAATAATAAAATCCATCGGTTTAGCTGTGGGTACCTTGTTGCTCACTTTGCTCATTCAATTTCCAGTTTATGTGGGAATAACAGCCTTTCAAGATTAAAACTTGCAGTCATGATAGGGCTTGGTCTTGCAATATTGGCACTACTTTCTGTTATCAGACGAGGAATGGGGAAGAATCAAGTCTTTTCAAGAGAGAAGCTGAATATTTTTAAAATAGTCGGTATGACAGCGTTGGTATTTACTGGACAAACTTGCCTGAACCTCCTTTGGCAATATTTAGGGCTTAGCACTAGTGATTCTAACGCCTTAGATATAGTCAATCAGTTAAATTCGGAAAATTTTTGGGTGATGGCTCTCTCAGTTGTCTTGTTTGCACCCGTTTTAGAAGAATTTCTTTACAGAGGGATTTTGTTAGAAAAAACAGCCCAGTATTTTCCTAAGCATCCTCAAATGGTCATCTTATTTTCTGCTATTTTATTTGCTTTTTTTCATACTTGGAGCTTTTCAGTGGCATTTTTAGGTCACTTTATCACAGGGGCTTATCTGGGCTATCTGTATATGTGCAATAGACGAATGACGGATACTATCCTTGCACATAGCTTCTATAATGCCTCCATTTTATTCCTCCAAATTTTATTTGGTATGGTGCAGATTGGTGGATAAACATTAACAGTAGATATTTGGGGGAAATGCCTATATACTAAGAGGAGGTTGGCAATTTTATAATTGCTAACTATCAAGTGCAGAGGTGGGCAGAAATATGAGAAAATTTTTTCAAGACCTCAATCAAGAATATCTGGAAACCAGAAGTTCAGTTGGAGAAGATAGGCTGGAATGGTTGATTCAGAGAAAGATGACCTGGGGCATGCGGTGGGGCTTGGTGCTCGTGTTCATGTTTATCATCCAGCCCTTGACCTATAACCCTTTCTTTCTCTTGGGCTGTTTTTATCTAGGTTCTTTTTTGGGTTTGGTATATATCCTAGGGCAAGTGTTTTTTGCAACCAGATCCATTTTCCGCAATTGGAAGAAAAAATAATCGCTCAGCTTATTAGGCTGGGCGATTGGTTTTGAAAGAGAATAGAGGAGATTTGATACTCAATGAACAGCAAAAATAGCCCTCTATACCTGATTTTAACTGCATGCTTATTCATTAAACTGTTTGTAGTATTTGTCGTTAAATAGTTTTTGAAGGTTGATTTTAGGTTTAGGTTGCGCTTCTAAGATAGGGGGCAGGATTTTATTGAGAAGTTTTTCGGCTTCTAGCTCCTTGGGTTTACTATTATCCTTTTCTTGAAAATTAAGATTTTTGACATGATAGAGAAATGATCCATTTTTGACATCTAATATATAATTTTCAGTACCTTCTGTTGGATATAAATTAAACATATCTGTCCTGTAAGAAAGAATTAATTGATTATCTACAATAATTGCACCATTCCCATCAAGGTCGTAGGATAAGTTATTGGTCGAAGGTCTTTCAATACTGTCCAAATGAGTTAAAATGATGACCAACTCAGGATTGGTCCCCTCTTTCCGGGGCATGTGTTGGACATAGTACCCTGCATAGTGTGAGAGATTATATGCGATATACAGCTTTCCGATCCCCCAAAGCAGGAGGCTTATGAAGGTTAGGATAAGGGCAACAAGTAATTTCTTTTTCATAGATAGCTTATTCATTAAACTGTTTGTAGTATTTGTCGTTAAATAGTTTTTGAAGGTTTATTTTTGGTTTGGGTTGTGCTTTTAAGATAGGGGGCAGGATTTTATTGAGGAGTAATTCCGCCTCTTTTTGATATTGTGAATCATATTTTTTTTGGTCTATATCATCAGTGTAATAATAAGAATAACTACCGAAATTATGGAAAATATATTTTTTATTTTCTGTATAATTCCAAATACGAATGTAGGGACCATTACTTAATATTATAGAATTATTTAGTAAAATTGTACTATTCCCATCAAGGTCATAGGATAATTTATTAGTTGTCGGTCTTTCAATACTGTCCAAATGAGTTAAAATGATGACCAACTCAGGATTGGTCCCCTCTTTCCGAGGCATGTGCTGGACATAGTACCCTGCGTAGTGAGATAGATTATATGCGATATACAGCTTTCCAATCCCCCAAAGCAGGAGGCTTATGAAGGTTAGGATAAGGGCAACAAGTAATTTCTTTTTCATAGATAGCTTATTCATTAAACTGTTTGTAGTATTTGTCGTTAAATAGATTTTGAAGGTTTATTTTTGGTTTGGGTTGCGCTTCTAGGATAGGGGCAAGATTTTATCGAGAAGTAATTCCGCCTCTTTTTGATATTGCGTGTCAGAATTTGTATTGTCGATATCATCAGTGTAATAATACAAAAATTCACCGTTATCATGGTTAAAGAAGTAGTCTCCATCTTCATCTGATATAGTCAGTTGAAATTCATCCGACACATCAAAAAGGTAAAAACTATCATCTTTTATGATACCACCATTTCCCCTTAAGTTATAAGTAAGTCCGTTTACTTCTGGTCTTTCAATACTGTCCAGATGAGTTAAAATGATGACTAATTCTGGATTCATCCCCTCTTTCCGAGGCATGTGCTGGACATAGTACCCTGCGTAGTGAGATAGATTATATGCGATATACAGCTTTCCAATCCCCCAAAGCAGGAGGCTTATGAAGGTTAGGATTAGTGCAACAAGTATTTTCTTTTTCATCTTCTTTTTCCTTTTCCTTTAGATTTTGATTCGGCATTCCTCTCTTTTTTTACTAAACAAAACTAATCGCTCAGCTTATTAGGCTGGGCGATTGGCTTTTTCTACGAATAATTCTTGGGCGATGGTTACAGGTATGGCCAGTTCTTTGTCCTTGTACTGGATGGTGATGGTCTGGGCAAACTGGTCGAAGGCTGTCACAAGTAGTTGATCGCCGACAGTTAACTCATGTTGTTCCAGGTATTGGAGGAGCTGGTAGAAATCATGGATACGAACCAGTTGGTAGTTGCCGGTTTCGGTCAGTTGGGACAGCCGGGTCTGGTAGCGTTCTACAAGCAACTGGTTTTCTTTAGGAATGCTGCCACCGTGTGGGCAGGTTTGGGGATAGCCCAGCAGTTTGTCCAGTTGGTTGATAAAATGGTCTGAAACGGTGTGTTCTAAAATTTCAGCTTCTTCATGGACTTGTTCAGGGGAATAGCCCAGCTGTTCAACTAAAAAGACTTCTATCAGGCGGTGCTTGCGGTAGAGGTTGGCTACCATTTCCAAGGCGACTTGGCTGAGGATGTAACCTGCTGCTTTATCTTTTTCAATCAGCTCTTCCGTGACCATTTTTTTCAGCATTTCGGAAACGGCTGGGGCGGAAAAATTCATCTTTTCAGCAATCTGCTTATTGGTGATTTTCTGTTCTGTCTGCCCTAGTTCGTAAATGACTTTCAGGTAATCTTCTTTGTTTGGTGTCATATTCTCTCACTTTCTAGTAAGAATAGTATACCAAAATTTTATAAAAATCATTGACAGAAAGATTTTTTTAATATATATTAAAACTAAAGTTAAGTATACCTAACAAAATATAAAGGAGAACCTATCATGAAAAAACTAATTCTTAGTTTGGCTCTGCTATTGTCCCTTATCGGACTAGGAGCCTGTCGTTCAACGCAAAGCCCAGAGGCTTCCAGCAAGCCACGAGTGGCAGTCACGACCTCTTTCCTCAGTGATATGGTCTATCAGCTGGCAGGAGATGAGGTGGAGCGGGATCTATTGATTCCAGCGGGGGAAGACCCTCATTTGTACGTAGCCAAATCTAGTGATTTATCAAAATTACAAAAGGCTGACCTTGTTCTCTACCATGGTTTGCATTTTGAAGGCAAGATGGTGGAAGCCTTGGAAAAGACGGGAGTGGCAGTGTCTAAGAACTTTGACCAGTCGGATTTGACTACCATGGATGAAGACGGGGAGCAGATTGTGGACCCTCACTTCTGGTTTTCTATTCCTCTCTATAAATCAGCGGTAGCGGTAGCTTCTGAGGAGTTGCAAAAGCTTCTTCCGGAAAAAGCAGAGCTGATTCAGAAAAATACGGAAAATTACCTAGCTCAGTTGGATGACTTGCATGCTTGGATTGAAAAAGAACTGAGTGTCCTGCCTGCTGAGAGCCGTTACCTAGTCACCCCACATGATGCCTTTAACTACTTCGCAGCCAGCTATGACTTCACTCTCTATGCACCGCAGGGCATTAGTACCGAGTCTGAAGTTGCCAATAGCGATATGATTGAAACGGTCAATATGATTTTAGAACATGGTATCAAGGCCATCTTCACCGAGTCAACAACCAGTCCAGAACGCATGGAAAAATTGCAGGAAGCTGTCAAGGCCAAGGGTGGTCAGGTAGCGATTGTAAGCGGTGAAGGCAAGGAGCTATTCTCAGATTCCCTAGCACCAGAAGGGGAAGAGGGAGCAACATTTATCGATATGTATAAGCACAATGTCCAGTTAATTGTGGAGCATTTGCAGTAAGAAAGGTTGGAAGAATGGAAGAAATACTGAGAGTTGAGGACTTGTCCTTGCACTATGGTGCAGGACAGGTCAAGGCTCTAGATCGGGTCAGTTTTCAGCTGCCCAAGGGTTGTCGTGCAGCCTTGGTCGGACCAAATGGTGCAGGGAAATCTAGCTTGTTTAAGGCGATTTTGGGATTGGAGAAGGGGGTAAGTGGCAAGGTTTCACTACTGGGTCAGTCAGAGAAACTGGACCAAGTTATTCAAAAAAATGTTGCCTATATTCCCCAAGCCAGTCAGGTCAACTGGCAGTTTCCTGCAAGGGTTCTGGATATTGTCCTGATGGGGCGGTTTGCCCATACCAGTGGTTTCTTCCGTCGACCAAGTTCCTTGGATAAGGAAAAGGCAGAGCAGGCTCTGGAAGAGATGAAGATCAGTGAGTTACGTAATCGGCAGATTGATCAGTTATCGGGAGGTCAGCGGCAACGGGTCTTTCTAGCTAGAGCCTTGGCTCAGGAAGCCGAACTCTATATGATGGATGAACCCTTGGCAGGAATTGATCAGGTGACAGAGCAAGTCATCATGGACTGTTTGAAGAAGTTCCAGCAAGAAGGCAAGACCTCTCTGGTTATCCACCATGACCTTTTGACCTTGGAAAAGTATTTTGACTATGTCCTCTGGCTCAATGGTCGCTTGGTGGCAGAGGGGGCTATGGATCAGGTGGATTTGCTGCAAGCCTATCAGGCTGCCTATGGTCAGGAACCTGCCTTGTTTCTAAAGGAGGGTCTCGGTCATGCTTGATCTCTTGCAGGACTATTCTTTTTGGACGGTAGCTCTGGGAACCCTTGTTTTAGCCTTGGCGGCTAGTCAAATCGGGACCATTAGCGTCTTGACTAGGCAGAGTTTAATCGGAGATAGCTTGGGGCATGCGGCCTATCCAGGGATCATCCTGTCCTATATGGTCTTTCAATCACGCCAGCCCCTGCTTCTCTTGATTGGAGCGGTGGCTTCGGGTTACCTGTCCTATGGTCTGGTCAGCTGGCTCTGTCGAGGAGGGCGGACCAGTCGGGTCAATGCCTTGGCACTGGTTTCGGCAGCTTTTTTTGGACTGGGCTTGGTTCTCAAGCAGTATGTTCAGGGCAATGCGGCCTTTCAAGGAGTCGCCCAGGCAGGCTTGGAAAACTATGTCTTTGGTCAGGCTGCCTTTATGCAGCTGGACGATGTGCTATTGATTTGCCTAGTAGCCTTGCTAGCCTTGTTCTTATTTGGCTGGCACTACCAGTCGATCAAGCTCTATCTGTTTGACAGACAATTTGCCAAGCTAGTGGGGATTCCTGTGGAAAAGATTGACCGCCTGACCCTGTTTCTGATGATGAGTTTGATTGCGGTTGGCTTGAAGGTGGTTGGGGCTATCCTGATGAGTAGTTTCTTGATAGCTCCAGCCGTCTTTGGCTTGCTTTTAGGAAAGTCCTATGGCCAGACCTTGGTATTAGCAGCAGGAATTGCTGGATTTTCAGCCCTACTTGGAAGTTATGTGAGTTCGGTGGTGACAGGTTTATCGACTGGGCCGGCTATTATTGTTTGCTTGAGTTTGTCCTCTTTAGTGGCTTTTGCTTATGTGACCTATATCAGAAAGGAGAATGCAGGTGCTTGAGGTCTTATTGATTTTACTGGCTGTTGGTTCTTCTTGTGGCTTGATTGGGTCTGTCCTGGTGGTACGCAATCAGGCCATGCTGGCAGATGCCTTGTCCCACTCGGTCCTCTTGGGCATTGTACTGGGCTTCTTTGTCAGTCACAGCCTAGATTCCCCCTTGCTCTTGTTTGGGGCGGCGGTTTTTGGTCTACTGACAGTTCTAGCGATTGAGGGACTACATACTCGTAAGTTGGCTCAGGATGCAGCGACGGGCTTGCTCTTTACCTTTTTCTTTGCCCTAGCGGTTATTCTCATCTCCCTCTTTGCCCGTAATGTCCATCTGGACTTGGATATGGTCCTGATGGGCGAGGTGCTCTTTGCCCCTCTTAACAGGCTTGATTTTTTAGGGTTATCGCTACCCTTGGCTTTGGTCAAGTCCGTCGGGCTCTTACTGGTCTTGCTGGTCTTCTTTTTCTTGAATTTTCAAGCTCTGACCCTCTATCTCTTGGACAAGGAGCAGGCTAAACTCCAAGGGATTGCCACCAAAAGACTGGAGCTGGGATTGATTTTTCTGGTTTCCTTGACAACGGTCTCGTCCTTTGAAGCGGTCGGCTCTATGGCGGTCATTGTTTTCTTAGTGGCCCCCAGCATGGCGGCCTTACCTTGGTCGAAGCATTTCTGTCAGTTTTTAGTTTTGGGGCAATGCTGCGCCATTCTGATGATTGTTCTAGGCTTTGGGCTTGCCAGTTGGCTTGACCTGACCATGTCTGGCACCTGTTCGGTCATGGGTCTTCTGACAGTCTGCGTCAGCTTTTTCCTAAAAAATGCCCTAAAAATTTAGTTTGACAAATGAAATTGTCAGACTTTTTTGTTATTATAGTAAGTAATCACACAAGCAAAGGAGAAAATAATGACACGTTTACAAGATGATTTTTACGAATACGTCAATGGTGAATGGGCAAAAACAGCCGTCATTCCAGATGATAAGCCGAGAACTGGTGGTTTTTCAGACCTAGCGGACGAGATTGAAAAACTCATGATTGACACGACAAACGCATGGTTGGCTGGTGAAAATGTCCCAGAAGATAGCGTTTTGCAAAACTTTGTAGCCTTCCACAAGCAAGTGGCTGACTATGAAACCCGTGACCGTTTGGGTGCAGAGCCTGCCCAGGCCTTGATTGCAGAGTACAAGGCTCTCAACTCTTTCGAAGAATTTACCAGCAAGCTGGCAGAATATGAGTTGGCAGGCAAGCCCAACCTCATGCCTTTCGGCGTAGCACCTGACTTTATGGATGCGACCACCAATGTTCTCTGGGCAGATTCTCTAGGGATTATCTTGCCAGATACGACCTACTATGAAGAAGGTCATGAAAAAGGAACAGAATTGCTCAAAATCTGGCGTGAAAGCCAAGAAGCGATTTTACCTAAGTTTGGTTTTAGCGATGAGGAAATCAAGGACCTCTTGGACAAGCGTTTGGAACTGGATGCCACGATTGCCAAGTATGTTCTGTCAAATGAAGAAGGTTCTGAGTACGCCAAACTCTACCACCCGTACGAGTGGGCAGATTTTACTGCCTTGGCACCAGAGTTGCCTTTGGATGATTTCTTCACAGCGATTTTAGGTCAAACGCCAGACAAGATTATCGTGCCTGAGGAGCGTTTCTGGCAGGCTGCCAAGGACATTTACAGTGCGGATAATTGGGAGCTTTTGAAGGCGACCTTGATTTTGAAAGCGGCAGGAGCTTATACAGCCTTTCTGTCGGATGAAATTCGTATTCTAGCAGGAGCCTATAGCCGTGCGCTTTCAGGTACACCGCAGGCTCAAAACCAAGAAAAAGCAGCCTACAACTTGGCTCAAGGCTACTTTAACCAAGCCCTCGGTCTTTGGTATGCTGGAGAAAAATTCTCACCAGAAGCAAAAGCTGATGTGGAAGCAAAAGTTGCCAAGATGATTGAGGTCTACAAATCTCGTTTGGAAACGGCAGACTGGTTGGCTCAGGAAACGCGTGACAAGGCCATTGTCAAACTCAATGTTATCAAGCCTTACATAGGCTACCCAGAAGCCTTACCAGAGCGTTATTATAAGAAGATTATTGACCCAAGCAAGTCCTTGGTGGAAAATGCTATCGAACTAAACAAGATTGACATTGCTCATGGTTGGAGCAAGTGGAACAAGCCTGTGGACATTAAGGAATGGGGCATGCCAGCTCACATGGTCAATGCCTACTATAACCCACAGAAAAACTTGATTGTCTTTCCAGCAGCCATTTTGCAGGCACCATTCTACTCTCTGGAGCAGTCTTCATCAGCTAACTACGGTGGTATCGGTGCCGTTATTGCCCACGAGATTTCTCATGCCTTCGACTCAAATGGTGCTTCCTTTGATGAGCATGGTAGCTTGAATAACTGGTGGACAGAAGAAGACTATGCAGCCTTTGAGGCCCGTACCCAGCAGGTCATCGACCAGTTTGAAGGTCAAGATTCTTACGGTGCCAAAATCAATGGTAAATTGACCGTGTCAGAAAACATTGCCGACCTTGGTGGGATTGCAGCAGCCTTAGAAGCAGCCAAGTCAGAAGAAGACTTCTCCGCAGAGGAATTCTTCACCAACTTTGCTCGTATCTGGCGAATGAAGGCCCGTCCTGAGTTCATGCAGATGTTGGCGAGTGTGGATGTCCACGCACCAGGTCACCTACGCACCAACATCCAGCTGCCAAACTTCGATGAATTCCATGAAACCTTTGGCGTTCAAGAAGGCGACGGCATGTGGCGAGCAAAAGAAGACCGCGTGATTATTTGGTAAAACAGATAAAGGTTGGGATTTCCCAGCCTTTTTTCTTGTGGGAATAGCCCTCTCTAGTCAACATTGTTCCAGAATATTAATTATGGTACAATAACAAAAAAACTTTTCGGAGGAGATATGAAAACAGGAAAGAAAGTTTCAACCAGCTGGGCCTTTCGTGGTCGGATTGTCTGGCTCTTTACCAAATACCAACTGCTTAGTAAGGGGCTACTGGCTCTAGTTATTTATCCCTTGTATTCCTTTGCCATTGATACTTTTTTAGCCTTATCAGGGCGGACAGGGATTTCCAGTGGGGACTATGTGTCCTTTCTCTTGAGTTTCCAAGGGATTGGCTTTCTTTTGGCGACCGTGGTCATGATGGTGATTTTGATTGGTCTAGATATCAACACCTTTATCTTGACCAGTGCTCTTATAAAGGAAGAAAAGATTGAAATGACCGCCCGGCACATGCTCTGGCTGGGCTTGACCTCCCTCAAGTCCCTCTTTAGTCCAGCTGGACTCTTGCTCATGGTCTATGTGTCCTTGATTTTCCCGCTTTTGGGCTTGGGTGTCACCATTGGCCCTATGCGCCAGTTCCAGATTCCCAACTTTATCACTTCGGTGATTTATGCCAACCCTCTTTATCTATCGCTTTATATAGGAGTTCTCCTGATATTGACCTATCTGAGCTATCGACTGATATTCACCTTCCACTATGTTCTCATTGGTGGGAAAACGATTGGTTCAGCTATTCGCTCCTCTCTTGACCTGACAAAGAAATACGATCGAGCGCTCATCAAGCGACTTGTCGGGATTTTTGTGAAAAATGGCCTTGTCTACTTTTTACCTCTCTTTGTTGCCTTGATAGCCCTGCTTGTCTTTGTTTTGGTCAGTCAGGCAGAGCAGACAAATCAAAGTCGTTTGTATCTCTTGTTTATCCTCCTTGTAGTCGTGGATATTGTCAGCTTTCTGACCTTCCTCTTTCCGCCGATGATGATTTATCGAGTGACGGATGCCTTTTATGACTACGAAGAGGCTGAGGGACGGACGCCTGCGGTCACACTTTCGACCAAGGCCAGTAAGTGGCGGGAGGACATCTTGCCGACCATTCGCCTGCGTACCAAGTTTTTGGTGACCAGCTTGATTCTGCTCATCTTGGCAGGAAATTTTGGCTTTGCTTACTTGTTGGTGCAGCATTTTGACACGATTTTCCGTGTGAATCGTGAGATTGCCTTAGTCGCTCACCGTGGTGGTGGTGACTTGGGTGCTGAAAATACGATTGCAGGTATTTTAGCGGCAGCGGAGGAAGGGGTGGCTTGGTCTGAGATTGATATTCAACGGACCAAAGACGGTCACTATGTCCTCAACCATGACGGTGATTTCAAGCGTGTTGCTGGTGACAGCCGTAGTTCTAGTGAGATGACTCTGGCTGAAATCCAGGACTTGCAAGTTGCGGATGCTTTTGACAGTAGTCGTCCAGCCCAGCCAGTTCCTACGATTGAGGAAGTGATCGAAGCCAGCAAGGGTAAGATTGGCCTCTTTATCGAACTGAAAGGTAAAACAGCCGACAAGCAAATGGTGGATGACATTGTTGCCATGGTCAAGGCCTATGGTGTTGAAAAGGAAGTGGCTCTGCTGTCTTTGGACTACAAGCTGATTACCTATATCGAAGAAACCTATCCTGAGATGGTGTCTGGCTACCTCTATTATTTCTCAATTGGTCAGACAGAAGACCTGCAGGGCGATTATCTGATTATGGAAGAGGCAGAGGCTAGTCCAGAAAAGGTAGCAGACCTGAAAGCCCAAGGCAAGAAAGTCATCGTTTGGACAGTCAATACAGAAGAATCCATTCAGCGTTTTGTCAACTCAGAAGTTGACGGCATCATCACGGACTATGTTCTTGATGTCAAGGCTGGCATCAAGGCGCGTGATGAACGGACAGATTTTGAAGTTATTGTGGATTCAATTTTGGGGGAATAATACTCAATAAACATGAAAAAGCTATTTTTAGCAGGGTTTACAATCCTGCTTTTTTCTTTCCTGATTTCGTGATATAATAAGAAAATAATCAATTTTATTGGAGAAAAGATATGAGCTTCTACAATCACAAGGAAATCGAGCCCAAATGGCAGGAATTTTGGGCAAAAAATCATACTTTTAAGACGGGAACAGATGCAGAAAAGCCAAACTTTTATGCCCTAGATATGTTCCCTTATCCGTCTGGTGCGGGCTTGCACGTTGGTCACCCTGAGGGCTATACAGCGACGGACATTCTCAGCCGTTACAAGCGTGCCCAAGGCTACAACGTTCTTCACCCAATGGGGTGGGATGCCTTTGGTCTGCCAGCAGAGCAATACGCTATGGATACGGGCAATGACCCAGCTGACTTTACAGCAGAAAACATTGCCAACTTCAAACGTCAGATTAACGCCCTTGGCTTTTCTTACGACTGGGACCGTGAGGTCAATACGACCGACCCGAATTACTACAAGTGGACCCAGTGGATTTTCACCAAGTTGTATGAAAAAGGCCTAGCCTATGAGGCAGAAGTGCCTGTTAACTGGGTAGAGGAATTGGGAACAGCTATCGCCAACGAAGAGGTCCTTCCTGACGGAACGTCTGAACGTGGTGGCTACCCAGTTGTCCGCAAGCCAATGCGTCAATGGATGCTGAAAATCACGGCCTATGCAGAGCGTTTGCTTAATGACCTAGAAGAAGTTGATTGGCCAGAGTCTATCAAAGACATGCAACGCAACTGGATTGGCAAGTCAACCGGTGCCAATGTGACTTTCAAAATCAAGGACACAGACAAGGACTTCACAGTATTTACTACCCGTCCAGATACTCTTTTTGGTGCGACCTACGCAGTCCTTGCTCCTGAGCATGACTTGGTAGATAGCATTACATCGCCTGAGCAAGCGGGAGCTGTGGCAGAATACAAACGCCAAGCCTCTCTCAAATCAGACCTAGCCCGTACAGATCTGGCAAAAGACAAGACAGGTGTTTGGACGGGTGCTTATGCCATCAACCCTGTCAACGGTAAAGAAATTCCAATTTGGATTGCGGACTATGTGTTGGCAAGCTATGGAACAGGTGCTATCATGGCCGTTCCTGCCCACGATGAGCGTGACTGGGAATTTGCCAAACAGTTTGGTTTGGACATCATTCCAGTTCTGGAAGGTGGCAATGTAGAAGAAGCTCCTTACACAGAAGATGGAGCACATATCAACTCAGATTTCCTAGATGGTCTTAACAAGGAAGATGCCATTGCCAAAATGGTGGCTTGGTTGGAAGAAAATGGTGTCGGTCAGGAGAAAATTTCTTACCGCCTCCGCGACTGGCTCTTCAGCCGCCAGCGTTATTGGGGGGAGCCAATTCCAATCATCCACTGGGAAGACGGCACTTCCACAGCAGTCCCAGAAAATGAGTTACCTCTGGTATTGCCAAAAACCTCAGACATCAAGCCTTCAGGTACAGGGGAATCGCCGCTTGCTAACCTGGCAGACTGGTTGGAAGTGGTGCGTGAAGACGGTGTCAAAGGTCGCCGTGAGACCAACACCATGCCACAATGGGCGGGCTCTAGCTGGTACTACCTCCGCTACATCGACCCACACAACGATGAGAAATTGGCAGATGAGGAGCTTCTCAAAGCTTGGTTGCCGGTGGATATCTACATCGGTGGTGCCGAGCACGCAGTCCTTCACCTGCTCTACGCACGCTTCTGGCACAAGTTCCTCTATGACCTTGGCGTTGTGCCGACCAAAGAGCCATTCCAAAAACTCTTTAACCAGGGTATGATTTTGGGGACTAGCTACCGCGACAGCCGTGGTGCCCTTGTAGCGACAGATAAAGTTGAAAAACGTGACGGTTCCTTCTTCCACATCGAAACTGGTGAGGAGTTGGAGCAGGCACCTGCTAAGATGTCTAAGTCTCTTAAAAACGTGGTTAACCCAGATGATGTGGTCGAGCAATTCGGTGCGGACACCCTCCGTGTTTACGAGATGTTCATGGGCCCACTTGATGCATCAATCGCTTGGTCAGAAGAAGGCCTCGAAGGTAGCCGTAAGTTCCTTGACCGCGTTTACCGCCTAATTACAACGAAGGAAATTTCTTCGGAGAATAGCGGAGCGCTTGATAAAGTTTACAATGAAACTGTGAAGACGGTGACTGAGCATATTGAAGACTTGAAATTCAACACGGCTATCGCCCAGCTCATGATTTTTGTCAACGCAGCCAACAAAGAAGATAAGCTTTACGTCGAATACGCCAAAGGCTTTGTTCAATTGATTGCCCCATTTGCGCCACACTTGGCAGAAGAACTTTGGCAGGGTCTGGTAGCAACAGGCCAGTCAATCAGCTATGTCGCATGGCCAGTCTATGATGAAAGCAAGCTAGTAGAAAGCGAAGTGGAAATCGTTGTCCAAATCAAGGGTAAAGTAAAAGCCCGCTTGACCGTAGCCAAAGACCTAGCACCAGCAGAGCTTGAAAAAGTTGCCCTTGCAGACGAAAAAGTCCAAGCTGAAATCGCTGGGCAAACAGTGGTGAAGGTGATTAGTGTTCCGAACAAATTAGTTAATATTGTTGTGAAATAACCAATTTATTTGCTCATTTCCTACCTTCAACAGTCTATTCTCAGACTGTTGAAGCCAACCAAACTTGTCAATATCGTTACCAAATAACGATTGCCTCGTTTGTTTGTCTATTTCCAACCTCCAACAGTTCACTGAACTGTTGGAGCCAACTAAATTGGTTAATATTGTAGTGAAATAAATGTAAATAATAAGAAAACGACTTCCGTCTTGGAGGTCGTTTTTGGCTGTCTATAGATAATCTTTCTCGCTCAACCAAGCGTGAATAACAGATAGGGTTTTGTCTTGGAACTTGCCAGATTCGTACATATGGTCTGCCCCTGTTAGAGAAACCAGAACGGAGTCCTTGTAGTTTTTAGCTGTTTTTCTAGCAATGGCAGAAACGGTCATCTTGTCTTCACTTCCTGTGACGACCAGGATAGGTCCTGTAATCTTGCTGAAATCGACATAACCTGCTCTGCTTTTATCAAAGAAAGGAAAGGCCATCTGGGTATAGACCTTGCCAGACTCAGGTACCAAGGTCTTGAAAATATCTTCTTTGAGGGCAGGGTCTTGAACATTTAAGCAGTAGCGGAAGAACTCATCCTTGTAAGGTGGCATTGGCTTTTTCCAAAATCCCCAGCGTAAGAAATGGCGGATGAAGCAACGAATCATGGTAGGGTAGAAAGCGAAGATATCTGCTGTCGGAGCAGGGCCCATGAGAATCATGCCAGCCACCTGTGTGCGTTCAGCAACCATTTGAGCGAGTAAACAGCCCAGAGAATGTCCCAAGAGTAAAGGTGGCTCTTCCAAACTTTCAACCAAGGTCACCAAGTCATCGGCATAGTCTGTCAGGCTAACCGCACCAACTTTTTCCATGACCTCATCATAGGGCAAGTCGTGGAAGCGTAGGCTAGGAGTGTGAACCCGCAAGCCCATTTTTTCTAATTTGCGAGCGAAATCTCCCCAGACGGAGCCATCACACCAGGTTCCGTGAATTAACACAATATCTTTCATAAACAAACTCCTGACATTTATTTCTATTATAGCATGCTGAAAGTCAAATGTTAACTACCTGCAAAACAGCTGTCATACTTGTTACATTTCTTTAAGTCTTGTGCAAGATAAGTTGGTTAGGATATATACAGAAGTAATTTGAAAGGATTTGAATAGGTATGAATAAACACAAACTTCACAAAACAATGAAAGTTGCCCTTGCTACTGCTATCTTGGGAGGAATGCTAGCTTTGGGACAAGAAGCTGTTAAGGCGGACACAGAATTGACAGATAGTCCTAGTCTATCAGTCCTAACGGTTCAGGTTGAGCAGGAAGAGCAGTTGAAAAAAGAAGCAGAGGCTAAAGCTGCAGCTGAAAAGGCTGCGGCAGAAAAAGCAGCTGCGGAAGCCGCAGCCCAAGCAGCCCTTGCTACGAATATGGTATCAGAGGTTGCTGTAGAATACACAGCCAATACCTATCCTGCTGGTCAATGTACATGGGGTGCCAAAGAAATGGCGCCTTGGGTTGGCAACTATTGGGGAAATGGTGGTGACTGGGCAGCCAGTGCCGCAGCTCTTGGTTATGAAGTAGGAACCACTCCTAAGGTTGGCGCAATCGCTGTCTGGACAGACGGTGGCTATGGTCACGTTGCCTATGTTACCGATGTAGCGGCCGATGGCACTATTCAAGTAATGGAATCAAACTATGGCGGAGCCTACTACCCAAGCAATGTACGTGGCTTCTTTGATCCAACAACCACTAGCGAAGGAACTGTAAGCTATATTTACCCTCCAGCTGGGGTCTAGGGATAGGCCTTATTTCGCTCCGAGGAATGCTTGGACGAATAAGTTGGCAGGACAAACTGAAAAATGCAAAGGTCTAGAAATAGGCCTTTTCTAAGTGCAGAGGCTCCATTTAAAATATTTATACCCCTGATAGAAATTATATATTGGCTCATAAGATTCTTTCGTGATATGATAGTACAATCTGAAAAAGAAAGAGTGTACAATTCATGAAAAAATTAGCTTTATTTGCAACAACAGCCCTAGCAGCTTTTACTTTAGCAGCCTGCAGTTCTTCAACATCAACTAGCTCATCCAGCAGCACAGACCAAACTCTCTTGGCACAAATCAAAGAAGAAGGTGTCATTCAAATCGGTACGGAAGGTGCCTATGCTCCTTACTCTTACCACGATGAGAGTGGAAAATTGGTCGGTTACGATGTAGAAGTGGCTGAAGCAGTTGCTGAGAAATTGGGCGTTAAGGTTGAGTTTGTTGAAACCAAGTGGGATTCCATGATTGCTGGTTTGGACGCAGCACGTTTTGATACTATTGCCAACCAGGTTGGTGTGACAGACGAGCGAAAAGAGAAATACGATTTCTCAACACCATATACCTACATTTATGGAGCTTTAGTAACCCAGAAAGATAATACGGAGATTACAGGTTTTGCTGACTTGGCAGGCAAAAAATCAGCCAACAGCTTAACAAGTAACTGGGCAGATTTGGCTCGTGAAAACGGTGCGGAAGTTGTCGGTGTAGATGGATTTTCACAAGCGGTTGAATTGTTGAATACAAACCGTGTGGATGTGACCATCAATGACAACTTGGTATATTTGGATTACCTCAAGCAACACGCAGATGCACCGATTAAACTGGTGGCTTTGACAGACGATGTTTCTACAACAGCCTTCCCAGTGGTTAAAGGAAATGAAGACCTAGTAAAAGAAATTGATGCGGCCTTGGCTGAATTGGCAAGCGAAGGTAAACTAGCTGAAATTTCAAATAAATACTTTGGCGAAGACGTATCGAAAGCCAAGTAAGCAGGAGAAACTATGACAGATAGAGTATGGCAATTAGTGATTGACTCATTTTCGCAGATACTTGTTCCAGGATTGTTGGTGACCATTCCACTGACAATCCTGTCTTTTGCCTTTGGCTTGCTCTTGGCTATTGGAACGGCCTTGGTACAGGTAGCCAACCTTCCCGTTCTCAAGCAACTGGCTCGTTTTTACATCTGGATTATCCGTGGAACACCTCTCTTGGTTCAGCTCTATGTGATTTTTTATGGCTTACCAAGTTTGGGTCTGGTTATCGATGCCTTTCCATCGGCAGTCTTAGTCTTTTCCATTAACACAGGTGCTTACGCTGCAGAAACCATTCGGGCATCGATTGAGTCAGTGCCTAAAGGGCAGTTGGAGGCTGGTTATTCTGTTGGGATGAGTTTTGCCCAGACCATGCGCCGTATTATTCTTCCCCAAGCTTTTCGAGTTGCCTTCCCACCTTTGTCTAATACTTTGATTGGTTTGGTTAAGGACACGTCCTTAGCAGCCAACATTACGGTTTTAGAGATGTTTATGGCAACTCAGCAGATTGCGGCTAGAACCTACGAGCCTTTTATTCTTTACTGTGAAGTTGCCCTTATCTACCTACTCTTTTCAACTATTTTGACCAAACTGCAAGCCTTTGGTGAGAAGAAGCTGGCAGTGTATTAGGAGGTTCAGATGATTCAAGCAAGTGGAATAGAGCTGGCCTTCCATGGTCAGCAGGTTTTAAAGGGGATTGATGTTCAGGTCAATCCTGGAGAGGTGGTTGTCATCTTGGGTCCATCTGGATCAGGTAAAACGACCCTACTTCGTTCCTTGAACTTTTTGGAAAAAGCTGACGCGGGTCACTTGGTTTTCGGTGAGGACAGCTATGACTTGGCTAAGATTAGCCACAAAGAAATTGCTGCCATTCGCAAACGAACAGCCTTTGTTTTTCAAAACTACAATCTCTTTGCCAACAAGACTGCCCTACAAAATGTGACGGAAGGTCTAATTGTGGCTCGAAAAGTCCCAAAACAAGAGGCTGAAACAATTGGTAAGGCAGCCTTGGACAAGGTTGGTTTGTCGGACAAATATGATTTTTACCCAAGCCAGCTTTCAGGAGGTCAACAGCAACGGGTTGGCATTGCTAGGGCCATTGCGACCAACCCAGAAGTGATTTACTTTGATGAACCAACCTCTGCTCTCGATCCCGAGTTAATCGGTGAGGTTCTGACTGTCATGATGCAACTGGCTAAGGAAGGCATGACCATGGTAGTAGTAACGCATGAAATGGGCTTTGCGCGTGCAGTGGCTGATCGGGTCATTTTTATGGATGGGGGGCAGATTATTGAAGAAGGCCGACCAGAAGATATTTTTGACCATCCAAAAGAAGAACGAACCAAGCAATTCTTGGCTCGCATTCAGAAAGAAGATATATAGAATGAAAACACTGGCTTTGCTGGTGTTTTTAAGTTCCTAAGGAAATATATGTTATAACTATCAAAACGTTTTTGATTTTTTTAGATAAATTCGATATAATAGAACAAGGAAAACGTTTGCACAAAATAAGGAGGGCTTATGGCAACTTTAGCGGATGTGGCTAGGCTAGCCAATGTATCGAAAATGACAGTTTCGCGTGTACTCAACCATCCTGAACAAGTTACGTCGGAGTTACGCACTTTGGTCACAGCTGCGATGGAGGAGCTACATTATAAGCCAAATGTTGTAGCCAAGGCCTTGGCTCAGCAACGAACCTTGATTGTGCAGGTAGTTATCCTTGAAAAAATGGATGTTGTTGAACCATATTATATCGATTTATTAAAGGGCATAGCAGCAGAATTAAATCAACGAAATTATACCTTACAGCTAGTAACAGATTCGAAGATGGTGACGGATCAGTGTGATGGCTACATCGTGACAGGTGCCAGAAAGTCAGATTATTCATGGTTGAAAAGTTTAGGAAAACCGCTTATATTATTCGGAGAGAATAGCGAAGGGTTACCATTTGTTGATTCAGATAACATGGAAGCCACTCAGGTAGCAACGGAATTCGCCCTTTCTAAAGGGTATGAACAGGTTTTCTTTGTGGGCATTGATTTGGAAGAGCCTTTTGAAGAAAGGCGAGAAGAAGGCTATAGAAAGGCTATGGAAGGTCGAGAGAGCCGACTTTATCGATTAGCAAATCATTCTCATGTCGCAGAAGAATTTATCAGAAATTTAAACGATTTACCAGAAAAGACCTGTTTTGTCTGTGCTTCGGATCGCCTAGCACTGGGAATTACAAGAGGGCTGCAAGCTATTGGAAAATCCATTCCACAGGAAGTTGGCGTGATTGGATTTGATGGATTTTTTATTGACAGGATTTCAAATCCGAGGCTGACGACCATGAAGCAACCGATTCAAAAGATGGGGGCGATCAGTGTAAAACGGTTGATGGATATACTTGATGGAAAACCATTAACCCACTTGGCTTATTTTTACCGGGCCGAATTAATTGAACGAGAAACTACACCCTAGTAGTTTCTTTTTTTTGATTATTTTGTTACCGATAACATTTGGGAAAACGTTTGCAAAGACCGTGTGAAATTGTATATACTTATACTATAAAAAATCAATTTATCGTCATTTAGTTTTTCTTTTATTACTTTGTTAACTCGCCTTGCCTAACTCCAGTTATGCCTGAGGCTCGTTGTCTAGTACTAAAAGATTATACATGGAGGTACCTATGAATAAGAAATCTATTCGTGAGATGAAATCAAGTGGCATGTTTGAGAAAAAACAATTTTTTAGCATTCGTAAATTTAATATCGGAGTTGCATCCGTCGGTATTGCGACAGCCTTTTTGATGTCTGGGGCAGGTCAGATAGTTCATGCTGAAGAGGTGGTGGCGACTACTGTTACAAGTGTTTCAGAGCAACCGGTTGAAACAGCCAGGACTGGTGCTACTACACATCCTACTGGAGTATCTGAAACAGTTGAGGCTCCAGCAGTCACTGAGCTTGTTGAATCAACAACAGATACTGTAACAGCGAATCCACTGGTAACTACTAAAATACCCGTGGCAGAAAGAGCGGCAACGACAGCAGAAACGACTACTGCTTCAGAGGAAGCTCCCATCGAAGAAGGCAGTATTCGTCTGCACTTTGAAAATGTAGATGAAACAGCTCCAGAAAGCCAAGGACTTTGGACTTGGGGTGGAGTGGCAGAGCCGTCCGATGGTAATCAATGGCCAACGGATACAGCGAACTTTTCAAGCAGTCAGGTAGATGACTACGGCCATTACGTTGATATTAAAAAATCTGAGACACCAGGAACGATTGGCTATCTAGTTCTCAAGAATGGGGAAAAAATAACAGAATCGGACCAGAAAGTGGAGCTTCTTGTTCCGGAACAAAATGAGGCTTGGATTGCTAGCGATTATACTGTTTCTAGCTATGAGCCACTCAAGGATGACAATGTTCTCCGCATCAACTACACCCGTGAAGACAATAATTATGAAGGTTGGGGCGTTTGGACTTGGGGCGATACGACTGAAGCGAGTGATGGCTGGCCAACAGGTGCCGTTGATTTTAAACTTGGCAAATACGGTGCCTATGTTGACATTCCCCTCTCGAATGGTTTAGATTCTAAGCTTGGATTTCTACTAATCAATCAGAATAATCCGGATTTGGCTGGCAATAAATCGATAGACTTATCCTTTGCCGACCGCAAACGTCATAGCCAAATATTCCTTCGAAACGATGATGACAAAGTTTACACAAATCCATATTTTATCGAAGAGAAAGTAGAATTAGATACAAGTAAAGCTACTCCGGGTACAAAAAATGTGACTGTTGAGGCTAGTAGCAAAGCACCATTCAACTACAATGAAAGCGGCTTGGTATCTGTAACTATCACCAACCCTGAAAATGCTGAAATAGTTAAAATGGAAGTCGATACAAGTGCCATCGGCGGAGGTCTTGTGCCAATCTCTACAGAGCTCAATCGTGTGACCATTAAAGCGACGTCTAGCACAGCGCCAGGTACATATAGTCTTCCTGTAAAAGTCTATGATAAAGACAATGGTTACTACGAAACAAAATTGGATGTGACCATTACGGAGCGCATTAAGGCAGAAGGTGAAAAAGACTGGGACGAGCAAGTCATCTACTTCATGATGACCGACCGTTTCTACAATGGTGACGTTAGCAATGATCAGGTGGTTGACGGAGATGTGACCAATCCTCGCGGTCTTTACCAAGGTGGTGACTTCAAAGGAGTGACAGCCAAGCTGGATTACTTGAAAGAATTGGGTGTGGATTCTATCTGGTTGACACCAATTGTTGAAAATATTCCACAGAATGTTGGTAGCGCTACAGACGGAGATTACTATGCTTACCATGGTTATTGGGCATCCAATTTTGAGAAACTTAATCCGCATTTGGGAAGTTTAGCTGATTTCCACGAATTGATTGATGCCGCAGCCGAAAAAGGCATCAATATCATTGTTGACGTGGTGCTGAATCATGCTGGCTATGGTACAGAAGAAACCTTTGAAGGTATGGTACGGACCAAGGAAGAAGATAAGCAGGGAGATGACCAATTAGGTTCATTATCTGGATTACCAGACTTCAAGACAGAAGAAGCTACCGTTCGCAATCAGTTGGTTGCTTGGCAGGCATCTTGGTTGGAACGCTCAACAACTGCTAAAGGTAATTCAATCTATGGTTTCCGTGTCGATACAGTCAAACACGTTGATGATACCACATGGCAACATTTCAAAAATGAATTGGTGGATAGAGACCCTGACTTCCACTTGATTGGAGAATCTTGGGGAGCTAACTATAAAGATACCAAGGGTGACTTGGGAATCGGTACTATGGACAGCTTGTTGGACTTTGGCTTCAAGGATATCGCCAAGTATTTAGTCAATGGTCAACTGAAAGCAGCTGGAAAAGAGCTAGAAGAGCGTAGCAAGGTTCTTACTAGCGCAGCTTCTCTGGGTCAATTCTTGGGTAGTCATGACGAAGATGGTTTCCTTTACAGTCTCGGTGGCGCAGAAAAAGAAGGAAATCTGGATAAACTGAAATTGGCTGCTAGTCTCTTGATTACTGCTAAAGGTCAGCCAGTCATCTACTACGGTGAAGAATTAGGTCAATCTGGACAAAACAACTGGCCAGTTTATGACAACCGGTACGATTTCGATTGGAGTAAGGTAGAGACAAGTGACATAGAGGACCATTACCAAAAATTGTTGGCTTTCCGTAATGCCAATTCAACATTGCTCTCACGTGGTGATACAAGCACCCTTGCTGGAAATGATAGCCAAGGTTGGCTTATCAGCAAACGCAGTTACCAAGATCAAGCTGCCTATCTTGTCTTCTCAACCAATACCGAGAGCAAGGAAATAGCGCTTGAAGTATCTGGTAAAGATGTGGTTGTAACAGATGCCTACACAGGAAAATCTTATCAAGCTATCGAGAAAGACGGTAAATGGGTTGTTCAAGTCGAACTTCCAACAATCGGTCAAGGTGGCACCATGCTCCTTCAGACTCAAGCAGGTGACATCGTCAATGCAAGTGTACAAGGAGCAACTGAAGAACCAATTGAAGCAGGCTACTTCCGTGTTCACTTTAAAACTCTACCATCTGATAATCTATCTAGCTTAGGTTTATGGACATGGGATGATGTCGAAAAACCATCGTCAGATGTTGGTGCTTGGCCTACAGGTGCAACCAATTTCAGTACCGCTAAACAGGATGACTATGGCTATTATCTGGACATCAAGATGAAAGACGAAACAGCTAGCAAGATTAGTCTTTTGATTAATAACACTTCTGGTGATAACATCACAGGTGACAAGACCATTGAACGGATTAGCACTAAGATGAATGAAGCTTGGTTTGATGAAAACTATCAACTCAGCCTCTATCAACCGCTCAAAGAAGGCTACATCCGTATCAATTACTTCCGTACCGATGGCAATTATGATCAAAAAGGTCTCTGGATTTGGGGTGATGTGACTGACCTTACCTTGGGTGACTGGCCAAATGGTATTGATTTTGAAAACCAAGGCAAGTACGGTGCCTATATTGATGTCAAATTGACAGATTTACCAAGTTCCATTGGCTTCTTGCTATTGGATGAAAGCAAGTCAGGAGACGATGTGAAGATTCAGCAGAAAGATTATAGCTTTACAGATTTGAAAAATCAGACACAAATCTTCCTCAAGGATGATGATGCGACTATTTACACCAACCCTTATTTTGTCAATAATGTCCGTGTGACAGGTGTTTCTCATGTTAGCCTAACAGCCTTAGAAGCAGCCTTTACAACATTGGAAGGTGCTGATAAGGATAGCATCTTGGAGAAATTGTCTGTAACAGATAAGAATGGTCAGACAGTTGCTGTGACGGACCTTGTCTTGGACCTTACCAGCAACAAGGTGCGAGTCCTCGGGGATTTCAACCAAGAAAATGCGGGCTATACCCTCAAATATGGCAATGATAGCTTCACAACAACTATGAGTTGGCAGTTGAAGGATGAGCTCTATGCTTATGATGGAGAGCTTGGTGCGCGTGTGCGTCAGGCTGGTAGTGTCGTTGATATGACTCTCTGGTCTCCAAGTGCAGACAGTGTGGCAGTCGTTCTTTATGATAAGGATGACCAATCTAAGGTGGTCGGTAAATTAGCCATGACCAAGGGCGATAAGGGACAATGGGACCTCGAATTGAACAGTCAATCAGGTCTTGGTATCGCGGACTATCGTGGTTACTACTACCATTATGAAATCACTCGCGGGGGTCAATCTGTTCTTGTTTTAGACCCATATGCTAAATCTTTAGCGGAGTGGAATAGTGATTTGGCTGATACAGATCCATCTTATCGGATTGCCAAAGCTGCGATTGTGGATTCAGCAGAAGTTGGTCCAAGCGATTTGGATTATGCCACAATTCCTAACTTCAATCAGCGTGAAGATGCTATTATCTATGAGGCTCATGTCCGTGACTTTACATCCGATCCTGCTATTTCTGATGAATTGACAGCTCAGTTCGGTACCTTCACAGCCTTTGCAGAGCGTCTCAGCTACCTCAAAGACTTGGGTGTGACCCACATTCAGTTGCTACCAGTTATGAGCTACTATTACGTCAATGAATTGAAAAATGCAGAGCGGATGAGCGAGTACGCATCAAGCAACAGTAACTACAACTGGGGTTATGATCCACAGAGCTACTTTGCCTTTACAGGTATGTATTCTATAGATCCGACAGATCCAATGAAACGCATCGAGGAATTCAAAAACCTGGTCAATGAAATCCACAAACAAGACATGGGTGTGATTTTGGATGTGGTCTATAACCACACTTCTAAGACCTTCTTATTTGAAGACTTAGAGCCAAACTATTATCACTTCATGGAGGCAGATGGTACGGCTAAATCAAGCTTTGGTGGTGGTCGTCTGGGAACAACTCATTATATGAGTCGCCGTGTCCTCGTTGATTCTATCAAGTATCTTGTGGATGAATTTAAGGTAGATGGTTTCCGTTTCGATATGATGGGGGACCATGATGCCGAAGCGATTGAGCTGGCCTTTACCGAGGCACAAAAACTCAATCCAAACATCATTATGCTTGGTGAAGGTTGGAGAACCTTTACAGGCGATGCCAATCAGCCTGTTCAGCCAGCGGACCAAGACTGGATGAGTTCAACAGATACGGTTGCAGTATTCTCAGATGACATTCGCAACACACTTAAATCTGGTTATCCAAACGAAGGCCAGCCAGCCTTTATCACAGGCGGTGCTAAGAGTGTTGAGACTGTCTTCAATAACCTCAAGGCACAACCAGGAAACTTCTTGGCAGATGATCCAGGTGATGTGATCCAGTATATTGCAGCTCACGATAACTTGACCCTCTTTGATATTATCGCTCAGTCCATCAAGAAGGATCCGTCAGTTGCTGAAAACTATACTGAAATTCACCAACGTCAACGCTTGGGTAATTTGCTAGTTTTGACTGCTCAAGGTACACCGTTTATCCATTCTGGTCAGGAGTATGGACGGACCAAACAGTTCCGCCATCCTGATTACAAGGAGCCAGTTTCAGAGGACAAGGTACCGAACAAAGCTCATTTGTTGACAAATGCAGATGGCACGCCATTTGACTATCCATACTACATTCATGATTCGTACGATTCATCGGATGCGGTCAACAAGTTTGACTGGACCAAAGCGACAGATGAGGCGCTCTATCCAGAGAATACCCGTACTCAGGCCTTTACAAAAGGATTGATTGCCTTGCGCAAATCTACAGATGCCTTCCGTTTGGGAACAAAAGAAGAAGTTGAACAGAAGGTTAGCTTGATTTCAATTCCAGGTCAAAATGGCATTGCCAAAAATGATGTGATTATTGCCTATCAAACCATTGCAAGCAATGGGGATCGCTATGCTGTCTTTGTCAATGCTGACAGTAAGGAACGTAGCTTTGTTCTTTCTGATAGTTACAAAGAATTGCTTAAAGGTCAAGTGCTGGTCGATGGTGAACGGGCAGGAATAGAAGCTCTGACTGATTTAGTGGGTGTTGAATTGACTGATAGCGCAGTTGCTCTTGCACCTTTGACAGCAACAGTAATTCGTTTGCCTTACATCACTACGGCAGTTCCAGATACAGCTCCTACTGCTGAAGAAAAAACAAGTCTAGACTTTACTACCAAGGAACGTACAGAGGAAAAAATTTTTCCTATCGTAGAGGAAGTTCGCTATGATGAAACTCTTGCAAAAGGTCAATCTTATGTGCTTCAAGAAGGCAAAACTGGTAAGAAAGTCTTGGCTTATCAAGATGTCTTGGTTGACGGCAAGGTGATTGCTACTAACTTGTTATCAGAAACTCTTGTAGATGGTGAAGCACGGATTGTTGTTGAGGGTAGCTTAGTTACAGAAGTTCCGGCTACAGCACCTACTGCTGAAGAAAAACCAAGTCTAGACTTTACTACCAAGGAACGTACAGAAGAAATAATCCTTCCAATTGCAGAGGAAGTTCGCTATGATACAACTCTTGCAAAAGGTCAATCCTATGTCCTACAAGAAGGTAAGGCAGGCAAGAAAGTCTTGGTTTATCAAGATGTCTTGGTTGATGGCAAGGTAGTAGCAACAAACTTGTTATCAGAAACTCTTGTAGATGGTGAAGCACGTATCCTTGTACAAGGTAGCAAGGTAATTACCAAAGCGGTAGCTAAGGCAGATACAGTTGTTAATCAGGAAGTTGTGAAACCAAGTCTATCTACTCCAACAGCCAAAGAGTCTGAACAAACTACCAGCATATCAACCAAAGAAAGTCTGCCAGCTACTGGAGACCGTCAAAGCGATTTGGCACTTCTAGGTATCGGACTTGCTGGACTTGGTTTGACAGTTGCTGCACAAGGAAGAAATAAAAAATCAGAAGAATAGTATGCTTTCCTCCCAAGAGGTTAGGAACCCTATGGTTCTTGACCTCTTTTTTATTTTGTGGGCAGAAACCAAATCGTCTTTTAAATTTTACGGTTTATAAGTAATTATTAGAAAAATTGACAAATAGTCCAAGAGTGAACACAAGCCTGTGTTTTATTTGGTCTTTTTGTTTGCGCTTTCAAGATTTATAATAAAACCATAAAAATCATTTCAAAAGGAGAATGAAAAATGGATTTTCTTCAAACCCCATTAAACTGGTTCTCGCAAAACATCTTGCAGAATCCAGCCTTCTTCGTAGGTCTTTTGGTATTGGTGGGTTATGCCCTCTTAAAGAAAAAGCCTCATGATGTCTTTGCAGGGTTTATCAAAGCAACTGTCGGCTACATGATTTTAAACGTAGCAGCTGGTGGCTTGGTAACAACCTTCCGTCCAATCTTGGCAGCCTTGAACCACAAGTTCCAAATTGATGCGGCGGTTATTGACCCTTACTTCGGTCTTGCAGCAGCAAACGGAAAAATCGCTGAAGAGTTTCCTGATTTCGTATCAGCAGCAACAACAGCCCTCTTGATCGGTTTCGGTGTCAACATCCTCTTGGTTGCGCTTCGTAAGGTTACAAAAGTTCGTACTCTGTTCATCACTGGACACATCATGGTACAACAAGCGGCAACAATCTCATTGATGGTGCTCTTCCTTATCCCAGGACTCCGTAACCAATTCGGTACAGCAGCTATCGGTATCATCTGTGGTATCTACTGGGCAGTCAGCTCAAACATGACTGTTGAAGCAACGCAACGCTTGACAGGTGGTGGTGGATTTGCCATCGGTCACCAACAACAATTCGCAATCTGGTTTGTAGATAAGATTGCTCCAAAACTTGGTAAAAAAGAAGAAAACTTGGACAACTTGAAGTTGCCTAGCTTCCTCAACATCTTCCACGATACAGTTGTTGCATCTGCAACCTTGATGTTGGTCTTCTTCGGTGTCATCTTGTTCATCTTGGGTCCAGAAATCATGGCAAACCCAGAAGTTATCACTTCTGGCACACCATACAACCCAGCTAAACAAGCATTCTTCATGTACGTTGTACAAACAGCCTTCACTTTCTCAGTATATCTCTTCATCTTGATGCAGGGTGTACGCATGTTCGTAGCAGAATTGACAAATGCCTTCCAAGGTATCTCAAGCAAACTACTTCCAGGTTCATTCCCAGCGGTGGACGTTGCGGCTTCTTATGGCTTCGGTTCATCTAACGCAGTTCTTTCAGGCTTTGCCTTCGGTTTGGTTGGTCAATTAATCACTATCGTTCTCTTGATTGTCTTCAAGAGCCCAATCCTTATCATCACTGGTTTCGTACCTGTATTCTTCGATAACGCAGCTATCGCAGTTTACGCTGACAAACGTGGTGGTTGGAAAGCAGCAGCAATCCTTTCCTTCCTCTCAGGTGTCCTTCAAGTAGCCCTTGGTGCAGTCTGCGTCGGCTTGCTTGAATTGAGCGGTGGTTACCACGGAAACATCGACTTTGAAATCCCATGGTTGCCATTCGGTTATGCCTTCAAATACCTCGGCGTTGCTGGTTATGTTCTTGTCTGCCTCTTCTTGTTGGCTATCCCACAACTTCAATTTGCAAAAGCAAAAGATAAGGAAGCTTACTACCGCGGTGAGGCGCAAGCGGACTAACATCGTCATCCAGTTTATCTTTTATTACTTCGTTAACTCGCTTTGCCGTACTCGGCAGGGGTGACTTGCTCCGCAAGTGTTATTTCCAACCTTATACAGCCATTAGACTGTATAAGCAGCCTGCATCTCGTTGCCTCGTACTAAAAGCAAACTGAAAGACGATAACTCTTCGAAAATCAACAGAACAAAACTTCGTTTATTACTTGGTTCATTAACAAAAACAACAAAATATATTTTATAAAAAACAAGGAGAAAATAAGATGGTTAAAGTATTAACTGCTTGTGGTAATGGCATGGGTTCATCCATGGTTATCAAGATGAAGGTTGAAAATGCCCTTCGTCAACTTGGTGTAACAGATTTCCAATCTGCTTCTTGCTCAGTAGGTGAAGCAAAAGGTTTGGCAGCAGGCTATGACATTGTTGTTGCTTCAAATCACTTAATCGCTGAATTGGAAGGTCGTACAAATGGTCATTTGGTTGGTCTTGACAACCTCATGGACGATAACGAAATCAAGACAAAACTTAGTCAAGTATTGTAATGGAAAAAGGGGGCGGGATTTCTTCCCATCCCCTTTCATATAGAGAGGAGAACATCATGAATTTACAGAAAGCATTTATTGAAAACAATTCTATCCGTTTGGGCTTGACAGCTGAAACTTGGCAGGAAGCTGTTCATTTGGCAGTTGAACCTTTGATTGAAAGCGGTGCTGCAACAGAAGAATACTACGATGCCATCATCGCTTCAACAGAAGAATATGGCCCTTACTATGTGCTCATGCCAGGTATGGCTATGCCTCATGCCCAGGCTGGTGTCGGTGTTTTGAAAGATTCCTTTGCTTTGATTACCCTGACAAAACCAGTAGCCTTCTCAGATGGTAAGGAGGTTTCTGTCCTATTGACCTTGGCTGCGACAGATCCAAAAATCCATACTTCAGTAGCCATTCCGCAAATCATCGCCCTCTTCGAATTGGAAAATTCAATCGAGCGTTTGATTGCCTGCAAAACTCCAGAAGAAGTATTGGCAATGGTTGAAGAGTCTAAAAACAGCCCTTACTTAGAAGGTTTAGACTTGGAAAGCTAATTTGGCGGTTAGAAATTGATATAGACAAAAATGAAAGGAATTGAAGGGGAATAGGAAGCTTTATCGGCCGTCTATTCACTCTTGGTAATAGTATTATGACAAAACATATCCCAAATTTACAGGTTGCATTGGATCACTCAGATTTGCAAGGAGCGATTAAGGCTGCTGTGTCTGTTGGTCATGAAGTTGACGTGATTGAAGCAGGTACGGTTTGCTTGCTCCAAGTTGGTAGCGAATTGGTGGAAGTTCTTCGCAGCCTTTTCCCAGACAAAATCATTGTTGCAGATACCAAGTGTGCAGATGCGGGAGGTACTGTGGCTAAAAACAATGCCGTTCGTGGTGCGGACTGGATGACTTGTATCTGTTCTGCGACCATTCCAACCATGGAAGCTGCTTTGAAGGCTATCAAGGAAGTACGTGGCGACAAGGGTGAAATCCAAATCGAACTTTACGGTGATTGGACGTTTGAACAAGCTCAGCTTTGGTTGGACGCAGGCATTTCCCAAGCGATTTACCACCAATCTCGTGACGCCCTCCTTGCTGGCGAAACTTGGGGCGAAAAAGACCTCAATAAAGTGAAAAAATTGGTTGAAATGGGCTTCCGTGTTTCTGTAACAGGTGGTCTTGATGTGGATACCCTCAAACTCTTCGAGGGTGTAGATGTCTTCACCTTTATCGCAGGTCGCGGTATTACAGAAGCAGCAGATCCAGCAGCTGCGGCGCGTGAATTCAAAGACGAAATCCGTCGTATCTGGGGGTAAGGCCTATGGCACGACCAATCGGAATATATGAAAAGGCAACGCCTAAGCATTTCACATGGAAAGAGCGTTTGGAGTTTGCCAAAGAATTAGGTTTCGACTTTGTGGAAATGTCGGTGGATGAGAGCGATGCTCGTTTGGCACGATTGGAATGGACCAAGGAAGAGCGTTTGGATTTGGTCAAGGCCATCTATGAAACAGGTGTCCGTATTCCGACCATTTGCTTCTCTGGTCACCGTCGTTATCCGCTTGGTTCCAATGATCCTGCTCTTGAAGCTAAGTCTTTAGAAACCATGAAACAGTGTATCGAACTGGCTCAGGACTTGGGTGTCCGTGTCATCCAGTTGGCTGGTTACGATGTTTACTATGAGGAAAAATCACCTGAAACTAGAGAACGTTTCATCAAGAATCTCCGCAAGGCTTGCGACTGGGCAGAACAGGCTCAGGTCATGTTGGCTATTGAGATTATGGATGATCCATTTATCAACTCCATTGAAAAATATCTAGCAGTTGAGAAGGAAATCGACTCACCATATCTCTTTGTTTATCCAGATACTGGAAACGTGTCTGCTTGGCACAATGATATTTATAGCGAATTTTACCTAGGTCATCGCTCTATCGCAGCCCTTCACCTGAAAGATACCTATGCGGTAACTGAAAGCTCCAAGGGTCAATTCCGCGATGTACCATTCGGTCAGGGCTGTGTGGACTGGGACAATATGTTTGCAGTCTTGAAAAAGACCAACTACCAAGGTCCATTCTTGATTGAAATGTGGTCAGAGAACTGCGAAACGGTTGAGGAAACACGAGCAGCTATCAAAGAAGCGCAGGATTTCCTCTATCCATTGATTGAGAAAGCGGGGTTGAACTAATGCCAAAAGATTTACAGGAAATGCGCCAACGGGTCTATGAAGCCAATATCGCCCTACCTGCTCATGGGCTTGTCAAGTTTACCTGGGGCAACGTATCAGAAGTCTGCCGTGAACTTGGTCGCATTGTCATCAAGCCTTCAGGTGTTGATTACGAAAAATTGTCACCAGAAAACATGGTGGTGACTGACTTGGATGGAAATGTGGTAGAAGGTGATCTCAACCCGTCGTCTGATTTGGCGACCCACGTTGCCCTCTACAAGGCTTGGCCAAATGTCCATGCTGTTGTCCATACACATTCGACAGAGGCAGTTGGTTGGGCTCAGGCTGGTCGTGACATTCCATTTTATGGAACAACGCACGCAGACTATTTCTACGGTCCAGTACCGTGTGCCCGTTCTTTGACGGCCGAAGAAGTGAATACTGCCTATGAAAAGGAAACAGGCTCAGTCATTATTGAGGAATTTGAGCGCCGTGGCATCGACCCAGTTGCAGTACCAGGAATTGTTGTCCGTAATCACGGTCCATTCACTTGGGGCAAGGATCCTGCCCAGGCAGTTTACCACAGTGTTGTCCTAGAAGAAGTGGCTCGGATGAACCGCTACACAGAGCAAATCAATCCACGGGTGGAACCAGCACCAAGCTATATCATGGACAAGCACTATCTCCGTAAGCACGGTCCAAATGCCTACTACGGACAAAAAGGTGATGAACACTAAGCTTTGTTTCTAGCCAAAAATGATTAGAAGAATGAGAAAAGAGCTCTCCTCATTCTTCTTTTTTTGAAAGGAGAGGACATGAGAAAGTTTTTACAAGATAGTCTGACAGAGGTTGCCTACTATCTGGAGTTGATTTTATCAGCCATTTTAGGATTAGCCCTACTAGCACTGTCAGGTTTGTTGTTGGCGGATTTAGTTGGTTCACTGACGGGTGGTATTCAAGCGGATAACTTTATCCAGAGTTTTTTAAGCAAGGCTATGACCTTGGCAGTCGGGGTCGAATTCATCAAAATGCTCTGCAAACAATCCCCTAGTACTGTCATCGAGGTGCTCTTGGTTGCTATTGCCCGCCAATTGATTGTGGAACATGGGTCAAGCATGGATTACCTGATTGGTATTGTGTCGGTTGCCATCTTATTTGCTGTGAGAAAATACCTCTTTACCCAGTTTGATGACTCTAATAATATCATCATGCGGGCCAGCCAGAAGGTCAGGGTTGCCAATATCATTGCCAGGGTTAAAATTCCTAGCGAGGGCAGTGAAACACTACGTGAATTTGTGACCCGCAAACTCAATGAAGAGGAGAAAACCATTGCTATTGGTGCCTGTGTCTATCTGAAGAATGTGGCTCTACGGATTGACAATATGCATGGGGATTTGATTACACGGGTGGAGATTATCAAGAGTATCTACTAAGCTATTTAGGTGGGTCGGCAATTTTGAATGAAGATGCACGAATACGTTCAGTTTTTATAATTATTAGAAATTGGTGCATAAATGTGTTAAGATAGAGAAAGAGAGGAGGGAAAAACGGTGTTACTAGATAAAAGCAGTTGTGCCTTATTGCGTCATTTGATTGGTATCCAAGAGCCAGAAACCATTATGGCTATTTCCAAGGAATTGCAACAATCGCGTAGAAAAATCTACTACCATTTGGAAAAAATCAATGCTTCTTTGCCAAAAGGTATTGAAGCTCTGGAAAGTCTGCCTCGGATAGGCATTCGCTTGTCCGAAGAGCAAAAGCAAGCCTGTCGCCAACTCTTAGATTCCATTGATTCCTATAGCTACATTATGAATATGGATGAACGTATTCAATTGATGATGGTCTACATTTGTATCACACCCGAACGGGTAACCATTGAAAAGCTTATGGAACTGACAGAGGTTTCTCGTAACACAGTCTTGAATGACCTCAATGAAATTCGATCGCAACTGACACAGGAGCAATATAAGATGACCCTCTATGTGTCCAAGAGCCAAGGCTATAGCTTAGTTTGCCATCCCCTGAACAAAATCCAGTATGTTCATTCTCTACTTTATAGCATTTTTTCAGATGCCAACAAGGGCTTTCTTCAAGTCCTTGAAGAGAAATTATCGGATTTAGTTGGTTATCAAATTCTCTTCTCAGAAGAAATGGCTCGTTTTTGGCAGAAACAGGTACCTGGTTTAGAGAAGAAATTAGGGAAGAAAATCAACCGTTATGAGATTGAGTTTATGCTTAAGGTTCTCCCCTTTCTCTTACTCAGCTATCGCAATATGGAGTTGGATGAGTTGGAAGAACGAGCCATTCTCAAGGAATTTGAACAGGTTCGAGAACGGATTGAGTATCTGGTGGCGCAAGATTTTAAGGAGGCACTGTGGTCTAGTTTTGATTTGGAGCTAGATGATATTGAGGTTTCCTTGATTGCCATCTTGTTGCTATCCTATCGCAAGGATAGCGATGCTCATGTCACCAGCCAGGATTTTGATGAATTAAAACGGGTGGTTAATCGTTTTATTCACCACTTTGAAGTCCATTCTTCCTTTGAGTTGGAAAATCCAGAGGAGCTAGCTAGACATCTCTTAGCCCACTGTAAGGCCCTACTATTCAGAAAGACCTATGGGATTTTATCCAAAAATCCAATGGTCAAGCAAATCCAGGAGAAGTACAGCACTTTATTTGCCGTTACCCAAGTTTCCAGTAAGATATTAGAGGAGGAATGGGAGATTGAGCTGACAGATGAGGACATTGCCTATCTGACCATTCATCTAGGAGGGGCTATTCGCCGAAGTGGAACCCGAAAGGTACAGAGCCAAAACATCTATCTAATCTGTGATGAGGGAGTTTCTGTTCAACGCCTGCTCTATAGACAATGCCAGCATCATTTGCCTGATAAGAAAATTGGAGCAGTCTTTACTACGGAGCAATTTAAAAGTGTTGAAGATTTGTTGGAAGTAGATTTCTTAATTACAACTAGTGAGGGTTTGGAAACGGATTTCCCACTGGTACGGGTCCATCCAATCTTGGATTTCGATGACGTACTCAATCTCACCCACTTTGCCAAATACCGTAGCCTGTCTGATGAGAAGCAGGGATTTGCAGTAGAGTTAGATAAGCTCTTGGCTGGCTATTTATCAGATGGAAAGACAGCCCAAGAACTCAAAGGTAGACTGCAAAAGCTCATCAGTAATGAACTGCTGTCAAATGTATCTAGTCGCGATATTGAAACAGATTTGTACTGATTTTTGCTTGCCTAAGCCTTAAAGTCCAAATGTGAACACAAGCCTGTGTTTTATTTGGTCTTTTTTTTGTGACCTGTTGAGCATATACTAGAAACATAGAAACACAATCAGCCTTATAGGAGGAATGAAAAATGGCTAAAGTTCAAGATATTACAAGAGAATCATGGATTCTTTCAACTTTCCCAGAGTGGGGAACTTGGCTTAATGAAGAAATTGAAGAAGAAGTAGTGCCAGAAGGCAACTTTGCTATGTGGTGGCTTGGTAACTGTGGTGTTTGGATTAAGACACCAGGTGGTGCGAACGTGGTCATGGACCTTTGGTCATCACGCGGTAAGTCAACTAAAAAAGTAAAAGACATGGTTTGGGGTCACCAAATGGCTAATATGGCAGGTGTCCGTAAATTGCAACCAAACTTGCGTGTACAACCAATGGTTATCGATCCATTTGCCATCAATGAATTGGACTACTACCTAGTATCGCACGTCCACAGTGACCACATGGACATCAGCACAGCCGCTGCTATCATCAACAATCCAAAATTGGATCATGTCAAATTTGTAGGACCAGTTGAAAGTGGCGACATTTGGGAAAAATGGGGTGTTCCAGCTGACCGTATCATCCGTATCGCACCGGGCGACAGCTTTGAATTCAAAGACATCAAGGTACACGCTGTAGAATCCTTCGACCGTACTTGCTTGGTAACTCTTCCAATCGATGGCTACGAAGAAAACGGTGGCAAGCTAGCAGGTCTTCCTGTGACAGATGAGCTCATGGCTCGCAAGGCAGTCAACTATGTCTTTGAAACACCTGGCGGAACCATCTACCACGGTGCAGACTCCCACTTCTCTAACTACTTTGCAAAACACGGCCGTGACTTCAACATTGACGTTGCTATCAACAACTATGGTGATAACCCAATCGGTATCCAAGACAAGATGACATCAATCGACCTTCTTCGTATGGCAGAAAACTTGCGTGCTAAGGTTATTATCCCAGTTCACTATGACATCTGGTCTAACTTCATGGCATCAACAGATGAAATCTTGCAGCTCTGGAAAATGCGTAAAGAACGCTTGCAATATGACTTCCATCCATTTATCTGGGAAGTTGGTGGCAAGTACACCTATCCACTTGACAAAGACCGTATTGAATACCATCACCCACGTGGCTTTGACGATTGCTTCTTGGAAGATTCAAACATTCAATTCAAGGCCTTGCTATAATAGATCACTCCGAGGGCGGGACGCAAGTCCTGCCTTTTGAAAATGACAAGCGAAAACGCTTTATGGTATAATAGAACTATGACTTTATTAAAGGAGAATAAGATGTCACAACTTTCAGTAAACGCAATTCGTTTCCTTGGTATCGATGCCATTGAAAAATCAAAATCAGGTCACCCAGGTGTTGTTATGGGTGCGGCACCAATGGCCTATAGCTTGTTCACTAAAGAACTCCGCATCAACCCAGCTCAACCAAACTGGATCAACCGCGACCGCTTTATCTTGTCAGCAGGACACGGCTCTATGCTGCTTTACGGACTTCTTCACCTTTCAGGTTTTGAAGATGTCAGCATGGACGAAATCAAAAACTTCCGTCAGTGGGGTTCAAAAACACCAGGTCACCCAGAATTTGGTCACACAGCTGGTGTTGATGCGACAACAGGTCCTCTTGGTCAAGGTATCTCAACTGCGACAGGTTTTGCTCAAGCTGAGCGTTTCCTTGCGGCTAAGTACAACCGTGATGGTTTCCCGATCTTCGACCACTATACATATGTAATCTGTGGTGATGGCGACTTGATGGAGGGTGTTTCTGCAGAAGCTGCTTCTTACGCTGGTCTTCAAAAATTAGAAAAACTCATCGTTCTTTATGATTCAAACGATATCAACTTGGATGGTGAAACAAAAGATTCCTTCACAGAAGATGTGCGTGCTCGCTACAATGCTTATGGCTGGCATACAGACCTCGTAACAGACGGTACAGATGTGGATGCAATCTTTGCCGCTATTGAAAAAGCTAAGGCAGCCGGTAAGCCATCTCTTATCGAAATCAAGACTGTTATCGGTCACGGTTCACCAAACAAACAAGGTACAAACGCAGTCCATGGTGCGCCGCTTGGACCAGAGGAAGCAGAAGCAACTCGTAAGGCACTTGACTGGAACTACGCTCCATTTGAAATTCCAGCAGAAGTCTATGCGGACTTCAAGGCAAATGTAGCAGATCGTGGTGCAGCAGCTTACGATGCTTGGGTGAAATTAGTAGAAGACTACAAAGTAGCTCATCCAGAATTAGCAGCTGAAGTAACAGCTATCTTGGAAGGTCGCGATGTAGTGGAAGTGAAACCAGAAGACTTCCCAGTCTACGAAAATGGCTTCTCACAAGCAACTCGTAACTCATCACAAGATGCCCTCAACGCAGCAGCTAAGGTCTTGCCAACCTTCCTTGGAGGCTCAGCAGACTTGGCTCACTCAAACATGACCTATATCAAGGAAGATGGTCTGCAAGATGCTGCGAACCCACTCAACCGCAACATCCAGTTCGGTGTGCGTGAATTTGCTATGGGTACTATCTTGAACGGTATGGCAGCTCACGGTGGACTTCGTGTTTACGGTGGTACCTTCTTCGTCTTCTCAGATTATGTGAAGGCAGCTGTTCGTTTGTCAGCCCTTCAAGGTCTTCCTGTGACTTATGTCTTCACTCATGACTCTATCGCAGTTGGTGAAGATGGACCAACTCACGAACCAATCGAGCACTTGGCAGGACTTCGTGCTATGCCAAACCTCAATGTCTTCCGTCCAGCAGATGCGCGTGAAACACAGGCAGCTTGGTACTTGTCATTGACTAGCAAATCTACACCATCAGCACTTGTCCTCACTCGTCAAAACTTGACAGTTGAAGAAGGTACTGACTTTGACAAGGTTGCCAAAGGTGCTTATGTGGTTTATGAAGCAGCAGGCTTTGACACTATCCTTCTTGCGTCTGGTTCAGAAGTCAACTTGGCTGTTAAAGCTGCCAAAGAACTAGAAGCAGCTGGTACAAAAGTTCGTGTGGTTTCTGTGCCATCAACTGAGCTCTTCGATGCTCAAGACGCAGCTTACAAGGAAGAAATCCTTCCAAATGCTATCCGTCGTCGTTTGGCTATCGAAATGGGTGCTACTCAAAGTTGGTACAAGTATGTCGGTCTTGACGGTAAAGTCCTTGGTATCGACACATTCGGTGCATCAGCTCCAGCACAAACAGTTATCGACAACTATGGCTTCACTGTAGAAAACGTAGTGAAATTGGTTGGAGAATTGTAATAGAAACTGTACAGACAGCCCTTCGGGGCTGTTTTCTATTTTCGAAATTTCTCTCTCTTAACAATCTGTGCATTTTTGTATAACATATAAGGACAGTAGAAGGAATACAGAATAAAGTGTTCCAGGTTTCGCTATTACTTTATCCAGCACTCCTATCTAGATTGATTTCTAGGACGGTTCAAATAGCTTGCAAATTGTTAATTAGCTCTTGACAACAAAATGATAATATATCATAATATCTTTTGAACAATCGATTGATCATTGCTCTCCCCCTACCTTCTCCAAGTGAGAAGGTATTTTTTATATTGGGAAAAAGTTTCAGGTTTAGACGCTATTTCTGTTATAATAATCCTATGAACTATACACAAGAAGAAAAAGAATATTTTATGAACCAGGCTTTGACTGAAGCCAAAAAATCGCTGGACAAGGAAGAAATTCCCATTGGCTGTGTCATTGTCAAGGATGGACAGATTATTGGCCGTGGACATAATGCCCGTGAGGAGCTTAATCAGGCTATTATGCATGCGGAGGTTATGGCTATTCAGGAGGCTAATCAAGTGGAGGGCAATTGGCGTTTGCTGGATACGACCCTCTTTGTGACCATTGAACCCTGTGTCATGTGTAGCGGTGCCATTGGTCTTGCCCGCATTCCACGGGTGGTGTACGGTGCTACCAATCAAAAGTTTGGGGCGGCAGGTAGCCTATACGACATTTTAACGGATGAGCGCCTCAATCATCGTGTGGAAGTGGAAACAGGGCTCTTGGAAGATTCTTGTGCCCAAATCATGCAGGACTTTTTTAGGCAGAGAAGAGAAAAACAAAAAGTAGAAAAAGAGGCCTTGAAAGCTCAGCAAGGGACAGTTTCGGATAGCTAGTTTACACTCTAAACTTGCACTTTCATTGATTTGTGTTATAATAATAAGTGGAGCAACATTCGTGCGTGAAGCGGGTCAGGGGAGGAATCCAGCAGCCCTAAGCGAAGTCGGGTGTGTGCTCTTTTTGCGTATAGTCTAAAAAAACGTTGAAGTCAAGCTTTTCAGAGGGTTTTCTTTGTCTAATTTTTAGAAATAAGGGCAACGGCCTTAGCAAGTACTTTTCTCTCCGTCTGGGGACTGATTTTTGGATTTTTCTATTGATTTATAGGGAAAAAGGAGTAAAATAGACTTCCACTTAAGAAAACTTTTTGTTAGCTCTGCTATTCTACAGGGGAAAAGGAGGAAGGCCTATGTTTATATTTGCTTTTCCAGGTATGGGGAAAACGACCCTGGCCAAGAGATATGCTCATGTAGTCGATTTGGAGATGTCTGATATTAAGTATGATAATAGCAGCGTCAGACATTTGACCAAGGAAGAACGGAAATCCACTCCCCGTCCCATTAAAGATAAGAACTATAAAAATGTATATGTGAACAAGGCCTATGCCTTACACGAAGAGGGAAAGACGGTCCTTGTAGCCCTCAATTTTTTGGTGAGGATGGTACTGACGGTCATTGTTTCTCAGGGCATTCCTTTTCATATCTATATTCCCCATCCTCGTCTAAAAGCGGAGTACAAACAACGCTATATTCATCGAGGAAATAATAATAAATTCATTTTTGAAGTGATGACTATTTGGTATCTCAGTTTGTTGCCACTTTATTTACTGTCTAAGCTATGTCCAGAATTGATAACTGTGACACAAAGCGGGGAGTACTTGGAAGACTATTATGCAAGGGTAAATTACAAACAATTTTCAGAAAACAACATTCAAACAAGCATGGTTTTATGAAAATAAATGAAAATTGATAAATTCCTTGAAAAAAACATGATAAAGCGTTATCATATTATGGTACATAAATGGAGGAATGACATGACACATATTACATTTGATTATTCAAAAGTCTTGGGCCAATTTGTTGGTGCTCAAGAAGTAGACTATATGCAACCACAAGTTACTCTAGCTGACCAAATGCTCCGTCAAGGAACAGGTCCTGGTAGCGACTTTATCGGCTGGTTGGATTTACCAGAAAACTATGACAAAGCAGAATTTGCGCGTATCAAGGAAGCGGCGGCTAAGATCCAAAATGAAAGCGAAGTTTTGGTGGTTATCGGTATCGGTGGTTCATACCTTGGTGCTAAAGCAGCCATTGATTTCTTGAGCAATGCTTTTGTTAACTTGCAAACTCGTGAAGAGCGCAAAGCTCCACAAATCCTTTACGCTGGAAACTCAATCTCATCAAGCTACCTTGCTGACTTGGTGGACTACGTGGCAGATAAGGACTTCTCAGTTAACGTGATTTCAAAATCAGGTACAACAACCGAGCCAGCTATTGCTTTCCGCGTCTTCAAAGAATTGCTTGTGAAGAAATACGGTCAAGAGGAAGCTAACAAGCGTATCTATGCGACAACTGACAAGGCAAAAGGTGCAGTTAAGGTTGAAGCGGACGCAAATGGTTGGGAAACCTTTGTAGTTCCAGACGATGTTGGTGGCCGTTTCTCTGTCTTGACAGCAGTTGGTCTTTTGCCAATCGCAGCAGCTGGTGCAGATATTGATGCCCTGATGGAAGGTGCAAACGCTGCCCGCAAGACCTATACATCAGATAAGATTGCCGAAAATGAGGCTTACCAATATGCAGCTGTTCGTAACATCCTTTACAGAAAAGGCTATGTAACAGAAATCTTGGCAAACTATGAGCCATCACTCCAATACTTCAGCGAATGGTGGAAACAATTGGCTGGTGAGTCAGAAGGTAAGGACCAAAAAGGTATCAACCCAACATCTGCTAACTTCTCAACAGACTTGCACTCACTTGGACAATTTATCCAAGAAGGAAACCGCAATATCTTTGAAACAGTAGTTCGTGTTGACAAACCAAGAAAAAATATCCTCATTCCTGACATGGCAGAAGACCTTGACGGTCTTGGTTACTTGCAAGGAAAAGACGTTGACTTTGTAAACAAAAAAGCAACAGATGGCGTACTTCTTGCCCACACAGATGGTGGCGTACCAAACATGTTTGTCACTCTTCCACAACAAGATGAGTTCACACTTGGTTACACCTTCTACTTCTTCGAGTTGGCGATTGCTATCTCTGGTTACCTCAATGCCATCAACCCATTTGACCAACCAGGTGTAGAAGCCTACAAGAAAAACATGTTCGCTCTTCTTGGCAAACCAGGATTTGAAGAACTCGGTGCAGAATTGAACGCACGATTGTAATAGAATAAAAACTGACCGGAAACGGCCAGTTTTTATTTCCATTAGAAATATGGTAGAATATTTTCTATGAAAAAAGAATTTTTTGTAGTAGGAGATGTTCATGGTAAGTTTGAACTCCTGCTTGATATTTTAAAGAAATGGAACGAGAAGCGACAACAGTTGATTTTCCTAGGTGATTTAATTGACCGTGGAGAAAACTCAAAGGCCTGTCTAGAGTTGGTTTGGCAATTAGTCCGAGAAAAAGATGCTATTTGTCTGACTGGGAATCATGAACGAATGTTTCTGGCTTGGTTACGTGATCCGGTTGACCGCTATGACCACTATCGGAGAAATGGTGGCGATACGACGATTAACTCTCTTCTTGGTCGTCCCTTGGATGCTCCTGTAGATGGATTGGTAGATGCTAATGCAGTGATGGAACAATATGGGGACCTGATTGATTTTGTCAAATCTTGTCCCTATCATCTGGAAACAGAAGGATATATCTTTGTACATGCTGGTGTGGACTTGACCTTACCGGACTGGCGCGAAACCAGCAATCATGATAAGGTTTGGTTACGCACCCCTTTCCATGAGGCTGAAAATACCACAGGGAAGATGATTGTCTTTGGGCATACTCCTGTTTATAACCTCTATCAAACAAAGCTCCGCATTAGCCAAATCTGGACCAGTTCAGATGGGAAAATGGGGATTGACGGAGGAGCTGTTTATGGTGGAGTTCTCCATGGAATTGTACTAGATGACACAGGTTTAGTTCAAGATTATATCGTTGGGGCTGTTAATCCCAGAAAAGAAATTGAAGATTAAGATAATACCAGAAAATTAGGAGGTAACACTTCTAATTTTTTTTGTTTTTCTACTTGACAACGCATATATATATATATATATAATGGTGTTGTACACAATTTTTTGGAGGATTATATGAAAAAACTAACATTAATAAGTATTGCTGTTCTTTCTTTTTTTAGTTTGGTAGCATGTACGAGTGGTTCGAGTAATTCAGTAGGAGTGGAGTCCACCAGTTCAACTTCCTCTGAGGATTCTACTGCTTCTTCAAGTTATACAAGCACAGCTGAGTTTGATTCCAACAAAGATAATTATTCTAATCTTACTTTATCTGATTATGATACTTGGAATCATGATTTGATGGAAAATGGGAAAAAGGTTAAAGTATCAGGTAAGATTGTTCAAGCTATGTATGATGATGGTGATACTATCGTTAGATTAGCGTTTGAGGGAAATTATGACAATATGATTCTCGCATTGATTGATGGGTCTCAGGTAACGGATACCATTTCAGAAGATGATTATATTACACTCTACGGTTATACCTATGGTAGATATACCTATGAATCAACATTTGGTGCAGAGATTACAATTCCATACATGGAAGTTGGACTGTATGAAGACTATCTAGGAAGTGATTACCAACCAAAAGTTTTATATGACCAAAATGGCATTAAATTAGAACAAACAAATTACTATACATTTAAACTAACGAATAGTGGTTCGATACCTATCCAATCAACTATTGAATCCATGGATGTTAATGGACAAGTGATTTCAAGCTATGGTTTAGGTGATTTATCTTATGCAGAACTATCTAGTGGTCAATGGAAAGAAGCGACTATGCGTGACTCGGACGGTTTGTTAAAAGAAGGAGCAACCGTCAATATTGTTCTTGAAATTATGAATGATGACTATGATGTTATTGCTACAATTCCAATTAGTTTTACTCTAGAAAAGACAGTGATTGATTAAAGTGATAGCCCCAGTGTTGGGGCTTTTTCATTTTTTTGCATTTCTTCCCAAATTTTCAGAAAATTTTGATATAATAGTAAAAATATTATTTTTAGATTGGAATCATTATGACTGCACAAAAAATGACTGCACAAGAAATCATTGCATTTATCGGTAATGCTGTGAAAAAGACCACTGTTAAAGTGACCTTTGAAGGAGAATTGGCAGGTCCTGTTCCTGCTGAAGTGACAAAGCTTGGCAATGTCCTCTTCGGTGACTGGAAGGACGTTGAGCCACTCTTGGCAAACTTGACTGAAAATGTGGACTACGTTGTAGAACAAGACGGCCGCAATTCAGCTGTGCCATTACTTGACAAACGCAACATCAACGCCCGTATCGAGCCAGGTGCCATAATCCGTGACCAAGTGACCATCGGTGATAATGCCGTTATCATGATGGGAGCGGTGATTAACATCGGTGCGGAAATCGGTCCAGGTACCATGATTGATATGGGTGCGATTTTGGGGGGACGTGCGACCGTTGGTAAAAACAGCCACATCGGTGCAGGTGCGGTCCTTGCAGGTGTCATCGAGCCCGCTTCTGCTGAGCCAGTGCGTGTTGGTGACAATGTCTTGGTCGGTGCCAATGCTGTTGTCATCGAGGGTGTGCAAATCGGTAGCGGCTCTGTAGTGGCAGCGGGTGCGATAGTGACCCAAGATGTCCCTGAAAACGTAGTGGTGGCAGGTGTGCCAGCCCGCATCATCAAGGAAATCGACGCTCAAACCCAACAAAAAACAGCCTTGGAAGAGGCTTTGCGGACACTCTAAGAGGTAGCTATGCTAGATTTGATCGCGACACGCCGGGCCCTCCACCAGATTCCAGAGCTGGGCATGGAGGAGTTTAAGACCCATGCCTTTCTCATGGAAACCATTGAAGGTGTACTTCAAGACTGTTCTTTTGCTCAAGTTCGTACTTGGAAGACAGGAATCTTGGTCTATTTGACGGGCTCTGCTCCAGAGAAAACGATTGGCTGGCGGGCGGATATTGACGGTCTTCCGATCGTGGAGGAGACGGGCCTGGACTTCAAGTCCCTCCACCCAGACCGGATGCACGCCTGTGGACATGATTTCCACATGACCATTGCCTTGGGGCTTTTGGAGAAAATGGCAGAGCAGCAACCGAAAAATAATCTTCTCTTCTTGTTTCAGCCTGCGGAGGAAAATCTAGCAGGTGGCATGCTTATGTATGAAGCGGGAGCTTTTGGGGATTGGTTGCCAGATGAATTTTATGGCCTCCATGTCCGACCGGACCTCAAAGTTGGTCAAATGGCCACCAACCGTGCGACCCTCTTTGCTGGGACCTGTGAAGTCAAGATACGGTTTACAGGAAAGGGTGGCCACGCAGCATTTCCCCATACCGCCAATGACGCCTTGGTGGCGGCCAGCTACTTTGTGACCCAGGTTCAGTCAGTGGTGAGTCGAAATGTCGACCCGATCGAGGGAGCGGTGGTGACCTTCGGCTCCATGCATGCTGGCACGACAAACAATGTCATTGCTGAAACAGCCTTTCTGCACGGGACCATTCGGGCCTTGACTCAGAACATGAGCCTCTTGGTGCAAAAACGGGTGCGGGAAGTGGCAGAGGGAATTGCCTTGTCCTTTGGAGTGGACTTGGAGATCGAGCTCAATCCAAGTGGTTATCTGCCTGTGGAGAACAATCCTCAACTGGCAGATGAACTGATGACTTACTTTGATGGTGTTGACGGAGTGGAGATGATTGATTGTCCACCTGCCATGACGGGTGAGGACTTCGGCTACCTGCTTAACAAGGTTCCGGGTGTTATGTTCTGGTTGGGTGTGGATACGCCTTATCCCCTTCACAATCCACGTCTCAGTCCCAAAGAGGAAGTGCTTACCTTTGCTGTGGATAAGTTGAGCGATTTTTTGAAAATGAAAGCAAACTAGACTGGTTTTTCCGGTCTTTTTCTGAAAAGAAAGGAGTTCCTGTGGATAAAAAAGAAATTCGGCAAGAGGTCTTGCAGAGATTGAAAGCCCTGACTAGTAGCCAGCGAGCAAGATGGAGTCAGCAACTAACAGAAAGGCTCCTTTCATCGGACACCTATAAGTGCTCAAAGTCGCTTGGGACCTACCTTTCCATGCCCCATGAATTTGACACTTCTTACCTGATTGAGCAGGCTCAAAAGGACGGCAAGCAGATTTTCATCCCTAAGACCTATTCACAAGGGTGTATGGATTTTGTAGAATATAATCCTGATGATTTGGTGAAATCTAGGTTTGGAGTTTGGGAACCAGGGACTTATTCACAACCTGTGGATAAGTCTGTGGTTAAGTTGATCCATGTGCCCGGTTTAGCATGGAACCATGCGGGTTTTCGAGTGGGCTATGGAGGTGGTTTTTACGACCGCTATTTAGCAGATTATCAGGGGAAAATGGTATCGACCTTGGCAGACTTTCAAGTCTATGATTTCGAACCAGATGTATTTGATATTCCAGTAAAGGAGTTGTTGATTTTTGAAGAATCTTTTTGATAAGCGCTACCCTGTGACCAATGGCTTGTTGGCAGCTACGGCTCTTGTTTTTCTATTTATACAAATATTTCGCTTTGGGCAGACCACTACAGCCTATACGATTTTTGAGTTTGGTGGCATGTATGGTCAAGTTGTGCGGTATGATCCAACTCAGTTGTGGCGCTTGATTTCCCCTATCTTTGTCCACATTGGTTGGGAACATTTTATCTTTAATAGCATCACCTTGCTTGGTTTGGGTTATCAATTAGAAGGACTGTTTGGAGCACGGCGCTTCTTTCTGCTGTATATCTTGTCTGGGATAATGGGAAATCTCTTCGTACTCTTCTTTACACCAGATGTAGTTGGTGCAGGTGCATCGACCTCGCTCTTTGGTCTTTTTGCTGCCATGGCACTCTTGAGGAAATTCAGTCGTAGTCCCTATCTGCAAGTTCTTGGTCAACGCTACATGGTCCTTTTGGGATTGAACTTGGTCTTGGGACTTTTCAATCCAACCATTAGTATGGCAGGGCATATTGGAGGAGCTGTTGGAGGTTGTTTGGTTGTGATGTTCCTTCCGCCTCTTGTGGAAAAAGATCTTTTTACAGGAAAACAGATTTTCTACAGTTTCATTGGTTATTGGAGCTTGATTGCCGTGCTATTAGGTATATTTTATGTGATATAAGAAAAAACTAGCGGTTGCTAGTTTTTTACTTTTCTTCTTCAGTTTGTAACTGTTTGGCAAGGTCGATGATATAGTCTTTGACATCATCTTTGACTTGTGGGTGGGTCAAGGCGTAGTCAATCGATGTTTTCATAAAGCCAAATTTATCTCCGACATCGTACCGTTTTCCTGTGAATTCACGAGCAAATACACGCTGGGTTTTGTTGAGGGTGTCAATGGCATCTGTCAACTGAATTTCGTTGCCTGCACCTGGTTCTTGATTTTCTAATATTTTGAAGATTTCAGGAGTTAGCAAGTAGCGCCCGATAATGGCCAAATCAGACGGTGCATCTTCTGGTTTTGGTTTTTCCACAAAGGTCTCCACACTATAGAGACCATTGATACCTTCGCCTTGAGGGGCAATGACACCATAAGATGATACTTCTTCGTGGGGAACAGGCATAACCGCTAGTGTTGAGGCATGGGTTGCTTCGTAGTCTTCAATTAGCTGTTTGGTAATTGGTTTGACAGTGTCGTCTGTGATGTCCATAAGGTCATCGCCCAGCATTACGACAAATGGCTCATTCCCAACAAAGGCCTTGGCCTGTAAGACTGCGTCACCCAACCCTTTTGGATAGCTTTGGCGAATGAAGTGTAGACGAATGGCTGTCGCATCATCAACCAATTTCAAAAGATCCTCTTTCCCTTTTTCCTTTAGGTTATACTCCAATTCAAAGTTTGAGTCAAAGTGGTCTTCGATGGAACGTTTGGATTTATTGGTTACAACCAAGATGTCTTCGATACCGGAACGAAGGGCCTCTTCAAAGATAAATTGAAGGGTTGGTTTATCTACAATCGGCAACATTTCCTTGGCAAGAGCCTTAGTAGCAGGTAGGAAACGGGTTCCTAAACCAGCAGCAGGAATAACGGCTTTTCTAACTTTTTTTGTCATCGTATCTCCTTTTATTAAGACCATTCATTTTCATGGCGGAATTCGCCGGACATGATATCTTTGATAGCGTCCTGGATGCTAGCTCCTTGGTAAATGACGCTGTAGATGGCTTGAGTGATTGGCATATAAACGCCCAATTCTTGTGCTAATTCGTAGGCTGCCTTGGTAGTAGAAATCCCTTCGATAACCATGCCCATGTTGGCTTCGATATCTTCGAGTTTTTCCCCTTTTCCAAGTAAATCCCCAGCTCTCCAGTTGCGTGAGTGAACAGAGGTTCCTGTAACAATCAAGTCGCCGACACCAGACAGACCACTGTAGGTTAGGGGATTGGCTCCCATGGCAACCCCAAGGCGGGTAATCTCAGTTAAGCCTCGGGCAATGATAGCTGCCTTGGCATTATCGCCAAATCCGAGTCCGTGAAGGGCACCAGCACCAACTGCGATGATGTTTTTAAGAGCACCAGCTGTTTCTACACCGATGACATCATTGTTGGTGTAAAGGCGGAAGTAATGGTTGCTGAAGAGGTTTTGCACATAGCCAGCTGTTTCCAAGTCTTTTGAAGCTGCAGAAATCAAGGTTAAGTCACGGACAATGGTTTCTTCGGCATGGCTTGGTCCAGAAACCACAACGATTTCTGAACGGAGATCTGCAGGAATTTCTTCTTCCAAGACCTCAGATAAGCGCTTGTGGCTATCTGGTTCCAACCCTTTGGAAGCGTGCATGACAACCACCTTGTGTTTAAGGGCTTGAGCAACTTGTTTGGCAACCAGGCGGGTCACCTTGGTTGGAACAACAAAGAGAACAGCGTCAACTCCATCTAGAGTTTCCGCCAAATCCTTGTAACCTTTGATATTTTCGTCTAAGACAATGTCCTTGAAGTAGCGGGTATTGGTATGGTGTTCATTGATTTCGTCAATCTGTTCGGGAATATTTCCCCAAATACGGACAGTATGACCGTTATCGTTGAGAACCTGAGCCAGGGCAGTCCCCCATGAACCGGGTCCCAAGATAGCAATAGTTTGTTTGGTCATAGAAAATCCTTTCTAGTTGAGTTAATTTCTTTACTATTATACCATAAGCAAAAAATAAAAGCTTGCAAGTCATGTCAAATATTGCTTTGATAAAGAAAAATGTTGACAGTAGATAGTATGAAAATAGGCACCATTTTCAGAAAATTGGAGATGAAATCATTGACAATAGTTCCTAAGAGAACTATAATAGTTCTCATGCTAATTAATTGATTGGAAAGGAGCTATTGTGGGACATACCATTGCAGATTTTCGGAACTTGCTCAATCAGATTGAACAAATCAGTGAAACCATTGCTAAAGAATACGATGTAGAGCACCTAGCTGGTCCACAGGGCTGGGCCTTGCGTTTCATCGCGGAGCGGTCAGACCTTGAAACCTTTGTCAAAGATATAGAAGCGGAATTAAAGATTTCCAAATCGGTTGCCAGCAATCTGGTCAAGAGAATGGAGAAAAATGGCTTTATCCAAGTCCTACCTTCTCAGGTTGATAAACGTTATAAGCAGTTGGTTTTGACAGAGAAGGGACAAGGGAAAATCTGTCACCTGAAAGCCTTCCATGAAGAAATGCACCATTCTCTATTTTGGGGTATTCAAAAAGAAGAATTTGATTTGGTTAGACAAGTAGCCGATCAATTAAAAGAAAATATTCAACACTATAAGGAGAAGAAACATGTTTAAAGAAGCCATTTTACGCTATAAATGGTACGCCTTAGCATCGGTCTTACTGACGTCGATTGTCGTAGCAACGACCTTAATGCAACCTAGTTATCTGCAGGATGTCTTGACAGCAGTCTTGGCCAATGACAAGGATGAAATTGTTCGTGTGGGTAAATTACTGCTGATTATTGCTGGAATTGGTCTTTTAGCAGGGCTTGTCAATACCATTTCAGCAGCTAAGATTTCTCAGGGAGTATCTGCGGATATTCGTGAGAAGACCTTTCGGAAGATCCAAAGCTTCTCTTATGCCAATATCGAAGAGTTTAACGCAGGGAACCTGGTTGTTCGGATGACTAACGATGTCAATCAAATCCAAAACCTTGTCATGATGCTCTTTACAGTATTGATGCGGGTTCCATTGCTGTTTGTCGGAGCCTTCATTATGGCAGTGCGGACCATGCCAGAACTCTGGTGGATGATTATTCTCATGGTGGTCTTGATTATGGCCATTATGGCAGTTGTCATGGGGCAAATGGGACCACGTTTTGGGATATTCCAGTCCCTTATGGACAAGATGAATAGCATTGCCAAGGAAAATTTGCGTGGAATCCGTGTGGTCAAGTCTTTTGTTCAGGAGAAAAATCAATACGCTAAATTCAAGGAGGTATCCAATGAACTCTTGGATCTCAATCTCTTTATCGGCTATGGTTTTGCTATCTTGCAACCCTTGATGATGTTTATCTCTTATATGGCGATTTTTGCGTCGCTTTACTTGGTGTCTGGGATGTTGAAAACCAACATGGAAGCAGTTGGTGGCTTTACTTCCTTTATGAGCTACCTCATGCAAATTATGTTTGCTATCATCATGACTAGTTTCATGGGGATGCAGGCTTCTCGTGCGGCGATTTCAATTAAGCGTATCAGCGAGGTCTTGGATACGGAGCCTGCTATGACCTTCAAGGATGTGGCGGATGAAGAATTGACTGGTAAGATTGTCTTTGACAATGTTAGCTTTACCTATCCACATGATACAGAGCCGACTTTGAAAAATATCTCATTTGAGATTGAGCCTGGGCAAATGGTCGGTGTGGTTGGTGCAACAGGTGCGGGTAAATCCACACTTGCCCAACTGATTCCGCGTTTGTTTGACCCGCAAGAAGGAACGGTGTCCATCGGTGGTCGGGACTTGAAAGAAGTCAGCAAGAACACCCTGCGTGATACGGTATCGATTGTCTTGCAAAAGGCTATTCTCTTCTCGGGGACCATTGCGGACAACCTGCGTCAAGGGGCACCTGGTGCTGATTTGCAACGTTTGGAGCGGGCCGCAGGTATTGCCCAAGCCAAAGAATTTATCGACCGCTTGGATGATACCTATGAGAGCCAAGTAGAAGAACGTGGAAATAACTTCTCTGGTGGTCAGAAGCAGCGGATGTCCATTGCTCGTGGGGTGATTGGCGAGCCTAAGGTTTTGGTCTTGGATGACTCAACTTCTGCCCTGGATGCCAGGTCTGAGAAACTAGTCCAAGAGGCTCTCAACCATGATTTGAAGGGGACAACCACTGTCATTGTTGCCCAGAAGATTTCTTCTGTTGTCAAGGCTGATAAGATTTTGGTTCTTGACGAAGGTCGTCTGATCGGCCAAGGGACCCATGCTGAGCTGGTAGCGACGAACGATGTTTACCGTGAAATCTACGAAACACAGAAAGGGAGGGAGGAATAGATGAAGACGTTACGTTTTTTCTGGTTTTATTTTAAACGCTATAAACTGTCCTTTGCTGTGATTTTTCTAGCCATTGTGACAGCGACCTACTTGCAGGTTAAGACACCTGTTTTCCTTGGAAATGCCATTGCGGAGATGGGGAAAATCGGGCAAGCTTACTTTGCTTCGGTGCAAATGGGTCAGTCAGATTTCAAACCTGACCTGTCTGATTTTAACGGGGTTATGCTCGATCTTTTCTTTGCCTATGCGGCGACGGTCGTGGCAACCTTGATTTACACCCTCCTCTTCACGCGCATCGTGGCTCATTCGACCAACCGTATGCGTAAGGGCTTGTTTGGCAAACTGGAACGTTTGACAGTTGCCTTCTTTGATAGTCACAAGGACGGGGATATTCTTTCTCGCTTTACCAGTGATTTGGATAATATCCAAAATGCTTTTAACCAGTCTTTGACCCAGGTAGTGACCAACATTGCTCTTTATATTGGTATGGTCATCATGATGTTCCGTCAGGATACTCGCTTGGCCTTGGTGACCATTGCTTCTACGCCAGTTGCCTTGATTGCCTTGGTCCTTATCATCCGCCTATCACGGAAATATACGGATAAGCAACAGGCTGCGGTATCTAAGCTCAATGCCTACATGGACGAGAAAATTTCTGGACAAAAAGCGATTATTGTACAGGGTGTGCAGGAAGAGACGATTGATGGTTTCTTAGAACTCAATGAAGAAGTTCGTCGCACAACCTTTAAGGGACGCTTGTTTGGTGGGATTCTCTTCCCATTTATGAACGGAATGAGCCTGGTTAATACTGCCATTGTTATCTTTGCAGGCTCCAGCATTGTTCTCAATGATAGCTCGCTGGAAACAGCTGCCGCACTTGGTCTGGTGGTGACCTTTGTTCAGTATTCGCAACAGTATTACCAGCCAATCATGCAGGTTGCTGCCAGCTGGGCAGAATTGCAGCTAGCTTTTACAGGAGCTCATCGTATTCAGGAAATGTTTGATGAGCCTGAGGAAGTTCGCCCTCAAAACGCTCCGCTATTTACCGAATTAAAAGAAGGTGTTGAAATCAAGGACATTGACTTTGGCTACCTGCCAGGTCAGAAGGTCTTGGACAAGGTATCTATCTCTGCTCCTAAGGGCAAAATGGTGGCGGTCGTTGGTCCGACGGGGTCTGGTAAGACTACCATTATGAACTTGATTAACCGCTTCTACGATGTCAATGGTGGTAGCGTGGCCTTTGATGGTCGTAATATTCGGGAATATGACTTGGACAGCTTGCGGGATAAGGTCGGTATCGTTTTGCAGGAGTCGGTGCTATTCTCGGGTACTATTGCGGACAATATTCGCTTCGGTGATGAGAGCATTTCGCAGGAAATGGTGGAAACCGCAGCTCGTGCCACCCATATCCACGACTTCATCATGAGCTTGCCAGAGGGCTATGAAACCTTTGTGACCGATGATGAGAATGTCTTCTCAACAGGTCAGAAACAGTTGATTTCCATTGCCCGTACGCTCTTGACAGATCCACAGGTCTTGATTTTAGACGAAGCAACGTCCAACGTTGATACCGTAACGGAAGCCAAAATTCAAAAGGCCATGGAGGCCATTATCGCAGGACGGACCAGCTTCGTCATTGCCCACCGCCTCAAAACCATTCTCAATGCGGATGAGATCATCGTCCTCAAAGACGGAAAGGTGATTGAACAAGGCAATCACAGCCAACTCCTCAAGCTCAACGGCTTCTATGCCGAACTCTACCACAATCAGTTTGTGTTTGAATAATATATAGAAAAATAAACAGCCAAGATAAGCAGACCACAATCCTTAAACGTTTAGGACGTGGTTTATCTTGGCTGTTTTTGTGATAGGCTTACTGCTCAATATGGTTGGTTTTGGTTTGATTGAGCCAAGCGTAGGCGATACCGATAAAGAGACCGGCTCCGAGCCAATTTCCAAAAAAGACCACAATCCATTGACGAAGGATATTGATCATATTGAAGGCTTCGACATTGCTTCGAGTAGCGTTAAAAGCTAGGAGCATGAAAGATGCGAAATTGGCGACCAGATGCTCATTGATGAGGAAAACGAACATAAAAATGGAGGAAATGATGACAAAGAACTTAGCAGACTGTTCCTTGATGAGCATGAAGCCAAGGATTGCCATATTTACAAACATATTAGCCGTGATCCCTTCAATAAAATTACTCCAGTCAGATTTTCCAAGTTTGATGGTAACGGCATTGACGACAAAGCTCTTATCAGAGAGATTGAGGTAGGAGAAGGACTGATTGAAGAGCCAGGCTAGAATAGTAGCGCCTACAAAGTTAAAGAAAGTACAGTATAGCAGCATCAGTGTCACTTTTTTCCAGCTAATTTGCTTATAGTAGGCACCAGTTGTGAGATACATCATGTTAGATGTGGCTAATTCACCACCAAAAAGAAGAACAAAAACCAGCCCAATAGCAAAGATGAAGGTAAAGACAAAGCGCGACAAACTTGGAAATTGACTGGCAATAACGTCTGCTCCGATAATACCGACAGCTGTTGACATAGTCAGGTAGGCTCCTGCATACATAGAACGCAAGGCATAGCGGCCTAGACTTTCGTCAAAAAGGGCTTCTTTTTTTGAAACTGCAGCTGAAATTTTTTCTTGAAATGGTGACATAGGAACTCCTTGTGAAATCATGATCAATGTTTTGTTTGAAAAATATGGGAGTGGGAAAGAACTCGACCAGTTTAAAAAGAGTTCCCCTCGCTTCCAAACAGTAGGTTCGGGCTAAAATAGTCCACTGGACTATTTTACTCCCACCCCCGTACAGCTCCAACTGTCTGGGAGACAGTTGGAGGTTGGAAATGAAGCGAACTCTGTTCGCACCAGTCGTAGAGGCTAGATTTGGAGTGTAAAAAACGAACTGCTGTGATTTGCTTTGCAAATCCTATCTCCAACCTTAAACAGTCCCCCAGACTGTTTAAGCCAATCAACTACTGCGCTGAGATGTTGACATGAACTCTGAGAAGAGGTGCTGGGCAGAAAGCCCAGCACCTATATGTGAACGATTAGTGAGCGGATGCACCAGAATCTGCATCTGTCGGTGTGGAAGTAGCAGGGGCGCTACCAGCATCTGATGCACCAGAGGTTGCGTCAACATGTGCAGGAGCTGCGGCAGTTCCCGAACCACCAACTAAGCGTTGACCAGTAGCTTCAAGATACCAATCTAGCCATGGTTTGAAATTAAAGATAATTTCATTGATACCAGCGTAGGATCCATCAGGATAGTACATAGCTTGGTAGTTGTGGGTATTGATAATTTCAGCAGGGGTACCGGGTACAATGGTACGAACATATTCTTGGTTACCATTACGCAAGGTACCGACAACCCATTCAACATTCTTCATGCGGGCAGGAGGTAGCGTACCGTGGACAGTTGATAGGCGATTTCCTACTTGAGCAAGTACCCGTTTACCCAACATGGTATTTGGCTCCTGGTGCTTGTTGTTGTAGTAGAGGAATTGGTTATTATCATCTGCATAGGTCAATTCAAATGGCATCGCATTGAGGAACATATTGAGTTGGTCTACGGTGAGGAGACCGTTGTCCAATTTCACATAGGTATTTCCCTCAACGGCATTGACCTGTTTGGCAGCTTTTTCCAACCAGTCTGGATCATCTGGATCCACACCTGTGATGGTCGTTGCGATTGGATGGTTACAGTCTAAATCTTCTGGTGCAATTGGCTTGGGTTGTTTCAATTTAGATACAACGCCGACATACTTGATAAAGTTGTCTAGACAGCTTTCCAAGAATTTCACAGTCCCTTCATTGATAATGTTCCCTTTATCATCAAAAGCTTCTTTCGCTTTACCAAGGAGGAATTCATTACCTGGCAACGTGTAGGCATTGACACCTGGAGCGTCCAAAATTTTTCTCAAGTGGACTTGAGCACGAGACGTTCCTTGGTCGTAGTAAGAAGCCCCGATAATCATAACTGGTTTATTTTCAAATGGATGTAAATTGAAACTGAGCCACTCTAGAGTACTTTTAAGAGCAGGTGTGATGGTGTGGTTGTGCTCAGGTGTAGCAATGATGACACCATCAGCACGTGTGATTTTGTTGTAAAGGTATTGGATCGCAAAACTATTAGACTGGTCTTCGTCCTGATTGAACATTGGGACATCTTTGATTTCCAAAAGCTCTAATTCAAATTTTACTTTAAAGTGGCGTTGAATAAATTGCAATAGCATGCGGTTATAAGATTGGTCTGCATTAGACCCGACGATTCCGACAAATTTCATGATTGTTCTCCTCTCTTACAAGTTTTCCCAGTCAAAGTTTTCAGCTTCTTTTTGAAGTAACTCTTTGGCGCTAGACAGTTTACTTGTCATCTTGACAAAGAGACGGAAGTCATCAAAAATGGCATCCAGTTTTTGACTGATTTCTAAATCAATGAGCTCACCGTTTGTATCAAAGGCTTTCATGGAATTAGATAGTAAGAACTCATCTGGTAAAACAGTAGCTTTGAGTTCAGGAGCATTGAGAATTTGGCGTAGTTGCAATTGAGCACGGGAAGAACCGAGTGTTCCGTATGAGGCACCTGTAATCATAACCGGCTTGTTAAGCATAGGGTAGACTCCATATGATACCCAAGCTAGTGCATTCATAAGAACAGCGGGGATCGAGTGGTCATACTCAGGTGTTCCGATGATGACACCATCAGCACTTTCAATCTTTGCAACTAATTCTTTAACACTTTCTGGCAGTTCACGATTAGCCGGTTTATTGAAGACTGGAAGGTCCTTGATTTCAACCAATTCAATATCTGCCTTGTCAGCGAAATGCTGTTTGATGTACTGCAAGAGTTTGCGGTTGGTTGAGCGAGCGGAGTTGGTTCCGACAAGTCCTAGAAGTTTCATAACATCTTCTCTCTTTTCTAAATGTAATATCCTTATCATACCAGTTTACAGGGCGAAAAGCAAGCGTTTTCCCAAATTGTACAGAAAATGTTCAAAAAATCACGAACTCTTTTGGTATAATAGTATTATGAAAAAAATTGTTTATCTAGTAGCTGGTTTTGTTAGCCTTGCTATTGGCATGATTGGGATTGTTCTACCTATCATTCCGACAACGCCTCTTTTACTTTTGGCTGGATTTTGTTTTGCTAGAAGCTCTAAAAATTTTGAAAAATGGCTACGCAATACAAAAATTTATCAATTTTATGTAGCGGATTATGCTGAAACCAAAGCCATTTCCCGTAAACGGAAAAAACAAATTATCTGGCAAATCTACATACTCATGGGGATTTCCATTTGGTTGGCTCCTGTACTATTTGTCAAAATTGGACTTGGCTTGCTGACAGTCTTTATTACTTACTATCTTTTTTGGGTTATACCAGAGAAATAGCTCCAGACTTACGGATGAAATCATCGTCCTCAAAGGCGGAAAAGTCATCGAGCAAGGCAACCACAGCCAGCTTCTTAAACAGGGCGGCTTCTACGCCGAACTCTACCACAACCAGTTTGTGTTTGAATAAATTCAAAATTCCAGCCATTAGGTTGGAGTTTTGCTTTACCCTGTATTTCCTGTATAATAGACCTATGAAAAGACAGAGCGTTCGAGTTGAATTATTTCCCCTAAAAAAAGAAGAAATCCCTGCCTACTTAGATGACAAGGGTGTTTTAGTGAATGACTATTTCAAGATCTACCTAGCTCACTCGGCATATCAAGTGGTGGAGGAGCAGCAAGAGTGCTTGGTTGAGATTGTCAGCCTAGCCGACATGGGATTTGATCGGGAAGCAACTGCTCCTCAGATAGAGGAGAGAGCCGTGGAGATGGGTTATCAATTACCACCAGCTCATCTGGGAGTTTATCTTCGCCTGGCCTTGTTGGAACAGGAAGTCAGTCAAGATGCCATACTCTCCCAAGGGAAATCACCAGACGGAGCCATTTGTCTGCTGTCGCCTCAGTTGGAAGAAGAATTCACCTTCCCTCGCAGTGTCTATCTTCGTAAGGTTGACCAAGACTTGTGGCTACGTGCGGCTCGCTTTGATGACGAGTATGCCTTTCCCTTAACAACGCTTTTTGCATTTGTGACGAAAAATGCGAATGAATTTGTAGAGGGGAGTGAGCCCTAAATAATTAAAGAGGCAAATATGAAGGAATTACAATTTTTAATTTACCGAGCAGAAAATGACCAAGAAAAGGCTAGTGTCATTGTCAGTGACGAGACGATTTGGGCTAGTCAGAAGGAAATGGCAAGATTGTTTGATGTTGGTGTACCAGCTATCAGCAAACATTTGAAAAATATTTTTGAAGAAGGCGAACTAGATGAGCATTCAGTTATTTCCAAAATGGAAACAACTGCAAGTGATGGTAAAAATTATCTAACTAGCTATTACAATCTCGATGCCATCATTTCCGTCGGTTATCGTGTCAATTCTCAAAAGGCTACTAAGTTTAGGCAGTGGGCAACAACTGTGCTTCGAGAATACATGATTAAAGGTTTTGCCATGGATGATGAGCGTTTGAAGCAAGGCGAAAACTTGTTGGAAAAAGACTATTTTCGCGAGCTCTTAGAACGAGTTCGTTCTATCCGTGCTAGTGAACGACGAATTTGGTTACAAATCACAGATATTTTTGCGGAGATTGCGATTGATTATGACGCTAATAGCTTGATGACTAAGCAATTCTATGCTCATGTGCAAAATAAATTTCATTATGCGATTACAGGTAAAACAGCTGCAGAAATTATTTATGAAAAGGCAGACCACACCAAAGCGAACATGGGGTTGGTAACCTGGAAGCACTCTCCTGACGGACGTATTTTGCAATCGGACGCTCTTGTGGCTAAAAATTATCTGAACGAAAAGGAGATTCGTTCGCTGGAACGTAGTATTTCGGGCTACTTTGACTATCTGGAGCGACAAATTGAGCAAGGAAAGACCCAGACCATGCAAGATTTGGCAGATAGCATTGATCGATTTTTAGCCTTTCAAGATTATGAGCTTTTAGAGGGGCATGGTCAAATTACAAGGCAGGTAGCCAAGGAGAAAGCTCGGTCAGAATATGCAATTTTTAATAAGACCCAAAAGATAAATTCTGATTTTGAAAAATTACTAGAAGACTTATCTTCAAAATAAGTACTCGAAAGGAAAACACATGAAAATCCGCGGATTCGAACTGGTTAGCCAGTTTACAGATGAAAACTTATTGCCAAAACGCGAAACAGCCCACGCAGCAGGTTACGACTTGAAAGCTGCGGAGACTGTTAGCTTGGAGCCAGGTGAGATTAAGCTGGTTCCAACGGGTGTCAAGGCCTATATGCAGGCCAACGAGGTCCTCTACCTCTACGACCGTTCGTCCAACCCTCGCAAGAAGGGGCTGGTTTTGATAAACTCGGTCGGAGTTATCGACGGTGACTACTACGGCAATCCAGCCAATGAAGGTCACATCTTTGCCCAGATGCGAAATATCACAGAAGAAACTGTCGTGGTGGAAGCTGGGGAACGAATCGTACAGGCTGTTTTTGCACCCTTCCTCTTGGCTGACGGCGACCAGGCCGATGGCGTTCGGACGGGCGGATTTGGTTCGACGGGGAAATAGACTACTATGCAGATTCTCTTTGCGCGGCATTCCGAGCCTGACTACAGTGTGTTTGACCAGCATGACAACCCTCGGCTGTACGCAGGTTTTGGACGGGATCTGGCTCCCCTGACTGAAAAGGGGAGGGCTTTGGCCCAGGAAGTTGCCAGCAGTCCTGTTTTTGCTCAGGCTCAGGTGGTTATCGCTTCAAGCGTCACGCGGGCCTTGGAGACTGCAACTTACATTGCTCATGCCCAGCAACTACCTCTTCTGGTCGAGCCCTTTTTTCATGAGTGGCGACCCGACCTGATGGGGAAAAATGCCAGTCAAGATGAGGCTGTCTTAGCTCATCGATTATTTTGGGAAAATAGCGGAGCGGTGCCTGAGTCTTCTCCTGTTCGTTATGAGACTGCTGCGGAGATGAAAAAGCGATTTTTATAGGCCCTTGAAAAATACAAAGCCTATGACCGAATCGTTATCGTCTGTCACGGTATGCTGATACGCCAGTTTGTCCCCAAAGAAACCATAGCCTACTGCGAAATCCTAGAATACACTCTATAGGAGGAAATCATCATCGCTAAGAAAAAAACAACCTTTGTCTGTCAATCCTGCGAGTATCACTCACCCAAGTATCTGGGCCGTTGCCCCAACTGTGGCTCCTGGTCTAGCTTTGTCGAGGAAGTGGAAGTCGCTGAAGTCAAGAACGAGCGGGTCAGCCTGACAGGTGAGAAGACCCGTCCCATGAAACTCAAAGAAGTTTCCTCCATTCAAGTGGCCCGTACCAAGACCAACATGGAGGAGTTCAACCGTGTCCTCGGAGGTGGCGTGGTGCCAGGCAGTCTGGTCCTGATCGGAGGCGATCCAGGAATTGGGAAATCCACCCTGCTTTTACAGGTATCTACCCAACTTTCGACCATTGGTACCGTCCTCTATGTGTCGGGGGAAGAGTCTGCCCAGCAGATTAAGTTGCGGGCGGAGCGTTTGGGCGACATCGACAGCGAGTTCTATCTCTATGCGGAGACCAATATGCAGAGCATTCGGACCGAGATTGAGAAGATCAAGCCAGATTTCCTGATTATCGACTCTATCCAGACCATTATGAGTCCGGACATCTCCAGCGTGCAAGGCTCTGTCAGTCAGGTCCGTGAAGTGACCAATGAGCTCATGCAGATTGCCAAGACCAACAATATTGCAACCTTTATCGTCGGCCATATGACCAAGGAAGGCACCTTGGCTGGACCGCGGACCTTGGAGCATATGGTAGATACCGTTCTTTATTTTGAGGGCGAGCGGCAGCACACCTTCCGTATCTTGAGGGCGGTCAAAAATCGCTTCGGCTCTACCAACGAAATCGGCATTTTTGAAATGCAGTCACAGGGCTTGGTCGAAGTTCTCAATCCAAGTGAGGTCTTTCTGGAAGAGCGTCTGGACGGGGCGACTGGCTCTGCGATTGTCGTGACCATGGAGGGCACCCGCCCTATTCTTGCGGAAGTGCAGGCTCTGGTGACGCCGACCATGTTTGGCAATGCCAAGCGGACCACGACAGGCTTGGATTTCAACCGCGCCAGCTTGATTATGGCGGTTTTGGAAAAACGGGCAGGCCTGCTCCTCCAAAACCAAGATGCCTACCTCAAGTCAGCAGGCGGTGTCAAGCTAGATGAGCCAGCTATTGACCTAGCGGTCGCAGTTGCCCTTGCCTCCAGTTACAAGGACAAGCCAACCAACCCACAAGAGTGCTTTATAGGCGAAATAGGTCTGACAGGGGAAATCCGCCGCGTCAATCGGATTGAACAACGGATTAACGAAGCCGCCAAATTGGGCTTTACTAAGGTCTATGCCCCTAAAAATTCCCTGACAGGAATCAAGGTACCCAAGGAAATTACTGTTGTCGGCGTGACAACCATTGGCGAAGTCCTACAAAAAGTGTTTAAGTGACGAAAATATTCGGGAGTGACAGCTAGTCGCTCCTCTTTTTGCTACAAATAGTCGGGAATGTGATAAGCTAGGTCTAACCTTTTTCTGAAAAATTCAGAAATTCTTATCAGACGAGGAGGTTCTATGTCTTATTTTCAAAACTTTATGAAGGCCAACAAGGCCTATGTTGACCTGCACGGTACCTAGCATCTGTCGCTCAAGCCCAAGACCAAGGTGGCTATCGTGACCTGTATGGACTCACGCCTTCACGTGGCGCAGGCCTTGGGCTTGGCTCTGGGTGATGCCCACATTTTGCGGAATGCGGGTGGGCGCGTGACAGAAGACATGATTCGTTCGCTTGTCATTTCCCAGCAACAACTTGGTACGCGGGAAATCGTTGTCCTCCACCATACAGACTGCGGTGCCCAGACCTTTACCAATGAAGAATTTGGGGTCCAACTCAGGCGGGATTTGGGAGTGGATGTGGCTGGTCAGGACTTTCTTCCTTTTACAGACATTGAAGAAAGCGTGCGGGAAGATATTGCCCTTTTGAAACAATCTCCGCTCATACCTGACGACGTTGAAATTTCAGGGGCTATTTATGATGTGGATACGGGCCGTATGACAGAGGTTATATGATGACAGGAGGAATCTAATTGTTTGGATTCCTTTATTTTTTTACAAAAATACTTGACAGGGTCTGGTTTTGGTTGTAGAATTGTGTTATAAAAACAATACAAAAAGGAGTTAATAATGATTTGGTTTGTTTTAGCTTGTTTTTGGTTTATTATAGCAATCCTGTGGTTAACAGGTACATTTCGTAAAAAATAGGAGGCAACTATGTCAGACAACCGTATGAAATACACAATCGACAGCAATATGCAATTTCCTTTAGTGGAAATCGCCTTGGAAGCTGGAGAATCAGCTTATATTCAACAAGGAAGCATGGTTTATCATACACCGAGTGTGACCTTGAATACCAAGCTTAATGCCCGTGGAGGCTCTGGTTTTGGTAAGCTCATAGGTGCCATTGGTCGTTCTATGGTATCAGGTGAGTCTATGTTTATCACGCAAGCCATTTCCAATAGTGATGATGGGAAGATTGCACTTGCGCCTTCAACGCCAGGTCAGGTCATTGCCTTGGAACTTGGGGCTGAACAATACCGCCTTAATGATGGCGCATTTCTTGCCCTTGATGGTTCAGCTCAGTATAAGATGGAACGCCAAAGTGTTGGTCGTGCCTTCTTTGGTGGTCAGGGTGGCCTCTTTGTTATGACGACTGAGGGTAAGGGTACCCTCTTGGCAAATGCTTTCGGGTCGATTAAGAAGATTGAATTGGATGGCGGGAGTATTACCATTGATAATGCCCATGTGGTAGCTTGGAGCCGTGACCTCAACTACGATATTCATATGGAAAATGGTTTCCTACAATCCATTGGTACTGGGGAAGGAATTGTTAATACCTTCTCTGGTTACGGAGAAATTTACGTTCAAAGCTTGAATATTGAAACCTTTGCTCAAGTCATCGGTAGCCATATCGTAACAGGTGGCGATGGTGGAGGAGGTAGTACATCCCTCCTTGATGCGATTTTCTAAATTTCTATAGATGAGGTGTAGTGTGAAAACTGCACCTTTTTAGTGTGCCTATTATAGTATAGGAAAATATATAATAATTGACAAATGTACGAGTAATCAGTAGTATAGAAATATTAGACACATTAAAGTAATGCTCTTTAAAAATTGAATGGCAGTATTCTTATTTCGATAGGAGACACTAACTATAGTTTTAAAACTGGTTCGATTTTCATTGAGTATAATAAATATAGAAGGCTGAATTGTGAGTAAAGAAACTATTAAGCAGACATCTATAGAAGTATCTCGTAAGACACGAGTTAGGATGCATAAGTCGGGGAAACACTGGGTCAGGTCCGTGTTATCTCAAATAGGATTTAAGAAATTATATCGCGGGAAGACATTAGGAACTATAAGAGTTTCAGAATCTTCTGTCCAAGGTAATCGTTCTAGTAGCGTCCTATTAAAAGCGGCAATGGTAGCGGGTACTTTTGCCGGTGGCTATGCGACAACAGGTACTGTATTAGCTGAGGATTCCTTGGTACAAACCCAAGAAACCAACCAGGAATTACTGGCAACGACAGACACTGTTGAACTAGGGGGAAGTACTAGTCTTGTTCAATATTCTGAGTCTGCTAGCCAGTCTATTTTGGAGTTGGTAGAGGAGTCGGTTAGTCTATCTTCGTCATCTTCAGAAAGTATCCCTGATTCTCAGTCCTTATCGTTGAGTGAATCAGAAAGTCAGTATGATTCCGTTTCGACCTCAGCAAGCGATTCGGAAAGGGTTACGTATTCAGAATCTCTTGCCTTGAGTGAGTCAGTAGTGGTTGTGGAGAACGAGGAAAACTCGCCAGCTTCAACAGGGGCAGAACTTTCAAGCTCTGTTTCGGAACAACCATCAGTAGATTTAACAGGTTTGAATCGTCAGCTATTTGATATGGCACTTGTTAGTCTAGAAGAAGCACGAAGTTTAGAGGTGCCAGATTCTTTAGATAAGACTACGACGAAATATCAACGGTATATAAGAGCAAAGGAAGCGGCAGACCAAGCTTGGCAATTGGTAGGGGAGATTCAAGCAGGAAAAATAGTGAGTCAGGACGAACTGGATGTTGCGAGTAAGCAAATTGCGCAGGCGGCAACTAATTTGACTGGACGTCGTACCCAACTTTTAGGGGGGGATGGTAGGGCTGGAACAAGTTTGAGATCGACGAGTGATAATACTATTTTGGTATTTTCAGAGTCGGATGCTAGCGCTAAATTAAATGGGACTCAAATTTCCCTTATTGAAGGTCGATTAGATACGGTTACGAATACGATTGATTGGAAAGTTATTTATAATCCGATTACTACCCTACCTGAGGCGTACGCAGGTTTATATGTGGCAACGGTGACTGAGATGGGAGAGCCTCAAAATGTGCTCGTCAATGGGGTTCCGTTACAACTAGATAATAGCTTTAATAGTCGTGAAACCCTAGGTGTAACGCTTCGGACGGTTGATTATTCTGGAAGATACTACGGAAAAAACTATTCTTTGGCTTCTAGCCAGATTTCAACTACTGGTCCAATCACATATACGTTTACGACTCGTGTCAGCTCCAGTTTGGCCAATATTGCATTGTATGTCCAGTCGGCAATCCACCCAACATCAAATGTGGTTCATGCAACTGTAAAGGAGCCGGAAAACCGTCAAAATTTAAGTGGAATGCTGATTGGATATAGGACATCTTTTGTGGCGGATGGAATGAATAGCTTTTTGCAATCGACTTCTGAGTCTATTCAAAACTCATTGAGTATTCGATTGTCCTTGAGTCAGTCCCATTCTCAATCAGTATCAGTTTCTAACAGCCTATCGCAGTCAGGGTCTAAATCCCTTTCAATGTCATTGTTGACATCACATTCCGAGTCTCAATCGGTCTCATCCTCTCTTGCGACCTCAGTCAGCGAATCATTGTTTGAGTCTCTTTCTGACTCAACAAGTGCATCTGAGTCCACATCAGGTTCAGAGTCAGCTAGTGCCTCTGTTTCGGCCTCTGTTTCTGAGTCGGTCAGTGAATCTATTTCGGCATCCGTTTCCGAGTCAGTCAGTGCTTCTATCTCAACGTCCGTATCAGAATCGGATAGCGCGTCCGTTTCGGCCTCTGTCTCTGAATCGGCCAGTGAATCAATCTCAATGTCCGTTTCCGAATCAGTTTCTGAGTCAGTTAGTGAATCTGTCTCTACATCCGTCTCTGAGTCGGTCAGTGCGTCTGTTTCAACATCTGTTTCTGAGTCAGTCAGTGCGTCCGTTTCGGCATCTGTCTCTGAATCAGTCAGTGCGTCCGTTTCGGCTTCCGTCTCTGAGTCGGTCAGTGAATCCATTTCAACATCTGAGTCGGTTTCAAGTTCAGAATCTGTTTCAACATCCGTTTCTGAATCAGTCAGTGCGTCCGTTTCGACATCTGTATCAGAATCGGTTAGTGAATCAATCTCAATGTCCGTTTCCGAATCAGTTTCTGAGTCAGTTAGTGAATCTCTCTCTATATCCGTCTCTGAGTCGGTCAGTGAATCTGTTTCGACATCTGTATCTGAATCGGTCAGCGGGTCAGTCTCAAGTTCCGAATCAGTTAGTGAGTCTGTTTCAACATCTGTATCTGTATCTGAGTCGGTTAGTGAATTAATCTCAATGTCCGTATCAGAATCGGATAGCGCGTCCGTTTCGGCATCCGTATCAGAATCAGTTAGTGCCTCTGTCTCGACTTCCGTTTCAGAGTCAGCCAGCGCGTCCATCTCGGCCTCCGTTTCCGAATCGGATAGTGCTTCAGTTTCTATATCCGTATCAGAATCGGATAGTGCCTCAGTTTCAACATCCGTTTCTGAGTCAGTCAGTGAGTCTGTTTCAACATCTGTTTCCGAATCAGCTAGTGCCTCCGTTTCGGCCTCCGTTTCCGAGTCAGTCAGTGCTTCTGTCTCAACATCTGTTTCCGAGTCGGTCAGTTCCTCAGTTTCGGCCTCCATTTCCGAGTCAGTCAGTGAGTCTGTTTTAACATCTGTTTCAGAATCAGTTAGTTCCTCAGTTTCGACGTCAGTTTCAGAATCGGATAGTATTTCAGTTTCTACATCCGTTTCCGAGTCAATCAGCGCATCCGTTTCAGCGTCTGTTTCCGAGTCAATCAGCGAATCTGTTTCAACGTCTGTTTCTGAGTCAATCAGCGCGTCCGTTTCGACTTCAGTTTCTGAATCGGTCAGTGAATCTGTTTCAACATCAGTTTCTGAGTCAGTCAGTGCGTCCGTTTCGGCATCTGTCTCTGAATCGGTAAGTGAATCGATTTCAGAATCCGTATCAGAGTCAATTTCCGAGTCAGTCAGCGAATCGATTTCAGAATTCGTATCTGAGTCTATCTCCGAGTCTCTTTCAGAATCCGTATCAGAGTCAATTTCCGAGTCAGTCAACGAGTCTCTTTCTGAATCTATCTCTGAGTCGGTAAGTGAGTCGATTTCAGAATCCACATCAGAATCTATCTCCGAGTCGGTGTCTGAATCAATCTCTGAGTCTGTATCTGAATCAGTTTCCGAGTCGGTCAGTGAGTCTGTTTCAACGTCTGTATCTGAATTGGTCAGCGCGTATGTTTCAACGTCAGTTTCTGAATCGGCCAGTGAATCCGTTTCAACATCTGTCTCTGAATCGGTCAGTGAATCCGTTTCAACGTCAGTTTCTGAATCGGTCAGTGCCTCAGTTTCAACATCCGTTTCCGAGTCAGTCAGTGCCTCAGTCTCGACGTCAGTTTCCGAATCATCTAGCGCCTCAGTTTCGACTTCTGTCTCTGAGTCGGTCAGTGAATCTGTTTCAACGTCTGTATCTGAATCAGTCAGCGCGTCCGTTTCGACATCTGTTTCTGAATCAGCTAGTGCCTCAGTTTCGGCCTCTGTATTAGAATCAGTTAGCGCCTCAGTTTCGACTTCCGTTTCCGAATCAGTCAGTGAGTCTGTTTCAACATCTGTTTCCGAATCAGCTAGTGCCTCAGTTTCGGCCTCCGTATCAGAATCAGTTAGTGCCTCAGTCTCGACGTCAGTTTCCGAATCGGATAGCGCTTCAGTTTCAACATCCGTTTCTGATTCAGTTAGTGAATCCGTCTCTACATCTATTTCTGAGTCAGCTAGTGCCTCAGTTTCGGCCTCCGTTTCCGAGTCTGTGAGTGCCTCAGTCTCAACGTCAGTTTCCGAATCGGATAGTGCCTCCGTTTCAACATCCGTTTCTGAGTCAGTCAGCATGTCCGTTTCAATATCCGTTTCAGCGTCTGTTTCTGAGTCGGTCAGTGCCTCAGTTTCGGCTTCCGTTTCCGAGTCAGTCAGTGAGTCTGTCTCAACATCTGTTTCCGAGTCAGCCAGCGCGTCCATCTCGGCCTCCGTTTCCGAGTCGGTCAGCGGTTCCGTTTTAACGTCTGTTTCTGAATCAGTTAGTGAGTCCGTTTCGGCTTCCGTTTCTGAGTCTGTGAGTGCCTCAGTTTCGACCTCTGTCTCTGAATCGGTCAGTGCCTCTGTCTCGACGTCAGTTTCCGAATCAGCTAGTGCCTCAGTTTCGGCTTCCGTTTCCGAGTCAGTCAGCGAGTCTCTTTCAGAATCAGTTTCTGAATCTATCTCTGAGTCGGTAAGTGAGTCGATTTCAGAATCCACATCAGAATCTATCTCCGAGTCGGTCAGCGAATCGATTTCAGAATCCGTATCAGAATCTATTTCAGAGTCTGTATCTGAATCAGTTTCCGAATCCCTTTCCGAATCCCTTTCAGAGTCCGTCAGCGAATCAGTTTCAGAATCCGACTCAGAATCTATTTCCGAGTTGACCTCGATTAGGCGTTCGGAAGAAACCCGGACATCAGAATATACACCGTCTGAAGAAGAATCTCTACTGACTTCAATCTCCCATCTAGTCTCAATTAGTGAATCAATAATTGCGTCCGTCTCAGAATCGGTATCCGAGTCAGTTTCAGAATCGATATCTGATTTGATGAGTGGGTCCACTTCTGTCTCTCTTTCTGATTCGATGAGTGAGTTGGTGTCAGAGTCCATTTCTGATTCTGTAAGCGAGTCTCTCAAAGAGTCCCCTTCAGAGTCTGTCTCCGATTCGGTTATCAAGTCAATTTCAGAATCAGTAAGTGAATCCATTTCAGAATCTATTTCGAATTCAGTTAGTTGGTCACAGTCACTATCTATGAGTGAAGAAGGTTCTACTTCTCATTCAGAATCCATTTCACTGAAAGGTATGAGTGGTAAGCAGCTACAACGAAGTGGTATCCTACCAAATACTGGCGAAGAATCATCTGCTTGGACTAGTCTGCTTGGAGCCTTCTTGCTCTTTGGAGGCTTGTTTAAACAACACAAGAAAAGAAATGGTGATGAGTGAGAAGAGTAGCTCTGCCATTTCCAAAAGAAAAATGGCTCTTTGTCAACTGTAGTGGGTAGATGAAAAGCTAACACCTAGAGAGGACGAACTTCGTTCTCTCTTTCTTTATGTTCAAAGCAATCAAAATGCGTTTTTTAAAATTTTCAAAGTTCCTAAAACCAAAGGCATTTCTCTTAATGACTTTGATGAGATTGTTGGTAGCTTCCAGTTTGGCGTTGGAATAAGGCAATTCCAGGGCGTTTAAAACCTTGTCTTTATCCTTTAGAAATGTCTTAAATACCGTCTGGAAAATAGGATTAACATTGGCCATTTCCTGTTCAATAAGGTCAAAGAAATGAACTGAGTTTTTCTCTTGGAAATGGAACAAGAGAAATTGATAGAGTTCATAGTGCTGTCGGAGTTCATCTGAGTAGGATAGGAGTTTTTCTAGAATTTCCTTGTTAGTCAAGTGCATGCGAAACATAGGGCGATAAAATCGTTTATCGCTGAGTTTACGGCCATCTTGTTGAATCAATTTCCAGTAACGTTTCAAGGCTCGGTATTCGTGCGATTTTCTGTCGAATTGATTCATGATTTGAATGCGGACACGGTTCATAGCACGGCTGAGGTGTTGTACGATATGAAAGCGGTCAAGGACGATTTTAGCATGCGGAAAAAGCTGTTTAGCCAATTGGTAGTATGGACTAAACATGTCCATAGTGATAACTTTAACGCGGTTTCTAGCCTGTCTGGAATAGCGTAGGAAGTGGTTTCTAATCGTGGCTTGCGTGCGTCCATCGAGGATAGAGATGACTTTTAGCGAGTCGAAATCCTGAGCGATGAAACTCATTTTTCCCTTCTTGAAGCCGTACTCATCCCAGCTCATATTCTCAGGCAACCAATTCCAGTCGGATTTAAATTGGAACTCATTTAGCTTGCGAATGACGGTTGAGGTAGAGACGGCAAGGCGCTTAGCGATATCGGTCATAGACTGTTTTTCAATGAGAAGTTGAGCGATTTTCTGGTGAACGATGTTTGCGATTTGGTGGTTCTTCTTGACCAGAGGAGTTTCAGCGACAGCCATTTTTCCGCAGTCTTTGCACTTGAAACGGCGCTTTTTCAGGCGAATGAGAGTTCGGTAGCCAGCACACTCCAGATAAGGGATTTTAGAAGCTTTCTGGAAGTCGTATTTGTCCATCTGTCCCTTGCAGGCAGGACATTTAGGAGGCTCGTAATCCAAGTAACCATGAAGTTCTTTGTGCGTTCCCATATTGTATTCATCAGTGATAATAATATTTTTGTCTTTTATTCCGAGAAAATTTGTGATAAGATTTAGTTGTTCCATATGAGTCTTTCTAATGAGTTGTTTAGTCGCTTTTCATTATAGGTCATATGGGACTTTTTTTCTATACTCAAAAAAGCTCCATAATTTCCATGGTGGATTTACCCACTACAGAAATTATAGAGCCAGAAAAATAAGTCCCTTGTCCATGCAAGGGGCTTTTGTGTGCTTGATTGAACCACTTACTGGCATTTTTTGACCACTTGCTGAAATGCCCTTGCAAAATTCGAGTAAGTTGATATAATAAAACCAGAAAAAGCAAAGGAGGTCTTATGAAAGTTCGGATTGAATTAGATGATAGCTTAGAGCAAGTCGAAGTGATTATCAGAAGTAGCCAACTAGGACCAGAGTTGGAACGCATCCAGCAGGCTTTGCAACAGGTTAGCCGTCCCTCGCTTGTCTTTTACAAAGGAACCAGTGAATATTTCTTGAAATTGGAAGACCTGCTCTTTTTTGAAACGGATGGGACCAAGCTGATGGGGCATACTAGAGATGACGCCTATGAAGTCAAGATGAAACTCTATGAACTGGAAGACTGCCTCCCTGCTTATTTTTGTCGGGTTTCCAAGTCAACCATTGCAAATAGCAAGGCCGTTTATTCGCTGGATAAATCCTTTTCAGGAACTAGTCGGATTTCCTTCTATCAGACCCACAAGGAAGTCCATGTGTCGCGGCACTATTATCATTTATTAAAAGAAAAGTTACGAGAAGTGAGGTAGAAAAATGAAAAAAAATGGTTTAGGAATTGCTCTGCTGGTCTTGGCAGGCTTGGTCTTGTTTCAAGACTACTTGCCGGCTATTGAGCTTCCTCTTTGGAAATTGGCACTGGTAGTCGGTTGGAGTTATCTTCTCCTAAAAGCAATAATTAGAAGACAGTTAGTTACAAGCTTTGTGTGGGGAACTTTGGTCTTTATTATTTTGAACAACCACTTTGACTGGGTGGACATCGATACTTGGACACTGATTGTGGGTGCAGGCCTAGCCTGTGCGGGTTTGCAGCTCTTATTCAAGCCCAAGAGACCAGATGTGAGCAGTACAGGAGTGATTGGCGATAAGGGACGGGAAATAGCTTTTGGCTCCTCTACTCGCTACATTCATGAGGAAAATTTTACCTACGATAGTGTGGAAGTGGCCTTTGGCTCCAGTATGGTTTATTTTGATCAGGCGGTTATTCTGGGAGATAAGGCTGAGTTTCATATAGATGCAGCTTTCTCATCAGTTAATCTTTATCTGCCGGCAAATTGGCAGGCGGTCGTGGAGCTAGACAGTTCCATGTCTGCTGTCAATAACTATGCAACTGGTATAGGAGAAAAGATGCTGCATATCACAGGAGATATGGCCTTCTCTACTTTGAATATCTATTACACCTAGAGTGAACAGAGAGCAGTCTATTCAGGCTCTTCTGCAAGACAAAAATTCAGAATATTCTGGAAATTATTCAAAAGAAAGGGATTATCATGAAAAAGATTTTGAAAAATGCTACCTATCTATGGGTACTGACTGCGGATATGTTGTCCAATTTTGGCGATGTGGTCTATTACCTAGCCCTGATGAACTATGTTTTGCTGGTACCCAACAGCCGTCTGGCACTGGCGATTGTGACCTTCTCGGAAATCTTTCCTAGCTTTATGGGGCTCTTTACAGGCTATCTGGCAGACAAGACGGTCAACAAAATCAGCACTATCAAGCTGACCCTTCTCTTTCGTGTCCTTCTCTACCTCATCCTCGGCTTCTGCATGGGCTTTGAGCCAGCTCTCTGGATTGTCGTGGTGGCTGCAACTTTCAATGTCTTTGCAGACTTTGCTGGCTTTTATGAAAACGGCCTCTATACACCTCTGGGATTACGCGTAGCGCCCAAGGAAGAGCGGGAGCAGTACTCGGCCTTTCGCCAGACCGTGACCAGCCTCCTCAATATCGCCTTTCAGGCCCTCTCTGCCCTCTTGGTCGGCCTCCTCTCCTACCAAAACCTGGCCTTTCTCAACGCCGGTACCTTTTTAGCCGCCCTCCTCATCATGCAGCTGCTGACGCCAGCCTTTCGCAAACTTCTGACGGAGCAGCCTTTGAAAATAGCAGAGCAGCCGAGCCAGACTGAGCAAAAAACCAAGAGACCAGGCATTCTAACTTCCTTCAAGCAAGCCATCGTGGAGCTGCGCAAGATACCCGAGTTCCGTCTGGTCCTGATTACCAACCCTCTTATCAACGCCTGTGGAGCGATTCTCTATCCTATTCTGGTCCTCTTGATTAGCGAAGACCCAGGCCTTGTCTTCCTCAATGTTGAAACAACCCTTGCCCTGACCATTCTGATTTTCTTTGTTGGCAATATTCTGGGCTCGACCTTAGTCTTTACCCTTTTCAAAAAGACCAGCATGGTGACGCTGGAAGTGGCAGCCACTTTCTCTCTACTTGGCGTGTTTGTCGGAATGTTGCTACATCAACTGCCAATTATTTTCTTCTTCCTTACTACAATGGGAATTAGCTTTGGTGCCAGCGGTCCTAAGTTTAACGCTAAGTTTGTCAATTCTATGCCAGAGGAGCAGTTGGCGACCATTGGCGGAGCGGTATCAACCTATTTTATGCTAGGTCAAGCCTTTACTCGACTGTTGGTTTCGGGTTTGGTCTTGGTATTGGCTGTCGATCAGATTAGCGGTCTTTTCCTAACGACAACTGGTTTGTTAGTCCTCTATGTTCTCTACTGGCTGGCACACAACCAAAAAACACCTCAAAATCAGTCTGTTTAGACTGATTTTTCTGTTATCTGGGGGTGTTCTATGCTATAATGTTCTTGATTGAAATTTTACAGGAGAGAAACATGACCAAACCAATTCGTGTGCGTTACGCACCAAGTCCAACAGGACTGTTGCATATCGGAAATGCTCGTACAGCATTGTTTAACTATCTTTTTGCCCGTCATCATGGCGGTACTTTCCTTATTCGTATCGAGGACACAGACCGCAAGCGCCATGTGGAAGACGGAGAGCGTTCTCAGCTGGAAAACCTGCGTTGGTTGGGCATTGATTGGGATGAAAGTCCAGAAACCCATGAGCAATACCGTCAATCAGAGCGTTTGGGCATTTACCAAAAGTATGTTGATCAGCTCTTGGCAGAAGGTAAGGCCTACAAGTCTTACGTGACAGAAGAGGAATTGGCGGCGGAGCGTGAGCGTCAGGAAGCTGCGGGCGAAACACCTCGTTATATCAATGAATACCTTGGCATGTCTGAAGATGAAAAAGCAGCCTACATCGCAGAGCGTGAGGCAGCTGGCATTGTCCCAACTGTCCGTTTGGCTGTCAATGAAGCTGGTATCTACAAGTGGAATGACATGGTTAAGGGTGAGATTGAGTTTGAAGGTGGCAACATCGGTGGTGACTGGGTTATCCAGAAACGTGACGGCTATCCAACCTATAACTTTGCTGTGGTCATTGATGATCATTTGATGGAAATCTCGCACGTTATCCGTGGGGACGACCACATTGCCAATACTCCTAAGCAACTCATGGTCTATGAAGCACTTGGTTGGGAAGCGCCAGAATTTGGCCACATGACCTTGATTATCAACTCTGAAACTGGTAAAAAGTTGTCTAAACGTGACACCAACACCCTTCAGTTTATCGAAGATTACCGTCGTAAGGGTTATATGCCTGAAGCTGTTTTCAACTTTATCGGTCTTTTGGGTTGGAACCCTGGTGGTGAGGAGGAAATCTTCTCCCGTGAGCAATTTATCCAACTCTTTGACGAGAACCGTCTCAGCAAGTCACCAGCTGCCTTTGACCAGAAGAAAATGGACTGGATGAGCAATGAGTACATCAAAAATGCTGATTTAGAAACTATTTTCAACCTTGCTAAGCCATTCTTGGAAGAAGCAGGGCGTTTGACAGACAAGGCAGAAAAATTGGTGGAATTGTACAAGCCACAATTATCATCAGCAGACGAAATCGTTGGTTTGACAGACCTCTTCTTCTCTGATTTCCCAGAATTGACAGACGAGGAAAAAGAAGTGATGGCAGGCGAAACGGTTCCAACTGTTCTCAATGCCCTCAAGGAAAAATTGGAAGCCATGACGGACGAAGATTTCCAACCAGATAATATCTTCCCACAAATTAAGGCTGTTCAAAAAGAAACAGGCATCAAGGGCAAAAACCTCTTCATGCCAATCCGTATCGCCGTTTCAGGCGAAATGCACGGACCAGAGTTGCCAAATACTATTTACCTGCTCGGCCGTGAAAAATCCATCCAGCATATTGAGAATATGTTGAAGAGTTTGTAAGATAAATAATCCCCGCTGTCCTGTGACAGCGGGGATTTTGCTATAACTGATAACTATAACAGTTGTATTGAAAATGGTATAACGATTTTCTGAAAATCCATGATATGATAGAATAATCACAAGAATTTAGGAGAGTGCATGGAAAATCATAATTTTGAAAATCAGGGTACTTTTAATCGAGAGATGAACAGTCGCCATTTGCAGATGTTGTCTATCGGTGGGGTTATCGGGACAGGTTTGTTCTTGAGTTCAGGCTATACCATTGCACAGGCTGGGCCTTTCGGAGCGGTTGCTGCTTATCTTTTCGGAGCTGTCATGGTCTATCTGGTCATGTTCTCTTTAGGTGAATTGTCGGTTGCTATGCCGGTGACCGGCTCTTTCCATACCTATGCCACCAAGTTTATCAGTCCAGGTACTGGTTTTATGGTGGCCTGGATGTATTGGCTCTGCTGGGTCGTTGCTCTGGCCACGCAGTTTGTTGGGGCAGCCCAGCTCATGCAACGCTGGTTTCCTAGTGTACCGATTTGGATTTTTGCGACGATTTTTGCAGTTATTGTATTTGGTTTGAACACCCTATCAGTTGGCTGGTTTGCCAAGGCGGAGGATGCGCTCTCGTCTATCAAGGTCTATGCCATAGCAGCCTTTATCGTGCTTGGGACTTTGGCTATTTTTGGTATTTTGCCATTTGAAGGAACCAATGCTGCGCCGCTATTTAACAATATCACAAGTAACGGCTTACTTCCTCACGGTCTGGTTGGTTTTATCACGGTCATGCTGTCTGTTAACTATGCCTTTTCAGGTGTGGAAATGATCGGAATTGCCGCAGGGGAGACAGATAATCCTAAGAAAGCCGTGCCGCAAGCTATTAAGTCAACAATTGGTCTCTTGGTTATCTTCTTTGTCTTAACTATCGTTGTTTTGGCAGCCCTACTTCCTATGTCAGAAGCAGGAGTGACAGAAGCGCCATTCGTACTTGTCTTGGACAAGATTGGCTTCCCTTATGCTGCTGATATTATGAACTTTATTATCTTGACGGCTATTTTATCGGCCTCTACATCAGGGCTATACGCTTCAAGCCGTATGCTGTGGTCTTTGGCCAATGAAGGCATGATTAGTAAGGAATTGGTGAAGATTAACAAGCATGGTGTGCCTATGCGGGGCATGATCTTGTCCATGATTGGTGTTGTCATCGCCTTGATTGCATCAATTTATGCAGAAGATACCATCTTCTTGGCCTTGGTTTCTATCGCTGGTTTTGCAGTTGTCATTGCTTGGTTGGCTATTCCGCTTGCACAAATCGGTTTCCGTCGTGAATTTTTGAAAACTCACAGTGAAGAGGAATTGGAATACAAGACGCCATTTTCACCGACCTTACCATGGATTACCGTTATTCTGCTAGTTATTTCCATCATTGGAATCGGCTGGGATCCTTCACAGCGTGCCGGTCTATACTTCGGTGTTCCTTTCATGATTGGCTGCTATATTTATCACTATATCCGCTTTAAAAAGTGGTAGGAGGGGTCGAGTATGGGTCGTTTTAAAGAACTATTAGAACAAAAGGAATACATCATTTTACACGGTGCTCTCGGAACAGAGCTAGAGTTTCGTGGTCATGATGTATCGGGCAAGCTCTGGTCTGCCAAGTATCTATTGGAAAATCCCCAGTTCATCAAGGATATTCACAAGGATTATATTCGTGCCGGGGCAGACTTGGTGACGACTTCAACCTATCAGGCAACCTTTGAAGGATTAGCAGAAGTTGGCTTGTCACAAGCAGAGGCAGAGGACCTCATTCGCTTGACCGTTGATTTGGCTAAGGAGGCTCGAGACGAGGTCTGGGCAGAATTGTCTGAAACAGAGAAAACACAACGAACCTATCCCCTTATTTCAGGTGACGTGGGTCCATACGCAGCCTATTTAGCCAACGGTGCTGAATATACAGGCGATTATGGCAACATTAGTCTGTCAGAGTTAAAAGACTTCCACCGTCGCCGAATTGAGCTTCTCTTAGAACAGGGTGCGGAACTCTTGGCATTGGAAACCATTCCAAATGTTCTTGAAGCTCAAGCCTTAGTAGAGCTGTTGGTAGAGGATTTTCCAGAGGTAGAGGCCTATATTAGCTTCACCTCGCAGGATGGTCAGTCGATTTCTGACGGAACATCAATTGAGAAAATAGCAGAGCTGGTCAACAGCAGTGAGCAGATTTTGGCGGTTGGTCTTAACTGTACGGCTCCCTCGCTCTATCCAGCCTTTCTCAGTCAGTTGAGAGAGAAAACGGATAAACCATTTGTCACCTATCCAAATTCTGGAGAAGTCTATGATGGAGCCACTCAAACTTGGAAGGAAAAGGCAGACGACAGCCATTCCCTTCTGGATAATACACTTGAATGGCACAAACTGGGGGCCAAGGTAGTTGGAGGGTGTTGCCGCACCCGACCAGCTGATATTGCAAGTCTAGTTGCTGGATTGAAATAAATGAATCCCCGCTGTCCTGTGACGGCGGGGATTTGTCTGTTAGGGGAATTTAGCTTTGTAAAAACAACCCCTCCACATAGTCTTTCTGCCTAGGAATGACCAGTTCAGTTTCTAGGAAGTCTTTCAACTTTTCTTGTGGGACCCAGATGTAGTTGCTGGTTTCGTCGGCTTGGAGTTGGATGGTCGATTTGTCCCAATTGGTTTCGGCCCAGTAGCAGTGGAAAATGCACTGGTCGTCATGGGCGACAAAGTGTGTATGGTGGCGGAGTTGGTCAGCTGTTAGCTCAATGCCAGTTTCTTCGCAGACTTCGCGCAAAATGGCCTGCTCTGCTATTTCCCCAAACAATGCCGAACCTCCTGCTGTCGCTTCATAATAGTCAGGGTAGGAGGGTTTGGTGCTGTCGCGTTTCATGAAGAGGGTGCTGCCGTCGTGGTGGCGGATGATGCACTCGACGACTAGGTGGTAGAGACCGTCGGGAATGGATTCTCCGCGTGTGAGAGTGTGGTCGGTCAGCTGCCCGTCGGCTGTGTAGGCGTTCCAGATTTCCATTTCATTCTCCTGTCGATTTTGTAGTTATTCAGTATAGCACATCTGTAAGTGTAAGGCAACATGTTTTGTTTTTGTACGGACAAGTGTTATACTGGGGCTACTAACTCAAAGGAGAAATTTATGCAAACCATTATCCCTCATCTCTGGTATGATACAGAGGCAAAAGAAGCGGTAGCTTTCTATGTAGAACTCTTCGGAGGCAAGCTGGACTGGACCTACACCATTACGGATACACCTTCGGGTGATTCGGATTTGATTCAGTTTCAACTGGGCGATATGACCTTGGCGGCTATTAGTGCGGGTCCATACTTTAAGCTCAATGAGTCCATGTCCCTCATGGTCAATGTAGCCAGCAAGGATGAAGTGACACGTTTGTACCAAGCCTTGTCAGAAGGCGGTCGTATTCTCATGCCTTTGGGAGAATATCCTTTCAGCCCGTACTATGTCTGGTTGGAAGACCGCTTTGGTCTGTCTTGGCAACTGTCTTATACACCCGACTTGGACAAGCCTTATCAGTTTGACATCTGCCTGCTCTTCTCGCAGGAACAGGTAGGTTTGGCCCAGCCAATGTTGGACTACTACAAGGACAAGCTCCCTCAGGCTAGTGTCGGTCAACTTTCCTACTACGGTGAAGGAGAGGCTGCCAAACTGAACTATGCGGAACTTCTTGTCGCTGGACAGAAACTGATTGTCATGGACCACGGTTACGGTGGCGAAGCGTCTTTCAACGAAGCCTTCTCGCTCATGGTCTATGTGGATAGTCAGGACGAACTCAATTTCTATTATGACCTCCTGTCAGCAGTGCCAGAGGCGGAAATGTGCGGTTGGGTCAAGGACCAGTTCGGTATTTCTTGGCAGATTGTACCGCGTATTTTGATGGAAGCATACGATACGGCTAGCCCAGAAACCGTCAAGACTGTTAATGATGCCGTTCTGCAAATGCGTCGTCTGGATTTTGACCAGATTAAAGAGATTTTATCCTAAAAAGCTGACTTCGGTCAGTTTTTTTTCTTGTGGACAGTCAACAGAGAAGGTTTTTCAAATGCGACTGAGTTGGCAGATTATTTGGCTAGCAAGGGAATGCCCTTTCGCCAGGCTCATGAAATTATTGGAAAACTGGTCTTGGAATGCAGCAAGGCAGGCTACTATTAACAAGATGTGCCCTTGGAACGCTACCAAGAAATTTCTGATTTGATTGAATTGGTCATCTACACGGCCCTTCAATCAAAAACAGCAGTCCACCGCGTCAATCGCTTGGCGGAGCAGTTTTTGATTACTTTATCTGCGAATGCAACAAGCAAAAGAAAATGTAGCAGTATCAAAAAGCCTCTAAAGGCATGACAGATGCATGAAGAACATCTTGTTTTCAGAAATCATGTTTTCAAGGCATCGTCAGTTTTGGGTCAAAAATGTGATATAAGACCTCGGAAATAAGGGATTAACTTCGCTGAAGTGTAAGTTTTTTGAAAATATTTTGAAAAAATGTATGCAACCAGAAAATAGTTACATACATTTTCTTTCTGTGTATGACCTGCCTATAAACGTGATGTTTATTGGCTTTTTTGAATTTTATGGTATAATAGAGGTAATTTTGAAAGATGGAGTGACGGTTTGAAGAAAAGCTATCGTGTCAAGCGTGAACGAGATTTTAATGACATTTTTACAAAAGGAAAGAATGTAGCCAATCGGAAGTTTGTGGTTTACTGCTTACCCAAGGACCAGGCTCATTTCCGAGTAGGGCTATCTGTCAGCAAAAAATTGGGAAACGCTGTCATGAGAAATCGCATTAAGCGAAGACTTCGCCATGTCCTGATAGAATGCCAGCAAGAGTTGGTGACGGATGACTTTGTAATCATCGCTCGTAAAGGAGTTGAAGAGCTGTCCTATCAGGAAATCAAGAAAAACCTCATCCATGTTTTGAAACTAGCTAAATTATACCAGGAAGGTGTTGCGATTGAAAAAGAATCTTAAGTGGGCTGGGCTACTGACCACAACTCTACTCGTGCTAACCGCTTGTGGAACAGGAACAGCCTCCAGTCAGTCTTCGGGCGCATGGAATGGATTGATTCATTGGTTTGCTAGCATTATTCAATTCTTGTCCATCAACGGTCAGATTGGTATCGGGATTATTCTCTTTACGATTATCATTCGGACGATCTTATTGCCTTTGTTCCAAATTCAAATGAATTCTTCGCGTAAGATGCAGGAACTTCAACCCCAGCTACGTGCTTTACAGGAAGAGTATGCTGGAAGTGATATGGATACTCGTCAGAAATTATATGAGGAAACAAGAAAACTCTATAAAGAGAACGGTGTCAGCATGACCTCATCCATGTGGCCACTCTTAATTCAGATGCCGATTTTGATAGCTCTCTATCAAGCTCTGATAACGGAGGAAGCTCTCAAGGTTGGACAGTTCCTCTGGGTAAATCTTGGTGAATCTGACCCCTATTTTATCTTTCCGGTTTTAGCAGCAGCCTTCACTTTCTTAAGTACTTGGTTGGCCAATAAAGCAGCCATTGAGAAAAATGGTGCCATTACAGCTATGATGTACATCATGCCAGTACTGATTTTCTTCTTTGCTGTTACAGCCGCTAGTGGTGTGGCCTTGTACTGGACGGTATCTAACGCTTATCAAGTGGTTCAAACCTTGGTGTTTAATAATCCTTTTAAAATCATAGCAGAGCGTCAAGCTAAAATTGATGCTGAAAAAGAGCGTCAAGCTAAAATCAGACGGGCTCAGAAAAAGGCTCGCAAACAGAAGTAGGATGAAACGAATAGGAGAGAGAAAATGAAATTTACAGGTGCAAATGTTGAAGAAGCCATTCAAAATGGTCTAGAAGAATTGAATATTCCCCGTAAGAAGGCGCATATCACTGTTGTAGCGCGTGAGAAAAAAGGTTTCTTCGGTTTTGGTAAAAAACCAGCCATCGTAGATATTGATGTTATCAACGAAACAACGGTTGTCAAAGCCAATCAAAAAGCAGTTCGTGGCGTTCCAAGTGAAATCAATGAACTCAATGAGCCAGTCAAGAGTGTTTCAGAAGCTACGATTGACCTTGGGAAAGTTGTTGCGGCAGTGAAGGAATTTGAAAAGTCTGGTCAAACGCTTGATGATGAGATCAAGGCCCAGATTTTGAAAAATGAAAAAGAAGCGACAACCATTCTTGAAGAAACTGGTCGTATTGAAATTCTTTCTGACGAATTATTAGCAGGCGTTAGCCAGACAACCACTCAAGAAGAAGTTGTTAGTCCAGAGCCAGTTGCCAAGGATGAATTTGCTGATTTAAATATTAAAATTGAGCCGCAGTATGACATTGAACAGGTTGTTGCAGAAGTTTCTACCTACATCCAAGAAATTTTGGATGATATGGATGTGGAAGCAAGTATTGAAACCAGTCACAGCCGTCGCACCATCAACATCCAAGTGGATACCAATGAACCTGGACGTGTCATCGGCTACCATGGTAAGGTCTTGAAAGCCTTGCAACTCTTGGCACAGAACTTCCTTTACAATCGTTATGAGCGCAATTTCTACATCACCATCAATGTGAATGACTATGTAGAACACCGTGCAGAAGTTCTTCAAGGCTATGCGCAGAAATTGGCAGAACGTGTCTTGGCTGAGCAGGAAGCCTACCACACAGACCCTATGTCAAGCAGTGAGCGTAAAATCATCCACCGCATTATTTCTAAGATGGATGGTTTGACTAGCTATTCAGAAGGTAGCGAACCAAACCGCTATGTAGTGGTAGATATTGAAGGACATCGCGATTAAGAAGAGGCTCAGCCTCTTTTTTTCAATGTTTTTTCTTAATCTGATTGAAAATAGAACAGAATAGCTTGACAAACCCCCAGATTTTATATAAAATAGTTTGGTATGTTTAGTAACTGATCAAAACTAGCCGGCTAAACGAATACAAGAATCTAAGAGGAGGTATTCATCGTGAAACGTACTTTTCAACCAAGTAAAATCCGTCGCGCACGTAAACACGGTTTCCGTAGCCGTATGGCAACTAAAAACGGCCGTCGCGTGTTAGCAGCTCGTCGCCGTAAGGGACGTAAAGTTCTTACAGTAGCATAAGAATACGACTAAAACCAGCAGAAACTCGAGTCTGCTGGTTTTTTCGTTGGAAAAGAATAGCTTAAAATATGGTACAATAGAACCATGATAGAAATTTTTGATACACACACCCACCTCAACGTAGAGCAGTTTGACGGTCGGGTCCAAGAAGAATTAGACTTTGCCAAGGAGATGGGAGTCACCCTCCACAATGTGGTCGGTTTTGACCGAGCAACCATTGACAAGGCTATGGAGCTTGCTGACCTGCACCCTGAAATTTATCTGACATTGGGCTGGCATCCGACGGAGGCTGGCACTTATGATGAGGAAGTTGAACGTTATCTACTCAAGGCTCTCGAACATCCCAAGGTCATTGCCTTGGGCGAGATTGGGCTGGACTACTACTGGATGACGGCGGATAAGGAAACCCAAGCTCGTGTTTTCAAGCGACAGATGGAGTTGGCCAAGCAGTTGGACTTACCCTTTGTGGTTCATACTCGCGATGCTTTGGAAGATACCTATCAGATTATAAAGGAAGTCGGTGTCGGTCCGCGTGGAGGCATCATGCACTCCTTCTCTGGAACGCTGGAGGAGGCTCAGGCCTTCATGGACTTGGGGATGCACATCTCCTTCTCGGGAGTAGTGACTTTCAAAAAAGCTGTCGAACTTCAAGAAGCGGCGCAAGCATTGCCCCTAGAAAAAATCCTGGTCGAGACGGATGCACCCTACCTGGCCCCAGTTCCCAAGCGTGGTCGGGAAAATCGCACCGGCTACACCCGATATGTGGTGGATATGCTGGCCCAGCTTCGCAACCAGTCGGTCGAAGAAGTGGCGAGAGCGACCTACGAGAATGCAAGGAGTTTGTTTGGTCTTGACTGAAAGCAGGAGGAGTTTTATGAACATTATAAAAAAAGTTAATAAACATTATGCAGAAACTAGAGAACTAATTAATAAGGAGAAGTTTGTAAAAGATATTTTTCCTAACTCAGTAATTGTGTTTGATAATAATGCATTGCTAGATCCGTTACGTGTATACATGCTTAATAAAGATGTTTTCTCTATGTTGGAACAAATTAGAAATAGGACCTATATTCCATTTATTACTCAAATTGAATATATGAATAACGAAAGGACGATTCTAGAAGGTGTAAGACGAGATATACAAGCATCAACGGAAGCTGTTGAAGAATTAACAAAAATCCAACAACATGTAATCTCGAAAGCTGATTTTATAAGGGAGATAGAAGGAAGACTGCTTTCTAAACGTAATAAGAAGTTTACGGATAGAAATGAAAAGAATGAAGATTTTTTTGATAAAACAGATGAATATGCTAATGCAATTACTGGGCAACTTTCGGAAGTATTAGACAAAATTGAAAAAGAACTTACATCTGAAATTAAGAAAATAAAGAAAAATTTGAACAAAGAGTTTTATTGGGGGAATGTCAATCCGGTAGCGAAATTTGATCAATCTATTCAAGAGGAATTATATAAGTGGATTGACTTAATCTCTAAAGGGGAACCATATTCATATGAGAAGTTGACTGAATATGAAAATAAGATAGTTGAAAGATATGAAGCGGAAATTTCTCCAGGTTATAAAGATAAAAATAAAGATGAAAATCGTAATCCTCAAGAAAAATTTATCAAATTGGGAAGTTTGAGAACAAAACGATCATTTGGAGATGCAATTTTTTGGTTAGATACCTTGGACTATATAAGGTCAAACGAACTAGAAAGGTCCAAATTTTTAATTATTGTTTCTAACGAAACAAAAGCAGATTGGGTTGAAAAAAGTGAAGTACATAGGCTTAACAAGGACATGATAATTGAATGCTTTACAGAAACAGGGCTTTTACCAATAAAAGTTTCTTTTACAAATCTATTGAAATTTTTAACAGATGTGTCTGAAGATGATATTAAGAAAGCGGAGATACAGTTGGAGCCTCGCTTATATTCATTTTATTTGTATGGTGAGGAACACTTTGCCTCAAAACAATCAGAAATGATGGAAAAGGTTTTTCGCATTATATTACCGAAAGTTGATGCCTCTAACTATGGTATTCCGTGTATGATAGATAATAATATTGAGTATCTTAATACGAACTTTGATAGTAACTTTTCTGTATCTGATATGTTGGGGAATCAGTACCGAGTAGGCACGAGTTTAAATTTTGAGCAGAAGCTACGTTACATTTATGATTTATTGGATAATCATGATAAAGGAAGTGCTCCACAGTTGAAGTTTATTGATAAAAAAAATCAAGATATATGGCGAGAGATATGTCGCAGAAAAAAATAAAAATACAAGAAGTCCTCGTTGTTGAAGGCAAGGACGACACGGCAAACTTGAAGCGGTTTTACGAGGTGGATACCTACGAAACCAGAGGCTCTGCCATATCAGACGATGACTTGGAACGCATCGAGAAACTCCATGACCTGCGTGGCGTCATTGTCTTTACTGACCCAGACTACAATGGGGAGCGGATTCGGAAGATGATTATGCAGGCAATTCCCACGGTCAAACACGCCTTTTTACAGCGGGACGAGGCCAGGCCCCAGTCCAAAACAAAAGGGCGGTCCTTGGGCATTGAGCACGCCAGCTTTGAGGATTTGGAAAAGGCTCTGGCAGGCGTGCGTGGTTACTACGATGATGAAAATAACTTTGACATCACCAAGTCAGACCTGATGCGCCTAGGGCTCCTTATGGGCGGCGACAGTCGCAAGCGGAGGGAATATCTGGGAGAGAAGCTGCGCATCGGCTATTGCAACGGCAAGCAACTGCTCAAACGCTTGGAGCTGTTTGGGATAAGTCTGGCGGAAGTTGAGGAGGCTATGGAGGAGTATTTATCTATCATAAAACTAGAGAGGAGTGAAAAAGAATGATAATAGGATTGTTTTGTACACATTTAAAAGCTTATAAAAATCAAAATTTTATTCCAATAACAGAGGATGTCGAAAAGCCATTTAGCCTGTTACTGGGTGCAAATGCAGTAGGAAAAAGTGCTGTTTTGGAAGGGTTAGATATTTATTTTAATAGCAAAAAATTTAATAAAACTTTAGATACTAAATCCCAAGAAGCATACGTAGCACCCGTTCTATTAATTTCCAAAGATAAGATACGTAAGTCTGAAAAATTAGAGCGGTATTTAGAAGACATAAACAGTACATTCAGAAATGAAGAATTTAAAACAAAGACTGACTCCCGAGCATATCAAAAATTTGAAGAATTTAGAAAAAGAATAAATGCTAAGTATCCAGAAGATAAGTATTACTTTTTGACAGTGGGGATTTCTTTAGATGGGAGTATACACTATGGCCCAATTGACCGAGAGTTGACGGGGGAAAAAAGGAATGAAGTGGATAAAGTAATTCGTGAATACTATAACTACATTTACATTCCAGCAGAGTCAAATATTTCTGATATTACTCAAATAGGTAATATGTATATGCAAAAACTCATGGATATGGAATTGAAAGATGAATTACGTAAAATCTTAAATTCTGAAAAGAGCAAGAAAAGTATTATGTTTGATTTGAATAATGCGTTGAAGAATCAAGTTGAGCAAGTCAATAGTGTGATAAAGGAGTTTGATTCTTCATATGAGTATCAATCACGAAAACAAAACTTGCAAGCGAATGATATTATACAAAGTATTATTGAATCATACTTTTCGATTAAATCTTTATCAAAAGACAGAAAAAGTATCGAACAATTAAGCTCAGGAGAGCAACGAATCGCTTTATTGAATTTATTAATTGCATTTTCTAAACAGAAGGATACGATAAACAAGCAACTTGTCTTAGCGATAGATGAGCCAGAAATTTCATTGAATTTTGAAAAAATATTTGAACAGTTTGACAAGTTACTAGATGTTGCTTCATCTGTTACCCAAGTAATTGCTACAACTCATTGGTATGGGGTATTACCTTTGCTTCAGGAGGGAAATATCTGTTATGTTTCTAAAAATGAAAATGGAATTATCGAACACTATTTATTTGAGGGAAATTCTTTTCAAGATCAAGATTTTCAAAAGTTCAATAGAAGCATTGAATTAAAAAGCTACCATGATTTAACATCGTCGATTCTAAGTGCACTTAGATTGGGGATGAATTGGATTATTTGTGAAGGGGTAACAGATAAAAAATATCTAGAGTATTATCTTCCGAATAAGACATCTGTTAGAGTATTGTCTGTAAAAGGCGCTGGCAATGTCGCCAAATTATTTCAGTACTTGGCGACTCCTATGATGTTCAATGAATTTGATAAGTCTGACTATGGTAAGATAATTTGCATCATTGATACTGATTCTAATGCCGCTGTGGTTAATAATATTTCGGAAAATCTTTCGTCTAAGCACAAAAAAATAAAGAATTTAAAAATTAAGAGGGTTTCTCATTATCACGAAAATTCACAGCTTGTAGCGATTGATGGTAGCGAAAAATTCTTACCTTCTTCAATTGAGGATGTTCTAGATCCGGAACAATTTTTTAGATCCATTAAACAAGTATTTCAAGATGAAAATCCCGAGATTGCAAATAAATTGAAGTACAATAAAAAAAGAAAACAGAACTTCCATTCTAATGTTAGAGATGAATTTGATAGTATTATAGATAAAACTTTACTAACAAGAGATGAAATTGAATTGATTTATCAAAAATTATCTGAAGGTGTTTATAAAAATAAGATAGCCGAGCACTATACATCTCATCCAATTAATAGTTTTCCGAACTTTTTCAGATATGTAATTGATAAAGAGCTTGATATCGCTTTAGATGTTTCAAATTTTGATAGTACTGAAGAGGATAATTTGAAAAGATTAGCAGAATTTAAAATTAGTACTTTGAAGGATAAAAGAGAATTTTTGAAATTATATTGGGATGCTATTCGGGAGTGGAAACCCATAGTTAATTATGAAACAAAAAATAAGTTAACAAAATTTATAGCTGGGACCAGAACACAAACATTTGAGGAATTGGACGAATCTATAGAAATAATAAAACAATCATTGAAAGAACAAACATTATGCACATAGCAGACAAAAACGTTACTCGTGCCGTCCTTGAACGCCACGGGTTTACCTTTAAGAAATCTTTCGGTCAGAACTTTTTGACCGATACCAATATTTTACAGAAGATTGTGGACACGGCAGAGATTGACCAGCAGGTCAATGTCATCGAGATTGGTCCTGGAATCGGGGCCTTGACCGAGTTTTTGGCGGAAAATGCTGCCGAGGTTATGGCTTTTGAGATTGACGACCGCCTGATTCCGATTTTGGCGGACACCTTGGGTCGCTTTGACAATGTGACCGTGGTCAACCAAGACATCTTGAAAACCGACCTGCAGAACCAGATTCAGAATTTCAAAAACCCTGACCTGCCTATCAAGGTCGTGGCCAACCTGCCTTACTACATCACCACCCCCATCCTCATGCACCTGATTGAGAGCAAAATTCCCTTCAGCGAGTTTGTGGTCATGATGCAGCGGGAGGTGGCCGACCGCATTTCTGCCGAGCCAAACACCAAGGCCTACGGTAGCTTATCCATTGCGGTCCAGTACTACATGACTGCGAAGGTGGCTTTCATCGTGCCTCGCACCGTCTTTGTGCCCGCACCAAACGTGGACTCCGCTATTCTCAAAATGGTCCGCCGCGAGCAACCCCTGGTGAGCGTCAAGGACGAAGATTTCTTCTTCCGAGTGTCCAAGGCCAGCTTTGTGCACCGCCGCAAGACCCTGTGGAACAACCTGACCAACCATTTCGGCAAGTCCGAAGAGGTCAAGGACAAGCTGACGCAGGCACTTGGCATGGCAGAGCTGGAAGCCAGTGTCCGTGGAGAAGCACTTTCCATGGCTGACTTCGCACGTTTGTCTGATAGCCTCCAGGAAGTAGGTTTATCATGAAACTATCGCAGGCAATCAATCAATTAGCCCAATTTTGTGGACCGCGGGATCTGTCCTCTCTGACAAAACAAGCTCTCCAAGCCGAGCAAGGACTAGAACAAGTAGATGTTCTAGCCTTTTTTGGCGGTTCCATTCTAGCTGGTGGTGACCAACTGGCAGAGGCTATTCAAAATAAGCTCGCCAAGACCTACATCATCGTAGGTGGGGCAGGTCACACGACTGACGGACTTCGCCAACAGGTGCGGGACCATTTTCCCCAGCTGGATCCGACTGGCTTGACCGAGGCGGAGATTTTTCAAACCTATTTGAAGCAAAAGTATGGTCTGTCAGCTGATTTGCTAGAAACCCTGTCCACCAACTACGGTAACAATGTCACCTACCTACTGGACTTGCTGGCTGAGAAGGGCATTGATTTTCAGTCCATTCTGCTCATGCAAGATGCCACCATGCAGCGTCGGATGTGGGCAACGATGAAGAAGTACGCAGCGGGTAAACTCTTGCTCAACTACGCTAGCTACCAAGTGACTGTCAGGGAGGAAGAGGGCCAGCTCCAGTATGAAGATGCTCCCTTGGGTATGTGGGACATGGACCGCTACCTCAGCCTGCTTTTAGGCGAAATTCCCCGCCTGCGAGATGACGAAGAGGGCTACGGACCTAGAGGAGCCGACTATCTGGCTCATATCGACATTCCAGAAAAAGTCCAAGCCAGCTACCAACTGGTCCAGGAAAAGACAGGTCTAGCCAGTCGTAAGGCCAATCCTAAATTTGCCAGTCCAGAGTGAAATCGGAATGACCTTGCCTTGTTCGTTGACAGTGGGTGGAAAGCTTGCTATACTGAAAAGTGACTAACTTTTGAAAAATATTGTCTGCAAATTGGCAGAATATTTACAAAAACAAGAGAGGGTTTCCCTCTTTTTTTATGAAGGTATCTATATGTTAAAAACTATGCTGAAAAAGCATCCCCATTTAGTAGCCCTGGGCCTATTTGTGGGCTTTTCTTTATTATTATTGGTTCCCCACTTGCTAACTAAGGGCATGGTGACAGGTGCGGACTTGATTTTCCACTACAACCGTTTCTATGATGCGGCTATGCAGATGAAGGAGGGGAATTTCTCCTATATTATCAGTTTGTATGGCTATCAGCAGTCAGGACGGATTGTCAATGCTCTCTATGGGCCTTATTTTGCCTATCTACAGGGGGCGCTAGTTCTTTTTAGTGGGACCTGGTTTCGTTATCAGATTTTATCCAATCTTCTCTTGGGAACTCTGAGTGCCACCTCTCTCTATCTCCTCATGCGTGAGGTCAAGGTCAAGTATGCTCATTCCATTCTCTTGTCCATGTTCTTTGTGACCACCTATTCCATTCAGTATTGGTGGGCAACCCAAGGATTTACCAGCTGGGGAGTGGCTCTCTTTCCGCTTTGTTTAATCCCTACAGTCCGTTTCTTGCAGACCAAAAAAGTACCGATATTCCTCATGGCAGGAGCTGTGGGGCTTATGTTACAGGTCCATATGCTATCGACCTTATTCTTGGTCATTGCCTATGGCATTCTCTTTTTCATTGGTTGGTGGAAATCAGACCAAAAAATGAAGATTATTGGACAGGTGGCTCTGTCGGTAGGGATTTTTCTGCTCCTGACCATCAATATCTGGTTACCACTGGTTTATATCAACGCGACCAACAGTTTGGTGCCACCATTTGTAAATAAGAAATTCGTTCAAAATACAGTAACATGGCTGAAAACAGCCTTTCTCTACTATCCATATCCACTTCCTCTTTTCTTTGGAACCTATCTCTATTTCTTGGTGAAAAATTGGAAGAAACAATCGCTGGTTCTAGGTGGTCTTGCTATTACCTACGCAGTATTTTTGATTTTATCAACCAACCTTTTCCCTTGGCAATTAGTAGCTGGCAAGGGGATCGACTTAGTTGAGTTGATCCAATTTCCTTTCCGTTTCTTCCTATATGCCAATGCCTTGTTATTAGGAGTGGTAGGTCTACAAGTATCTGGCTTGTCAGACAAAATGCAGAAAATTTTTTCTGGTTTGACTGTTATTTCTTTGCTTGTTTCGGTTGGTTTTCACTGGAATGAAAGTTATAAGGAAATCAAAGGACATTACTATAGCGATACCTTCCTACAAAAACGAATTCATACGACCTTGTACGGGACGACGGAGGAGTTACGGGCTTCGTTCTATTCCAAAGACTTGGGTGAATTTGTCCACATTGCTCAGAAATCCACGCCTGACTATGTACCAGATCTATCAGAAAAGACGGGACATCTGACCAATGAAGAGTCGGACAATACCTATTTTACCTATCGTGACCAAGTGATTTTACCAAATCAAGAATTTACCAAAGAAGTTGATGGTAATCAGCTGGTGGTGACTTGGACGGCGTCAGAAGCAGAAGAAACTGCGGTACCAGTTATTGTCTACCAAGACAGTCAGCTTGTTTTGAATGATACCGTTTTAGATAGGGAAGATGTGGAGCTCTCCACAATCGGTGTGCCAACAGTTACCAGCCAACCGGGGCAAAATACCCTTGTCCTATCCTACAAACAACAATGGTGGTTACTGCCTGTTATCGCGATTAGCTTGACTGGATGGCTAGTCTGGTCGATATACTACATCTTTATTTACCGAAAATCAAACCTTTCCTAAGAGAGAAATGTTATGAAACAAATCAATCCAAAGGCAAGCAAGCAATTTATTCTAGTCATGATTATGACCATTTTGCTTGCGATGGGTCGGGCTCTATTGCTAAGTGGAGTTTCTTTCCCGCTCTGGTTTATTCCCCTGCCCTTACTTGCCTATCTTATTTTTACTTTTTATATCTTGGTCCTGCTGGATAAGTACGAACAGTTTATCAAGACCAAGAGCTTTGCCAAGTATGTTGGCTATTTTCTAGGCTTTCTGTATCTGGCCAATCTGGTTTATCGGCTCAATGCCAAGAAATATCAACCCTGGAATATTTTCCGTAATAATCTCTTTCAGTTTGAACTGCTTCTGATGTTGGCTCTTCCCGTATTGTTGGCAGTTTTATGGCGGAAGAAGACGGGTATTCGAGAAAAATTAAGCCAGTGGTCAGCCAATCACTTGGTACCAGATGGCTATTTGCTCTTGACCAGTTTGCTTTCTCTCAGCCCTCTCGCCATATCTTACTGGAAAGACAGCCATTATGAGAGTTTGGTTGAGAAAGGTTCTTACATAGAGTTTTTCAGCCAGACACCGCTGTTTGCACCTATTCATTTTATAGGGACCTACATATTTCTCCGCTATCTTTTTAAGGCATTTGTAGAGTTTAAGGCCAATCGGACCAACGTTCACAGTATGCTCTTTATCAGCCTGGCTCTGGCTATGTTGTCGCATATCGGTTATCAGGCTTCAATGGCTGGAGCGACTGGTTCTTATTTCACACGTCACCTCTTTCCTGGAGCCATTGTCTTTCAGATTGCCTGCCTCTTTTTCCTAAACATTATCATTAGCTTGGTCATCAACCGTCAAATCCTATCGGTTGCTGTGATTGCTGGTCTAAATGTGACCTTGATAGCGGCTAATTTCCTAAAATTCCGCTACCGTTCGGAGCCATTGACCCCCAATGATTTCAAATGGGTCGGGAACTTGGGGATGATTCTCAGCTTTATCAGCCTGCGTGTTGTGCTCATATCTTTATTCTTTTTGGTTCTCCTGTTCTTTCTTTATCGGAAAATTCATAAGAACTACTTCCAAGGAAGGATTGTCGCTTCTATCTGGAAACGTTTGGCAGGGATTTCAGTCATTGTGTCCTTGATTTTGGGAATGGGTTGGGCGATTCGCAATGAAAAAGACCATAAGATTGCTGGCTGGTTACCTATTCTTTCTCAGGTCAATAACTGGCGGAACGTAGATTGGAAGGGCTACGCCTTTGTGGCTCGCTATCGGACTCTTTCATTCCTCTGGTTGCAGCAGCTCAGCAAGACCAGTATGGAAATGCCTGAGAATTACTCTGAGAAGACCATGAAGGCCATTGTGAAGAAATACACCGCTCTGGCTGAGGAAATCAATGCAGAGCGGACAGGTCAATTGACTGACCAGACGGTAATCTACATTCTTAGTGAGAGTTTGGCTGACCCGCGTCGGATTCCAGGCGTAACCCTCAGCCAAAATGTCCTTCCAAATATTGAGTACATCATGAGTCAGACTACCAGTGGCTTGATGAAGAGTGACCACTATGGTGGTGGGACTGCCAATATTGAGTTTCAGGTTTATAGTGGTTTACCACTTTACAATTATAATTCTTCTATTTCATCTGTCTATCTGGATGTGGCACCAAATATGAAGAAGTTGCCAAGTATCAGCGACCTCTATCCTGCAGATAGCCGTGTGGCTATTCACCCCTACTTCGATACCAGCTACAATCGTAATTCGATCTATAAACAGTTGGGGATTGAGCAGTTCTATACGCTCAATAGTGCCAACTATCCACTTGTAGTGACGGCTGAAGATTATCAAGGGAATTTTGTCAGTGACAAGAAGACCTATGACTTGATTTTGGAGCAGGTGCGTTCAGGAACAAATACATTTGTGTCGGCCATTACCATGCAAAACCATGTGCAGTGGAACTCTGCTGAGCCTGCAAGTATTACGGCTTCGGGTGAAGGCTTCACGGCGGAAGAAAATGCCAACCTCAATAGCTATGTTCGTTTGCTGTCCTTTACGGATCAGGCAACCAGAGATTTTCTGGATCAGCTTAAGACCTTAGACAAAAAAGTGACGGTCGTCTTTTACGGTGACCACCTACCAGGTTTGTATCCAGAGTCTGCTTTCGTGACGGACCCAAGTGCGCAGTACAAGACAGATTATTTCGTTTGGAGCAATTTTGATACAGAGAAATACAATTATGAGCTAGTTAACTCTAGTGACATGAATGCTCTCATGTTGGAGACGACCAATAACAAGGTCAGCCCTTACTATGCGCTCTTGACAGAAGTGCTTCATAAGGACCGAGTAGGACAGGCTGAGCGAGATGTGAAAGTTGCAGAAGAACTCAAACTGGTCCAGTATGACCTATCCACAGGAAAAGGCTACCTTTTGAAATACAAAGATTTTTTCAAAGTTGCGACTGAAACGACAGAATAAAAATAAACCAAGTCAGATAGCTGGCTTGGTTTCTTCTTTATGTGAAAACATACACAAACATGGGGAGTTGTGGTATAATAACGGTGTTTAATGCAGATTTTTTATTGCTTTGTTTAGAAATCTATCAAACGGTGGAGGGGAAATGAAAAAGAGGAATTTTTGGCTAACCTTATCTTGTATTTTTGCAGTAGCCCTGCTAAATGTTGGCTTTCTGTACCAATATCGCTATATTATTGATGCTATTGCAGCTGGAGATAGACAGGCCTTTGTGTCTTATTTTGTACTGATGGGGCTAACTGTCCTTGTCATGCTGGTCTTTGAATACATTCGTCAGATTGCCAATGTCAGCTATCTCAATCAAGTAGGTTTCCAATTACAAGCGACCTTTATTGGGAAAATGTTTGATTTGTCTTTTAGAGAGTTCGTTGAGCAAGGGGCAGGGGCCTATATTTCCCAGCTCAATAATGATTTGGAGACGGTGAAAGAAGATTATTACGACGCTTTCTTTACGATTTTTCAAGGGGCTTGTACCTTTGGTATTGCCAGTTTGGCCCTTCTTAGCTTGGATGGTCTGACCGCTATTTTCTTGATTCTGATCTCATTCTTGCCAGTTGTGATTCCCTATTTGTTTAAAAAGCGGAGGAGGCTCAATCAGGAGGCGATTTCGGACAGTCAGCAGGTCTATAATACAAGGGTTTCAGATGTCTTTCTGGGTTATTTGCAAGTGAAAAATAGCCGCCAAAGACAGCAAGTTTTAGATGGGCTGAATGATCGCTATCAAGCAGTCAATGACAAGGTCAATCAGGCCAATCGAACGACAGTAACCATGCAGATCTTAGTCGGTTTTGTCTTTTATCTGACCACGCTTTCGATTATCTTTATCGGTGGTTTTCAGGTCTTTTCTGGGGCCTTGACCATCGGTGGCTTGACAGCTATTCTGACCATTTCAGAGCAGTTGGTGGATCCCATTAACAGCATTGCGGCAGCCTTTTTGGACAGGCATGCCGTTAAGGAATTGAAGCAAGAGTTTGAGCTATCTACTTTGGGTCAAGAAACGAAGGGACAGGAACTAGCTTCAGCTTTCCAGAGCATGCAACTGGTCAAGGCTAGTTATGCCATCGGTGAGAAACAGGTCTTTGAAGACTTGACCGTAGCGTTTGAACGTGGTAAGAAGTATCTAATTCTTGGGGAAAGTGGTTCTGGCAAATCTTCCTTGGCTCTTATTTTGACCAAGAATAGCCAACTGCAAGCAGGGGATATTTACTTTGATCAAATCTCTCTTTCAGACTTATCCTACCAAGCCATTCAAGACAAGATTGCCTATCTGCCACAAGAGGGAGCCCTTTTCCATGATACGGTTCTTTACAACTTGACCATGGGACGGGAGGTTTCAGAAGATAGGCTGATGTCACTCATTAAGACCATGAACCTTGACAGTCGTTTCCCAAGTTATGCTTCTTTGAGAGAGGAAATTAGTGATGATAGCGGACTGTCTGGCGGACAAAAGCAGCGCCTGCTCTTGATTCGTGCCTTGCTGCAAGATAAGGACATCTTGTTGCTGGATGAAAGTCTGTCTGCCTTGGATCAGGAAACCTATACAGTAATTGAAGCCTACCTTACCTCACTAGCTGATAAGACGCTCATTCATATTTCCCACCGTGTATCTGATGAGGTTCTTAGCCGTTATGATGGGGTGGTACGGATTGGGGAGAGTAATTAAGTTCCTATCTGGAGGAGTTATGAAAAAGATTATCTATCAATTGAAACCAGTTATTGCCATCCAGTTGATTTTCCATATCTTATATAGTTTGACAAATGTTGCTTTGCCGGAGTTAAATAAGTGTCTTTTTGATCATATTTTTCAGATGGGCTGGACAGGACTTGTCTGGCTCTTGTTGGCCTACGCTTTGACCATCATTGCCAATTCAGTCTTTCAGTACATTTCTCAGGTTTATGAGTGGAAGGTGTCTCAGGGATTCTATGTCACGGCTAAAAAAGGTCTGGCAAACAGCTTGTTATCACAGCCTTTAGCAAAATTTTCAGAGAAGAATGTCTCTGCCTATCTATCCATTTTTGACAACGATTTGGAAACCATTGAGGAGAGTTACCTGAGTCCCCTCATGGACATTATCCGCTCTAGTTTGAGCATGGTCATCTATGCGGTTTCCCTCTTTCTCTTTGTTCATCCGCTGGTTGCGGTAGGCATTATTTTGTCATCTGCCTTGGCGGTTTTCATTCCCAAGTGGATTTCGGGTCCTCTTTCTCAGCGTCAGCGGTCATTTTTACAGAGTTTGGAAGGCTATTTTCAGGTGGTGACTGACCTCTTTTCTGCTAAGAACCGTGTCAATCCCGAAACATTTAGTTCCATCAGTCGTGTCCACCATCGGTCAGTAGAAGAAAGTGAACAGGCCCGTTTTCGCTTTGGGCAATTCAAAACCCTGGCCAATGTTGTCAATGGATTTTCCATGTTTTTGGTGCAATTAACGGCTTTTGGCTTGGTCGGCTATCTCTTGCTGCAAAAAGAGTTGACCATCGGTGCTGCCATTGCAACCTTCAGCTATGTTGAAAATTTCATCTATCCTATGAAATACATCCTCTTGGATGTCAATTATATCCATTCGACCAAGGAAACGGTCGCCAATTTAGAAGGTTATCTTGCTGGTCAGGTCTTGTCTGAGCAAGTACCAAGCTATCCCAATGTGACAGCCTTGGAAGTCAGGGATGTGGCCTATCATGTGGGGGAATTAGTGGTAGCAGATTTTTCCTATCGGTTTGATAAGGGGAAAAAGTATGCCATCATTGGTCCGTCAGCTAGCGGAAAATCAACTTTTCTACGAGTGTTGGCAGGAGAACTGGCTCTGGACAAGGGAAGTGTTTCCTATCTGGAAAACGATGTTTTGCATGAAATGGAAGCAGCTACCGCCTTCTATCTCAGCCAGTTTGAGCATCTTTACCATACCGATTTTGAAAACAATGTATCTGTTTTTGGAACCTATGAGAAGGGAAGAGATGTCATGCTTGGCTTGTTAAGGAGCTTGCCAATGAGATTACAGGACACCTTGCGTACAACAACAGACCCCAGTCTCTTGAGTGGAGGTGAGAAAAATGTCCTGTGCCTGCTCCGTGCCCTGATGAGTGGCAAGGATGTCATGCTCTTGGATGAACCGACCGCCCATTTAGACTCTGCCCTGACCAAGCAGGTTTTGACAAACCTCTTGCAGCTGGAGGATAAACTCATCATCACCATCTTGCATGAATCAGACCCTGCCATCCTAGACATGTTTGATGTGGTTTTGGAAATGCGTGATGGGAAACTGAGCGAGAAGATATAAAAATAACCCCAAGCCAATAATTCTGACTTGGGGTCTCTCCATTTATCATGCGGAGGAAGGGATTTGAACCCTCACACCCGATGGGCACATGCGCCTGAAGCATGCGTGTCTGCCGTTCCACCACCTCCGCTTGTTTTTATTATACTATTTTTTATTTGAAATGACTAGAGTAAAGTGTAAAATCGAAACCGCTTGCGGTTTTTTTGTAGGAAATTTGGTATAATAGGAACAAGTACACACAAAGGAGTCTTCATTGCAAGGAAGAATTATCAAGGCCTTGGCTGGTTTTTACTATGTCGAGGCGGATGGACAGATTTATCAAACCAGAGCCAGAGGAAATTTTCGTAAGAAAGGCCAAACGCCCTACGTGGGTGATTTTGTGGACTTTTCTGCCGAGGAAAACTCAGAAGGCTATATTTTAAAAATCCACGAGAGAAAGAATAGCTTGGTTCGACCTCCTATCGTCAATATCGATCAGGCAGTGGTTATCATGTCGGCCAAGGAACCTGATTTTAATGCCAATCTACTGGATCGTTTCCTAGTTCTCCTTGAACAGAAGGATATGGATCCCATTATCTATATCTCTAAGATGGACTTGGTGGAAGATCGGGCGGAAATGGATGACTTTAAGGCTATCTATGAGAAAATTGGCTATCCATTTGTCTATCATTTGGAGGAATTGACGCCATTATTGCAGGATAAGGTGACGGTCTTTATGGGACAGACAGGGGTTGGCAAATCGACTCTTCTCAATCGCATTGCACCAGAATTAGCCTTGGAAACAGGGGCGATTTCAGATAGTCTGGGGCGTGGTCGCCATACCACTCGTGCGGTCAGTTTCTACAATGTCTTCGGTGGGAAAATTGCGGATACGCCAGGTTTTTCATCCCTAGACTATGAAGTCAAGGAGGCGGAGGCTCTGACAGATTGTTTCCCAGAGATTGCGGAAGCCAGCCAGAACTGCAAATTTAGGACCTGTACCCACACCCATGAGCCGGATTGTGCGGTCAAGGAAGCTGTTGCCAGCTCTGCCATTTCCCAAAGTCGCTTTGACAATTATCTCCAATTCCTCAGCGAAATCCAAAATCAGCGTGAAACCTATATCAAGGTTAGTAAGAAATTCAAATAGAAAGTTGGTACTCTATGTCACATTATAAGATTGCACCGTCTATTTTGGCGGCAGATTATGCAAATTTTGAAAAAGAGCTCAAGCGTATTGAGCAGACTGGTGTGGAATACGTTCATATTGACATCATGGACGGTCATTTTGTGCCAAATATCAGCTTTGGGGCGGATGTGGTTGCGGCCATGCGTCCTCATAGCAAGCTGGTCTTCGATTGCCACCTCATGGTGTCCAATCCTGAAAACCATATCGAAAGCTTCGCCCGCGCTGGTGCGGATATCTTGACTATTCACGCAGAAGCAACGGTTCACCTGCATGGGACCCTGCAGAAAATCCGTGCTGCTGGTATGAAGGTGGGTGTGGTCATCAATCCAGGTACGCCGCTTGTGACCATTGAGCCTGTGCTCAACTTAGTGGATCAGGTGCTTCTCATGACGGTCAACCCAGGTTTTGGTGGTCAGGCCTACATTCCAGAAGTGGCTGAGAAGATTGAGGCCTTGGTCAAACTTCGTGAAGCTAAAGGCTTGAACTTTGACATCGAAGTGGACGGCGGGATTGACGACAAGACCATTCATTCAGCCAAAAATGCGGGTGCCAATGTCTTTGTGGCAGGTTCCTACCTTTTCAAAGGCGATTTGGATGCCAACGTTGTCAAATTGAGAGCTGCCCTCCATGACTAAGGTTGCTGTTATTGCAGGCGGTTCCTTTGACTGCCTTCCTGAGCCTGCCGACCTCTATGTGGGGGTAGATGCAGGCTCTCTTCGTCTATTGGAAGCTACTCTACCTCTTGATTGGGCCATCGGTGATTTTGACTCGGTGACCTCTGAGGAGCTGGGGCAAATAAGGGAGATGGCAGAGCGTTTTTTGCAAGCTCCTGCTGAAAAAGATGACACAGATTTGGAGCTGGCTTTAAAGGAAATCTTCAAGGCCTATCCGCAGGCTCAGGTTCGTATATACGGAGCCTTGGGTGGTCGCATGGATCACATGATGGCCAATCTCTTTTTACCAGCTGAACCAGACTTGGCAGCCTATATGGAGCAGATTGAATTGGTTGACAGTCAGAACGTCGTCCGATTTCGACCTGCAGGTCAGCACCGTTTGTCACCGATTGCTGGTATGAAGTACATTTCCTTTATGCCGTCGGACCAAAGCCGCCTGACCATTCGTCATGCCAAGTACCCGCTGGATGCCAGCAATTATTTTTTCAAAAAATGCTATGCTTCTAACGAATTTATAGATAGGGACATAGACATTCAACTGGATCAGGGCTACGTGGTCCTGATCTACAGTAAGGACAAGAATTAGATGGATATTGTACTACTTATTTTGCTGATACTGGTCTTGCTTGCCTTGGTTTTTCTTTATGGAAAATGGCAGAGCTTGGCCCTGCTTTTGCAAGATCAAGCCGAAGATACAGCAGACAACTTGTCTGATCAGCTCAGCTATCAACTAGAAAATGCAACTCTCAAACAGCAGCAGGCCATTCATCAGGAGGTGGAAAGACTCCGCACGGAGCTTTACCAACAGCTAACCGACATCCGTCAAGAGCTGAATAAGAGCCACTTGGAAAATCGAGATGCCACTGACCGTCGTTTGCAGGCCATTCAGGAATCTAATGAAAAACGCCTAGAAGAAATGCGACAGACAGTTGAGGAAAAGCTGGAGAAAACCCTACAAACCCGCCTACAAGCCTCCTTTGAAACGGTGTCCAAGCAATTGGAATCGGTCAATCGTGGTCTGGGTGAAATGCAGACGGTGGCGCGTGATGTAGGTAGTCTTAACAAGGTGCTGTCTGGCACCAAAACCCGTGGCATCATGGGTGAATTGCAGCTGGGACAGATTATCGAGGATATTTTGACACCTAGCCAATATGAGCGAGAGTTTGCCACGGCTTCAGGCTCGAATGAGCGCGTGGAGTATGCGGTCAAGCTACCGGGACGGACGGAAGGCGACTATATCTACTTGCCAATCGATTCCAAGTTTCCGTTGGCGGACTATTATCGCTTGGAAGATGCCTACGAAAGTGGGGATAAGGACCAGATTGAACTCCATCGCAAAAATCTCTTAGCGGCTATTAAACGTTTTGCCAAAGATATTCAGAGCAAGTACCTCAATCCGCCTGAAACCACCAACTTTGGAGTATTGTTCTTGCCAACCGAGGGACTTTATTCAGAAGTGGTTCGCAATCCGATTTTCTTTGATGAGCTTCGCCGTCAGGAAAATATCGTAGTAGCTGGACCGACCACCCTTTCTGCCTTGCTCAATTCCCTCTCCGTCGGCTTTAAGACCCTCAACATTCAACGCTCTGCTGATGATATTTCCAAGGTCTTGGGCAATGTCAAGCTGGAATTTGGCAAGTTTTCTGACCTCTTGCTTAAGGCTCAGAAACAACTCAATCAAGCCAGCAGCAATATTGACAAACTCTTAACCACTCGCACCAACGCCATCGAGCGTAGTCTTCGTACCATTGACCTGTACGAAGATGACCAAACCAAGGGACTGCTTGGCCTGTCCCCATTAGATGAGGAAGATAATGAAAATTAACCAAATGAAAAAAGATGAATTCTTCGAAGGATTCTATCTGATCAAGACAGCTGAAGTCCGTCAAACACGAGCTGGCAAAGACTACCTAGCTCTGACCTTCCAGGATGATACGGGCGAGATTGAAGGCAAGGTTTGGGATGCCCAACCAGGGAAAATCAAGGATTTTACTGCTGGGACAGTTGTTCACATGCAGGGACGCCGTGAGGTTTACAACAACACACCTCAGGTCAATCAACTGGTTCTGCGTTTGCCAAAAGCCGGTGAGCCAAATGATCCTGCTGATTTTAAGGAAAAACCACCTGTTGATGTCAAGGACACCAAGGAATATCTGAGCCAGATGATTTTCCGCATTGAAAATGCCACTTGGCAGCGGATTGTCCGTGCCCTTTACAGCAAGTACGACAAGGAATTTTATTCCTATCCAGCAGCCAAGACCAATCACCATGCCTTTTATTCAGGCTTGTCCTTCCATACAGCGACCATGGTCCGCTTGGCGGATAAAATTGGTGACATCTATCCCCAGCTCAACAAGAGCCTGCTTTTCGCAGGGATTATGCTCCATGACCTAGCCAAGGTGATCGAACTGACAGGTCCTGATAACACTGGCTATACGGTGCGTGGCAATCTGATTGGGCACATTTCCTTGATTGATGAAGAGATTACTAAGGTCTTGATGGAATTGGGCATCGATGACAGTCTGGAGGAAGTGACTGTTCTGCGCCATGTCATCCTCAGCCACCACGGTTTGCTGGAGTATGGAAGCCCTGTCCGTCCGCAGATTATGGAGGCGGAAATCCTCCACATGATTGACAACATCGATGCGGAAATGATGATGATGCTATCGGCCTTGGACAAGGTCGGCCCAGGCGAGATGACCAATCGCATCTTTGCCATGGATAACCGTGCCTTCTATAAGCCCAACATCGACTGATGGCAGTTGGGATTGTATCTCGTCAGCCCCTCACCAAAGGCTGGTCCACGGACCAAAAGTACAAGGTCCAACTAGAAGATGGCCGCTTTGGTCTTTTGAGAATAGCAGAGCGGCCAGCCTATGAGGCTAAGCGATTAGAATTTCAATTAGTTGAAAACCTGTTTGGTCTAGGTTTGCCTGTGGCAGAGCCACTAAGTTTTTGGGCGGATGACTTGTCAGTCTATACCCTTTATGAATGGGTGGAAGGTCAGGAGATGAATGAAGTGGCTTCTAGCCTGTCTGATTCTGTCTTATATGAACTGGGCTGTCAGTCAGGTCAGTTCTTGCGAACCTTACATGCCCTGCCTATTGACCAAAACCAACGGGACTGGAACAACTACTATCAGTCCAAGATTGACAGTAAGTTAGAAGCCTATCGTACATGTAGTCATTCCTATCCAAATGGTCAAGCCATGATAGACTTTGTCCAGGCCAATCGTCACTTGCTTGCAGGAAGACCAATTGCCTACCATCATGGAGATTTTCACACAGGGAACTTTCTACGGGGCCAGGATGGAAGACTGAAAATTTTAGACTTTGATCGCTACGATATAGGAGATCCTTGGGAGGAGTTCAACCGTCTGATTTTCACGGCAGACTTGTCGCCAGCCTTTGCGCGTGGTCAGGTGGATGCCTATTTTGCAGGAGCTATTCCAGAGGAATTTTGGAGGCTTTTAGCCCTTTATCTGACCGTGAACAGTCTGGGGGCTCTTTCTTGGGCGGAGCAGGTGGATCCCCTCCAAATCCCCTTGATGAAAGAACAGGCTGATGCTGTTTGGACTTGGTATCAAGGCTATAGCAGGCTTCGACCATCATGGTATTTGTGAAAAATGAACAAAATACGAAAAAAGCGGACTTTTTAAAATAAAAAAGTTCGCTTTTTGCATAGATTGTGCTATAATAGGAAAAAGCCAAAAAGGAGAACGATATGAAATTAAGAAGAAGTGAACGAATGGTTGTCATCTCCAACTACCTCATCAATCACCCTTACGAATTAACAAGCTTGAATACCTTTGCGGAAAAGTATGAGTCTGCCAAGTCTTCGATTTCAGAAGATATTGCAATTATTAAAAAAGCCTTTGAAGAAAGTTCGATTGGTCAGATTGAAACCATTACTGGTGCCAGTGGAGGTGTTGTATTTACGCCATCTATTTCTAAGGAAGAGTCCATCGAGATTGCTCAAACTCTTCGTGACCAGATGGCTGAAAGTAACCGAATTTTGCCAGGTGGTTATATTTACTCATCTGACCTTCTTTCAACCCCTCATGTCTTGAAAAATGTTGGTCGTATTATTGCCAATGCTTTTAAGGAAGAAAAGATTGATGCTGTCATGACGGTTGCGACAAAGGGTGTTCCCTTGGCCAATGCCGTTGCCAATGTACTCAATGTTCCATTTGTTATTGTTCGTCGGGATCTTAAGATTACAGAAGGTTCGACCGTTTCGGTTAACTATGTGTCAGGATCTAGCGACCGCATTGAGAAAATGTTCCTATCCAAGCGTAGCTTGAAGGCAGGAAGTCGTGTCTTGATTGTCGATGACTTCTTGAAAAACGGTGGTACCATCAATGGTATGATCAGCCTACTCTCTGAGTTTGATTCAACCTTGGTTGGCGTAGCTGTCTTTGCGGAAAACCAAAAAGGTGATCGCAACGTTGCCAACTACAAATCGCTTCTAGCCGTGACCGACATCAATGTCAAAGAAAACCGCGTGGACGTTGAGTTGGGTAATATTTTTGAGTAACTTTTACTGGTCAGCACTTCAAGAGATGTAAGCTGCCCCCTATTTAGATTATGCGTGCATAAAAAAGCTGAGTGTTCAGCTTTTTTTGGTGGCTTCAAACTCATATCTGAACGACATTTTTAAATATGTAACATTATCTAGAATTTTGGTATAATGGATAGGTATTATGTAGAAGTCAGCGGTGTATATTCAGAAACGCTGTTTGATGTGGACTTATAGGTGATTTGTTAGTGATCGTAGTGCTACCTAGGTTAATCTCAATTTTTAGAAAGTGAAAAGATATGAAGAAAATAATTGTTATCGTCACAAGCATGTTCTTAAGGCTGACCGTGTAATGTAGGAAGGAGGTTCTGGAATAAACTATGGACATGCTATATATTTTTTACTTAGTGACGACACTCTATTTGATACCACTTTTTGTTATTTTTCGCTATTTTTGGAGAAAAGAAATGGATATTCAACAAAATAGTACAGAAAGTACACAGGGAGTAGTTGTAGATTATAAAAGTTGGACTGGGGTTAAGACGCCGATAGTGGAATATGTTGTAGATAATATAAAGTATCGAAATTTCTTATCTTATTCTACGCATATTTCAGCGCCACTTGGAATGGATTACCCTAGAGAGAAAGAAGAGTTGAGAAAAACACTTTTAATTTTAACAGTTATTTATAATGTAAATACCCTCCCGTACTCTTTTCAGTCACTTTGGCCACTAGGGACTGAAATGACGGTCTATTATAATCCTAATAATCCAAAGCGTAGTTATGTGGAGCGTTATGCAGGGATGGTGAATTATTTTAAAAATGCAACCTTACTTTGTGGCTCGGCGCAAGTAATTCTGACACTAATAGTGGTGGGGATATCACTATTTAGGCTATTAAATGCATAAGTGGAAAGGAGTAAAGGATGAAAGAATCAACTTTGGGCTATGTTATTTTAACATTCGTATGTTGGCTTCTAGGTTTGGTCTTTTTCTACAACTGGTGGCGCCAAGTGACAATTAGAGATAAGAGTTCGGTAAAAATCAAAGGGATTGTCATTGGTCATAAAATGTTTCAACGATTTCATACACCGATAGTTGAATACTATGTTGATGGAAAGAGGTACAGACAACACTTACGTTACTATATGCGTTATATAGATAAAGGTAATGTTTACTTTACCTATGAAACCGAAGAAGAACTGAAGCGAGAAATACTAAAAGATAGATTAACAATCTATGCAAATGGTTTAAAATGCGATTATAGAAAACATTGGCCTGTTGGCTCGACTATGGCAGTTTACTATAACCCCAACAATCCAAAATTGGCCTATGTTGAGCGGTATGCAGGAACGATACATTATTTCCGTAATCTAACTATACTAATCTTTGTAGTTTGGCTTCTCGCTATGTCAATTATTTACTTCTTAATAGGTTTTTAATATAGATATTCACCATAAAAACACCCTCAGAGCATGAGAACTCTGGGGGTGTATTTGTTTATCTCATTTTTTCATCACCTTCTCAAAACTCTCCGACCTTGCTTCCACGCGGATTTCTTCCAAGGTCAGCGGGTGGGTCAGGCTGAGTTTTTGGGCGTGGAGCATGAGGCGGGTGGCGGAGACTCGACTGTACAGCGGATCGCCGATTAGAGCATGACCGTGATGGGCTAGATGGACCCGGATTTGGTGAGTCCGTCCTGTCTGGAGGCGACAGGAAACTAGACTATTTTTGCCAAGGGCCCTCAAGAGGTGGACCTGGGTAAGAGCAGTCTGCCCTTTGCGGTTATCGACCACCCGCTTTCTACGGTCGTGCCTGTCCCGTCCAATCTTATCGGTAATAGTCCAGTCTGTCTTTCTGAGCTGGCCTTGGCAGAGGGCGAGATAGTCACGGTAGATGACTTTGTCCTCCAAAAGCCGATTGAGAATGGGCAGGATAAAGGGATTTTTGGCGAAGAGAATGGCTCCACTGGTTTCCATATCCAGCCTGTGGACCACATAGCAGGTCTGACCGACATAGGCAGATACATGGTTGAGCAGGGCAATTTCCGTCGGCTCATTGCCGTGGGTCTTCATGCCTTCAGGCTTGTTGACGATAATCAAGTGCTCATCTTGATAGAGTTCCTCCACCAAGTTCGCCTGTCCTAGAGGAATGCTTTTTTCAGGATAATCTTCCTGGTCAAAGGTCAATTCTAGCAGGTCGCCTGCGGCAATCGGACTCTGCCAGTTTATCAGCTCACCGTTGACGCGGACATGCTTCTTGGTGCGGAGGAAGTGGCGGATTTTTCTGGGAATGAGAAAATAATCTTCCAAGACTTCCTTGACAGTCAGTTGGGGAAAGGCTTGGGGAATACGAATATCAATTTTCATCTTATAGGCTGGTCGAGTGCTTGGGTTGCACTTTTTCGTTTGGATTGAGGTAGTTCATGGCATTGTTAACAGCGGTTGGGGCTTCGCCCAGTCCAGTCGCAATCAGGTCAACTTTGCCTTCGTAGAAGCAACAGTCACCGATGGCATAGATACCAGGGACAGAGGTTTCTTGCTTGCTGTTGACAATGATTCGGTGGCGATTGAGTTCCAATCCCCATTCTTTTAGCGTACCGACAGATGACTTGAAACCGTAGTTGACAAAGAGGTGATCGAAAGACAGGGTCAGCTTGTCCTCGCTCTTTACCTTGTCAAAATCAATGCTAGAAGCTCTGCCATTTTCCCCAGAAAGCCCTTTAGGGATAAAAGGTGTGTGGATGGTGACGCTGGACTGCTTGAGCTCCTCTACGCTGTGCTCGAGGGCTCGGAAATTGTCACGACGGTGGACGATTTGGGTAGTTTTGGCGATTTTTTCAAAGGCCAGTGACCAATCGACCGCAGAGTCGCCGCCCCCCAAAACGACGATGTCCTTGTCGGCATACTGCTGGATGTTAGAAACGTGGTAGTGGACGTTGTCAAAGCTATCGGCACCGTCAATCTCCAGCGGACGAGGCTTGAAGGCCCCGCCACCCATGGCGATAATCAGGGTCTTGGTTTGGTGACTGCCCTTGTTGGTTGTTAGGGTAATGGTTTCCCCAGGTTCGATAGCAGTCAGGGTTTCATTGAGGCAGATGGTGGTGTCAAAGGGTGCCAGTTGGGCAAGGAGGTTGTCGGTCAATTCCTGTCCTGTCAGGCTTGGAAAGGCCGGAATGTCCAAAATGGCCTTTTCAGGATAGAGAATGGCTGGCTGGCCCCCTAGTTGGGGCAGGGAGTCAATGATTTTGACCTTGGCTTGGCGGAGGTGGGCATAGAAGGCGGCGAAGAGACCGACTGGTCCGCCACCGATGATGGTAATATCATGTACTTGTGTCATGGAATATCCTTTTCTTGTTCAGAATGACCTTATTTTATCATATTTTTGGAAAATTTTCTCTGTCTGTTGTCACAAGTGGCCGCAGGCTTTTTTCTGCTAGTTTTTAGGAAATGGTGTATAATGGTACAAAATTCATTAGAAAGAGGTATGTAATGGACAGAGATGATTTACAGTATCAACCGATTGATGTACCAGAGGATTTTCAGGCTGAGCAGGAAGAATATCCTCGTCGTAGCCGTCGAGGAAGTGGTAAATCTTTCGAAAAAGCAAAGAAGAAGTCACGAATTCCAGAGCCGATTCGCAAGTTTTGGCGTCGCTATCAGTTGACTAAGATTTTAATGATTGTGATTGGGGTCATGGTGTTGACCGTTGGTGGCTATCTCTTCTTCCTAGCCAAAACAGCCAATGTTGGGGATTTACAGGAAGCTCTCAAGGCTACCACCATTATCTATGATAAGGATGGAGTAGAGGCTGGCACTCTGTCAGGTCAAAAAGGGACCTATGTGGAGCTGGATGCGATTTCGGATCATATGGAAAATGCGGTCATCGCGACGGAAGATAGGAGTTTTTATAAAAACTCAGGGATCAACTACCAGCGGACTATCCTAGCGGTCTTGACCTTGGGGCGTTCAGGTGGTGGTTCAACTATTACTCAGCAGTTGGCCAAGAATGCCTTTTTGACCCAGGACCAAACCATTAGCCGTAAGGCTAGAGAATATTTCCTTGCCCTTGAAATCAATAAAAAATATAGCAAAGAGGAAATCCTGACCATGTACCTCAACAATGCTTATTTTGGCAATGGGGTCTGGGGGGTGGAAGACGCCAGTCAAAAATACTTTGGGATTTCAGCTAGTGATTTATCGATTGAGCAATCCGCTCTACTAGCAGGCATGTTGAAAGGTCCTGAGCTTTACAATCCCTATTACTCAATTGAGAATGCGACTAATCGTCGCGATACTATTTTGCAAGCCATGGTAGATGCTGGAGTCATTGATCAGGCAACGGCTGATGCAGGTTTTCAGGTCGATTTAGCCAGTCAATTGGCGGATACCTATTCTGGCAAACAGAGTAATTATTCCTACCCATCCTATTTTGATGCGGTCATTGCAGAGGCCATTGACAGATATGGTTTGAAAGAGTCGGACATCATCAACAACGGCTATCGGATCTACACGGAGATGGACCAAAATTCTCAGGCAAGCATGCAGGTCATTTTTGATGATGAAAGTATGTTCCCATCCTCCAGCTATGATGGGACCTATGCCCAGGCTGCCAGCGTGGCTCTTGATCCTAAGACGGGTGGCGTACGCGCCTTGGTTGGTCGTGTTAACAGTGCAGAGGATGCAGACTTTAGAACCTTTAACTTTGCAACCCAGGGGCAGAGAAGTCCTGGGTCAACCATTAAGCCTCTTGTAGCCTATGCACCTGCGGTGGCTGCGGGCTGGTCTACAGATATGGCTTTGGATAACCATACGGAAACCTATGGCGATTACACTTTACATAACTATGATCGTTCTACCTCGGACACTATTCCAATGTATCAAGCTTTGGCTCTTTCCTACAATTTGCCAGTAGCCTACATAGTCAACACCTTGGGTATTGACAAGGCCTTCGAATATGGGAAAAAGTTCGGTCTGAACATGGATGAAGTGGAAAAAGTTTTGGGTGTGTCGATCGGCTCGGGTGTGGAAACCAATCCTCTGCAGATGGCTCAGGCTTATGCTGTTTTTGCCAATGAGGGTGTGATGAAGGATGCCCATTTGATTACCCGGATTGAAACGGCAAGTGGCAAGGTTTTGGCGGAACATCGTGAAACCAGTACCAAAGTTCTTGATCGGTCGGTGGCTGATAAGATGACTTCAATGATGTTGGGAACATTTACAAACGGTACAGGTGTAACGGCAGATGCGGCAAATTACTACTTGGCTGGTAAGACGGGAACGACGGAAACCAGCTTTAATGTGGATTTGGTCAATGACCAGTGGCACATTGCCTACACGCCAGATTTGGTTATTAGTCAGTGGGTTGGTTTTGAGCAGACGGATGAAAACCACTATATTGACAGCGGCAGTTATTGGATGGCGCCAGCAGTTTTTCAAACAGTGGCCAATTCCATACTTCCCTATACTGCGGGAACGCCTTTTGATGTAGAGAATGCCTATGTGCAAAATGGGATTGTCGAGGTGGCAGAAGAACCGGCGGCACAGTCGGAGGTTGGCATTAGCCAGGAGCAGGTACAGGAGATTTCTGATCAGGCTCGTAATCTGATTGAGCAAACCAAGCAAAATCTGATTGATGCCCAGTTGCCAGAGAGGGCTAAATCTCTTTGGGATACGGTTACAACTTGGTTTGAGGAGTTGTCAAATCCTTAGAAACATGATAAAATGAGAGAGATGGAGGGCTTTATGGCACTAAAAAAAGCAAGCCTAGCCTGTACTGTTTGTGGTTCTCGCAACTATTCGATTAGTCTGTCGAGTAATCCCAAGCCAACACGGTTAGAAGTAAATAAATTTTGTAAACATTGTGGACAATACACCGTTCACAAGGAAACCAGATAGGAGTAGCGCGTGAAATTTTTGAAAGATATTTTCCAGATTTTAAAAAAGACCGCCTGGCCAACTCGTAAGCAGAGCTGGAAGGACTTTGCCTCTGTTGTACAATACACAGCATTTTTCGTGGCAATTGTTTATCTCTTTGATTTGATTTTGTCACGTGGGATCATGAGTTTAATCAATCTTTTCTAGAAAATACTTGCCATTTGTAAAATGGAAGTGATATAATAAAGAAAAGCGAAAGCCTTCGGGCTTTTTTTAGCGTCTAAAAATGCAGTGGTTCCATAGAAAGGAAGATAAAAATGTACGATAGTTTTGATAAGGGCTGGTTTGTCTTGCAAACCTATTCAGGGTATGAGAACAAGGTTAAGGAGAACTTGCTCCAACGCGCCCACACTTACAATATGTTAGAAAATATCCTTCGTGTAGAAATTCCTACTCAGACCGTTCAAGTTGAGAAAAATGGTGAGGTTAAGGAAGTAGAAGAAAACCGTTTCCCAGGTTATGTCTTGGTGGAAATGGTCATGACCGACGAAGCTTGGTTTGTGGTCCGTAACACACCAAACGTTACAGGTTTCGTTGGCTCCCACGGTAACCGTTCAAAACCAACTCCCCTCTTGGAAGAAGAAATCCGTCAAATCTTGGTATCTATGGGTCAAACCGTGCAAGAATTTGATATTGATGTCAAAGTTGGCGACACTGTGCGTATCATCGATGGTGCCTTCACCGACTACACAGGTAAAATCACAGAAATCGACAACAACAAGGTCAAAATGGTCATCTCTATGTTTGGTAATGATACCATTGCTGAAGTTAACTTGAGCCAGATTGCTGAGTTGTAATTCATTCATGCTCCTCATGGCGACAAGCTGTGGGGAGTTTTTGGTGGTTTGAAAAATTCTTGTTCAAAATTTGCCCATCAACTATTCCATATCTAACCAAATTTAACCGAATTAAAAATCAAAAAAGCCCGAAAAATCGGGCTTTTGACTTGTATAAATTCGGATAAAATCCTATAATAAAGGCGGTAGACGGATTTGAACCGACGATCAAGCTTTTGCAGAGCCGTGCCTTACCACTTGGCTATACCGCCATAACAAAGAATATTGTACCTTAAATAGTGAAATTGGTCAAGTGGAAAAATAAACATTTACAGATAATGTGTCTGGTAAAGGGCGGTGAAAATTGGAAATGCTAGTCGGAGCAACTGTTGGTATGTTTAAGAATAACCATACTTCCACTTTAGATCTATTTTTCATTATGGAGGTTATTATGAAAAAATATCTAGCTTTAGCACTTGTCTGTGTGGCAACTTTAACAGCTTGTAGCAAGTCACGTGTTCAGACGGAACAATCCTCAAGCTCGTCATCCAATCAACAAAGTTCGACTAGTTCATCAACGAAACAACAAAGTTCAACTAGTTCGAGCCAAGTCAAGAAGGACGATAAGGAACTGTATCAGTCCGTCTTTTCGGATTACCAGGCAATCATAGACTTTGCGAATAGTGCTGACAAAGAAAATGTAGAAAAAATGCTGACTGTCCTACAAGGTTTACAGCTTCAAATGAATTCTTGGGTTATGGAAAGTGCGGTAAAATCTGCTCCCCATTTAAGATATGCCTTTTATGATCTTAATCAGGATGGTCAGAATGAACTGTTTATCGGTTCTGAAAATTCGGATGGCTCAGTATTTGTAAAGGGCTTTTATGGGATTATTGATGGCCAAATTTCTTTGTTAGCAGAAAATTTTGTAGCTGGAGTTGGTGGTGGGAGAAGCGCCCTTGTCTTGTTCCAGAGTGGAGAATATGTTAGTTATGGATGGAGTTCAGGGACAGGAGATGCCGTAGGTACGCTTAATAAGTTAGATGCAAATGGTCAATTGATTGAGGGAGTCGAGCAAGATTTTCATATGAGAGATGAACTTGTTTCTGTTTTTGGAAAGACAGAGTCAGAAATTCTAGATCCTAATCAATTTGACTGGGAAGAATTTGAGATTGACAGAACAGAATCAGAAACAGAAATGAGCAGTTCAAATCAAACAGATGGTGTCCAGTCCATGAATTTGGAACAAATCCTAGCTGGAAACTTTTCTAGTTTGGAAGGAGAATGGGTCAATGCGCGTGGCGATCGAATAGAGATTGATAGTCAGGGGAATGTGGCTGTAAATGGGGAGGGCTACACTGTCTTTGTTGATGTACAATTTGCCAAGTTTGAAGGTGAAGTTCTTTTAGCAGGAATTACCAATCCAAATGCTATGGCTTCACCTACCATACCAACTTTGCTGATTCCAAAAGGGGTACAGAATACTTATGGATTTCTAGAAGGGCATAGCGACCAGACGGACACCAGCAAGGATAGGATTTTTACTACCCAGAGTGTCGCAACGACAGAAAGTTTTAGCCAAGGTGTCTTTTATCGAGTGGATGATTAGGAGAGATGGGATGAAAAAGAATAGAATGATATCAGGCTTACTTTTGGGAGCCAGTGTCTGCTTGCTGGCGGCCTGTGGCAGTCAGAAGCGAGAAGTAACCTCGACATCTTCATCTACTTCTATAAGTTCGACTAGTTCTAATTCCAGCACATCAACCACCTCTTCGACCACCTCTGTAGTCAGTAGTTCAAGTAGCCAAACGGGTTTGTGGGATGCTGGTAAAGCAGAAGTGCTGAGAAGTTTTGTGATAGACCAATGGGGGCCATCATTCTCGCCTTCCCAATACTATGTATCTTATGGCCCAAGTCGTCAAGGTAACTTTTTTGGCGTGACCTTGCCCTCAGGTATTCTCAGTGGCCCGGGGCAACAAATGACGCCAGATTTTCTAGGAGAAACTCCTGACCTAGTTTGGAGTGAAAATGGACAAGTGGCAGCAGGAAAAACAGCAGTAGTTGGGATCTATTCGGATATTGAAAATACAAAATACCCAAGTGCCCATCTCTATCTCTTTACCATTAAGGATGGTCAGGTGATTGCTTGGATTACCGAGCAAAATCAGGGTAATCCAGAAAATCGCTTGTATTTCAGACCAACTAAAAACCAGGAATTACAAGCTTTCTTTGAAAACTTGGTCCTCGGTGAAAGTTCAGCAGTGGCAACTGAAACTAGCTCAGCAACTGTTCCTAATACGTCTGTAGACACCAAGAATTTGACCGTCGAGCAGGCAGCTAATTGGGCCAAGGCACATGCAGCTTCTCGTTACGGGGCTCCTTTTACCAAAGCGGATTTTCTAGCCCAAGTGGTTACCAATGTGCAATCTTCGGATGGCTTGGTCTATATTGAGGTAAGAGAAGACCACAGCAGTCCAAATATGAAAGGGACAGATCCCAATGTTGCTCCATCAGCAGGTTTTTATAGAATAAATGCCAGTGGACAGTTAGAAAGAATGGATGTTGTGGCAGGGTTCTATTCTGTTGTCGCAGAAACATACTTTGAATAGAAAAAGTGCCGATTTTTGACGAATTTCTCTACTATTTTGCTTGAAAATAGACAGGTATTCTGATATACTAATAGAGTTGCTGTGCAACAAATACTCATCTCGGACCAATTGTGGTCTTGTTGCCGAAAGGTTGGGCTGCAAGTCGAAGTTCGGGAGAGGAGAAAAAACAAAAAGGAGAAATACTCATGGCAGTAATTTCAATGAAACAACTTCTTGAGGCTGGTGTACACTTCGGTCACCAAACTCGTCGCTGGAATCCTAAGATGGCTAAGTACATCTTCACAGAGCGTAACGGTATCCACGTTATCGACTTGCAACAAACTGTAAAATTGGCTGACCAAGCTTACGAATTCATCCGTGACGCTGCAGCAAACGACGCAGTTATCTTGTTCGTAGGTACTAAAAAACAAGCTGCTGAAGCTGTTAAAGACGAAGCTATCCGCGCTGGTCAATACTTCATCAACCACCGTTGGTTGGGTGGAACTCTTACAAACTGGGGTACAATCCAAAAACGTATCGCTCGTTTGAAAGAAATCAACCGTATGGAAGAAGAAGGCGTCTTTGAAGTCCTTCCTAAGAAAGAAGTAGCATTGTTGAACAAGCAACGTGCTCGTCTTGAAAAATTCTTGGGCGGTATCGCTGATATGCCACGCATTCCAGACGTAATGTTCGTAGTTGACCCACATAAAGAGCAAATCGCTGTTAAAGAAGCTAAAAAATTGGGTATCCCAGTTGTAGCGATGGTTGACACAAACACTGATCCAGATGATATTGATGTTATCATCCCAGCTAACGATGACGCTATTCGCGCTGTTAAATTGATCACAGCTAAAATGGCTGACGCTATCATCGAAGGTAACCAAGGTGAAGACAGCGTAGCAGCAGTTGAAGCTGAATTGGCAGCTGAGCCAGCATCTACAGAATCAATCGAAGAATTGGTTGAAGTTGTAGAAGGTAAATAATAAGTAACGAGGACGATTTAAAATCTATATGGTTTTAGCTCGTGTACAATTCTAAACAACAAAAACAATCCTAGAGGGGCAGGGCTGAGCCCGCTCCTCTATTTTATAAATACAAACAAGGAGAATAGACATGGCAGAAATTACAGCAGCTCTCGTTAAAGAATTGCGTGAAAAATCAGGTGCTGGCGTTATGGACGCTAAAAAAGCATTGGTTGAAACTGAAGGTGATATCGAAAAAGCGATTGAATTGCTTCGCGAAAAAGGTATGGCTAAGGCAGCTAAGAAAGCTGACCGTGTAGCAGCTGAAGGTTTGACAGGTGTTTACGTTGATGGTAACGTAGCAGCAGTTGTTGAAGTTAACGCTGAAACAGACTTCGTTGCGAAAAACGCTCAATTCGTTGAATTGGTAAACACTACTGCTAAAGTAATTGCAGAAGGTAAACCAGCTGACAACGAAGCAGCTCTTAAATTGGTTATGCCTTCAGGTGAAACCCTTGAAGAAGCATACGTAAACGCAACTGCAACAATCGGTGAGAAAATCTCATTCCGTCGCTTTGCTTTGGTTGAAAAAACAGATGCTCAAGCATTTGGTGCTTACCAACACAACGGCGGCCGTATCGGTGTTATTTCAGTTATCGATGGTGGCGACGAAACTCTTGCTAAACAAATCTCAATGCACATCGCTGCGATGAAACCAACTGTTCTTTCTTACACTGAATTGGATGAGCAATTCGTTAAAGATGAGTTGGCACAAATCAACCACAAAATCGAACAAGACAACGAAAGCCGTGCAATGGTTGACAAACCAGCATTGCCACTTTTGCAATATGGTTCAAAAGCTCAATTGACTGACGAAGTGATTGCTGCAGCTGAAGAAGCTATCAAAGCAGAATTGGCAGCTGAAGGCAAACCAGAAAAAATCTGGGACAAAATCATCCCAGGTAAAATGGATCGCTTCATGCTTGATAACACTCAAGTTGACCAAGCTTACACACTTCTTGCACAAGTTTACATCATGGACGACAGCAAAACAGTTGAAGCTTACTTGAACTCAGTAAATGCTTCAGTTGTAGAATTTGCTCGTTTCGAAGTGGGTGAAGGTATCGAGAAAGCTTCAAACGACTTTGAAGCAGAAGTTGCAGCGACTATGGCAGCAGCTCTTGGTAAATAATTGGTAGTCTTCATTTTATCTTTTATTACTTCGTTAACTCGCCTTGCCGTACTTCAGTACAGCCTACGGCTCGTTGCCTCGTACTAAAACCAAACTGAAAAACTACTCGACAATTCAAGAACTTCCGAATGGGAGTTCTTTTCATATTGAGAGGTGTACTTCACGAATGTGACTTGCTTTACAAGCTGTACGGCTCTTTTTGAGGCGAACTTGGTTCGCACTATCTCCAGCCTTCAAAGGTTCCCCAAACCTTTGAAGCGAGTACTAAAAGCAAACTGAAAAACTACTCGACAATTCAAGAACTTCCGAAAGGGAGTTCTTTTTGTAATATCGGTCTTAGGGCGGATATCGGCTATGTTTGATTCGGTTATACTAGTATCAATCCTAAATATTTTTCATAATCTCCTTAAAAAGCACCGGCCTTGTGGTCGGTGTTTTTTGCTATCTGTCTAAAATGTAGGTATCCCAGCTGGAGATGATTGTGAGGAGGTCTGCTGTTGTATTTGATAAAGGGCTTACATGCATAGTTGAAGTAGTTGTCTATAACTGATATAATAAAGGTATTAGTACTCAAATAGAGGGAGGTAATATGCGATTTAGAGTGGATGTAGATTTAAATGGAAATAGTTTGGTGCTTCCGATACATTATCAGCAGCTTATCCAAGGGATTCTCTATCATGCCATGCCACGCGCTGTGGCTGATAAGGCTCATTATCAGGCCAAAGGTGTCAGAAATCTCCCTTTGTTTACCTTTAGTCAGCTGTTTGGGGATGCTTCGAAAGACGATAAAAAGGGAACCTTGCTATTTAGAAAACTATATTTTTATGTATCCTTTAGAGATGATGTCTTGGGATATGAAGTAGTAAAAAAACTGATGAGGGGGATACAAATTTATGGTGAAGAGTATGCCTGCCAAATTCGCCTGTTGCCGACCTATTCAGAAGGACATTGGATTGAGACTCTCTCTCCGATCCTGGTTCGAAGAACAGACCCAGCCACAAAGAAAGTAACTTTTTTTAAACCAAACACAGTAGATTTTACCCTAGCTGTTTATAACAATTTAAAAAGAAAGTATTTGCATTATTATGGTAAGGAGTATGTGGGGGAGTTTGCGCTCTCAGCTACTCCAGAATCCATACAGTCGGTTTCTGTGCGTTATAAGAATACTTATTTGAAGGGTTATACTGGAAAATTCTATTTAGTCGCCAGTCCTCAAGCAATGGAAATGGTCTATGATATGGGTCTTGGTGAAAAAAATGCCCAAGGCTTTGGAATGTTTAAAATGGAGGAAGAAGATGTATAAACTAGTCTATAAGTTAGAAGCTTTATCTGAAATGGTTCATTTTCAGATTGAAGATGCGACAAGTGCGACGATTCGTGCTAGTGAGTTGAAACCGATGTTTGACAGGTATTTGACAGCCTATTTGAAGCGCTCGAAAAAAATGGAGGATTTTTCAGATTTAATCTTAGACTCCAATGAGTCTGACGATGCTGGTCAAAGAGAGGTAGGTAATCAAGATGACTATCTTCATTTTGATTATCAGGTGCGGATAGAGGTTGACCATCCTTATTCGAATAAGATTGTACAGTATGATAGGAGCGAATTTTTCTTTAGGGATAATAAGACAAAGCAGGAAAAATTTGTTCTACTAAAGACCGAGCCGGTCGTTCATTTTTTGACTCCCCATGCCACACTAGCGAGCTTGATCCATGAAAATTTTGAGTATTTTATTGCGATTTCATTTTTTGGTTATCGTAAGGGGAAATATTATGGACAGTTTATCGTGAAGGAACCAAGGTCCAAGCTCAGAAGAGAAGATGTACTAAAATTAGGATTTAGTCGGATTGGAAGAGAGGTCAGCTTTGTAAATATTGGGATGAATGACGCTAAAGAAGTGACCCCTCAAATTATCAGCAATATCAATAAAAATATAAAAACGGTCTTACTGGATGTGATTGAACGACCAGATATTTTGAAAGGGAAGTCACAAATTTTGCGCAAGGAAGAGAATATTGATACGGTTATAAAGACCCTTAAGAATTATCCACTTTTTGATCAGATCAAGCGAGAAAAACATTTAGAAAATCCAGGTGACCTATCTGTCATCCGCTACGTTAGAGGTATTCTGGGGCTGTCGACAAGTGTAGGTGGCTATGAGATTGAGGGTGAAGGGATTTCCCGAATTCCAAATCCAGTCAAGTATTATTTAGGTAATCGGTTTAACGGTAAGATTCGTAGAATTCACTGTCTGTTGGATATTGAATCTGTTAAAGAATTGACAACCTTTGCAGAAGATAAAAAAGTTAACTTTCATTTCAAAGGAGATGAAAACCACCAGTTGATGTTGCCGAGCGAAAAAGAATTTAGCTATTCTCGTCTCTGGGGAATTTTGAAATACCTAATTCCCAAAATGAATCCAGACTATCAAAATGTAAAAAGGGGTAAAAGATAATGACTTATTATGGAATTACAATTGGTCCGGTTGTTGAGACCTTGATGATGTCTTCAAAACCGCTAGGTTTGTGGTATTCGAGCTATCTCTTTTCAGAATTTTCACGAAGGATTTGTCAAAAAGTTCATCAACTAGAAGGAACTGAATTACTTGTGCCTTATTTTTCAGCTGAAGAGATGTCTGAGCCATTTACTGCAGTTGGGATGTTCCCGGATCGAATAATTTTTTCCAGTTTGGCAGATGAAGCTACCATTAGAAGTCTGGTAGAGATAGTTCGTCTAGAGTTGGAAGGCTTGCTATTTGGTGTATCTGGTAAAGAGGTGTCTTCGCGATATTTGTACTACCATTTGGTGAAACTTAATAGGTCTGATTTAGAAGGTCAAGAACTCATTCGATTGGTTTCTTCTGCCTTGGATTCGATGGAGTTGAATGCTCCATCTGTTGATGGGTTTTTGGTCACAAGGGTTAGAAAAATTGTTAGTGAAAATGATGTTATTAAAAGATCCTCCTTGTTTTCTGCCTGTCAATCCTCTCTTAAAGAAGATTTATGGCTTTTGGGAGAGAAGGACAGGGTGCGGAGCCTGGAGCAAATTTGCCAGAATAGTTTTGGAGATGCAGCTAATCAAAAAACGAGCAAGTATTATGCCATTATCCAAGCAGATGGTGATGGTGTTGGCAAGTATATCGGAAATCTGACAACCAATCAAGATATAAAAGAATTTTCGAAAAAGATGTTCGATTATGCAAGTGGCTTGACAGAGGTGGTGAAAGCCTACGGAGCTAGTTTGATCTATGCTGGTGGTGATGATTTATTGGTTCTGGTACCGATGGAACAGCCGGAAGGTCGAACGATTTTTGACTTGTGTAAGGAGATAAATGCTGCTTTTCGTGAGGCATTTGATGATCGAGTGTCAATTAGTTTTGGGGTAAGCATCTTCTACTACAAATATCCCTTGTATGAGGCCTTCAAAAATGCCCAATACCAACTATTTGGACAAGCGAAACAAGTGGAGGGCAAAAAATGTATCTCCCTTTATTTGCAAAAACACAGTGGACAAAGTGTTCAACTCTTGATTAAGCATGATTGGTCAACTGTCAATCTGTCTGACTTGTCAAATAATGATGAGGCTCTACATCATTCTGTAGTAGCTACTTTCCAGGCCCAGAATTTATTTGATTTCTTACTGGCTCAGGCAGAAGAGGGGGCTTCTGATGAGGAAGTCAATCGCTCTATTTTGTTCCATCTATTACATAATCGGTTTGCCTTTGAGTTTGCCCTCAAACAATCGATGGAAACAAGTGACAATCGGTATGTGAACAACTTCATTTCCAATTATTTTAATCATTACACACAAAAACAGGGTCCAGCTCAACAAATGATTCAATACCTTCAGGTCTTGATAGCTAGCTTGCTGGAGCTTCCTGACTATCAGTCGGATGAGCAGAAAATATATGATTTTCTTATCAATTTGCTTCGTTTTAGAAAATTCTTAGTAGAAAAGGGGGCGGAATAATATGGGAACTAAATGGTATAAGATAGGCCTGACCCCCGTAGAGTATTATTATCTGGGGAGTGAGCAAAATTTTAGACGGGATGAGAGTCTTTATTTTGCTGAATCAGAGCAAATCCCCTCGCAGACGACTGTATTAGGGATGCTTCGTTATTATATGTTGAAGTGTGCTAGGGATACCGCTGGTGAAAATCTATTGGGATTTGATGATGCTAAGAAAGCTGACCGGGAGTTATTGATTGGTAGTCGTTCCTTTGATTTTTCTAGTCGTGAGGCACAAGATTTTGGCAAACTCAAGCGTTTGACCAGTGTACAGCTTGTCAATCAAGATGGACATGTCTTTCTCAAACGTCCGTACAATTTGGTTTGCAATGAAAATGGTCCAGAATTAAGTGAAAATCGGAATTTCAAGACCTATAAGCTCGAAAAAGACGGTGGCAATCAGGCCTATTTCACAGCTTTTTCTGCAAAGAACAATGGGAGAGGCCAAGGCTATTTGGAAATCAATCCAGCAAATAAACAAGTGACATTGGTAGATGAGGCAACCTTATTTTCTCGTTCTATTCGGACGCGGGTCAACAAGGGAAAACGGACACGAACGGGCGGAAAAAATGATGATGCTTTTTTCAAGGTGGAAATGTATCGCTTACGTCCTGGCTATCATTTTCAATTCTTTGCAGAACTAGAGGAAAATGTTGAACTAGATAGAAGCGATATTGTTTTCCTAGGTGGCTATAAATCAGCATTTAAGCTGAGTGTGTCACCTTCCACCGAGAAAGAAGTAACGGATTTTAAAGCAGATATAGCTGCTAGCTTGAACCAGTCTATTGTGACCGAGAATAGATTTTACTATGCCCTGTCTGAGATTTATGTGGAAGGACTAGCTGATGTAGATTTTTCTGTCAATCAGAAACGGTATTTCAGAAATCTGGAAACCCAATATAATAAACAGCGATATAAAAAGCGGGAGAATCTAGGGGTCTTGTATGATCGGGCAAGTGTTTTTTATACAACTAACAGATTTGAGATTGACCATGAAAATAGTAGCCAGATTGGCTTAAATGAATGGATTGAAGTAGAGGGGAAGGAGTAGGGACAAATGACAGTTTTTTATACCATGAAATGCGTAACCAACCTCCATGTTGGTAGCGGAGAGACCAACTTTAGTACGGTTGATAAACAGGTGGAGCGTGATGAAATTACAGGTTTTCCGATGATTTATTCAACCAGTTTGAAGGGAGCATTGAGAGAGCATACCAATAAGTATGCTCAAGAATTAGTAGAATCACTTTTCGGTCAAGAAGGTGATGGCGATGGTGCTGGGAAGGTCAAGTTCTTAGATGCCCATCTCTTGGCTAGACCCATGCGAGCAAGCCAGGGGCAGCAAGTGTTCTATATGGTGACGACCAAGCAAATGCTCCAGGATTTTTTAGACTTTCTTTTGCTAGCCAATCAAGTTGATGCTCAACTTTTAACCGAACTTGATAGCCTTCCTGATGAAACTATCTGCTTGTACAGGGAAACTGGTGAGGATGTAGTTGGTGTGGAAGGGATAAACGTTTCAAAAGCACTTGAAGATGACCGGTTTACCGAAATCATTTCCCTTTTCAAAAAAGCTTTAGGGGAGCAGTATAAAACGGTTATTCTGCTAGATGAGAATGACTTTAATGACAGTAGCTTACCAGTCAGAGCCCGCAATAAGGTCAAGAAGCATAAGGATCAGAACAGCAATCTCTGGTATGAAGAGCATGTCCCCTATAAGAGTGTTTTTTATACCATGGTCTTGGAAACAGGGGAAAAAGATTCTGCTCTGGCCCTTTCCCAGCTCACTGAATTACTAGAAAATCACCAGCTTGTGCAAATCGGTGCCAATGCAACAGTTGGATTTGGTTTGGTGAGTATGAACAAATGGTAAAAGGGGGCAGTTATGAATGAAAGAGAAATGCGAAACTGGGTCCTTCAGGCTTTTGAATTATTAAAGGAATACGCAGTTGAAGACCGCTATTCCCTGTTTGCTGTGCAACTAGCTACACTTGGGGCAGCGGTTGCGATGGGAAATATTGCCATGGCTAATCGGCACTTTGCTGCAGGTTTGACCAAGGGCAAACCTGTCGTAAAACAGGTCTATACAGTCCGTCGAGATATTTTGATTGTCTGGAATGATTTGGTCGAAAAAATGAAAACGGGAGCTCAGCCGACCAAACGAGAATATTTGCTAGCTATTGAAGCTTTGAGGGTGGCCTTGCTTTACTACGGACCTACATCTACGGACAAAAATGATCCCATTCAGGAGAAAGGTTTTGAACCAGAAAAGTTGCTTCGGGACATTGAACAAGGACATAAAGCGACAGAAAGTAGAAATTTATCCTATCGCTTTTATGCGGGGAATATGGATACCAGTCGGGAAATATTGAGCAACATTGATCGAAAGGTAGACTATCCCTACCAAGAACTCCTGGACTTGTGTAAGCAACAGAAGGTTGTGGACGATATCTACTATGATGCACAGACTGGTTTTGGAAGCTTTAGTCTAGCAGTAATCTATCCCGGTCTGACGACAGGTTTGGGGATATTATACGAAAATGCTTCGGAGGGAGGTATCAAGAGTGGCTTCAGTCTAGACTACAATACAGGACTTCCTTTTATTCAAGGTTCTAATGTCAAAGGCCGTTTGAGGAGTATTATGGAGAAATTAGTTCAAGTAGAAGCAGTAGATGTGGAATTGCCAGCCTCCATCAAGCAAGAAAGCCTGCAGACCTATCTAGCTAGATTTGAGCAGGAATTAGGGGGCGTGGAACCTACGGAGCTGATAAGAGCTATCTTTGCTGGTCAGGAAGATTGGGAGCAGGGAGATGATATTTTCTTTGATGCTTTTGCAGAAAGACCAGACTGTTTGGCAGAGGATTTTGTGACCAAGCACCATAAGGATAATTTTCAAGAGCCAGTTCCTGTACGCTTTTTGCGTATTAAACCAGATACAAGGATCACCTTCTTGTTTAAGGTTTGTGATTATGAACAGGGAGCAATCCGTATTTCAGCCTTGACAAAACTAAAATTGTTTAGAAGTCTGCTGATGGAGTACGGTATTGGTGCTAAGACCAATAAGGGTTATGGTTATTTGAAGTAAGCTAGTGATGAAGGAGAAACATGCAGAAAGTAGAGAGAGCAAATCTTTTGCCAACGAGGGCAGAAAACCCATATAGCAAACATATTTTTATTCTTCCATTTGTCATTAGTAATGACAAGGGGCTGGAGCCTCAGGCGAATGTCTGGGGTAAAATCTCTGATATGAAGGACCTGCCCTATCTGGAGGAGGACCGTTATTGCTATGCCTATGAAAAATTCCTCAACCAAGAGGTACATGATGCCATTCGCGATTACAGTCGTACCTATCGGTACAAGGGAGGAGAGCGCTACTACCAAGTACATTGTTATCGAAAGGAAGAAGATTCATCAGTTGCTGAGAATGACACACATATTCAAAGCTACCAACTAGATATCAACTATATCTTGATGCGACTGATTCAAGATGATGCCAAAGATGATACGGATAGTAGGATACCTGCAAGGACGGGGTTTCTCATTATTGCGGCAGATAACTACTACTATGAGGATTTAGAGTCTATTCGGGCTATCAATCAATACGGTCGTCGAATCTATGATCCCTTTTTGACCCCTGTTTTATATTATCGCGAATCGCCTTATGATATTACCTTATCAGACCAATCTTTGACGGAAGTCACCAGTCCGATAGCTGAGCCTAGGGATGATTTTAGCGTTGGAAAGGTAAAGGTCAAGTCTGCGATTAAAGACCTCTTCCACTCTTTCTTTGGTCAAAATATCCTCCTCTTTCCTCAGGGATTTAGGGAGAAAAATGACAAGCAGTTGCTGGAAATCAATCGCATCCTTGATGATCGGATGTTTGTTTTGTCAGATTACCAGCTTGAGAAGAGTGACTTTGATGAGTTGAGTTTAGCTATTAGGGAAACATCCGATCCACAGTTTCAGAAATTCTGTCAGGCAAGTGATGGAGATGGGCAGTTGGAGTTGGTCTATAACCAACAAAAACGGCTTTATAGTTATATTTACATTGATAACGGAGATTCAACCTGTCAATCAGCGCGTGCTATTGTTCCTCTTTTACAACGGTCTATCTATGATCGCTGGCTAGACTATGGAACTATTTATGGGGTCACCCAACATTCTATGATAATGCTGACTACCAAGGGGGTGCCAGACTTCCTGCTGACCTATTTCTATACCGAATACCTGGAAATGATTTTGTTTGTCCTTACACAACGGGTTCGTATTCTTAGTTTCTCAAGTGATGCAGGGGAGCGGGCCAAAAACAGTGAGAATACGGACGCCATCCTACAACTACAGAAGCGCTATGTCATTTTTAAAAACCAATTTCTTTTGCCAGAGTTAAGTTCGCAGGAACAGGCAGTGGAACTCTATCAGATGATGCAGGAAAACTTTTTCATCCTCTCGCAGAAGGAGATTTTGGACGATCAGATTACATCTCTCTATGAAATCAGTCAAGCGGAGTCAGCTGTGGAGGAGAAGAAGCGTGATGAGAAGTTGAATAATGTTGTGTTGGCTCTGACCATCTTTACCATTTTTACAGCTCTTGGTGATTTCGAGTCTTCTATCAATGTAATCTTGTCAGGAGTGTTTGAAGTATCTGGTGTCCAAGATTTGACTAAGGTAGGCCTATTTGGACTGAGCGGATCTCTTCTGGTTAAAATAGTAGTTGTTTTCCTATATATCCTCTGTATCGTGCGCCTGATAAAAGCCAGCGAGGTTTCGTATGACTACCCTAAGATTTTCAGGGATATGTTGGCCTATATATTTGGATGGAAGCGGGGGAAAAAATGACGGTTGACAAAATAAACGAAGAAATTGCGGCTTTAGCAGATAAGGGGGCGATTTTTGATGGGTTTCATACCTTTGAAGAACTCTACTATCATCGGATGGTTCTCTTTTCTGTCATCAGCAATACCTATCCTGATAGGGCTTGGAAGAGCAAACAACACCATGACGGGTCCATGTATGACGGATTTTTTATAGTGGGGATGTCAACTCCTGAGGGGCAATATAGTTACCACTATAAACTGGATTACTGGGATTGGTTTAGAGTGGAGGAACTGGAACGAGCTCCCCAATGGGATGGGCATCAAGCGGCGGATGTTGTCCGCTTGTTGTCACTGCTGGGAGGAAATGATGAAAAAACTATTGATTGAATTATATGAGCCCTTTGAATTTGACAAAAATGTCTATCAAGCTTTTTTAACGGATGCTGAACATCTCCTCTATCTCAGCCCTGAAAAAGTGGACAGCCGGGAACGAACTTGTTTGAGCCAATTTATTCGCGATGAGCTTCCTCATATCCAGACGGTTGCCTTTCGTCAACTGGACTTTGTTGACTTGGAGAGAGAGCTAGACAAGCTAGTGGAAGGCTATGATGAGGTGGTTGTGGATACCTTTGGTGGAGATAGCTTGCTGGCGGTTGCTCTATATCGTTATGCTATCCAGCGAGGGATGGCTGTCATTGCCATGGATGTGGATAAAAATGTAATCTATCAGTGGTTATCAAGTGGGATTGACAAGACCAAGTGTCAGGTTCCTTCTCTGACTATATCCCAGCTGATTGCCCTCCATGGCGGAAAAATCTTGCGTTACCATCAGAATCCAGTGGCAAAACACTATTTTTCCGCTGTCAAGGAATTGGCTAGCTATGCTCTTCGCACCCCACGTAAATGGTTGGATGCTATCCAATTCTTTTCCATGGCGGATACGGTGGACCTGAACGCTGATACGGCAAAGGTCTTTACATGGAGCGGTCGAACCTATCGCTATCCCCAAAACTTGATTCCTCTCTTACGGGCTGCAGGCATGCTTCATGTGGAGATGGAAGATAAGAAACGGGTTCGCTATCTCTATCCCAACCCAGAAGCACAGTTGCTTTGTCGGACCAAAGGCTATATTTTGGAGCTTTATCTCTATATATTGGCTGAAGAATCTGGTCTATTTGATGAATGCTATCTTGGAGTGGAGATTGACTGGAATGGGATTTTTCCAGAGGTTGCCAATGTGCAAAATGAGATTGACTTAATTTTACGCAAGGGAAGAAGGACGGTCTTTGTGTCTTGTAAGATGACGGATTTGACTGCTGAAGCGGTCAATGAGTTGGATCTCTATGCAGAACATTTTATGGGGGATGACTGTCTGAAAGTGATGGTCTGCACAGGAAAGATTTCCCCAACCATCTACCAGCGCTGCCAGGAATATGGGGTTTTGGTCATAGGTCTGGCAGAAGTGGAGAACTTTGTCGTCCAGCTCAAACGGCATTTGAGGGCTGGGTAGGGAACGGATTATGTTTGTGATTTTAGTCTATGATGTCAATGTCAAACGTACTGCAAAGGTATTAAAGACGGTTCGCCCCTATCTATCCCACTTGCAACGATCGGTTTTTGAAGGAGAATTGACGGAGAAAGAATTGGAAGAATTGAAGAGCGAGCTAGAAGATCTGATCAAGCCTAGCGAAGATACGGTTCTTATCTATACTTTCGATTCTTTACGCTATAGCCATCGACATAGGATTGGTCGGCAGTTAGAGGATAGGGATATCATATGAAAAAAATAAGTCTGAGTGATATTTTTGAGCCAAGCAATATTCGTTTGGCTCTTTTGGACCTTTCGGAAAAGAAGGATAGTGCTGGTCTAGATGGGATGTACTTATCTGATTTATCGGATTTCTTACTACTAAATCCGAATTGGAGTTTGAATGAAGAAGGTAATATTTCCTATTCATGTGGACCTGTAAGAGAGTATGTTGTCTGGAATAAGCGACGGAAACAGCGGGCAATTTATCAATTCAATGCTTTGGATAGGTTGGTTGCACGTGCGACGGAGCAGGTTTTAGAACCCTATTTAGAACCTTTTTTGAGTGACAATTGTTTTTCCTATAGAGAGGGAAAGGGGGTTCTCGATGCGGTCATTCGGATGAAAGAATTTGTAGAGAAGGGCTATGATACTGTTCTGGAGTTTGATGTGGATGATTATTTTGAGTCCATTTCTCACCAGCGTTTGTTAGGGGATTTAAGTCCCTTAGTTGATGATGGGGTATTGTCCCTTTTGAAGAGTTTTATGAAGGTGACGATTGTCCCAGATGACAAAGAAGGGACCTACACCAAGCGGAAGGGTTTGATTACGGGTTCGGCGATTTCGCCTTTGCTGAGCAATTTTTATCTTCGGTCTTTCGATGCCTATATTGATCAGATGGCGATTCCCTATGTGCGTTATGGGGATGATTATTTTCTGTTCTTTCAGCAGCATATTGATGCGATTCCAGTTTGGAAGGATCTGGAAGAGAGAATTTCGGAGTTTGGACTTGCGGTCAATATTGGAAAATCAGGTATCTTTTCACCTTTTCGGAAGAGAATTCTAGGCTATTATTTCACCAAGACCAAACAAGGGATTATGGTGGAACGCCCACCTAGTGACTACACAGTGCTAGATACATGGCGGGTCGATGCAACCAAGCCGGTCGATAGCAAATTTGATATTATCAGCGATGGTATTTTGACCCAGCGACACTGGAATCTGTTGTTTGATAGCGAAAAGGGGAAGGTTCATCTTCCTACAAATATTGTGGATTATATAAATGTCTATTCGGATGTTGTGATTGATAGCCGTGTAGTTGAGATTTTGAGCCAACGTGGAATTCGAATCAATTTGATGGATAAGTTTGGAGAGAAGATTGCTAGTATTGAACCTGCGGAAAGGCATTTTGATGTTTCGGTAGCCATGAAGCAGTTAGAGGTCTATAGCAGTGAAGACTTGCGTATGTTAGTCGCGACAGAGATGGAAAAATCGATTCTTCATAACTTGAGGAGTGTCTTACGTTACTATGCTAGTAGAAGGGAGGATCAACTTCTGGTTCGGGAGATAGAAGAGATAAGTGCTATTATCAAGGGGTTATCCGCTGCAGGATCGATAAATGATTTGCTGATGATGGAAGCGCGTGGTCGGCAAGCTTATTTTCGAGCTTATTCTTCGATTATTCAAAATAATGACTTTCGTTTTATCAAACGGAGCCGTCGTCCGCCAAAGGATGCTATCAATGCTATGATTAGTTTTGGCAACACTTTTCTTTATAACTACGTTGCCTCCTTGATTCATCGTAGTCCCTTGGATATTCGTTTTTCGTTTTTGCATTCAGCTAATCGGAGAGAAGAGAGTTTACAGCTGGACATTGCGGATATTTTCAAACCCATTTTAGTAGATCGAACGATTTTTTCTCTTATCAACCGGCAAGAAATCCGCTTGGATAAGCATTTTGAGGTCGTAAGTCTTCATCATGAAGAGGGAATCTATCTGAATGCCCAAGGGAAACGTATCTTTCTGCGAGCCTTGAAGGAGAAACTGAGGACAGTCATTACTTTGCACGGTCGACGTGTTCGTTATAGTGGCGTTATTCGTTCAGAAATCTATAAACTTCATTCTTTTTTAGTGAATGGGGACAAATATAAGGGTTATCGCTATACGACCTAGGGGGTCGAACGGAAATAGGGGTTGTGATTGCAAGAACATCCCAAGATTTCCGTTCGACTTTTTTGCTGTGTTCAAAAGTAGCTGAAAAGCTTGCTAGAGTAGGATTTGCTAAGAAGAGGTCGAACGGAATTTTAGTTGAAAAACCCCTGATTTTATGCTATAATGACTGTAATCTGCTAACAGAATGGCTTATTTCCTGTTATTGCAGAAACCCTATAAGGAATTGAAACTTTTTCGATTTCGTTGTGCATAATAATTCTCCTAATTTCAAATCAATTGCAGAAACCCTATAAGGAATTGAAACCTGCTTTGTTTTCTAAGATTTGCACATCGCGTGTAATACGGCCTACATTGCAGAAACCCTATAAGGAATTGAAACATGCCAACGCAGTTCCGAAAACTAACAGTACAAATGGTAGTACATATTGCAGAAACCCTATAAGGAATTGAAACTGTTTGATGGTTAATCCGATGAGAATGCTATTTAAATTGCAGAAACCCTATAAGGAATTGAAACGCTGACTGAGTAGTCACAATCATTGCAGTGATGATTGTGGCAATAATTATTGCAGAAACCCTATAAGGAATTGAAACATACACCTGTTTGCAAATTGTTGTTTAAGTCTGTTTGAATCATTGCAGAAACCCTATAAGGAATTGAAACCTTCCCTGACTTGTTGTCAAGGATTTGGATATCACGTGTTAAGCGTATTGCAGAAACCCTATAAGGAATTGAAACTGACTTGTTTTCCAAGATTTGGATATCACGTGTTAAGCGTCCATTGCAGAAACCCTATAAGGAATTGAAACTTTCAGTCGCTTGACCTTTAGCGCGCTCAAGCAAGGTGATTCCAAATTGCAGAAACCCTATAAGGAATTGAAACATAAAGTCTACCGGGCGTTTGCCTTCAGCGTCTTTGTATTGCAGAAACCCTATAAGGAATTGAAACCAACAACGTCGAGACCGTATACAGTTTCGCCGTCTTTTTCGTATTGGCTAGAGCGGAGCTCAGCCTCAATGGCAATGAGTTGTCCCTTATTGCAGAAACCCTATAAGGAATTGAAACCGTTTCTAATTTTTTTAACAAGTGCGTGTTTGATTTCAATCTCACGTAGAGATTGCAGAAACCCTATAAGGAATTGAAACATGCCTCAGGGTTTATGTACGGTACTGCCAAGGACTCCGACGATTGCAGAAACCCTATAAGGAATTGAAACAATTGGCAGGTCAAAAGGTTCGATGTTTTTGATACTCTTTATTGCAGAAACCCTATAAGGAATTGAAACGACTTAGGAACTACGTTAAAGAAACGTTGAGCTTGAGCCTGATTGCAGAAACCCTATAAGGAATTGAAACCCTACGTTGGCTGCGTATAGCGCCTCCATTTGGTCAATGGTCTCCATTGCAGAAACCCTATAAGGAATTGAAACAAGACAGTTTTGCCTGACTTGTTTTCAAGAATTTGTGGGTTACGTGTGATACGATTGCAGAAACCCTATAAGGAATTGAAACAAATTGAGATTTCAGAAGCAACTTCTTCAACAGGAGCTTCATTGCAGAAACCCTATAAGGAATTGAAACCAGACGCGCTCAAATCTCTCCCGATTAAATCTGAGTATTGCAGAAACCCTATAAGGAATTGAAACCCGTCCTTGTCTTTGTAGCTGCGCTCAACAGCTACTGTGAAAAGCACATTGCAGAAACCCTATAAGGAATTGAAACTCATCAAAATAGTAATGATCATATTCCGTACCTCCGAAGAAGAAACCTTCTACAGTAGGATTGCAGAAACCCTATAAGGAATTGAAACCATATTGTGAAGAACGTAGTTCAGCTTCGATAGCCACCAATATTGCAGAAACCCTATAAGGAATTGAAACGTGTAGTGCTATTTCTATGAGTACGATGATAATATCTACAATTGCAGAAACCCTATAAGGAATTGAAACGAAAGGTCAGTGAGACCTGCTGGTTTGTTCTCCGCGATGTAGTCGATTGCAGAAACCCTATAAGGAATTGAAACACAGTGAACAAAACAGTTTTTCCTGCTTTGTTTTCAAGAATGTTAACGTCATATTGCAGAAACCCTATAAGGAATTGAAACGAGTTGACCTTTCTTCATGTAATCGAAAGGCCCGTTTGATTTTGCTTTATATTGCAGAAACCCTATAAGGAATTGAAACTAGTAGGTAATAACTTTCGTACCTTCTTCCACAGTACCTGTCTCAATTGCAGAAACCCTATAAGGAATTGGGAGTGGGATAGAACTCGACCAAATAAAGGAGTTCGTCAACAATTTTTCGTTTTAAGTTGTTGAGCTAAAACGCCCTATCCCCAGACTGTTTTAGTCCATCTATATTAGAGAGTGCAAAAAAACAACTACCTAAATTTTCAGGTAGTTGTTTTCTATTAGGGTGATCTTTTCATTTATCCCTTCCGAAAGGGAGTTCTTTTTTGGTAAAATCGGTCTTGGGGCGGTTGTGGGATGTGTTTGATTAGGTTATACTAATACCAATCCTAAATATTTTTCATAATCTCCTTAAAAAGCACCGGCCTTGTGGTCGGTGCTTTTGTCTGTCTATTAGTTCTCAATAAAGGCCGCAATTTCTTCTTCAGTCATGCTGGAGTCGCAGCGGACTTGGACGCCAGTAGGTTTAGCGACGAGGAGACCTGGGACGGTAGGAACTTGGTAGTGGTCGCGAAGGGTCTGGAGTTGAGGGCTGACTTGGCTAGAGTCGAGGAAGTGAGCGGTCACTTGCTTGTCTTGGGCTACCTTGTGGAGTTTTGGTGCGAAGCGGTTGCAGTAAGGACAGGTTGCTCGTCCGATGAAGAGAACAGCTCCCTCTTTGGCAGCTAGAAGGTTCTGTGCCTGCTCCACGGTTACGCTAGTAAAATCTTTAATGTAGTCTTGGAAGTTCATGGTATAAGATATAAAGGGCCTTAAGTGGACACAGACAAAATAGGAAGCGAAAAGACGACTAGTTCTCGTTTATCTTTTTGGCTCAGTCCATAGCACGTACTCAGTTCAACCAAATACGGCAGCCCTAGTCCTTTCTGTTTTTTTCTTTTATTATAGGATAAAGCAGAGCAGATTTCAAAAATTAGCTACATTTGTGTGGAAGTGAGGCTTTCGCTTTCAAAATGTAAACAAAAATAGTATAATGGTCAAAGATAGTCAAAGAAAGAGGCGATACTATGGCGATGAAAAATACATCTGATTATATCGAAGAGCATATCAAAGCCATCCTAGAGCAAGTCAGCGTGGCAGAATTGCGCCGGAGCGAATTAGCCAGTCGGTTTGAGGTGGTTCCCAGCCAGATAAATTATGTCATCAAGACACGATTTACAGCCAGTCGTGGCTATATCGTGGAAAGCAAACGAGGTGGCGGTGGCTACATCCGCATTGGTCGGATCACCTTTTCAGACAAGCATGAACTAGTCCATGATTTATTAAACAATATGGGCGAGCAACTGTCTGCGACGGTCTATGCAGATATTCTGCAGTTGCTATTTGATGAGGGTTTAATGACAGAAAGAGAGGGAAATCTTTTTCTGGCAACTGGTTCTGATGAGGTATTGGGTAAGGATGCATCAAGCATTCGTGCTCGAATGATGCGTCAAATTTTACGACGTTTAGATAGGAAAGAGGATTAATTCATGAAGATTTCAACTGGTTTACAAAGGGTATTTGAAGACGCTCAGTTGGTTGCCCAGCGTTATGCCTGTGAGTATTTAGAAACCTGGCATATTCTCCTGTCCTTTGTCATCAATCATGATACGGTTGCTGGAGCTGTTTTAGCAGAGTATCCAGTTTCTATTTCTGATTATGAGCATGCGACCTTTGTTGTGACAGATAAGGTCTATCGTGAAGACTTGGAGAACTTCCGTATCTTGCCGTCTTCTAAACGTTTGGATGAAACAGCTAGTTTGGCAAAAAAGATTGCGGAAGTGGTCAAGGCCAAGGAGTTGGGAACGGAACATCTTTTCCTAGCCATGTTGCTGAACAGACGTTCGACTGCCAGTCTGATTTTGGACAAGGTCGGTTTTCATTTGGAAGATTCCGATGACAAGATTCGTTTTGTAGATTTGCGCAAAAGCTTAGAAAAACGTGCAGGATTTACCAAGGAAGATATGAAGGCTGTTCGTGGCTTGATGAAGGGTGGAAAAGCCAAGCCAGCCAATGCGGGACAGATGATGGGGATGCCTCCTGGTCCCCAAACGGGTGGACTAGAAGACTATACCCGTGATTTGACTGCACTAGCCCGAGAAGGAAAGATGGAACCTGTTATTGGCCGGGATGCTGAAATTTCACGTATGATTCAAATCTTGTCCCGAAAAACAAAAAATAATCCTGTCCTAGTCGGTGATGCGGGTGTCGGAAAAACGGCTCTTGCTTTGGGCTTGGCTCAACGTGTCGCTTCAGGTGATGTGCCTGTTAGCCTATCTAAGATGCGAGTACTAGAACTTGATTTGATGAATGTAATTGCAGGAACTCGTTTCCGTGGTGACTTCGAAGAGCGGATGAACAATATCATCAATGACATCGAAGAAGATGGTCAGGTGATACTCTTCATCGATGAGCTGCACACGATTATGGGGTCTGGTTCAGGGATTGATTCGACCCTGGATGCGGCCAATATCCTCAAGCCAGCCCTGGCTCGCGGAACTCTTCGGACAGTTGGGGCGACGACCCAAGATGAGTACCAAAAGCATATCGAAAAAGATGCGGCCTTGGTACGTCGTTTTGCCAAAGTGATGATTGAAGAGCCGACTGTGGAAGATAGCATTGCCATTTTGTCTGGTCTAAAAGGGACTTTTGAGAAATACCATAGGGTCCGTATTGGAAATGCAGCTGTTGAGACTGCCGTAACCTACGCTAAGCGGTATTTGACCAGTAAAAACCTGCCAGATTCAGCAATCGACTTGCTAGATGAAGCCAGTGCAACCGTGCAAAATCGTATAAAAGGCCAAGTCTTAGAAACTGGTTTGACAAGTATTGATAAGGCACTGATGGCTAAAAAATATAAAACCGTGAGTAAGCTATTGCTTGAGGCTAAGGAAGCAACCAAAGCTAGTCAAATCTATGATATAGAAGTAACGGAAGAAGATATCTTAGAAACCCTCAGTCGTCTGTCTGGTATTCCAGTGACCAAGCTCAGCCAGTCAGATGCCAAGAAGTATCTGAATCTGGAAGCAGAATTGCACAAGCGTGTGATTGGGCAGGAAGAAGCCATTTCTGCAGTCAGCAGAGCTATTCGTCGTAATCAGTCAGGTATTCGAACAGGTCGCAGACCGATTGGTTCCTTCATGTTCCTGGGTCCAACTGGTGTCGGTAAAACGGAGCTAGCTAAGGCCTTGGCAGAAGTCCTCTTTGATGACGAATCAGCCCTTATCCGTTTTGACATGTCTGAATACATGGAGAAATTCGCAGCCAGCCGTCTAAATGGTGCTCCTCCGGGCTATGTGGGCTATGAAGAAGGTGGCGAATTGACGGAGAAAGTCCGCAACAAACCTTACTCTGTTCTACTCTTTGACGAGGTTGAGAAAGCCCATCCAGATATTTTCAATGTGCTCTTGCAGGTCTTAGATGATGGTGTTCTGACGGACAGTAAGGGACGTAAGGTTGATTTCTCAAATACTATTATTATCATGACGTCAAACCTTGGAGCAACAGCCCTTCGTGATGATAAGACAGTTGGTTTTGGTGCCCTTGATTTATCTAAGGACCACAAGGAAGTGGAGAAGCGCATTTTTGAGGAATTGAAAAAAGCCTATCGTCCAGAATTTATCAACCGTATTGACGAGAAAGTTGTCTTCCATAGCTTGACGGAAACTCATATGCAGGATGTTGTCAAGGTTATGGTTAAACCGTTGTTAGCTGTAACAGCTGAGAAAGGAATTAACCTTAAACTGCAAACGTCCGCCCTTAAGTTACTGGCTAAACAAGGGTATGACCCAGAAATGGGGGCTCGCCCACTTCGCAGACTCTTACAAACCAAATTGGAAGATCCTTTGGCAGAGATGTTGCTCCGTGGGGAGTTACCAACTGGTTCAACCTTGAAGATTGGGGTTAAGGGCGAAGAGCTCAAGTTTGATGTGGTCAAATAGGTGGAAAAATGCTAGAACTAAGACTGCTTTTAGAAGCAGATTGTGAGGAGTTTATCTGCCGCAATCATATAGTTTTCGGATGTGAAAGGTAAGTTATGAAACAAACCGTAGCAGTCGTTTTCGGAACCTTTGCTCCCATGCATAAGGGGCATTTGGATTTGATTGAACGAGCAAAGTTGGCTTGTGGTCAGGTTTGTGTGGTGGTTTCAGGATATGACAAGGATCGTGGGGATAGGATAGGTTTAGACCTGGCCAAACGTTTTCAATTTGCTCAGGAGCAGTTTAAGAAAGATGATTTGGTGAGAGTTTATGCGCTTGATGAAACCGACTTGCCAGCCTATCCAGATGGTTGGGATCTTTGGTTAGACCGCTTGCTTGCTTTGTTGGACTTGTCTGAAAATCAAGTGCCAGTCTTCTATGTATCCGAGGAAGAATACGCTCAGGAACTGCATAGGCGAGGTTATCAAGCCTATTATAGTCCTAGAAAATTTGGTATTTCAGCTACCCTCATTCGTGAACATCCTCAACAATACCATGATTACATTGCCCCTGCCTTTCTGGCCTTTTTTGGAAAGGAAAGCATGTAAAACAGTATAGAAAAAACGCATAAAACCAGGTCATAACCTTGGTTTTATGCGTTTTTCTGTTTCATTGTTAGCGAGTTTTAACCTGCCAGTTTATCTTATTTAGCAATCCGTTCTTGATAGGCTTCTCGTGCCTGGTCAAATAGTTCTTGGACCTGCTCAATGGTTTCTGCCTTGGCAACGGCTCCACGGATCTTGGCAGCCCCTGCTGAACCACGGAGATAGTGGGGAGCAAGACCACGGAATTCGCGGACGGCAACTGACTCGCCCTTGAGATTGGTCAATCGGGTCAGGTGGTCGAAGGCGACATTGAGTTTGTCATCGAAGGAGAGGTCGGGCAGGATTTCTCCTGTTTCAAGATAGTGGTTGATTTGGTTGAAGATATAAGGATTTCCCATAGCAGTCCGGCCGACCATGACAGCATCGGCTCCGACTTCCTCAATTCGATGGCGGGCATCTTCGACATTGCGGATGTCGCCGTTTGCGATGAAGGGAATCTTGGTCAGGCTGCCAGCCACCTTGGTTAAGGTTTCCAGGTCTACGGTTCCTGTGTACATCTGCTCGCGGGTCCGTCCGTGCATGGCCAGGGCAGCCACACCGCCACTTTCTGCGGCCAGGGCATTTTCGACCGCCAGGTCGGTATTGTTCCAACCGGTCCGCATCTTAACGGTCAGGGGAATATCGAGGACCGAGGTCACTTCCTTGATGATGTGGTAGATCTTGTCAGGGTCCTTGAGCCACTTGGCACCAGCCTCGTTCTTGATGACCTTGTTGACAGGGCAACCCATGTTGATATCTACGATATTAGCTTTGGTGTTCTTCTGGATGAAGTCGGCAGCCCGTTTCAGTCCTTCAGCGTCGCCACCGAAAAGCTGGATGGACATAGGGTATTCGTTGTCGTCAATATGGAGCATGTGGAGGGTCTTCTCGTTGTTGTAGAGAAGGCCTTTTTCAGAAATCATTTCCATAACGACCAGACCTGCGCCCATTTCTTTGGCAATGGTACGGAAGGCCGAGTTGGTCACGCCAGCCATTGGCGCCAGCACGCAGCGATTGGGGATTTCCACATCACCAATCATGAAAGGGGTATTGAGATTAGCCATTGATGAGTTCCTCCAAATCGTTTTCGTCAAAGTGGTAATGGGTCTGGCAGAATTGACAGGTGATGTCCACGCCCTTGTCTTCCTCTTTCATCTCTTGCAGATCCGCTTTTGGCAGGCTGGCCAGAGCATCGAGGAAGCGGTCTTTAGAGCAGTCGCAGACAAAACCGATTTCTTCTTCTGACAGGCGTTTGAAGTCGTCGTCGCCATAAATGGCGGATAGCAGAGCTTCTATATGGTTTTCAGAAGCCAGCAAACTCGAAATGGCAGGCATTTCTTGGATGCGTTTTTCGAAGCGAGCAATTTCAGCCTCAGTCGCACCTGGTAAAACTTGCAGCAAGAATCCGCCAGCTACCTTGACCTTGTCTTCTTCGTCCAACAAGACATTCAGTCCGACCGCAGAAGGTGTCTGCTGGCTGTCTGTTAAGAAATAAGCAAAGTCTTCACCGATTTCACCAGAAATCAAGGGAGTCATGGAGTTGTAAGGGTGGCCTGTTCCGTAGTCTGTGATGACTAGGAATTGGCCATTGCCCACAAGAGGTCCAACGATGACGTCACCAGTCGCTGTCCGTTTGTAGTCCAAGTCTGGATTTTGAATGTAGCCCTTGACCTGCCCTTTGGTATTGGCAACGGAAATGATAGCCCCAACAGCACCGCTAGCTAAGATTTTCAGGGTAATCTTGGTGTCGCCTTTTTCATTGGCAGCCAAGATCTGATTGGCAATGAGGGTGCGCCCCAGAGCAACGGTGGATGACGCCATAGTGTCGTGTTTTTCTTGAGCCGTTTTTACGGTTTCTGTGCTGTCTAGCACAAAGGCACGGAAATGCCCGCTTTTTGATAGTGTTTTAATAATTTTATCCATAAGGATTATTATAGCACAAGTGGGGAAAATGGGGAAAGGGAGTGACCGAAAGAAAAAAACTGACTATGACTAGCCAGTTTTCAGTTGAGGAAACAACTTCCGCAATATCTTCGGTGTAATACTCTGTCCAGGTCCTGCGTAGGTATAGGTATGCAGGTACATGGCTGGGTTGAAATTAAGCTCGATACAGGTGCAGTTTGGATCTTCCTTGCTGGCTGGCTTGGTGCGGTTGGGGATAATCAAATCTACCCCGCAGGCCCAAGCTCCCATAGCAGTTGCCATATCGGCGGCCAGTTGCTTGTAGGACTGGCCCATCTGGTCGGTCATATCGATGGAGTCACCACCCGTTGAGATATTGGAATTGCCACGCAGAAAGGTTTGAACGCCCTCAGGCAAGATGGTGTCAGGTGTGTAGCCCTGTTGTTCCAACATGAGCAGTTCGATGTCGCCCAAGTTAATGATTTCAAGCGGTGAACGGTGGTCACGGCCCCGCAGGGGATCTTGGTTTTTTTGTTCTACTAATTCACGGATGGTTGACTGCCCATCCCCTACGACATTGGCTGCGACGCGGAGCAGGACAGCCTCGCACTTGCCGTCCAAGATGAAGAAGCGGTACTCAGTTCCCGCTACGAACTCCTCCACCAGCACATGATTGTCTTCCGAAAAGGCGATGTCCAGAGCTTTTTCATAGTCTGCTTGGCTGGCTGGCTCTTTGAAGATAGAGATGCCTAGGCCGAAGTTGGTGGATTTTGGTTTGACAACAATAGCAGAGCTGGCTACCTGTCCATAATACCGCAGGGCCTCTTCCTTGTTAGAAAATTCAGCTCCCGCAGGCACTGGAAAACCAGCCTGGTTCAGTATCTTCTTGGTCACGACCTTGTTAGCCATGGCTAGAGGAATGACGTAGTTGTCCTTGGAGGTCATGTTGCCATTTTTGATGTACTCGACATGGTCACCATGCCAGAGTTTGAGAAACTGGTCTTCTTCATCCAAAATCTCGACATGCAAGCCCAGCTGAATGGCGTCAAAGAGAATCATCTGGGTGGAGAGTTCCATGTTTTCATAGCCCTTGAGGGCGTATGGAGCTGTCCAAGCATAGTCATGAAAGAGTCGACCTTGCTGCTGGCCAAAGTGTTCCAAAGACCCGTCTTCAACCTGCTCTGCTATTTTTCCAGAAAGGGTCAGACGAGGGTCTTGAAGGGCTACCTCTACCTGAGCAATGAGCTGACTGTAGTAATCATCCAGTCCGAAATGCTGAACGATAGACTTCATGGCAGTCAGGATAGGGTTGGCGTCTGCCTCTGCTGGTAGAGGTGTGTGTGGATGACTGAGGGCGATGCGGTTGTTGAGGTCTGCTGCCTGGGCCAATTCCTTGTCAACCTGCTCCATGTCATCAAGCCAGAGTAGTGCTAGGGCAAAGAGGTGGGTGGTGTCAAGTGTCTCTTGGCTAATGGCCAGAGTCTCGAAGGGGTTGAGGTCGAAGTTGCGGAACTCCAAGTAGGTAATGCCCTTGGTCAAGAAGTCCCGGCTGGTCTTGGCACCGCGGAGGCGAACCGCAGAGTAAAATTCCTTTTCGGCAGACAGCTGACCGCTAGCAACCGCCTGCTCGATGTCGGTCACATATTGCTCCAAAGAAGAGAAGGAGATGTGGACATCAGGGGCGTTGACATAGCCGTAGTTGGAATTGCGAATGGACCGCACGCAGCCAATTTCCTCTGTCAAAAATCCTTTTTCTGCCAGACTGCTAACTCCGTAGAGGTAGGTCAAGAGCCAGCGGTAGCGTAGGAAATTCTGAGCCAGCTTGAGATAGAGGGCGTTTTTGAAGGTGATGAGGTCGTCGTAATCGCTCACTTCAAAGAGTTGCTGGGTCAGGTCCTTGCCGAGCTCGAAGTTGTAGTGGATGCCTGACATAGACTGGAGCAACTTACCATAGCGTTCTGCCAAACCAACACGGTACTGATACTCATAGTCACTTTCCAGCTGAGCAATCTGAATTTCATCCGCTGAAATCACAGGTGGCATGGACAGGGGCCATAGGTATTCCGTTTTTTCCATAGACCGCACCGCTACATCCGTGATGGCTCCGAGGAAACGACGGGCTTCCTTGGTCGAATGAGCCACTGGTGTAATCAGTTCTAGTTGTGGCTCGCTGTAATCGGTCTGAATATAGGGGTGAAAACTGCGTGAGCCCAGTTTTTCAGGATGTGGTGTCTGAGCCACGCGGTTGTCGCTATTTATTCGTAAGGATTCCCGTTCCAAACCAAAGGTGGCTTGGAGGATGGGACTATTTGGGGATAATTTCTGTAACATATGCAATCCGTCCAATTTCTGATAGTGTCTTACACCAATTTTATCTAGTTTATAAAACAAATACAAATTTCTGCTACGTTTTGAAGGAAAAAATGAAGTTGGTAAAAGGAAAGGATTGAGAGGCTTCGGAAATTCCTGTCAAAAACAACTTTAAAAATGTTTGGGATAATCATTTGTTCGTATTTTTTGAGACTAAAAGCAATGAAACAGTAAATAACATCCGATATAAACGAAGATATTGGAATTTCTTGAAAAAATGTTCGTTTTTTGATAGAATAGTGTGTAAAACGAAACTTGCAGGTGAGATTCCTGCCAGAAGTAGAAGAAAGGCTGGACTGGTCAGCCAGTTCAGAGAAAGAGTGAATATGACATCAGTAGTTGTTGTAGGAACCCAATGGGGCGACGAAGGTAAGGGTAAAATTACAGACTTCTTGTCTGCTAATGCTGAAGTAATCGCGCGCTATCAAGGTGGAGATAATGCAGGACATACTATCGTTATCGACGGTACCAAGTATAAGTTGCACTTGATTCCGTCTGGAATTTTCTTCCCAGAAAAGATTTCGGTTATCGGAAATGGCGTAGTTGTCAATCCAAAATCTTTGGTGAAGGAAATCAACTACCTCCATGATTCAGGTGTGACGACAGATAATTTGCGTATTTCAGACCGCGCACATGTCATCTTGCCTTATCACATCAAATTGGACCAGTTGCAGGAAGAATCCAAAGGTGAGAACAAGATTGGTACAACCAACAAGGGTATCGGTCCTGCTTACATGGACAAGGCAGCGCGTGTTGGTATCCGTATCGCAGACCTCTTGGACAAGGAGATTTTTGCAGAGCGTTTGAAAACAAACTTGGCTGAGAAAAACCGTTTGTTTGAGAAAATGTATGAGTCAACGCCAATCGAGTTTGATGAAATTTTTGAAGAATACTACGCTTACGGTCAAGAAATTAAAAAATATGTAACAGATACCTCTGTTATCTTGAACGATGCCCTCGACCAAGGCAAACGTGTCTTGTTTGAAGGTGCCCAAGGGGTTATGTTGGATATTGACCAAGGTACCTATCCATTCGTTACTTCTTCGAACCCTGTTGCTGGTGGTGTGACGATAGGTAGCGGTGTCGGCCCAAGCAAGATTGACAAGGTTGTTGGTGTATGTAAAGCCTACACTAGCCGTGTTGGTGACGGACCATTCCCAACTGAATTGCACGATGAAATCGGAGACCGTATCCGTGAAATCGGTAAAGAATACGGCACGACAACAGGCCGTCCACGCCGTGTCGGTTGGTTTGACTCTGTTGTCATGCGCCATAGCCGCCGTGTGTCAGGTATTACCAACTTGTCCCTCAACTCGATTGATGTCTTGTCAGGTCTTGAAACTTTGAAAATCTGCGTGGCTTACGATTTGGATGGTGAGCGTATTGACCACTACCCAGCAAGCTTGGAACAGCTCAAACGCTGCAAACCAATCTACGAAGAAATGCCAGGTTGGTCTGAAGACATCACAGGTGTGCGTAGCTTGGATGAATTGCCAGAAGCGGCTCGCAACTATGTTCGTCGTATCAGCGAATTGGTCGGCGTACGTATCTCAACCTTCTCAGTCGGACCAGGTCGTGAACAGACCAACATCCTTGAGAGTGTGTGGAGTTCGAAATAAGATGGATAAAGGCTGAACGGGAGTTCGGTCTTTTTTGCGCGACCGAATTTTGCTTTCTAGGCTGGAATTTGGTATAATGATGTTCATAAACTAAAAGAAGAGGTAAAAAAATGCCAGATTTACAAGGATTGTTATTTCCTGTTTTGATGCTTGCTATGATTGGTTTTATGTTCTATAGCCAGCGCAAACAACAAAAACAGCGCCAAGATGCACTCAGCCAAATTAAAAAAGGTGATGAGATTGTTACTATTGGTGGTCTGTTTGGTATTGTTGATGAAATCGACGAGAAGAAGGTTGTCTTGGACGTGGATGGGGTTTACCTGACCTTTGAACGTGGGGCTATTCGCAACCGTGTAGCCGGGGCTCCGGTAGCTTCAGCTATCGTGGAAGAAGCAAGTCAAGAAAAAACAGAAACAGCTATTGAAGAATAGATGATTGAAAGCCGAGGGGACCCTCGGTTTTTTGCTTGACTGTGCTAGCTGATTTTTGCTTAAATCCCTATAAATATGGTATAATAGGCTGATTATATCCTTATTTTTTGTCAGTATGACGGAGAAAATAGAGTAAATAATATCTTAAGGAAACTACCATGTTCAAATTTCAATTTAAAAAGAAGGAAAGCATTGAAACAGCTATTGAGGTACCCAAGCATATAGCGGTCATCATGGATGGCAATGGTCGCTGGGCCAAGAAGCGGATGCAACCTCGGATTATGGGGCACAAGGCTGGAATGGATGCCCTTCAAAAAGTGACCAAGACAGCAGCAGATTTGGGTGTGAAAGTCTTGACGGTCTATGCTTTTTCAACAGAAAATTGGTCCAGACCAGAGAAAGAAGTGAAGTTTATCATGAACTTGCCTGTGGAGTTTTATGATAAATATGTTCCAGAACTTCATGCCAATAATGTTAAAATCCAGATGATTGGGGATCATTCTAAGCTTCCAGAGGCTACTTTGAATGCCTTGTACAAGGCAGAGCAAAAAACCAAGAATAATACGGGTTTGATTTTGAATTTTGCCCTGAACTATGGTGGGCGTGATGAAGTGACCCGAGCAATAAAGGCCATTGCACAAGATGTCTTGGATGCCAAGTTTAATCCAGGGGATATTGATGAGAAGCTGATTGCAGATTATCTCTATACTGGAAGTCTATCGCCTGCTCTTCGTGATCCTGATTTGGTTATTCGGACCAGTGGAGAATTGCGCTTGAGTAATTTCTTGCCTTGGCAGACAGCCTATAGTGAGCTGTATTTTACAGATGTTGCCTGGCCAGATTTTGATGGTGAGGCACTGAAATTAGCTATTAAAGAATACAACCGTCGCCACAGGCGTTTTGGTGGCGTGTAAGGAGAGGTTATGACAAACGATTTGCAGAAACGAGTGGTATTTGGAGGGATTGCTTTTGCGGTCTTCCTTCCCTTTTTATTGCTAGGAGGAACTGCCTTTCATTTCTTCGTAGGCCTATTAGCGATGATTGCTACGGCTGAATTGATTAAGATGCACGGTTTAACTCCCTACTCTATTGAGGGGACTTTGGCCATGTTGGCAAGTTTGGTTTTGACCTTGCCCTTGCAGAATTACCTGACTTTTTTACCAACTGACGGCAACTACACAGCTTATGCCATTGTCGTATTCCTTCTTCTCGGAACGACCGTTTTTAATTTGGGAGAGTACAACTACTCGGATGTGGTTTTTCCGATTGCATCTAGTTTTTATGTAGGGATTGGTTTTCATAATTTGCTGTTGGCACGGACGGATGGCTTGAATAAGGTGTTCTTTGCACTTTGTATTGTATGGGCAACGGATATTGGGGCTTATCTGGTTGGTCGCCAATTTGGTCGAAGAAAGTTATTACCAAAAGTATCACCCAATAAGACGGTGGAAGGATTTTTTGGTGGGATTGGCTCCGCTCTCGTCTTGTCGATTATTTTCTTATTGGTTGATAAAAGTCTTCGAGCAGGTTATCCCTTCTTCTTGATGTTGGTATTGGTGGTCATCTTCTCTGCTTTTGTTCAATTTGGTGATTTAGTAGAAAGTGCTATTAAGCGCCACTTTGGTGTTAAGGATTCTGGCAATCTGATTCCAGGTCATGGTGGTATTTTAGACCGCTTTGATGGTATGATCTTTGTCTTTCCTATCATGCACTTCTTTGGATTGTTTTAAGGAGGGACTATGAAGGGAATTTTAGCCTTTATCTTTATATTTGGTGTGATTGTGGTTGTTCATGAATTTGGGCATTTCTACTTTGCCAAAAAATCGGGAATCCTTGTCAGAGAATTTGCTATTGGTATGGGTCCTAAAATCTTTGCTCACATTGGTAAAGATGGGACGGCTTATACTATTCGTATCCTTCCGCTCGGTGGCTATGTTCGTATGGCTGGTTGGGGAGAAGATAAGACAGAAATTAAGACGGGGACGCCAGCTAGCCTGACCTTGAATGCAGATGGGGTTGTTACTCGTATCAATCTTTCCGGCAAACAACTTGATAATCTGAGTTTACCTATGAACGTGACCGGTTTTGATTTTGAGGAAAAACTAGAAATCACAGGCTTGGTGTTAGATGAAAACAAGACTTACAAGGTTGACCACGATGCTACGATTGTAGAGGAAGATGGAACGGAAGTTCGGATTGCTCCGCTGGATGTTCAATATCAAAATGCGACTGTCTGGGGGAAGTTGATAACCAACTTTGCTGGTCCTATGAATAACTTTATTCTAGGTACCTTTATTTTCATCATGCTTGTCTTTGCTCAGGGTGGTGTTGCAGATCCAACAAGTAATGCAGTCCGTATTACAGACGGCGGCGCTTTACAGGCAGCTGGTCTAGTGACTGGTGATAAGATTTTGTCTATCAATGGTCAAGCAACGGACAATTACACAGAGATTGCTGACATCATCAGCCAGGCAGCTTCAGAAGCTACTACAGCTCCAAGTTTTGAGTTGGTCGTAGAGCATGAAGGAGCTGAAAAAACAATCACAGTGACCGCTGAAAAGGCTGAGGATAGTTACCGAATTGGCGTTTCACCCATTCTAAAAACAGGTTTCTTTGATAAGATTGTTGGTGGTTTCCAGCAAGCAGGTGGGACAGCCCTTATTGTTGTGACTGCCTTGAAGAACTTGATTGCCAACTTTGATGTCAAGCAGTTGGGAGGACCTGTCGCTATTTATTCTGTCAGCAATCAAGCTGCTGCAAATGGCTGGTTCTCAGTCTTTAACCTGATGGCTATGCTGTCGATCAATATTGGTATTTTTAACCTTATCCCTATTCCAGCCTTGGACGGTGGTAAGATTGTCATGAACATTCTAGAAGGCATTCGCAGAAAACCGCTCAAACCAGAAACAGAATCCTATATCACTCTGGCAGGAGTTGCTATTATGGTCGTCCTCATGCTGGTTGTGACTTGGAATGATATTATGCGTGTATTCTTCTAAAATCTCGCTAAGAAAGGAATTGAATGCGTGCTTTACGCAGGATGTTCTGAAAAATACGAAAAAGAAAGGAACAGAGAGTTTTCAGATTTGAACTCGAGCGTCAGCGAGGAGTTTAGAAAAACAATATCTGTGATTTCTAATCAAGTAAACTACGAAAGGAATTGAACACGGGCTGAAACCTGTGTCTTCCTAACAACCAATGATGAAAGGAATTAAGGAGGTTCGTAATTGAACTCGGTCTAAAAACTCGGAAAATAGATTGAGAGCTACGCCTCTGGATTTCTAATCAAGTAAACTACGAAAGGAATTGAACACAGGCTGAAACCTGTGTCTTCCTGACCAACAAACGATGAAAGGAATTAAGGAGGTTCGTAATTGAACTCGGTCTAAAAACTCGGAAAATAGATAAACTGACTGATGTGCAAGCACATTGCGCCAGTTTCCTAATTTTCAGTCGTTTTTTTACGACCTCCGTATCTTAATATGAAACAGTCTAAAATGATTATCCCTACTTTGCGGGAGATGCCTTCGGATGCGTCGGTGATTAGCCACGCTTTGATGTTACGTGCGGGTTATGTCCGTCAGATTTCTGCTGGTATTTACAGCTACTTGCCATTGGCTAACCGTGTGATTGAAAAAGCAAAAACAATCATGCGTGAGGAGTTTGATAAGATTGATGCTATTGAATTTTTGGCACCAGCTCTCTTGTCAGCGGATATATGGCGTGAGTCAGGTCGTTATGAAACCTATGGTGACGACCTCTACAAGCTCAAAAACCGTGAGGGTTCTGACTTTATCTTGGGTCCAACCCACGAAGAAACGGTGACACTATTGGCGCGTGATGCAGTGCAATCTTACAAGCAGTTGCCACTCAACATCTATCAAATCCAGCCAAAATACCGTGATGAAAAACGTCCTCGTAACGGGCTTCTCCGTGGTCGTGAGTTTATCATGAAAGACGGTTACAGCTTCCACGCCAGCTATGAGAGTTTGGATCAGACCTATGACGACTACAAGGCAGCTTATGAGGCTATTTTCACTCGTGCAGGCTTGGAGTTCAAAGCTATTATCGGTGATGGTGGTGCCATGGGCGGTAAGGACAGCCAGGAATTTATGGCTATTACCCCAGACCGTACTGACCTCGACCGTTGGGTTGTCTTGGACAAGTCGGTTGCTTCTTTTGATGAAATTCCAGAGGATGTTCTTGAAGCGATTAAGGAAGAACTCTTGGCTTGGTCTGTGTCTGGCGAAGACACCATCGCCTACTCTAGCGAATCTGGTTATGCTGCCAACCTAGAAATGGCAACTAGTGAATATAAACCAAGTACAGCAGTTGTCGTCGAAGAAGACTTGGTTAAAGTTGCTACACCAGATGCTAAAACCATCGACGAAGTTGCTGCCTTCTTGAATGTCGCTGAAGAGCAAACCATCAAAACCATGCTCTTTATGGCAGATGGCGAGCCTGTTGTTGCCCTCCTTGTCGGCAATGACCAGGTCAACGATGTCAAGTTGAAAAACCACCTTGGCGCAGATTTCTTTGATGTTGCTAGCCCAGCGGATGCTGAAAAAATCTTCGGTGCAGGCTTTGGTTCTCTTGGACCAGTTGGTTTACCAGAAAATATCAAGATTATTGCAGACCGCAAGGTGCAAGATGTGAAGAATGCTGTAGTCGGTGCCAACGAAGATGGTTTCCACTATACAGGTGCCAATGCAGGTCGTGATTTCCAAGTGACTGAGTATGTGGATATTCGTGAAGTCAAGGAAGGTGAGCCTTCTCCAGACGGACACGGGGTTCTCAACTTTGCCCGTGGTATCGAGATTGGTCACATCTTCAAGCTGGGTACTCGTTATTCAGATAGCATGAATGCCAACATCTTGGATGAAAATGGTCGTTCTATGCCGATTATCATGGGATGCTACGGAATCGGTGTTAGTCGTCTCTTGTCAGCCGTTCTTGAGCAACACGCTCGCCTCTTTGTTAACAAGACGCCAAAAGGTGAATACCGTTACGCTTGGGGGATCAACTTCCCTAAAGAATTGGCTCCGTTTGATGTGCATCTAATCCCAGTCAACGTAAAAGACGAAGAAGCTATGGCCTTGACCCAGTCCATCGAAGCCAGCTTGGTTGGCGCAGGCTACGAAGTCTTGACAGATGATCGTAATGAGCGTGTCGGTGTGAAATTCTCTGACAGTGACTTAATTGGTTTGCCAATCCGTGTGACAGTTGGTAAGAAAGCTGCTGACGGCATTGTTGAAGTGAAAATCAAAGGTACAGGTGATACGGTTGAAGTCCACGTGGATCAACTGCTTGAAACCTTACAAATTTTGACTAAGTAATAGTAAATTAAGCAGATAACCTGTCCAGTTTAGTTTGGGCAGGTTTTTGCTTGTATCGATCAGGACTTATATATTTTCAGAGCAAAGAAAAACTCCCAAATTGGCACGTCAATCTGGGAGTCATTTTCATTATAGTAAGGGAAACTAAAGGTTTCCTTACACTAATCCTTGAGCAATCATTGCGTCAGCAACTTGCTCGAAGGCTGCGATGTTGGCACCTGCAAGGTAGTCAGTACCAAGGTTGTATTTTTCAGCTGTTTCTTTGGCTGTGTTGAAGATATTAGCCATGATGTCCTTGAGGCGACCGTCCACTTCCTCACGAGTCCATGACAAGCGGAGGCTGTTTTGGCTCATTTCAAGAGCAGACACAGCTACACCACCAGCGTTGGCTGCTTTTGCAAGACCGTATAGAACGCCGTTTTCTTTGTAGACTTTGATAGCGTCAAGGTCAGATGGCATATTGGCACCTTCAGCAACACAGTAAACACCATTTTTTACGAGGGCAGTAGCTTGTTTACCGCTGATTTCGTTTTGAGTTGCACATGGAAGGGCAATATCAGCTTTTCCATCGTAGTTCCATACAGAACCTTCGAAGTATTGAGCAGTTGCTTTTTCAGCAGCATATTCTGTCAAACGAGCACGACGGTTGTTTTTGATGTCGCAAAGAAGGTCAAAATCGATACCTGTTTCGTCAATGATGTAACCATTTGAATCAGACACAGAGATAACTTTTGCTCCAAGTTCAGTGGCTTTTTGTACTGCAAATTGAGCTACGTTACCAGAACCTGAGATAAGTACAGTTTGGTCTTTGAAGGATTTACCGTTTGCAGCCAACATATTGTCAGTGAAGTAAACCAAGCCGTAACCAGTTGCTTCTGGGCGGATGAGTGAACCACCGAAGCCAAGAGGTTTACCAGTCAAGACACCTGCATCAAACTGACGAAGGCGCTTGTATTGACCGTACATATAACCAATCTCGCGACCACCAACACCGATGTCACCGGCAGGAACGTCAAGAGAAGGACCGATATGTTTTTGCAATTCTGTCATAAAGCTTTGGCAGAAACGCATGATTTCAGCATCAGTCTTGCCTTTAGGGTCAAAGTCTGAACCACCTTTGCCACCGCCGATTGGGAGACCAGTTAAAACGTTTTTGAAGATTTGCTCAAAACCGAGGAACTTCAAGATAGATTGGTTAACAGTTGGGTGGAAGCGAAGACCGCCCTTGTAAGGACCTACTGCTGAGTTGTATTGTACACGGTAGCCGCGGTTCACCTGTACCTTACCGTCCTTGTCAGTCCATGGTACACGGAAGCTGATGATACGCTCAGGTTCTATAATACGAGCTAAGATATTTTCTTCAATGTACTCTGGGTGAGCCTCAATTACAGGCTCAAGAGTGTTGAAAAGTTCTTCAACAGCTTGAAGGAACTCAGTTTCATGTGGGTTGCGGGCTTTGACTGCTTCAAAAGAGGCTTGGATATAAGCTTTTGCGTTTGACATTGGGTCACCTGATTTCTTTTTTATTTATAGTCATCCAGTTTTTCTTTTATTACTTCGTTAACTCGCTTTGCCGTACTCCGGTACTGTCTGCAGCTCGTTGCCTAGTACTAAAAGCAAACTGAAAGTCTAGATTAAATTATCAGACAATTTAATTTATCTGATAATTATTATAGCACTCGATTTTTTTCTTGTAAAGTAAAAAATGCACTATTAAGAAAATTGTTGGAAAAATTCCGAACATTGACAGCAATCTATTGGGTTGGATACCAAGATGTGATATAATCAGTCAAAATGAGCAATTACTTAGGAGGAAATCATGGTTTCAACAGCAACAAGACTAGGCGGATTTTCGTTTGACAACTGCTTGATGAATGCGGCAGGGGTTTGGTGTATGACTAAGGAGGAATTGGAAGCCGTCAAGAATTCTGCGGCGGGGACCTTTGTGACCAAAACAGCAACCTTGGACTACCGAGCTGGCAATCCAGAACCGCGTTATCAGAATGTGCCACTTGGTTCTATTAACTCAATGGGCTTGCCAAATCAGGGCTTGGCTTACTATTTGGATTATCTACTAGAATTACAGGAAACTGAACCAAATAGAACCTTCGTTTTGTCCTTGGTAGGCATGTCGCCTGATGAAACACATGAGATTTTGAGAAGGGTGGAAGCTAGTGCCTTTAATGGATTAATTGAGCTAAATTTATCCTGTCCAAATGTACCAGGTAAGCCGCAGATTGCCTATGATTTCGAAACGACAGAAACCATCTTGCATGAGGTATTTAGCTACTTCACCAAGCCTCTGGGTATCAAGTTGCCGCCTTACTTTGATATTGTTCACTTTGATCAGGCTGCAGCTATCTTCAATCAATTCCCACTCAAGTTTGTCAATTGTGTCAACTCTATTGGGAATGGCTTATATATTGAAGATGAGCAGGTGGTTATCAAGCCTAAAAATGGTTTTGGTGGCATCGGGGGTGAATATATCAAACCGACTGCCTTGGCCAATGTCCATGCCTTTTATCAGCGTTTGAAACCAGAAATTCAGATTATCGGAACAGGTGGCGTTTTGACGGGACGTGATGCCTTCGAACATATCCTTTGTGGCGCCAGCATGGTCCAAATCGGTACAACTCTTCAAAAGGAAGGGCTAGCTGCCTTTGAGCGTATCACTGAGGAATTGCAGGCTATCATGACAGAGAAGGGCTATGAGAAAATCGAAGATTTTCGTGGGAAGTTGCGCTATATGGACTAATAAGAATGGGAGGCTGGGCTCAAGCCTAGCAGCACTTTTCAGAGTTCGTGTCAACACCTCAGCGCAGTGGTTGATTGGCAGATTTGTTCGTATTTTACACTCCAAATCTGACCTAATCAACTGTGCGGGGGTGGGAAGACGAACTCTTTTTTAACTAGTCGAGTTCTTTCCCACTCCCTTTTCTATAGATTTTTGAGGGCGAAAGGCGTATAATAAATGTAAAGATATGGAGGTGATTGGATGTCACGGTCTAGAACCTATAGCCGTTCTAAGAGGGTATCTTCAGCAAGAAGTCAAAAGCAGTTGATAGGAATTGCTTGCCTAGCCTTGTTTTTGTTGGCTCTTATTGTACTCTTGGAGTTGTTGGCACCGAGCGCGGTAAGTCAATTACAAGACGAAGCTAGTCAGACTAGTCAAACAGGTCAGAGAGAGAATGAGGTAAGGACCGCTCGTATTATGGCCCACGGTGATTTGCTCTATCATTTGCCTATTCTTCGTGGGGCAGAGCAAGTAGATGGGAGCTATGATTTTTCTGAGAACTTTACCTATGTCAAGCCTTGGATTGAGCAGGCTGATTTTGCCATAGCAGATTTTGAGGGGACTATTTCTCCAGATATGGATCTGGCGGGTTATCCGCTCTTCAATGCTCCCAGTATCGTGGTTAGTAACATCCGTGATGCAGGATATGATTTGGTCGATTTGGCCCACAATCATATCTTGGACTCCCATCTGTCTGGCCTGGTTTCCACGGTCCATACATTCAGAGAAGCTGGTGTGGATACAGTCGGTGTCTATGCCGAAGGCAATCGCTCAACTGCGCCGCTCTATATCCGAGAGGTCAATGGTATCCGTATAGCTGTTTTGGCCTATGCCTATGGCTTCAACGGCTTGGAAGTCTTACTTAGTCAGGAAGAATATGATGGCTACCTATCAGATTTTAATCTTGAAAAGATGCAGGCTGAGATTGAACGAGCAGAAAAAGAGGCGGATATTACTATTGTCATGCCTCAGACGGGTGTGGAATATCAGTTGGAACCAACGGAGGAGCAGACCAGTATCTACCATCAAATGATTGATTGGGGAGCTGACATTGTTTTGGGAGGTCATCCCCATGTGGTAGAGCCGGCAGAAATTCTTGAGAAAGATGGTCAGAGAAAATTGATTATCTATTCTATGGGGAATTTTCTATCCAATCAGCGTATCGAAAGTATGGAAGATACTCCAAATGCCCAGTGGACAGAAAGAGGTGTCTTGATGGATCTTACTATTCAGAAAGAGAATGGGCAAACAAGTATTCAAACGGCTCAAGCCCATCCGACCTGGGTCAATCGTTGGTCTAAGGGGACTTACTCGTCAGAAGGCTATGAGCAATTTGCTTATCAGACCTATATTCTGCAAGATTGGATAGCAGGTGGACAGTATTATGGACAGCTGGACCCATATACCCAGGCGCGTGTGGATCTAGCCTATCAAGAAATGAAGGATTTTGTAAATCTGAATTGGTAAGGAGTGACCTATGACAGTTCGATTAGTAGCAACAGATATGGATGGGACTTTCTTAGATGGTCAGGGAAGTTTTGACAGGGAACGTTTTGCATGGATTTTGGATAAGCTAGAGGAGAAAGGCATCCCATTTGTCATCGCCAGTGGCAATGGAATAGGTAGATTACTTCAACTCTTTAAAGGATTTGAAGAACGTTTGATTTTTGTAGCAGATAATGGTTCCCATGTCTATCAAGCTGGCAAAACCATCATTCGGCGAAGCATTCAGCAGGAAGAAATCAGAGCAGTTTTAGACTATTTCAAAGGCCGTTGGGCAGAGGTCTGCCTGATGTTGTCGACGGAGAAGGACATTTATATGCAGGCCGGTGCAGGCATGCCTTTTGAAGGTACAGGTTTACCGATTGACCCTGCACAAATGGCAGCTTTTCAAAGTCGGGTAAAATACCTAGATGACCTCAGTGCCTATCCAACCTTTGAACCTATTTATAGGCTTGGTCTTTGGGTTCCTGAAGCGCAGGTAGATAAGATAACGGAAGAGTTTAATCAGGCTTTTCACGGTCAGTTGGTGGCTGTAACCAGTGGTTATGGTTCCGTTGACATTCTACCGCAGGGTATTCATAAGGCATGGGGCTTGGAACAGGTTTTGACGAATTTAGCAATCACGCCAGATCAAGTCCTGGCCTTTGGGGATTCGGATAATGATATCGAATTGTTGGCCTATGTTGGCTATTCCTATGCTATGGAAAATGCGACAGACAAGGTCAAGGCAGTTGCCAAATACATAGCCCCTAGCCATTTGGAAGCAGGTGTGTTACAGGTGCTTGAGGAACTTGTTTTATAGGTATATAAAAAAACTAGCATTCTCTGGATGGAGAATGCTAGCTTTTTTAATTTCCAACACTGGTGAACTTGGTCATACCATAGCGGAAGAGCTTATAATTGATGGAAAATAGGACCACTACAACCAGTGGTAGAGCCAGGCCCCACATGGACAAGTCTAGGAAGTAGAGAGCAGGGAAGTAGGCGGTAAAGGCGTAGGGGAAAACAAATATCAGCAGGATTTGAATGAGTTTTGGATAGATGTTGAGAGGATACTGAGCCATTTGATTGAGGGAGAAAATCCCCATGGTCAGAGGGAAAGACTCTACAATCCAAAAAGCTAGAGCAGTTGGACCAAGTTGAATAACGGCATAGAGTAGGCCGATACAAATGGCCACAAAGATTAGTAACATCAGTTTTCCCAAGCTCCACTCTAAGCCTAGTTCACTGGAAGCTTGTACAAGAGCGATAGAGCCGATAAGTGTGGTTCCGATTCCTTGAGGTTGAATTCGTTCACAGATGAGCTGAAAAAGAGGATTGACAGGCATGAGGAGGAGGCGTTCAAATTCGCCTTGTCGGATGTAGCGACTGCCAAACATCCAGAGATTGTCAAAGAATATCAGGTGAATGGAGCGTCCGACGGTCGCTATTCCATAGATAAAAAGCATTTGACCGTAGTTAAAACCAGCGATTTCCTTGATATTTCCAAAGAGAATATTGAGGAAAATCAGGTAGACAATTTGTTCAATCAAAGAGGAGAAAAGCCCGATGAAGAAGTCCACCCGAAAGGACATCTGGGCCATCATGTAGACCTTGATGTTATATAGATAGAGGCTGATATATTTCTTCATGTTAACCTCCAAAAATGACAATACGACGCTTGGCCTGAGACCAAAGAGCAGCGATGAAGCAGGCTAGAATGGGTATCCATATAACTTGCAATCCCAAAGCAGTTAGATCGCTTTCCTGTCCCAATAAAATGGAAACTGGAACGTTAACTGCATAATTATAGGGAAGGAGTTTCAAAAAGTTTTCCACAGCCTGTGGATAGAAGCTGAGTGGCAATAGTGCCCCCGAGGCTAGATTGAAGAGCCCCATTCGGAGCAACATCACTCCCCAAGCATTGACCGTAAAAAATGCTAAGAAGCCAAAAGCCATATCCAGTAATTGAACGATAAACATCCCTAGGATGGAGCTGACTAGAAAGAGCAAAATAGTTTTTCCATCAGGTAGATAAAAATCCTGATGAACAAGCAAGATACCGATAAATACGATAGCAAATTTTATCAGTTCCAAGAGCTTATTTCCAAGGTCTTTGAAAAAGAGGGCTAGGATAAAGGAATAGGGTCTGAGAAATTCCCCCGCAATGCTCCCTTTCAAAATGCTATAGGACAAATCTTCACCAAGTGAGAAAGAATTCAAACTGGCTAGTAGATTGGCAAAGATGATGTAGGTGGTAAAGGTTTGTAGGGTAAAGCCATTGACTTCTGATTGAGTGAAGAAAATGGTTTTCCAGACATAGAGAGCTACCAAAATCTTCACTGCCAGTGAAACGAAGGTAGCCAGAAAGAAAGCCTTATACTGCATAGCATTCATCATGGTCAGGCGGGTCATGTAGAGATATTTACGCATGGATACCCTCCTCATAAATTTGGCGGACCATGGTTTCAATTTCCAATTCCTTCATGGTAACATCTTCAATGGCATAATGATTGAAGACTTGTTCAATCACCTGGGCACTGGTCCATACCTTGCTTTGATAATGGATTTCAAAGTGGAAGTCATCCAACTGCTCAAACTCCCAGCCATCCACTTGCAAGGCTTTTTCAATTGGTTTTTCTGTTGAGAAGAGAATGGTCTTGACTGTGGAAAAGCGTTCTTTGAGGACGGTCAGAGAACCATCGTAGACTTTCTTGCCCTTATCAATGATAAAAATCCGCTCACAGAGGCTTTCGATGTCCTTCATATCATGGGAAGTAATCAAAAAGGTGGTCTGGTATTCTTGATTCATATAGCGGATGAAGGAGCGAATGATCTCCTTGACGCTGGCATCCAAGCCGATGGTTGGTTCGTCCAAAAAAACAACGGCAGGCTGGTGGATAAAGATAGCCGCAAATTCACAGCGAACCCGTTGGCCGAGTGACAGATTACGGATTGGTTGCTTCATAATATCAGCCAAGTCCAATAGATCAATCAAGACAGCCAATCGCTCTTTGAATACCTTATCTGGAACATCATAAATTTTTGCGTGAAGGATAAAAGATTCCTGGACAGGCAAGTTCCAATCCAGATGGGATTTTTGCCCAAAGAGAACGCCGATTTGCTTGTTGACAGCTTTGCGGTTTTCTTGCGGATTGAGTCCATTGATGCGGACGGAACCCTGGTCTGGATAGAGAACACCTGTCAGCATTTTGATGGTGGTCGACTTACCGGAACCATTGGAGCCGATATAGCCGATAATTTCTCCTTTTCTCACCTGTAAGGAAATGTCTTGAACAGCAGGAATGGCCTTTTTCTTGGGCTTGAAAAAGGCCTTGATAGAGCCTTTGAGTCCCACTTCCTTATCGATAATAGAATAGGTTTTTGATAGATGTTCTGCCTGAATCATTTCATTCATCTCCTTTTAAGAAAACGTTTGCACGATATAGCTATTATACCATATTTCTTAAGTTGTGAAGGCAGAAAATAATGTTTACGGTAACATTTTGATTAGAAAATCCGTCATGAATTGAGGTGATTCTTGCTTCCCATTTTTTATCCATACCTGCATGATACCGAAGAAGGCATGTGAAAAATAAATACTCCGGTATTCTTTTTCCTTTTCTGATAATGGTTCTTTGAAATATTCTTTCAAATCCCTTGCAATCAATATGCGGACCTTATGGATTAGAAATTGTTGAATTTCCTGTGTACCATGATGACTGAGCAAGGCAGAAAGGAGTTGTTCTCGATAGAGTAATTGAAAAATTTCTAAAAAAACTTGTGTTCTATTCTGCCCATGACGATCAAAAATGTATTCGAATTGATGAAATAAATCTTTTTGATAGGCCTCAATCAATTCATATTTATCCTTATAATGTGTATAAAAACTAGAACGGCTGATGCCGGCTTGACTTGCCAGGTGTGTGGTTGTAATTTCGTTAAAAGGTTGCGATTCAAGACAAGTAATCATGGCTTCTAAAATTGCCTGACGTGTCCGTTCTTTTCGATTATCTGTTCCCATAATTTCTCCTTTTGAACGTTTTTAGACATAGTGTCTAAAAACGGTTCTTCTAACTTGATTTTGAAAATGATACTTGTATAATGTATTTTATCAGTTTTTGGACAACATGTCTAAAGGAGTTGCTTATGTTACAAAAAGTAAAGAATATTTTCAAAAAACCAATGACTTTGGTTACCATTATTGGTGTTGCCTGTGTCCCAGCCTTATATAACATTAGTTTCCTAACTTCTATGTGGGACCCTTACGGTCGACTAGACCAGCTGCCTGTAGCAGTTGTCAATCAAGACCAGTCGGCGAGCTTTCAAGCTAAAACCCTCACCATTGGTGATGATATGGTGGATAATATGAAAGAGAGCCAAAGTCTGGATTTCCACTTTGTATCAGAAAAGGATGCGGAAAGAGGTTTGGAAGAAGGGGACTACTATATGGTCATCACCCTACCAGAAGATTTATCAGAAAAAGCATCCAGTCTCTTGACGAATCAGCCTGAACCACTAACGATTTCCTATCAAACATCTAAAGGTCACAGCTTTGTTGCTTCTAAGATGGGCGAATCAGCTATGGAGAAATTAAAGACATCTGTTTCAGAGACAATTACTGAAACCTACACGACAGCCGTTTTTGATAGTATGAGAGAAATTCAAAACGGCATGGTTGAGGCAGCAGATGGAAGCCAACAATTAACAAATGGTGCCAGTCAATTGGAATCAGGCAGTCAAACACTCTCAAATGGACTGACTACTTTAACGACTTCGGGTCAAGCACTCGTGACAGGAGCAAATCAATTGGCCACCGGTCTCGTATCTTATACAGATGGAGTCAATCAGGCTGCGATAGGCAGTCAAACACTGTCCAGTGGCTTAACGACCTACACAAATGGGGTGGCAAGTCTTGCTTCAGGTGCGGAGCAATTAAATGCCAATTCCTCTCAGCTCATCGCTGGAGTGGGACAATTGCAATCAGGAGCCAGTCAGGTTGAACAACTGGTAACAGGGGCCAATCAATTGCAGGCAGGCTTGGAGCAACTCGCTAGTTCAACCAGTTTGTCTGCTGAACAGTCTAGTCAGATACAAGCACTCTTGACTGGACTTCCTCAGTTGCAGGCGGCCATTAGCCAATTAAACGATAGCTTATCCAGTATCGGAGGATTTGCAGTCGATACCTCTACTCTATCTAGCCTCTTGACGGAGATGGGGGCTCAGGCTCAAGGATTGTTGACAGCAGTCCAAGCTGATAAAACAGCCAGCATCGAAGCCTTACAAGCAACGGCTACCTATCAAAACTTGACAGCTGATCAGCAAGCTGAATTGGTTGGCGCCCTCCAAAATTCACCTTCGGCAACAGCGACAGTAGCCCAAACGATTTTGGATCAATTGTCTCAACTCAGTCAAGCCCTATCAAGCTTACAAAGTCTTTCTGGCATGGCAACACAAATGAGCCAGTTACAATCAGCTGTCGGTCAGATCAACGCGGCTGCCAATCAAGCATTGCCAGGTGCAACAATAGCCATTGAAAATCTATCAAGTGGCTTGAATCAGGTCAACACCGCCTTGAACCAGCAAGTTCTACCAGGAACTCAAACCTTGACGAGTGGTGTGAGTCAACTTCAAATGCAACTGTCAGGCGGAGCGAGTCAACTCATGTCTGGAGTAACAGCCTATACCGCTGGTGTTGCCCAATTAGCAGCAGGTGGAGCCCAGTTGGTTGCGAATAATAGTAGTATTCAATCAGGAGGTGGCCAGTTAACATCAGGATTGGCAACCTTAGCATCCAACTCCAGTCAACTTGTCAGCGGTTCAGGACAACTGGCTTCTGGTAGTCAGCAATTAATTGCTGGTGCGGATCAATTAGCTAGTGGCGGGAAAACCTTGACAAGTGCTATTACTAGCCTCCGCACAGGTAGTGAAACCCTAACGAATTCACTCAGCTCAGCCAGTCAACAACTATCAGTCGTCTCTGTAGAAGACAAAAATGCACAAGCAGTTTCTCAACCAGTCACCTTGGAACACAGTGACCAAGATGATGTGAAGACCAACGGTGTTGGAATGGCTCCTTACATGGTATCTGTTGCCCTAATGGTTGCAGCCTTATCTGCGAATGTTATTTTTGTCAAACACATTGATAATCGTTCCTACAAAAATCGTTGGGATTGGGCTAAAGGAAAACTCTTGCTCAATGGTATTATTGCCAGTCTAGCAGCAGTGATTCTGTACGGTGTTCTTCGCTTGATTGGAATCGAACCGGCTCATCCAATGGCAACCTTGGGATTAATCCTTTTAGCTTCTTGGACCTTCATGGCCCTCGTTACAGCCCTGGTGGGTTGGAACAATCGTTTCGGATCCTTCGCAAGTTTAATTATCTTGTTACTACAGCTTGGATCAAGCGCAGGTACCTATCCAATTGAACTCAGTCCACGCTTCTTCCAAGTCATTCAGCCTTATCTTCCAATGACGTATTCTGTTTCAGGCCTTCGTCAAACCATTTCTATGGTTGGAAATAGTAGTCATCAAGTTTGGATACTGAGCCTCTTCTTAGTAGGCTTTATGGGACTAGGTCTCTTGATTTATAATCAAAAAGATGAATAAGAATAAAACCAACTGCTCTAGGTGAACAGTTGGTTTTCTTAATTTATTTTGATTCTTCGAAAGCTATGGTTGCATTGACGGCATCAATGGTTAGGCTATTCTTACTGTTTTTGTTTTCCAGGGTCAAACTTTGTTTCCGGTCTTCTTTTTTGACAGAAAGTTTTTCATAGACTCCGCTAGTGTGAATACCCATGGTTTCAAATTGCTTTTCGAGATGGGTCAGGTCCCCCATCATTTCTTCTAGCTCTTTTTCATTTTCTGCGTAGTAGCCTTGATTTTGAGCTAGTGCCATTAGATCAAACTGCGTGCTAATATTGAGATTGATGTCTTGTAGGCTTTGCTCTGTCAAGTCAAGTATGGTATGAGTGGATGAACCGACCTTAGCAGGGGTGAAGCTATTATTTCCTTTTAGACTGATTTGGATAGTCTTCAATTCGTAGTAATTCGTAATCTTGACATTTTCAAGATTGGTTTCAGAAAGGCGACCGCCATTATCTGCAGAAATGTCAAGATTTTTCAGACTAGAGTTGGTGACATGAAAGGATCGGCTATATAGCTTGCCGCTGTCGATCTGGCTATTGGTGAGATCGACATTACCTTCTAGATTGATTTCTTTGATATGAACATTCTCTATGCTGAAGATACTACCGTAATAGAAATCTATGCTATGACCTTCCAATTTATTCAAGGTCTTTCCTTTTGGAATTTCAATGGTAACGGTGTTGACATCAATACCTCGTTGGGCTAAGAGTTCCCCAAAAAATTGCATAATTCCTTCGATTTTAAGCTCTCGTCTTTGAGAGGTAAGTGTTAATGTCCCATCTTTTTCGGATAGACTTAGTGGGCTCTGCATATTGTTGTCAGAATTAGCATAGGTCACATGGTAGTTGCTATCACTAGATTCTTTGATGTAGACGCTATGAGGGATAAAGTCAACTTTAATGCTATTCAGGTCGGTGTAAGTTTGGTGAATTTTCTTGGGAGCAGCTACATCTACCAAACCAGTAATGCCTCCTGTAAAAAATCCAATTCCAGCTAGAACTAAGCCAACAATCAGACTGACAAAGCCGATAATAAGGGCCAGGGTTAGTTTCTTTTTCATGCTCGTTTACCTCGTTTCAAGATCCATTTGAAGCAAGCCTTGACCAAGCGCCAAGACCAGTAGGCAAAAAATCCAGTCAAGATGTAGATGAGAATAGCTCCACCAATCAATGAAAGTCCTGAGCCAAAGCCCATGAGGAAGATGTTAAATCCTTCTGACAGGAGGGTGAAACCTTCCCAGATCAGATAGGCACCGCTAATCAGGAGTAGCACGCCTAAAGCAAAGGCACCGATAATGAGGGCTACGATAAGCGCCGTTAAACCCAATAGGCTAGCTAGTAGAATAAGCAGGAGAGGAATGGCGATTGGTAGGGAAATAATAGCAAGGATGGCTAACCAGAGTGTTCGCTTGGTCTGGCTAAAATTGCGGAAGTAGCGACCGAGGAAAAAGGCTCCAAGGATAAGGGTCACAAACAATGGAATAAATCCGATAAATTCTCCCATGATAAAGAGCAGGAAGAAGGAAAATAATCCCATCATACTCAAGGCTCCCAGTCCAGCCCAGTGCTTCCAAGTTAGCTGGAGCGGTTCTTTTCTTTCTTTATCCTCTTGAATTTGCTTATTGAGAATATTGTTAATCAGTTCGCTGGCAGCTTCTTTTGGTGAGCCTAGTTCTTCGATAATGTCTGCTTCCCGTTCTGGACCAGCCTCGTCAAAGTATTCATTAAAGAAGTTAATGGCTTCAAAGTATTCCTTGTGGGGTAGTTTTTTCAGGTGTTTTTCCAACTGCTCCATGTACTCAGTTCTTGTCATGGCGGACGCTCCCTTCTATAATACCGTTGATGGTTGCTGTGTAGGTGTCCCAATCATCTTTGAGCCGAACCAGTTCTTCATGGCCCAGCTGGGTCAGGCTGTAATACTTGCGCATGCGGCCTTGGTATTCTTGGGAGTAGGTGGTCAAAAAGTCATTCTGCTCTAGCTTTTTCAGGATGGGATAGAGGGCTGACTCCTTGATATTGGCAATCAGTTTGATGGTCTGACAGATTTCGTATCCGTAGGAATCATCGGATTCCAAAATAGCCATAATAAGAAATTCTGTCAGCACTGCGGGGACTGGAAAATGCATAGGACACTCCTTTCCTTGATAGTTGGGGGATTAGGTTTAGATTTGGTATATATTTGTTATTTGTTATATATCAAATCTTTCTATATATAAAATATACACCTAAACAAATATTTTGTCAAGAATATTTGTGCAAAAATTGTCAAAAAAATGAGGCTGGGACAAAAGTCCTGACCTCATTTGTTTTTTCAATAGTTAAACTTGACGCAGTGGTTGAGTGGGCTCTAATTAGCTGATTTTATCAGCTTTTACAGCCCTACTCAACTGTGCGGGGGTGGGACGACAAAATCGAACCCTGCGGGTTACCGATTTTTGTCCCACTCCCAAGTATTCATATTAGTCAACGTAAAGTTTTGATTTATCGCTCAACCAGCTATAGAGAAGACCGATCAAGAGACCACCACCAACGTAGTTTCCAAGACCTGAGAAGAGGAAGTTGCTCAATACGCTCAAGAGGTTCATCCCTTCAACTGGTCCGCCATTTGCAAAGAAGGCAAGTGAGAAGGTAGAGAAGTTTGCGATCACGTGCTCAAAGCCAAGGAAGGCGAAGATAAAGATGATGAAAATCAATGAGATAACACGACCTGCATCGTCTTTCATACGCATAGTGACAAACACTGCAATATTCACAACGATGTTAGCAAAGATACCTTCTACAAACTGTGTCAATGGGGTCTTAGCCAATTTAGCAACGGTTGCTTCTAACAAGTAGCTATGTGGATCGATATGTTGGTATGGTAAGGTCAAAGACAAGAGGTAGCAGACGATAACCGCACCGACAAAGTTGAAGAAAATACATGTTGCCAATATTTTCAAAGCAGTCTTAGTTGGGATAACCTTGCGGTGAATGGCAGAAGTCATATACATCATGTTTGAAGTACCAAGCTCAGCATTCATATACAAAATCATGACCAAGCACCAGCCAAACATTAGTGCGTAGCTGAATTTTCCTAAGCCATCAACAATATGATTGAGCTTGTCAGCCGTATAAACAGAGATAGCCAGTCCGATTGCTAGATAGACACTAGCCATGATTGCACGAATAGCATAGGCAAAGTAGTTGCTTTCGATCAAGTCGGCTTTTTTCTTGATACTCTTGTCGATATTATAAATCAGCGAATCTTGTTGTGCTGCCATAATAATCCCCTTTTTATTTTAACGTATTTGATAATGTTCTCACAATAAGAGAGTATAACAGAAAATGATTGAAAATGTAAGTGTTTTTTGGTAAAAAACTCAAGTAACCGTTATCAATTAGTGCTGGTCATGGTCGACCTATTTCATTCTCCTGAAAAGAGTGTGTCAGTTGCTCTCTCTAAAAAAGATTTTCCATCTGTCGAAAGGTGTCTGCTCTGCTATTTTCCAAAAAACTATGCTACAATAAGGTTAGAAAAATCAGAAATGGGGCTAGTATATGTCAGATGTTATTGCTTTTGGTTATGGTCGTGAGCGTGCAGAGATGCAACTCAAACGACTCAACCGTCATGGAATTATAGCAGGTGCTACGGGTACGGGTAAGACAGTGACCTTGAAGGTCTTGGCGGAGCAGTTGAGTGACGCGGGTATTCCTGTCTTTCTATCAGACATCAAGGGTGATTTGAATAGCTTGGTTGCGGCTAATACCAAGGAAATTGATCCAAGTCGTTTGGAGAAAACCCACTATCCTGACTATAGTCCAGTTGGCTATCCTGTGGAATTGTGGGATGTTTTGGGTGAAAATGGAACCCCTGTACGCATGACCATTTCAGAGCTGGGACCGGTCTTGTTGACACGCCTTTTGGGCTTGAATGACACTCAAGAATCTATACTGAATATCGTATTTAGTGTAGCAGATGAGCGTGGTCTGCTCTTGATTGACCTCATGGACCTGCGGGCTATGCTCAATTTTGTGGCTGAAAATGCGGCAGAGCTGAGCCAGTATTATGGAAATATTCCAGCTCGTTCGGTCGGTGCCATCTTGCGTAGTCTGGTTGTTTTGGAGCAACAAGGTGGTAAGATATTCTTCGGTGAGCCAAGCCTTGATATTGCTGACTTGATGCGTACGGAGGATGGCCGTGGGGTTATCAACGTTCTCCAAGCTACTCAGCTATTTAATCAGCCGACATTGTATTCAACGGTTCTTCTCAGCCTTTTGTCTGAGCTTTATGAAGTCCTACCTGAGGTGGGCGATTTGGACAAGCCTAAGATGGTCTTCTTTTTTGATGAGGCTCATGTTCTCTTCAAAGACGCACCAAAAGTTCTCCTTGAAAAGATTGAGCTAATTGTCCGTTTGATTCGTTCAAAAGGTGTAGGGGTTTTCTTTGTCACCCAGAATCCGACGGATATTCCTGATAGCATCGCAGCCCAGTTGGGTAATCGTATCCAGCATGGTCTTCGTGCCTTCACACCAAAAGAGCTCAAGACAGTTGCGACTGTTGCCGAAACCTTCCGCCAAGAAGGCAGTGAGGACTTGGCCAAGGTCATTCAGGAGTTGCAAGTAGGTGAAGCAGTAGTGTCCACCTTGCAAGCCGACGGAACACCTAGCTTTGCGGACCGGGTGACTGTTTATCCTCCAAAAAGTATGCTAGGAACCGTGGAGCCAAGTGCCCTCTTGTCAGTTATCAATAATTCTCCTTTGATGGAAAAATATGCTGACGCGGTTAACCGTGAATCAGCCCACGAGCAGATTTTGGCCATGACGGAGGCCAAAGAAGCCGAACTCATCCAAAAAGCAGAGCAGGCCGAGGCGGAAAAACAGGCAGAAAAAGAAGCTAAGGCAGCCGCAAAAATGGAAGAGAAAGCCCAGAAAGAAGCAGCTAAAGCTGCACAAAAAACTAGTCAGCCAGCCGGTCGCAAAACAGATTCCATGATGGATCGCTTTACCAAGAACCTGATGAGTCAGGTCGGACGGGAAGTTGGGCGCGTGGTGACTCGTGGTATTATGGGCATGCTAAAAGGAAAGTAAGATGATGAACTGGGAAGGCAACTTCTCAGTTTTTTTGGTCAAGATACTTGTAGGATTGGTAGAAATTGGTTAAGATAGTGGATATGCATCACTAATTAGTAAGGAATAGAGAGATGATTGATAAGAGTAGAATGATCTTGAAGGATTATCAGCCCCAACCTTTGGGACAAAAAAGCGAGTACGCTGTCTTGTTGCCATTAGTATGGTCAGACAATCAGTGGCAGGTCCTTTATCAAGTCCGTAGTGAAGGAATTTCCCAGCCAGGAGAGGTATCTTTTCCAGGGGGTAGGGTTGAGGTTGGTGAAAGTGCTAAGGAAGCAGCAGTGCGTGAAGCAGTAGAAGAGCTGAATATAAAGCCTGAGCAGGTGGAATTACTGGGAGAGATTGATTACTTGGTCTTTGCCCAGTCAACCATTCGTTGTTATGTTGGTCGTTTACATCTGGATTGGCAGGCCCTCCAACCCAATGAAGAAGTAGCCCGCTTGTTCATCGTTCCGTTAGACTATCTACTGCAAACAAGTCCGGTATATTATGATTTGACCTCTAAAGTCCTGCCAGATTGCGATTTTCCCTTTGACCGCTTACGAGGGGGTGTTGATTATCCCTTTAGTCACCATCAACGGTCTGTACCCTTTTACGAAGGTCTTCCAGAAAATATCTGGGGCATGACAGCCCAATTTACCCATCGTTTTGTGGAGATTATGAACGATCGTCTATGAGGATGATTTTTATCTAAAAATGTAGACATGAAGGCTTGATAAAAGCAAAAAAAGCACTTGAAACCAATGATTTCGAGTGCTTTTTCAATTCAATTATTTTACTTCAGTAAAGATTAAGTATTGTCTATTTTAGCTGTTAGAAACGTTTATATATCAACGTTTTTGTAATGTTCCTTAGCAAAAGGTAGAGTGAATGGTAGAGTAGTTATTGCGTTAGTTCAGCAATCTTATCAAGATAAATACCCACAGCTTCTAACATTCGTTGAGGTGCTAATTCAGCGTAAGTATCCATTGTTATCCTAGTTGATTAAAAAAATCTCTGATTTCCTCATCTTTTATAAAATAATATATAATTTTCCCCTCTCTTCTAGTATCCAAGATGTTTTGATTGGCTAGTTTACGAAGATGGTGGGAGGCAGATGCCATACTGAGATTTAGTAAACAGGCTATATCGCAGACACAGAGTTCTTCGACGGCAAGGAGATAAAAGATGATATTTATCTGTTTATTATCGGTAAATTTTGATAAAATACGAAGTGATTTTTGGACTTTTTCCTTTTCAAGGTAGTTCGTTGCGGTTGTAACATTTTGTTGATTAATAACATCCACTTGACAGATACTATCTTTTTTCATAATTTTTTCTCCTAGCCTAACACAGTCCATAGCATGTCAAAGCTGTTGTTTTCAATCAGGATATACATCCCCAATCCTAAATAGACAACGGCAATAAACCATCTGCTATATTTTTCCAAAGTTTCTCCAACAGAAGGGACTTGTGCCAATTTTTGGGCAGAAAAAACCAAGAGATAAATCATGACTAGAAAAGTAAGTAAAGTCACTATCAAATTCGCTAAATTTAAGGTGGTAAAATATGGGACAAAGACACCAATATTGTCAGCGCCACAACTTGCAAAAGTAATCATAGCGACTAGAAAAATCAGGTTTTTATTGTCTTTTCGCAAACCATCTTTTGCAATAGCTTCTCCATCAGAATCTCCTAAAAGCAAAACTTTGAGGCCTAGGAAAATTGGAATCAAACCGAGTAAACCTAAAATCTCTTTACTAGGAATATAATTTAAGACAAATGCAAAAAGCAAACTTAGCAATATTAGACTAACAGAGCCTAGAAATTGTCCTAAATAGATGTTAATGATGTCTTTTCTGCTTTTTCTTTTGGCAAAAAATAACATTAGGATAATAAGTAAGTCTACGGCTGTCCCAGAATACAGGATTATTGAAGTAACAACATTTTGAATCATTAAACACCTCATTCAAATATATTTTTGAATGAATTTTAACATTAAACTTTGTAGATGTCAACTTCAGCTCCACCAAAATATAGATAAGAAGTTAGCATACCAAATATAAAAAAGCCCTGCCATCGAAATGATAGTAGGGCTTAACTTCAATATCAAATGATATATTCATCTAAAAAGGTAGAGTTCTTATTGATTTATACTGCAATGTAGTGAAATTCAAAAAATCAAAAATCGCTTTAAATCAATATTTTGACGTCTATTGACGTGTACTGAAACCCTTACTTAACCTCAGTAAAAATCACGTGCTTACGCAATTTTGGTGAGTATTTTTTCAATTGAAGACGGTCTGGAGTGTTACGTTTGTTTTTTGAAGTAAGGTACAAACGCTCACCAGATTCTTTGTGTTCAAGTGTAATATTTACGCGCATGGTATCTCCCTTCTATTATTCAGCTGAAGCAGCCTTAGCGATTTTACGTCCTTTGTAGTATCCTTTCAAAGATACACGGTGAGAACGTGAGTAATCTCCAGTAGTTTCATCAAATTTCACAGTTGGAGCTGCTACTTTATAGTGAGTACGACGTTTGTTTTTCTTCGCTTTTGAAGTGCGACGTGCAGGTACTGCCATTTCTTTCTTCCTCCGTTAAATATAAGGGACAAGCCCTTTTTCAATCTAAAATAGTGCGTATGACTTTCGTCAACTTTAATAGTATAACAAAAGTTTTTTGTAAAGTAAAGTTACTTGACAGATTTTTTTAAAAATTTTTGCCTCAAATGCTTCTAGCGAGCAGAATTTACCTAACTTTGCTAAAATAGTCAAAAAAATGCAAAAAATACTTGACGGCATATATATATATATATATATATATAATGGTTGTAGGACAAGTTCCGATAATTCAAATACGAAGGAGAACTGTATGAAAACAGTTGGGAAGTTTTTCGCGAAAAAATTGGCTAGCCTTTTGGTCTTATTGCTGGTTTTAGGTCTAGGTATCTTTTGGCTTAGAAATAGTATTTTTGCCTGGTTCCAAGGGACCCACAAGGTTCAGTATGAATTTGTTATCAAGAAGTTTGAAGCGGAAAGCAAGCTGGTTGTGGCAGGAGCTGAGGTAGCAACCACTGCCCCTCAGACCTTTGAAAATAATAAATTAAAGGAATGGCCAGACTGGACAGAGCCCCTTACCAAGCTCTTTGTTGGGCGGGAAATGTCTGTAGACATTCCTGTGCAGACGGAGTTCAAGCTGGTCTTGGAAGGAATTGAGCAGTCAGATGTTCACATTCAAAACAACACCTTGACATTCAAGCAGCCTGTCCTTGTCGAAGTTGATTCTCAGCAGCATGGTCAAATCAAAATCAGCAATAATAGCAATGGTCTTGTCGATAAGGCGGTGGATGTATTTACTGCAGGGCAAAAGGCTCAGGAATTTTTAAATGATAAATCCCAAGAAGCCATATACAAGACAAGTGAGGATGTCTTGAATGATGCAGAACGTAAGGAAAAAGTCGCGGCTTTTGCAGAAACGGCTTTAGAAAACCTCCTCAATCTGAACTCCGAAGAAAAACTTGAGGTTGAGATAGAAGTGAGCGACTTGAATTTCCAGATTGTGGATAAGAAATAACTTTTTAAAACAAGGAGGCTGGGCTCAAGCCCAGCACCGCTTCTCAAAGTTAGTGTCAACATCTCAGCGCAGTGGTTGATTGGCAGATTTGTTCGTGTTTTACACTCCAAATCTGACCATTACGACTGATGCGAACAGAGTTCGCTTCATTTCCAACCTCCAACAGTCACTACTCTGACTGTTGGAGCTATGCGGGGGTGGGAGTGAAACAGTCTGGGGATAGACTGTTTCAGCTCAACAACTTAAAATTAGGGCTTGTTGACGAACTCTTCTATGAATGGTCGAGTTCTTTCCCACTCCCTTTTTGTCTGCTCTGCCATTTCCAAAAATGCCTAAAATATGATAAAATAAGGAAAAGTTCTAGAGAAATGAGAAAGCCCATGAAACTTCAAAAACCAAAAGGAACCCAGGATTTACTACCACAGGATTCTGCCAAGTGGCAGTATGTGGAAAACTTCACCCGCAGCATTTTCAAGCAGTACAATTATGCAGAAATTCGCACACCGATCTTCGAGCATTACGAGGTTATCAGTCGTTCAGTTGGCGACACCACGGATATTGTGACCAAGGAGATGTACGATTTCTATGACAAGGGGGACCGCCATATCACTCTTCGTCCAGAAGGCACGGCACCCGTTGTTCGCTCCTATGTAGAGAACAAGCTCTTTGCCCCAGAAGTGCAAAAACCTGCTAAGTTCTACTACATGGGTCCAATGTTCCGTTACGAGCGCCCACAAGCTGGTCGTCTGCGCCAGTTCCACCAGATTGGTGTTGAGTGCTTTGGCTCTAGCAACCCAGCAACAGATGTGGAAACCATTGCCATGGCTTATCACTTCTTTGAGGAGTTAGGGATTAATAACATTCGCCTCCACCTCAACAGTCTGGGCAATCCTGAGAGCCGTGCTGCCTACCGTCAGGCCTTGATTGACTACCTGACACCGCTCAAGGACCAGCTATCTAAGGACAGCCAACGCCGTTTGGAAGAAAATCCCCTGCGTGTGTTGGATTCCAAGGAAAAGGAAGACAAGGTCGCTGTGGAAAATGCACCGTCTATCCTGGACTATCTGGACGAAGAAAGTACAGCCCACTTTGAAGCGGTCAAGTCTATGTTGGACAGCCTAGGTATTGCTTACACCATTGACACCAACATGGTACGCGGTCTGGACTACTACAACCACACTATTTTTGAGTTTATGACAGAGGTTGGTGGCAATGACCTGACCATCTGTGCCGGTGGACGTTATGATGGATTGGTGACCTACTTTGGCGGACCAGAAACGCCAGCTTTTGGCTTTGGTATGGGGATTGAGCGCCTTATCCTCGTCCTTGAAAAGCAAGGCATTGACCTTCCTCTCGACACCCAGTTGGATGTCTACATCGCAGTTTTGGGTCAGGAGGCCAATGGCGGAGCGCTAGACTTGGTTCAAGCTATCCGCAAGCAAGGTTTCCGAGCAGAGCGCGACTATCTGGACCGCAAGCTCAAGGCCCAGTTTAAGTCCGCAGATGTCTTTGGAGCCAAGACCATTATCACACTTGGTGGAAGCGAGCTAGAAAGCGGACAGGTTGTGGTAAAAAATAACCAGACTAGAAGTCAAGTTGAAACAAGCCTGGAAATCTTAAAAACAGATTTCGCAAGTATTTTAGAAAAATTAGAGAAGTAGTAGCGAGGGCTGCTACTTTTTTCTGGTTCTAAAAGCAAAAAAGAAGCGACAATTGAGTCGCTTCTAATTTTAGTAGAGTAGAAATTAGTGACTGTGGCAGAAGTCAAGTACCATACGGCCTTGGATAGTACCGGCAGCCATTTCATCAAAGACGGCTTCTGCATCTTCTACAGGGCGTTTTTGAACAACTGGAACAACTAGGCCCATAGCACCAAAGTGGAAGGCTTCTTCTAGGTCTTTACGAGTACCAACTAGAGAGCCGACAACCTTGATACCGTCTAGTACTGTTTTGACAATGCTGAGATCCATGTATTCAGATGGAAGTCCGACAGCCACGACATAGCCACCTGCACGAACGCTGTCAATAGCCTGGTTGAAGGCAACCTTAGAAACAGCCGTTACGACAGTTGAGTGGGCACCGCCACCAGTTACTTCCTTGATATAGCCAGGCACGTCTTCCACTTCAAGACCATTGATGATGACATCTGCACCGACTTCCTTGGCTAATTCCAATTTGTCATTATTGATATCTACAGCAATAACGTGGGCATTGAACACTTTCTTAGCGTATTGGACTGCAAGGTTGCCTAGTCCACCAGCACCGTAAATGACAATCCATTGACCTGGTTCTAGGTGTGCTTCCTTAATAGCTTTATAACAAGTAACGCCGGCACAAGTGATAGAACTTGCTTGAGCTGGATCAAGACCTTCTGGAACTTTTACCGCATAGTCAGCTGTTACGATACATTGCTCAGCCATACCACCGTCAACAGAGTAGCCCGCATTTTTTACAGTACGGCAGAGGGTTTCACGGCCAGTAGTACAGTATTCGCAAGTACCACAACCTTGGAAGAACCAAGCAACGCTGACACGGTCGCCGACCTTCAAGCTGGTCACATCAGGGGCGATTTCAGTAACGACACCAATCCCTTCATGCCCAAGAACACGGCCAGGGACCTTGCCAAAATCACCTTGAGCAACGTGTAGGTCAGTATGGCAGACACCACAATATTCAATCTGAACCAGAGCTTCGCCAGTTTCAAGTGGACGAAGTTCTTTTTCAACAACGACAACACCAGTAGATTCTGGATTAACGACAACTGCTTTCATGGCAGACCTCCTATTTATTATAGCACATTCTTTGAATGTGTTAATATAGATATTTTCTTGTTAATAATATCACATAAAACAAGAAAATGCAAGTAAATCAGGAAAGAGGGCTATGTATCTGCTTTTGAAAACAATCAGATAATTACTGAAATTTTTTCATAAAAAGTCATTTACTTGTAAGCGTTTTCCTGTTAAAATAGAAACCAAGGGGGTTAGTTGTTAGATTTTTATATCTTAGGTTTATTTTTGAAGCTGTTAACAGATACATTTCAGAAAGTTTTCTGAAATGTACTCCAGATAAACAAAAAGAAAGCGCTTTCAAAAACAAAACAGAAAAAATGTGAAAAAATTAACAATTTCTCTTTACAAATAAAATAAAAAATAGTAGAATAACATTGTGAAAAAGTTAACAAATAGTTAACGAGTATATTTGGAGGAACACAATGGCTGATAAAAAAGTTGTATCACCAGAAGAAAAATTAGCAGAAGCTCGCAAGCACGTTGATGAGCTTGTTCAAAAAGGTTTGGTTGCTCTTGATGAGTTCCGCAAACTTGGTCAGGAAGAGGTAGACTACATTGTAGCTAAGGCTTCGGTAGCTGCTCTCGACAAGCACGGTGAATTGGCAATGCACGCTTTTGAAGAAACCAAACGTGGTGTATTCGAAGATAAGGCGACTAAAAACTTGTTTGCCTGCGAGCACGTTGTCAACAATATGCGCCATACAAAAACAGTTGGTGTTATTGAAGAAGATGAAGTAACGGGCTTGACCTTGATTGCTGAGCCAGTTGGTGTTATCTGTGGTATCACCCCAACTACCAACCCAACGTCAACAGCTATTTTCAAGTCATTGATTGCCTTGAAAACGCGTAACCCAATCGTCTTTGCCTTCCACCCATCTGCCCAAGAATCTTCAGCCCATGCAGCGCGTGTTGTCTATGAAGCAGCTGTGGCAGCTGGTGCTCCAGAAAACTGTATCCAGTGGGTAACAAAACCATCTATGGAAGCAACGTCTGAATTGATGAAGCATGATGGTATTGCAACGATCCTTGCAACTGGTGGTAACGCAATGGTGCGTGCGGCCTACTCTTGTGGTAAACCAGCTCTTGGTGTAGGTGCCGGTAACGTTCCAGCCTACATTGAAAAATCTGCAAACATCCGTCAAGCTGCTCATGATATCGTCATGTCTAAGTCATTTGATAATGGTATGGTCTGCGCGTCAGAGCAAGCAGTGATCATTGATAAGGAAGTGTATGACGAGTTTGTAGCTGAATTCAAATCCTACAAAACTTACTTTGTTAATAAGAAAGAAAAAGCCCTACTTGAAGAGTACTGCTTCGGTGTAAAAGCCAACAGCAAGAACTGTGCAGAAGGCAAATTGAATGCGGACATCGTAGGTCGTCCAGCTGCATGGATTGCTGAACAAGCTGGTTTCTCAGTTCCAGAAGGTACCAATATCTTGGCAGCTGAAGTTGCTGAAATCGGTGAAAAAGAGCCATTGACTCGTGAGAAATTGTCACCAGTTATTGCAGTATTGAAAGTTGAAGGCCGTGAAGAAGGTCTGGAAGCAGCTCGCCAAATGGTTGAATTCCACGGTCTAGGTCACTCAGCAGCTATCCATACAGAAGATGCTGAGTTGGCCAAAGAATTTGGTACAATCGTACGTGCGATTCGTGTTATTTGGAACTCTCCATCTACTTTCGGTGGTATCGGTGATGTTTACAATGCCTTCTTGCCATCATTGACACTTGGTTGTGGTTCTTATGGACGTAACTCAATCAGTGATAACGTAAGTGCGATGAACTTGCTCAACATCAAGAAAGTAGGAAGACGTAGAAATAATATGCAATGGTTTAAAGTTCCTTCTAAAACATACTTCGAACGTGATTCTATCCAATACCTCCAAAAATGTCGTGACGTTGAACGTGTGATGATCGTTACGGACCATGCCATGGTAGAACTTGGTTTCTTGGATCGTATTATTGAACAATTGGATCTTCGTCGTAATAAAGTGGTTTACCAAATCTTCTCAGACGTTGAACCAGATCCAGATATCACAACAGTTTACAAGGGTACAGAATTGATGCGTACCTTCAAACCAGATACAATCATCGCACTCGGTGGTGGTTCACCAATGGATGCTGCCAAAGTTATGTGGCTCTTCTACGAGCAACCAACAGTTGACTTCCATGACCTTGTTCAAAAATTCATGGACATCCGTAAACGTGCCTTCAAGTTCCCAGAACTTGGTAAGAAATCTAAGTTTATCGCGATTCCAACAACATCTGGTACAGGTTCAGAAGTAACACCATTTGCTGTAATCTCTGATAAGGCAAACAACCGCAAGTACCCAATTGCTGACTACTCATTGACTCCAACTGTGGCAATTGTTGACCCAGCGCTTGTATTGACAGTACCTGCCCATGTTACTGCTGATACTGGTATGGACGTATTGACCCACGCTACAGAAGCATATGTATCAACAGTAGCCAACGACTTCACAGACGGTCTTGCGCTTCAAGCTATTAAACTTGTCTTTGAAAACCTTGAAAGCTCAGTGAAGAATGCTGACTTCCACTCACGTGAGAAAATGCATAATGCTTCGACTATTGCAGGTATGGCCTTCGCCAACGCCTTCTTGGGTATTTCACACTCAATGGCCCACAAGATTGGTGGACGTTTCCACACAGTTCACGGTCGTACAAACGCTATCTTGCTTCCATACGTTATCCGCTACAACGGTACTCGTCCAGCTAAGACAGCTACATGGCCGAAATACAACTACTACAAAGCAGATGAGAAATACCAAGACATCGCGAAAATGCTAGGACTTCCAGCTTCAACACCAGAGGAAGGTGTTGCTTCATACGCACAAGCTGTTTATGACCTCGGTGAGCGTATCGGTATCCAAATGAACTTGAAAGCGCAAGGTGTGGACGAGAAAGAACTAAAAGAATATTCTCGTGAATTGGCTCTCCTTGCCTACGAAGACCAATGTACACCAGCTAACCCTCGTCTAGCAATGGTTGATCATATGCAAGAAATTATTGAGGATGCGTACTACGGTTACAAAGAACGTCCAGGCCGTTTGAAATAATTTTTCCGTCGAGCCTCTGCGTTGGCTTGGCTAGGTGAACTTGAGTTCAACCGTCGCCTTCGCCGCCTAGACTCTCTTAGGAAAAACTGATTTCAAATATGATAGTGTTGGTTTTTACCAATACAAATCATTCTTTGATGGTTTGGGTGGTTTAGTCAATCTGCCTAGAAAGACTTAGGACTAGAAATAGTTCGGTAACAAGTTTAGGCTTGTATAGTAAATCGTGACTTGGTCTGTTGGCCAGGGACCATGCACAGGTAAAATGCCTCCAAACCTTCCTATATGCCAGTCTATTTTCGGATAGACTGGTTTTTCTGTTTTTACTTAATAGGATAGGCCATAATCTTTACCTATTCCCATGTAATCCTCAATTGATAGCAAAAAAGGGGGTATTTCTAGTCTGTTGACCCTTTACAAATAAGGAAGGATAATGGGCGACTTTCTGTAAGTTTTCAAGCTCTTATCTTCAAAAAACGTTGGTTTTATTGGCTTTTTCATGATATTAAATGAAAGCAGGTGTTGCAAAAAGGTATTAGAAAAACTTATAGTTTTAGCTTGTATAATTTCTTGATATATAAATGTTGATATGTTAAAATTTGGTGTTGATTATTCTTAGTTATCTAATTAGAGAATAGATAACTGCGACATTTAGAAAAGGGGGGATTTTCTTTAATGAAACAGAGGAAATCATATAATTGGTACGCTGCTAAGCAGCGATTCTCTATCCGCAAGTATCATTTTGGTGCCGCTAGTGTCCTATTAGGGGTTTCTCTAGCCTTGGCAGGTGGAGCGAAAGCTTTGGCCAACACAGTGGAGCCAGATACTTTACCACAGCTAATTTTGGAAGCGCAACCAAAAGATGAGGGTGAAGGACTTTTCGAAACTGGTGCAGAGTTTCTGGAGGGTTCGGTTCCTGTTGAGGTTTCAACCGAGGGAGATACATTAACTCCTGTGGAAACAGTAACAGAGGAAACCCAAGAGGTGGTGGAACGTACAGCAACCATCAACTACATCGTGAACTATGTGCTAGAAGACGGTACACTTGTAAACGCAGTAGTGAAATCAGCTACAGTTACTACAACAGACGCAACTGCTAAAACAACAGTTGAAGTAGTAGCAGAACTACCAGAAGGCTATGAGTTGGCTACAGGTCAAGCAGCGACAGTTTCTCAAGAAGTGACTGAAGCTGGTGAAAACCTCGTAACAGTTAAGCTTGTTAAGAAAGCAGTTGCAACACCTGCTTCAACACCAGCAACGACATCTACTACAGCTACTCCAGCAACGACTACAGCAACACCAGTTGCAACAACTCCTGTAACAGTTGAAGAAGGGAAAGTTGTCCTTGAGCAAAATATCTCAGAAGCTGTTGTTTTGTCAGACGAAGCTAACCGACTTTATACTGCAGCACCAGAAGGCAATGAGTCTTTGAAAACAGCTGCAGACGCAACGAAATTGGCTACGACAGAAGCTACTACGGTCTTGAAAGATTCAGTAGCAACACTTGAACAAGTAAATGCTCAGATCGATGCAGTTCGTACAAACGTTGAAGCTCTTGCTTTGGAATTGCGGAAACGCGATGAAGATGGGGTCTTGACAGCAATGTTAACTACCACTACTACAAGCACTCTGGGTATTGGAGAAGGAAGCGGTACGCTCATCAACACAAGTACAACTGCAACGCCAGATATGGCAGATCCTAATGGTGCAGCTGTGACGGCTCCAGTTGAGGGGACATATGTTGGAACTACTGAAGTAGGCTATACGACCGTTGATTTTACTCCGCTGTCTTACTATGATGCTATCATGGGTTGGCAGAAATACAGAGACTTAAATGGACAATCAACCGGAGGAGCATATTTTAGAACTTCTGTGCTAACTGGTGCTCCATCGAGTCCTTTGCTTATTGAACTTGTGGATAAAACTGGCTCTGTTCTTGAATCAAAATTTATTACTCAAGGTGAAACTGCTTCATTTACAACTTTCCAAGCCACTTCAGGTGTAAATCTCCCTCTTGAAGTAAGTTATCGTCCTGATGCGGGCAGTACCTCAATTTATGGAACGACCTTCTTTACTTTTGATGAAAACACGATGGAAGTTTCTAGATTTATTCCGCAGCCGGTTACTGCTACTACGTATTATAAAACTCTTCCAAATCCTGATAGTATAAACCTTGCAACCTATGAAATTGGCACTGTTCCAGGTGCTACAACCACACCTTCAGGACAAAGAGAGTTTTTAGGTTATGCTTATGATTCAACAACAACTGAGACAACTACATTGGGACTTTCAGCTACTGTCCCATATGTTGACTATGCGCGTGCCAATATGCTTGGTGTAGGCCATAAAACGGTTGTTTCACCGGTAGATACTAATGGTACCATTGTAAGAGACTTTTATGTTGCTGGAACTTCTGTTGAAGGGACGTTGGATTATTTCTCAGCTGACACAACAGGTTTTATTCATATTTTGACAAGTTCACAATTGGCACCTGGTGAGTCTAACACGGCTATGGTTATGAACTCGGATCTCTTGGATAAAGGTTATAAGGTTTACATTGTTGACGCAAGTCAACCAGGGCAGACTAATAATGATATCATTCCACCTAATGGAACACTGGTTACAGATCCAGCTCAATTAGATTTTTCAAGTCTATCAACTACTAGTCACTGGTTCCATATTGTCATTAATGAAAATCCTGCGCTTGGAGAATTAGGTTTTACACGTGTTAGACTGGGAAGTCCTAAGAATCCTTCTCGAATTCAATTACAATATAGTACTAGATTAGATGGTACGAAGGATATTAATAATGATGGGCAACCTGATACCTTCTTAGGAACCAACATTGGTTTTGCAATGAACAATACGCCAGTTTATTCGTTGACAGAAACGACTCACTGGTATACTCCAATCCCACAAATCGCTCAAATCATCTATCAAACTGAAGATGGAACTCAATTGGATAATATTGATTCAGTAACTGGCAATCCTGGCGATACAATCAATTACTCAACTACTAATCGTATCAATGCCTACAAGCTAGCTGGTTATGAGCTTGTATCGGACGGTGGTCCGCAGTCAGGTCAGGATGCGACATTTGACTTTACGAACGATGATGCGACTGATCCATCTCAAAAATTCTATGTCGTCTTAAAAGAACGTATCGTTGATATTCCAAAAGATGTTGTTCCAGGTCAGCCAGTAGATCCAACAGATCCAAACTCACCAGTATGGCCAGACTCAGTTGGCAACTTGAGCTTGACAGAAGAAGTAACTAGGACCATCACTTATGTGGATGAAGCAGGTAATGAAGTGGCAACTACCTTCACGGATAAGGTGACCTTCACCCGTACGGCTCAAGTCAACTTGGTAACAGGTGACATTACGTATGGTGCTTGGACAGCAGATAAAGCGGACAATGTTCTTGATGGAAATGTCTTGCCAGAAGTGCCAGGTTATACAGCTACAACTGCCACTAAAGACGGTGCAGATGTAACACCTGCGTCAACAACTGTCTATGCTCAGGTTGCTGCTGACAGCGCGGATATTGTTGAAAAAGTTGTTTACGTACAAGATACTCAAACTGCTAAGATAACTATCTCTACAGTAGATGCCAACGGCGGGAACAAAACTGAATTTGCTGCAGTCACAGAAACTGGTAAAGCAACTGAGCCAATCGCTACAAAAACCACAGAGGATGTTCTTCTTGAGTTGAAAGCCTTGGGATATGATGTAGAAGTCAAAGTAACGGATACCTTCCTAGATTCAGCGAAGACGTTCGATAATGTGAAAGATGCGGCAGATCAACCATCTCAATCTTATGAAATCGTTGTAAAACCACGTATCGTTGATATTCCAAAAGATGTTGTTCCAGGTCAGCCAGTTGATCCAACAGATCCAAACTCACCAGTATGGCCTGCGGGTGTAGATAATCTGACCCTTACTGAAGAAGTAACTAGAACTATCACTTATGTGAATGAAGCGGGCGAAGAGGTAGCAACCACCTTCACGGATAAGGTAACCTTCACCCGTACGGCTCAAGTCAACTTGGTAACAGGTGACATTACGTATGGTGCTTGGACAGCAGACAATGCGGACAGTGTTCTTGATGGAAATGTCTTGCCAGAAGTGCCAGGTTATACAGCTACAACCGCCACTAAGGACGGTGCAGATGTAACACCTGCGTCAACAACTGTCTATGCTCAGGTTGCTGCAGACAGCGCGGATATTGTTGAAAAAGTTGTTTACGTACAAGATACTCAAACTGCTAAGATAACTATCTCTACAGTAGATGCCAACGGCGGGAACAAAACAGAGTATGCAACTGTGAATGAGACAGGTAAGCATACAGAACCAGTAGCGACGACCACTGTTGAAGAAAAACTTCTGGAGTTGAAACGCAAAGGCTACGACGTTGAGACTAAGATAACAGATACCTTCCTAGATTCAGCGAAGACTTTCGATAATGTGAAAGATACAGCTGACCAACCATCTCAATCATATGAAATCGTTGTAAAAGAACGTGTCGTTGATATTCCAAAAGATGTTGTTCCAGGTCAGCCAGTTGATCCAAACGATCCAAATTCACCAGTATGGCCTGCGGGTGTAGATAATCTGACCCTTACTGAAGAAGTAACTAGAACTATCACTTATGTGGATGAAGCAGGTAATGAAGTGGCAGCTACCTTCACTGAAAAGGTAACATTTAGCCGCACAGCCCAAGTTAACTTGGTAACCGGTGAGATTACTTATAGCGATTGGACTGCGGATAACGGCGATAATGTCCTTGCTGGAAATCCATTGCCAACAGTAGCAGATCACCAAGTATCAACTGCTACCAAAGACGGTGTTGCGGTTCTACCTGCTTCAACTAATAGCGAAGTACCAGTAGTAGCAGATAGTGCTGATATCGTTGAGAAAGTTGTTTATGTTAAAGATAAAGGTTCAGTTACCATTCAGTACAAGGACACAGATGGTAATGTCATTAAGGCACCTGTCATCGACGAAGATAACGTTGCTGTTGGTACTGCATATGACACGACTAACGAAGGTGACAAACCAACTGTTATCCCGAATGCGGATGGTACCAAATATGTACTTGTTCCAAGCTTGACGGAAGGTGCTGAAACAGGTACAGTTGTTAAAGATGGAACAACTGTTACTTATGTCTACCAAAAAGTAGCCAACTGGATTCCAGTTATTCCAGGTCTTCCTGAAAACGAGCGTCCAGTGTTCCCTTATCCATTTGATCCAGAGAACCCAGATCAACCACTCACACCAACACCAGACACAGTAATTCCTTATGTACCAGGATATGTACCAGTAGGTCCAGATGGTAAGACGCCATTGACACCGGTTGATCCAAATGACCCAACTAAGGGATATGAACCACCAACACCAAGCACTCCAGGTGACAATACCTATATTCCATATGTGAAAGTGGAGAAAGGTTCTGTACTTGTCGCGTTTGTGGATGAAGCTGGAAGCCCAATTAAGTCCGTCGTGACGGATACCGACAATGCTGAAGTTGGTACTAGCTACGATACAACGGATCAAAAAGAAGATGTCATTAAGGCAAACGGCTTCACGTACTACTTCAAGGAAGTGAAAGCTGGTTCTGCAGAAACTGGCAAGGTTGTTGAAGGTGTGACAACAGTTACGTATGTCTATACTAAAGTAGCGAACTGGATCCCAGTTATTCCAGGTATACCTGAAAATGAACGTCCAGTATTCCCTTATCCGTTTGATCCAACCAATCCGGATAAGCCAATTGATCCAACAACACCGGGCACTGTGATTCCATACGTTCCAGGATATGTTCCAGTAGGTCCTGATGGTACGACGCCATTGACACCGGTTGATCCAGAAGATCCGTCTAAGGGTTATGTACCACCAACACCAAGCACACCAGGCGATAATACATATATTCCTTATGTGAAGGCTGGTTCAGTAGTTGTTAAGTATCAAGATACTGACGGTAAGGAATTGATTGCACCTGTTGTAGATGAAAACAATGTAAAAGTTGGTACTGCCTACGATACGACTGATCAGAAGAAATCTGAAATTATCGATGCTGAAGGCAACCGCTATGTCCTAGTTCCATCTAAGACAGTTGGTTCAGAGACTGGTGAAGTAACAGATGGTACAACAGAAGTTATCTATGTGTACCAAAAAGTAGCCAACTGGATTCCACAAATTCCAGGTGTTCCAGCAAATGAATACCCAGTAGTACCATATCCATTTGATCCAAACAATCCAGATGTACCGGTGACGCCTACTCCTGATACAGTGATTCCATATGTTCCAGGTTATGTGCCAGTTGGTCCAGACGGGGTAACTCCATTGACACCAGTAGATCCAGAGGATCCATCTAAGGGTTATGTGCCACCAACAGTGGATAATCCAGGTGAAAATACTCCAATCCCTTATGTGAAGGCTGGTTCAGTAGTTGTTAAGTATCAAGATACTGATGGTAAGGAATTGATTGCACCTGTTGTAGATGAAAACAATGTAAAAGTTGGTACTGCCTACGATACGACAGATCAGAAGAAGACTGAGATTATCGATGCTGAAGGCAACCGTTACGTCCTAGTTCCATATAAGACTGTTGGTTCTGAAACGGGTGAAGTAACAGATGGTACAACAGAAGTTATCTATGTGTACCAAAAAGTAGCCAACTGGATTCCACAAATCCCAGGTGTTCCAACTGACCAGCTACCGAAGACAAGCTATCCATTTGATCCAGAAAAACCAACGGCCCCAATTACTGGTATTCCAACCAATCCAATAACCGACAAGCCAGTTGTTCCGTTCGTTGACGGTTATACGCCAGTAGATCCAGCAACCAATACCCCATTAACTCCAGTGGATGAAACAGACCTGACCAAGGGCTATATTCCACCGACTGTCACAAACCCTGGTAAGGACACCCTTATTCCTTATGTCCAAGACAAGGGTAGCGTGACCATCCAGTACAAGGATACAGATGGCAATGTCATCAAGGATCCTGTGACAGATGAGGACAATGTGGTTGTAGGTATGCCATATGATACAACGGATGAGGGTGATAAGCCTACTGAAATCGTGACCAAGGATGGTAGCCGGTATGTCTTGGTTCCATCTAAGACAGAAGGGGCTGAAAAAGGTAAGGTAGCTAAGAATGGTACGACTGTTACTTATGTTTACCAAAAAGTGGCCAACTGGATTCCAGAACTTCCAGGTGTTCCAGATAATGAGCGTCCACGTATTCCATATCCGTTTGACCCAAATAATCCAGACACACCATTACCACCAAGTCCAGATACAGTGGTTCCGTATGTTCCAGGTTATATCCCAGTAGGTCCAGATGGTGTTACTCCATTGACCCCGGTAGATCCAGCGGATCCGTCTAAGGGCTATGTTCCACCAACACCTAAGATACCGAATGAGGATATGCGCATTCCGTATATTCCAGTTAAGAAGGGCAGTGTGACCATCCAGTACAGGGATACAGATGGCAATGTCATCAAGGATTCTGTGACAGACGAGGACAATGTGGTTGTAGGTACGCCATATGATACGACGGATGAGGGTGATAAGCCTACTGAAATCGTGACCAAGGACGGCAGCCGTTATGTCTTGGTTCCATCTAAGACAATCGGCACAGAAAAAGGTCAAGTCTCTGAGGGGTCTTCAACGGTTACTTATGTTTACCAAAAAGTAGCCAACTGGATTCCAGAACTTCCAGGTGTTCCAGATAATGAGCGTCCACGTATTCCATATCCGTTTGACCCAAATAATCCAGACACACCATTACCACCAAGTCCAGATACAGTGGTTCCGTATGTTCCAGGTTATATCCCAGTAGGTCCAGATGGTGTTACTCCATTGACCCCAGTAGATCCAGCGGATCCGTCTAAGGGCTATGTTCCACCAACACCTAAGACACCGAATGAGGATATGCGTATTCCGTATGTTCCGACTGTCCCAGCAGAACCAGCCCAGCCAGTTCCACCGGTTGTTCCAGTAGAACCAGAGCAACCAGTTCCACCAGTTGTTCCAGCAGAACCAGAGCAACCAGTTCCACCGGTTGTTCCAGCAGAACCAGAGCAACCAGTTCCACCGGTTGTTCCAGTGGAACCAGCCCAGCCAGTAGTACCAGAATCTCCTAAAGGTTCGGAGTTGGCAACGCCACATACACCAACAACTACTAAAGCTGGTGCGGCTCAATTGCCAAACACTGGTGAAGCGAATACAGTAGCCTTGCCGGCTCTTGGTCTGAGTATGCTAGTTGCTACTCTTGCTTTAGCAGGAAAACGTCGTTCTATGGAAGAATAGGCTAAGATTCGTTTTTCAGAATAGATAGTTCTGTTAGATAGCACCTCTCTAAAGGAGGTGCTTTTGAGTGCAGAAAAGAGGCTCTTTGTCAACTGTAGTGGGTAGATGAAAAGCTAACACCTAGAGAGGACGAAGTTCGTTCTCTCTTTCTTTATGTTCAAAGCAATCAAAATACGTTTTTTAAAATTTTCAAAGTTCCTGAAACCAAAGGCATTTCTTTTAATGACTTTGATGAGATTGTTGGTAGCTTCCAGTTTGGCGTTCGAATAAGGCAATTCCATGGCGTTTAAAACCTTTTCTTTATCCTTTAGAAATGTCTTAAATACCGTCTGGAAAATAGGATTAACATTGGCTATTTCCTGTTCGATAAGGTCAAAGAAATGATCTGAGTTTTTCTCTTGGAAATGGAACAAGAGAAGCTGATAGAGTTCATAGTGCTGTCGTAGTTCCTCTGAAAAAGACAGTAGTTTTTCTAGGATTTCCTTGTTAGTCAAGTGCATGCGAAACATAGGGCGATAAAATCGTTTATCGCTGAGTTTACGGCTATCTTGTTGTATCAATTTCCAGTAGCGTTTCAAGGACCGGTATTCCTGCGATTTTCTGTCGAATTGATTCATAATTAGAATACGAACGCGGTTCATAGCACGGCTAAGGTGCTGCACAATGTGAAAGCGGTCCAGAACAATCTTGGTGTTTGGAAATAGCTGTCTAGCCAATTTGTAGTAAGGACTAAACATATCCATGGTAATGACTTTGACTTGATTTCTAACCTTTCTAGGATAGCGTAGAAAGTGGTTTCGGATGGTTGCTTGTGTTCTTCCGTCTAGAATAGTTATGACATTTAGGGAGTTGAAATCTTGAGCGATAAAGCTCATTTTCCCCTTTTTGAAGGCATACTCATCCCAGCTCATCACCTCAGGTAAGGTATTCCAATCTGTTTCAAACTTGAACTCATTAAGCTTTCTCATAACTGATGAGGTTGAGATAGATAGCCTGTGTGCAATATGTGTCATTGCTTGATTTTCGATGAGTAATTGAGCAATCTTCTGGTTAACAGCGACGGAGATTTGGTGGTTCTTCTTGACAAGAGGAGTTTCAGCGACCGCTATTTTTCTGCAATCTTTACACTTGAAGCGACGCTTTCTAAGTCGGATAAGCAAGGGATAACCAGCAGTTTCTAGGTAGGGAATTTTGGAGGGTTTTTGGAAGTCGTATTTTGCCATTTGTCCCTTGCAGGAGGGACATTTAGGGGCTGTATAATCCAAATGACCATGAAGTTCTAAGTGAGTTCCCATATCATATTCATTAGAGATAGTGATATTTTTGTCTTTAATTCTGAGAAGATTTGTGATAAGATTTAGTTGTTCCATATGAGTCTTTCTAATGTGAGTTTGGTTGCTTTTCATTATAGGCCATATGGGACTTTTTTTCTACAATCAAAAAGACTCCATAATATCCATAGAGGATTTACCCACTACAGATATTATAGAGCCCGTTTTTCAGAATAGATAGTTCTGTTAGATAGCACCTCTCTAAAGGAGGTGCTTTTGAGTGCAGAAAAGAAAGGGAAGACGCATATCTTCCCAATTTTCTGTCAATTTATGGTAGAATAGAAAAAATAGATTTTTTACGAGGGATACCATGACACTAGTTTATCAATCAACACGCGATGCTAAAAATACTGTATCAGCTAGTCAAGCCATTTTGCAGGGCTTGGCGACTGATGGTGGTTTGTTTACACCGATTTCCATTCCAACGGTTGACTTGGACTTTTCTGTTCTCAAAGACGCTTCTTATCAGGAAGTTGCTAAACTGATTTTGTCAGCTTTCTTGGATGATTTTACGGCAGACGAACTGGACTACTGTATCAACAATGCCTATGACAGCAAGTTTGACACGCCAGTTATTGCCCCAGTGGTTAAGCTAAAAGGTCAGTACAACTTGGAACTCTTCCGAGGCTCAACCATTGCCTTTAAGGATATGGCACTGTCTATCCTGCCTTACTTGATGACAACTGCGGCGAAAAAGCATGGTTTGGAAAATGAGATTGTCATCTTGACAGCGACTTCAGGCGATACAGGCAAGGCGGCTATGGCTGGCTTTGCGGATGTCCCTGGCACGCAAATCATCGTCTTTTATCCACGCGACGGTGTGTCTAAGGTTCAGGAATTGCAGATGACCACGCAGACAGGGGATAATACGCACGTGGTGGCTATTGATGGTAACTTTGACGACGCCCAGACAAATGTCAAACACATGTTCAACGATGAGGCCCTTCGTGCCAAGTTGGCGGCTAAGAAACTCCAGTTTTCATCAGCCAACTCCATGAACATCGGCCGCTTGGTGCCACAGATTGTTTATTATGTCTATGCCTACGCTCAGCTGGTTAAGACTGGCGAGATTGCGGCGGGCGACAAGGTCAACTTCACTGTTCCGACAGGCAACTTCGGTAACATCTTGGCAGCTTACTACGCTAAGCAGATCGGTCTGCCAGTTGGCAAGCTCATCTGTGCTTCCAACGACAACAATGTCTTGACCGACTTCTTCTCAACTGGCGTTTACGACAAGAACCGCACCTTCCGCGTGACAACCAGTCCATCCATGGACATCTTGGTGTCCTCAAACTTGGAGCGGTTGATTTTCCATCTCTTTGGCAATGACGCTGCAAAAACAGCGGAGCTGATGGAAGCCTTAAACACAGCTGGTCAGTATGATATTCAAGGGGCTGACGCGGATATCTTATCACTCTTTGCTGCCGCCTTTGCGACGGAAGAAGAAACCGCTGCGGAAATCAAGCGTGTCTATGACGAGTCAGCCTACATTGAAGATCCACATACGGCTGTTGCCTCAGCTGTCTATAAACAGTATGTGGAGCAAACAGGGGACCAAACTCCGACAGTGATTGCTTCTACAGCAAGTCCTTACAAGTTCCCAGTAGTTGCGGTTGAAGCGGTGACAGGTCAATCAGGCTTGACCGACTTTGAAGCCCTTGCTAAACTGCATGAGATTTCAGGTGTAGCCCTGCCACCAGCTGTGGACGGCTTGGAAACAGCACCAGTCCGCCACAATACCGTTGTTGCAGCTGCAGATATGCAGGCTGAAGTAGAACGTTATTTGGGTGTGTGATAAAAAATGACTTATGACAAATTGCTTGAAACAGGCAGTTTGTTTTCTTTTTTCAATACAAATTAAAATTTACAGACAATTCAAAAAATGATATACTATATATAATTACTTAAGAGTGAGGTGGGCGATGGAACAGGAACAAGAGATGGTTTCCCGTGAGAAGAAAAAAGCCCTCTTGAAGCGGCTCAAAGAACGCATCAAGCCCAAGATGAAGCTGGTCTATTTGGCAGCACCGCAGGGCTTGGATACGATTGTGGAAGCCAGTGACTTTTCAGCAGGAGAAGGACAACGCCTGGAACTCATGCGGGCCCTGCTCAAAAATGCGGATTGCTATATCTTTGATGAGCCGACCAGTAACCTGGATTCGCTCAACGAAGCTCGCTTTATCCAGCTGGTCAAGGCACACTGTCAGGGCATGGTCTTCTTGATTTCCCATAGAAGCTCGACCATGGCCTGTGCGGCTACCATCTTCCGCTTGGAAGCTGAACAATTAGTAAAGGAAAGATAAATGAAAAAATTACAAGTAAAGGATTTGATGGTAACAGGGGCATTTGCGGCTCTCTACTTTGTTTGTGTTGGTCTGGGAACTCTGCTGAGCCTGGTATTTGACCGGTCAGGTAATATGATGTATGCTCCTGCTGGAGTAGCTCTTTTAGCGGGCCCGGTTTATATGCTCTTGATCGCCAAGGTTGGTAAGCAAGGTTCTATTAGCCTGGTCGGTGCGGTCATGGCCTGTTTCTTTTTCCTATCAGGCTATATGACGGCAGCCTTTCTCCCAAGTTTGACCTTTGGCTTGTTGGCAGAAATGGTAGCGAAGTCAGGTCACTATAAACAAAAATGGACCAACCTTCTTAGTTACATTGTATTTTCCTTTGGAAATTTAGGTCCTATTATTCTCATGTGGCTCATGCGGGATGCCTATGAAGCTAGTTTATTGGCACGTGGGAAGTCGGCTGAGTATGTGTCCCGCGTTATGCTGGACTTTACACCAGGAAATGTGTTCTGGTTGTCAACCACTATTATTCTAACGGCTCTTGTGAGTGGTCTATTTGGTCAATATATGGTCAAGCGTTATTTTAACCAATCGGGATTTCTTTCATGAAACTAGATGCGCGTACAAAAATCATGTTAGTTGTTTTTGCCAGCTTTACCTATGGTTTGCGCCTGACTATCCTAGAAAATGCAGTGCTGGTCTGTGGATTTAGCCTGCTTTTCTGGTTTTCTGGCAAGCCAAAGATGGCGCTCATCGGCCTGCTAGCCTATGCCATGTTTGGCGGCTTGTCCTATCTTTCATTTTTGCCAGCCTGGCTGACGCATTTCTTAGTCGTTCTAACTTATACATGGCCCCCGCTGTTAGCAGGGCATTTCTTGTTAATGACGACGAGTGGATACGAACTGATTCATGGTCTGCGCAAATGGCGCTTACCAGAGATCTTTCTCTTGACCTTGGGGGTGATGTTTCGCTTTCTACCAGCCATCAAAGAGGATGCACGGACCATTGGTGCCTCTTTACAGGTGAGGGGGATGTTTCTGCGAAAAAGAGATCTTGTTTGTAGACCGGTTCAGTACCTGGAATGTTTCTTGGTGCCCCTGATGATGTCCCTCTTGCGAACAGCTCAGGAGTTGACAGTGGCCAGCTTAACAAAGGGATTGGCTGTATCTGTAAAACCAGCTGAGTATATTCAGTCGTCCTGGACCATGCTAGATTGGAGTATTTGCTTATGTTGTTTCAGTTTTCTCATCCTGGTCCAGCTGTGACGGTAAAGGATTTGGAATTGACCTATCCAGGTGCAGACAAGCCTGCCCTGTCTATTTCAGAATTGACCATACCAGCTGGTCAGTGTGTCGTACTCTGTGGTCAGAGTGGCTCTGGAAAATCTAGTTTTCTCAAGGTCTTGAATGGTCTAGTTCCCGAGTATTATCCAGCCCAACTATCTGGTCAGGTTTATCTAGGTGATCAGGAGTTTAGAGGGACAAGTTTAGAGGAACTATCCCGTCAGGTTGCTTCAGTCTTTCAACATCCCTCTACTCAATTCTTTCATAGTCAGGTCCTGCAGGAATTGGTGTTTCCCTGTGAAAACCAAGGTCTGTCCAGAGAAGAAATCACGCAGCGTTTGGCTTGGGTCAATGACTTGTTTGCTTTAGAGCCCTTGTATGAACGACGGATTTCCAGCCTATCAGGTGGTCAGCAACAGGTCTTGGCTTTGGCTGTTGCAACCATGCAGGGCTCAGATGTGCTGGTCTTGGATGAACCGACGGCTCATTTGGACCAGCAGGGGATTTCAAGGGTTCAACACATTTTGCAAACCTTGAAAAGACAGGGGAAAACCATTATCATCGCGGAACACCGCCTGTCCTATCTCAGTCACTTAGCTGACCGGTATTTGTATTTTCAGGATGGGCACTTGGTGACGGACTATCTGGCAGAAGAATTTTTAAATCGAACAGATTCCTGTCGTCAGGACATGGGGCTGCGTTGCTACGATTCGGAACCTTTTGGGCGGGCAATAGCAGAGCGAGCCAGTCAGTTTGTCAGTGATGAGCAAGGCTTGCTTGTTGAAAATTTGTCTGTCAGCCAGTCTGGGACCCTTCTTTATCAGATTGAAAAACTCTGTTTGGCACCAGGTCAGGTGGTTGGTCTGGTTGGACCCAATGGCTCTGGTAAGACGAGTTTGGCTCATTTTTTGGTTGGTCTGGCAGATGATAAGAAGGCTAGGATTTCTTGGCATGGTCAGTCCCTGTCCAGTCGCCAACGTCTTGAAAAAACAGCCTTTGTCATGCAGGAGGTCCGACTGCAACTCTTTTCTGAAACAGTTGCTAGGGAACTGACCCTGGGGCAAAAAGGGAAAAACTTAGATGAAGCCTTACTCCATCGCTTTCGCTTGGACCACCTGCTAGACAGACATCCAGTCAGCTTGTCAGGTGGTGAGCAGCAACGCTTGATGATGGTGGCAAGCTTATTGGCGGACAAGGAGATTCTTGTCTTTGATGAGCCAACCAGCGGTTTGGATTTGCGACAGATGCAAGAAGTAGGCAGGGCACTTCTTGATTTAAAAAAGAAAAATAAATTAGTGCTATTGATTTCCCATGACGAAGAACTCTTGGAGCTGGTTTGTGATAAAATAGTAGATATCAAGCGATTGAGATGGGGAGCATGAACAAACAGAGGAAAGAAATACTAAGGATTGCCCTGCCTGCCATGGCAGAAAACATTCTTCAACTGCTGATGGGGATGGTGGATTCCTATCTGGTAGCTAGTCTTGGGCTTGTTGCCCTGTCTGGAGTGTCTTTGGCCAACAATATCTTGGCGGTCTATCAGGCTATATTTATTGCTCTAGCGGCAGCTATTTCTGCACGCTTGGCTCAAATGCTGGGGCAGGGGAAGACTGAGAAGGTGAGCTATCTTGCTAGTGAAGGTCTTAAAGTGACCCTATTTGTCAGCTTGGTTTTAGGGACTGTTGCAGTTTTGGCAGGTCCGTCCTTGCTGATAGGTTTGGGAGCTGAAGCTGCTGTTGCCAAGGCAGGTGGTCTTTATCTCATCTTGGTTGGTGGAGGCATTCTCTTTCTCGGTCTGATGATGAGTTTAGGAGCTATGTTAAGGGCTTTAGGACAACCTCGTTTTCCTATGTATATCAGTCTGCTTTCCAATCTCCTCAACGCTCTCTTTTCGGCTTTTGCTGTTTTCGTGCTTCATGCTGGCGTGGCTGGAGTTGCTCTTGGAACGGTCTTGTCACGACTAATAGGTTGCTTCCTGCTTTGGGCAAAGCTGTCTATCCCTTTTGAAAAATGGACCTGGTCTTGGGACATAGAACTCATCCGACTTGCCTTGCCAACGACTGGGGAGCGTCTGATGATGCGGGCTGGAGATGTGGTTGTTGTCGCTTTGATTACTGGTTTAGGTACAACAGTTGTAGCTGGTAATGCCATTGGAGAAACACTCACTCAGTTTAACTATATGCCGGCTATGGGAATTGCCACGGCAACTATTATCTTGGTAGCCAAGCATAGACAGGAGCAGGCGGAGGTTGAGGATATATTTAAAAGGAGTTTTTTCCTCTCTCTCCTATTTATGTTACTGGTAGCTATTACAACCTATTTATCTGGTCCACTTTTAATTGGTTTGTATTCAAAAGAACCACAGGTTGTTCAGGCCAGCCAGACAGTTTTGCTCTATTCCATGTTAGGAGTTCCCTTTACGGTTTCTACTCTTGTTTTAACTGCCTTGTGGCAAGGTCTGGGTAATGCTAAGCTACCATTTTATGCGACAAGTCTAGGTATGTGGATAGTCCGAATTGGTCTTGCCTATCTACTTATTGGAGTATTTCATCTAGGTTTACAGGCTATTTGGATAGCAACCATAGCAGACAATGCTTTTCGTGCAGGATTTTTGTATGTCCAATATAGGCGAGAAAGAAAAGTTAAAATTGATTAAGGAATGTCTAAGAAAACTTTCAGTTTTGCTTAAGTTTGTTCTTGTATACTATGTTCAAGCTAGAAATAGCAAACAATTTTCTTTTCACCTAAAGGTGTCCCTATCTCTAAGTCGCAAGCGACAAAGAGCTAGGTATCATATAATCTCCTAGAGAACAGTCGACTGAGGTCGGCTGTTTTCGTTTGTTGATTAGAACTTGTTTCAGCTATGAATTTTTCAGAAAACATCTAGAAACTTTCAGTTTTTCTTAAGCTAGCTCTTGTATACTATATTCAAGCTAGAAATAGCAAATTTCTTTTCACCTAAAGGTGTCCCTATCTCTAAGTCGCAAGCGACAAAGAGCTAGGTATCATATAATCTCCAGAGAACAGTCGACTGCGGTCGGCTGTTTTCGTCTATTATTCTTATGAAAAATGGTATAATAGTTGTGATTGTGTAAGGAGAAGAATATGTCAGTAGTAGGAAAAGCAAATGGAAAAATCATTTTGATGGGCGAGCATGCGGTTGTCTATGGTCAGCCAGCAATTGCTATGCCTTTTTCTGCTGTTGAAATTACCGCTCAGGTAAGGGCGCAGGGTCAGGCTCTGAGTGTTGCCTGTGACTTCTACGAAGGCTTGGTTCACAAGATGCCAAAAATCTGGGAAAGCCTCAAGCATGCCATTCGTTTCTCACTCTATCGTATCGGCGCGCCGACAGATCCTGCTATCCACATCGAAATCAGCTCCAGCATTCCCGCCGAACGAGGCATGGGGTCTAGTGCTGCGGTGGCAGTAGCCGTTGCCCGCGCCCTCTTTGCCTATTATGAAAAAGAACTGACCGACAGCGAGCTCTGGGACATCGTCCAGTCTTCGGAAAAAATTGCCCACGGCAATCCCTCGGGCATCGATGCGGCGACCACCAGCGGCAAGTCCCCCGTCTTTTTTATCAAGCACCAGCCCATCGAACCTTTTGAGCTGAAACTCCATGCCCACTTGGTAGTGGCTGATACAGGCGTGACGGGAAACACCTTGGAGGCCATTTCAGACGTGGCGGATTTGTTGGAGAAAAAGCCAGAGGCTATCAAGCTAGTAGAAGAACTGGGCAACTTGACCCGACAGGCCAAGGAAGATTTAGCCACAGACCAGGCAGAGCTTCTAGGCAGCAGAATGAACCAAGCTCATGCCCTCCTGCAAGAATTAGGCGTGTCTGATCCTAGCCTAGATAAGCTCGTCAGCCTTGCCCAAGAAAATGGAGCCCTCGGAGCCAAATTAACCGGTGGTGGTCGTGGCGGTTGCATGATTGCCCTGGCAAGAACAGCCCAGGATGCCCAAAAACTTGCACACATCCTTGACCAAGCAGGCGCCCGCCAAACCTGGATACAGTACTTAGGAGAAACCAATGACTAAACAGACAGGCATTGCCCGTGCCCATACCAATATTGCCTTGATTAAATACTGGGGAAAACGAGATAAGGAATTATTCCTACCCATGAATTCCAGTTTATCCCTGACCCTTGATGCATTTTATACGGATACCAAGGTTGTTTTTGACCCAGAATTGACTGCCGATGAGTTCTATCTCAACGGAATATTACAAAAAGAAAAAGAAATGTTAAAAATTTCTCGATTTTTGGATTTGTTTTGCGAATATATAGGTGAAAGGGCATTTGCCCGAGTGGAAAGTCTAAATTTTGTTCCGACTGCGGCTGGTTTAGCCAGCTCAGCCTCAGCCTTTGCAGCGCTGGCTCTTGCAACCGCAACTGCCTTGGATTTAGATTTGTCACCAGCTACCCTATCAACCCTTGCTCGCAGGGGTTCTGGCTCTAGTACCCGTAGCCTATTCGGTGGATTTGTTGAGTGGGATATGGGAACTGGTTCGGAAGATTCGATGGCCCATCCCATTGACGATGCGGATTGGGATATCGGCATGGTCATCTTGGCGGTCAATACCGGACCGAAAAAGATTGCTAGTCGAGAGGGAATGGACCACACAGTTGCCACTTCACCATTTTACTCAGCCTGGGTAGATACAGCCAAACAAGACTTGGCGGACATCAAGGTAGCTATTGCTAGCCGTAATTTTGAAAAACTTGGTCACATCACAGAACACAATGGCATGAAGATGCATGCGACAACTCTCTCTGCCAATCCGCCTTTTACCTACTGGTCAGCTGATAGCCTAGTGGCCCAAGAGGCAGTCCGTCAGGTTCGTGAGGAAAGAGGTTTATCAGCCTACATGACCATGGACGCTGGACCAAATGTCAAGGTCCTCTGCCGAGCAAGTCAGATGGATGAGCTAGTAGCTGAATTGTCCAAGGTCTTCCCAAGAGAGAAAATCATCACCAGCAAGCCTGGACCTGCTGCCTATGTTCTCAGTGAGAAGGATTGGCAGGCATCACAAACAGCGTTTGAAAAGGGCTTGTAGCATGAAAGTACAAGTAAAGATACCTGGAAAACTCTTTCTGGCAGGGGAATACGCAGTTGTTGAGGCTGGCTATCCTGCGGTGATTGCGGCGGTTGATCAGTACCTAACCGTCACCATTGAAACAAGTGACCAAGGCAGTCTTCATTCCAGTCAAAATGCAGATCTTTATCTGATCTGGGAGCGTAAGGAAGGTGCCGTTCGTATTCAAGGTAACCATCCCTATGCCCTGATTGAGACCGCCATGCAGGTGACCGAGGAATATCTGACGGCCAAGGGCTATGCTTGTCATGGAACCTATAGCCTATCTGTTCAGTCCGACCTAGATGACCAGGCTTCTGGTGCCAAGTATGGCCTGGGTTCCTCTGGTGCTGTAACGGTTGCGACAGTCAAGGCCCTGTTGACCTACTACGGTCATCAAGCGGATGCCTTTTTGACCTACAAGTTGGCAGCTCTGACCCAGACCAAGCTAGGCATGACAGGTTCCTTTGGCGATTTGGCAGCCTCCAGTTTCGGTGGCTTGATCGCCTATCATTCCCTAGACCGTTCTTGGCTTTTAGGGAAAATGGCAGAGCTGTCCCTGCTTGATTTGGTGGAAAGTGATTGGCAGGGTTTATCTATCAGCCCTATCCAGTTACCCCAAGGTCTAGACCTCTTGGTGGGCTGGACAGGGTCGGCGGCTTCAACGGATAGTCTAGTTTCCCAGATGGAAAGCCAAAAAAGTCAGACAGAAAAAGAGCAAATTCACAGCCAGTTTCTAGCCGACTCCAAGACCTGTGTAGAACAGTTGATAGCAGCTTGTCAGACAAATGACATAGTATTAGCTAGACAGGCTATTACTCAAAACCGTAAGCTCTTACAAGATTTTGCGAGAGGAATGGGCTTGGTCATTGAAACCCCTCAACTGAGCCAACTCTGTGACCTGGCTCAGACTTATGGAGCGGTGGCCAAGTCATCTGGTGCAGGTGGTGGTGACTGCGGCATTTGCCTGGTTGACAGTAAGGAACAAAAAGCAGCGATAGAGACGGCTTGGCAAGAAGCCGGCATTCTTCCACTCCAACTAAAGATCACAAGTAGAGAATAAGGAGAACCCTATGTTTTATCTAGGAGAATTTGGTTTAGACCGCAAGGATCAACACGTTGGCTTGGCCAACCAGCAATATAGTACCACGCCGGCCAAGGACTTCACAGAAACCCTGTTTGTCCATCATTCCCTGCCACAGACCAAGGTGGATGAAGTGGATATTTCGACCAGTGTAGCTGGTTTGGACTTTGCCTTTCCTTTCTTCATCAATGCTATGACCGGTGGAAGCAAGAAGACGCGGGAAATCAATCGCCTATTGGGGATTATGGGGCATTTTGGCAAGATTGCCCTGGCTTCTGGTTCGGTCAGTGCGGCAATCAAGGATCCGTCTGTTGCGGAAACTTTCTCCGTGATGCGTCGGGAAAATCCTTACGGGATAATCTTTGCCAACCTAGGTGCCCATCATAGTGTGGAGAATGCCAAGCGAGCGGTGGATTTGTTGGAGGCCAATGCCATTCAGATCCATGTCAATGCACCTCAGGAGATTGTCATGCCTGAGGGAGATCGTGATTTCACTATGTGGTTGAAGAATATTGAAACTTTGGTACGGGAGATGGAAGTGCCTGTCATTGTCAAGGAAGTTGGTTTTGGCATGAGCCGTGAAACAGTAGCCCAGCTGGCTTCTGTCGGTGTGCAAACTATAGATGTGTCTGGTACTGGGGGAACAGACTTCGCCAAAATTGAAAATGCCCGTCGAACCTTCAATGATTATACTTATCTAGAAGGTTGGGGCCAGTCTACCGTGACTTCCTTGGTGGAAGCTATGTCTGTTTCTGAGGATGTCCGTCCAAGTTTGATTGCTTCAGGTGGCATTAAAACACCGCTAGATATTGTCAAATCCTTAGCTCTTGGTGCAGACCTTGTCGGTATGTCCAACCATTTCCTCCAGTATGTCAAGGATGGTAAGGGGCATCGTTTTGACGACGGCTTGCAGGCTATCAAGACCTATCAATGGCAGATGGCTGAAATCATGACCATGCTAGGTGCTAAGAATATTGCGGAACTCCGCAAGAAAGATGTGGTCTTGGCTCCAAATGTCCAAAACTGGTGTGAGGCGCGTGGGATTGATTGGAAAGCCTATGCCCGTCGATCGCAATCTGTAAAGTAAACACGTACAATTCGGGTAGAATCTTGACGATTTCTACCTTTTTCTGTTTTTTTATGATAAAATAAATGAAAATTTTGAAGAGGTATTCAGATGAAAGCTATTGTTACAGTTGTCGGTAAGGACAAGTCAGGAATTGTTGCGGGTGTTGCGACCAAGATTGCGGAATTGGGTTTGAATATTGATGATATTTCACAAACTGTTTTGGATGAGTATTTTACCATGATGGCAGTGGTGTCATCAGATGAAAAGAAAGATTTCACGCAACTTCGTGCGGAATTGGATGACTTTGGTCAGTCCTTGAACGTGAAAATCAACATTCAAAGTGCAGCCATTTTTGATGCCATGCACAACTTGTAAGGAGAGGTTTCATGGATATTAGACAGGTTAGAGAAACCATTGAGATGATTGAGGAGCAGCACTTCGATATTCGGACTATCACCATGGGGATTTCCCTCTTGGACTGTATTGATGCGGATATTGAGAAAGCTGCTGAGAAAGTTTATACCAAGATTGTCACCAAGGCCAAGAACTTGGTAGCAGTCGGCGATGAAATTGCGGCAGAGCTAGGCATTCCCATTGTCAACAAACGGGTATCGGTGACGCCTATTGCTTTGATTGGTGCGGCGACAGATGCCACGGATTATCTTCCCCTGGCTCATGCCTTGGACAAGGCGGCTCATGAGATAGGTATCGATTTTATCGGGGGTTTTTCAGCTCTTGTTCAAAAGGGCTACCAAAAAGGGGATGAAATCCTCATCAACTCTATACCGCAGGCATTGGCCCAAACGACAAAGGTCTGCTCGTCAGTCAATATCGGCTCGACCAAGACGGGTATCAATATGACGGCTGTGCGGGACATGGGGCGGATCATCAAGGAGACGGCGGAAGCTTCTGATATGGGTGTGGCCAAGCTGGTGGTCTTTGCCAATGCGGTCGAGGACAATCCCTTCATGGCGGGTGCCTTCCATGGTGTCGGCGAGGCGGATGTGGTCATCAATGTCGGTGTGTCTGGACCTGGTGTGGTCAAGCGTGCCCTTGAAAAAGTGCGTGGTGAGAGCTTTGATGTGGTGGCGGAGACCGTCAAGAAGACCGCCTTCAAGATTACCCGTATCGGTCAGTTGGTCGGCAATATGGCTAGTGAACGCCTGGGTGTCAAGTTCGGTATCGTAGACCTGTCGCTTGCTCCAACGCCAGCGGTTGGCGACTCAGTGGCACGGGTTTTGGAGGAAATGGGCTTAGAAACCGTTGGTACGCACGGAACGACTGCTGCCCTTGCTCTGCTCAATGACGCAGTGAAAAAGGGTGGAGTCATGGCCTGCAACCAAGTCGGTGGCTTGTCAGGTGCCTTTATCCCTGTTTCTGAGGACGAGGGCATGATTGCGGCGGTGCAAAATGGCTCTCTTAACCTTGAAAAATTGGAAGCCATGACGGCCATCTGTTCTGTAGGTTTGGATATGATTGCTATTCCCGAAACAACGCCTGCTGAAACCATTGCAGCTATGATTGCGGATGAAGCGGCGATTGGGGTTATCAATCAGAAAACGACTGCGGTCCGCATCATTCCACTTGGAAAAGAAGGGGATATGATCGAATTCGGTGGACTGCTGGGAACAGCTCCTGTTATGAAGGTCAATCAAGCTTCGTCTGTGGACTTTATCAACCGTGGTGGACAAATTCCAGCACCGATTCATAGCTTTAAGAACTAAAAAACGTAGACCGATTGCCACAAGCAGTCGGTTTTTTGTTATACTAATAGTAAGAAATGACAAGGAGAAAAACGAATGGCAGATGTAAGATTATATATTTCTCGTCACGGGAAAACCATGTTTAATACCATTGGGCGCGTGCAGGGCTGGTGTGACACACCGCTGACCAAGGCTGGTGAGGAAGGAATTCGTGAACTGGGCTTGGGGCTAAAGGATGCGGGTATTGATTTTAAACTAGCTGTGTCCAGTGACCTGGGGCGGACCGTTCAGACCATGACCATCGCCCAGCGTGAGTTGGGGATTTTGGGAAAAATTCCTTATTACCAAGACAAGCGTATCCGTGAATGGTGTTTCGGTAGTTTTGAGGGCATGTATGATGCCGAGCTTTTCCAAGGTGTCCTGCCTCGTTTGAAAGGGACAGTAGATGCAACAGGCATGTCCTTTGCGGAAATTGCAGCAGGTATCCAAGAAGCAGACACCGCTGGCTGGGCGGAATCTTGGGAGGTCTTGAGCAATCGTATCTTAACAGGTTTTGAATCCATCGCCCAGGACTTGGAAAAACAAGGCGGAGGCAATGCCCTGGTGGTCAGCCACGGTATGACCATTGCAACCCTGGCTCATCTGTTGGAGCCAGAGCGTGGTGCCAATGTCTTTCTCGATAACGGCTCAATCACCGTTCTCAAATATGAACATGGCAAGCTATTAATTGAAGCAGTTGGCGACCTATCCTACCGCAAACGCGGAGCAGAATTGATTGCCCAAGGGAAATAAAGAAATGAAATCAGGGATATTCTCTGATTTTTTATTGATAGGTTATTGCTCTAGGTCTTCAGACTGATTTTTAGCACTCTAGGCAAAAGAGTGCTAATTTTGTGTCTTTTTCTCTTGACAATCCATTTTTTCGGCGTATAATGGGAGTATATAGGTTAGCACTCGACATCATAGAGTGCTAACGCTCTTCAAAAATCAACACTATCCGTTGTCAGCTTGCCTTTGTGAACCATAGTTCTACATTCGGCCTCGCTTCCTAGGCTACTGTCGATTTTCATTGAGCGTAACTAAAACAGTGTTCATGAAAGGAGCGGAGATGATTACCCAACGTCAAAATGATATTTTGAATCTGATTGTTGAATTGTTTACGCGCCATCATGAGCCAGTTGGTTCTAAGGCCTTGCAGGAGATGATTGCTTCTAGCTCTGCTACCATTCGCAATGATATGGCCAAGCTGGAGCAGTTGGGCTTGCTAGAAAAGGCTCACACGTCAAGTGGTCGGATGCCCAGTCGGGCTGGTTTTCAATACTTTGTCAACCACTCGCTCAATCTGGAACACATCAATGAAGAAGATGTTTATCAGGTGGTCAAGGCCTTCGACTTTGAAGCCTTCAAGCTGGAGGACATCTTGGAGCGGGCCAGTACAGTCCTAGCGGATTTGACAGGCTACACCTCGGTCATTTTAGATGTGGAGCCAACCAGTCAGCAGCTGACTTCCTTTGACATCGTGCAGCTCAGTAGCCACGATGCTCTGGCGGTCTTGACCCTGGACCAGTCCAAACCAGTCACCGTCCAGTTTGCCATTCCCAAGAACTTTTTGACTAGGGACTTGGAAGTGCTCAAACGCCTGGTGGATGAACGCTTCGTTGGACAGACAGTCTTGTCCATTCACTACAAGCTACGGACGGAGATTCCCCAAGTGGTGCAGCGTTACTTTACCACGACGGACAATGTCTTGGATTTGATGGACTATATCTTTGCTAATCTCTTCCGAGAATCAGTCTTTATCAGTGGAAAGGTCGCATCGCTGACCTACGGCAACCTCGCCACCTACCAACTCTTGGATAGTCCTCAGCTATTGGCACCAGAGTTGCGGCAGGGCTTGGCGCCAAACCAGCAGACCAGCATTTCTGTGGCGGAACACAGTGATCCTGCCCTTGCAGATGTGACTATCATTCATCATCGCTTTCCAATCCCCTATCGGGGCATGGCCCAGATGAGTTTGCTTGGTCCTGTTGACATGGACTACCGCAGGCAGATGAGTTTGATCAACATCATCAGCCGCGTCCTATTTATGAAATTAACCGATTACTATCGTTATCTGAGCAGTAATCATTACGAAGTCAATTAGAAGGAGAATGCTTTGTCAGAAGAAATCAAAAACGAAGAAATCGTAGAAGAGGTTGAAGCAACAGAAGAAGTTGTGGAGACACCTGAAAAATCAGAATTGGATTTGGCAAATGAGCGTGCAGAGGAATTTGAAAACAAGTACCTCCGTGCCCACGCTGAAATGCAAAATATCCAACGCCGTGCCAATGAGGAACGCCAAACCATTCAGCGTTACCGTTCGCAAGACTTGGCCAAGAAAATCTTGCCGAGCTTGGATAACTTGGAGCGTGCCCTTCAAGTTGAAGGTTTGACAGAGGATGTCAAAAAAGGCTTGGAAATGGTACAGGAAAGCTTGATTCAAGCCCTCAAAGAAGAAGGGGTGGAGGAAGTCGCAACAGATGTCTTTGACCCAAATCTTCACATGGCTATTCAAACTGTTCCAGCCACAGACGATTGCCCAGCAGAACACATTGCACAAGTCTTCCAAAAAGGCTACAAGCTGCATGAACGCTTGCTGAGACCGGCTATGGTGGTGGTGTCGGAATAAATGATAGAGCTACACGAAATTGGCGATGAAAATTTTCACGATTGCTTACATATTGATTCTGGTATATCTAAAGAAGATTATGTTGATTCAGTTGAGTTTTCATTGGCAGAGGCTTGGAGCCTTCGACCATTCTCACATCCGAAAGCTATTTACAATGAAGGTGAATTGATAGGCTACGTTTCGCTTTACTGCAAAGACAGCAATGGTGAAATCATCAATTTCTTAATTGATAAGAGGTATCAAGGAAAAGGACTTGGGAGAAAAGCAGTAGAAGTCTGTATAGACTATCTGCAAACAGAGCACAGCGTGACTCGAATTTCGCTACCAGTTCATGAAAAACATTTGGAAGCTAGAAAATTCTGGAAGAAGTTAGGCTTTCAAGAATCAAATAACATTGAAGATGATTATATCTTCATGCGTCGAACAACCTGACCGAAATGTCACAAAACTATGAAATTGAAAAAAAGACAAGCCTTGTGCTTGCGGGCTGGCGAACATCGTGAGCCCATTCGATACTCTCCGCCGTGGCGGTAAATACGCACAGTTTGAGACTAGAGGCTCAAACTTTAGTCAAAGAGACCGCAAAAGCGGGCTCTGACGGCGTCGCCACTTAAGGAGAGTATCACTAAAAGAAATTAATAAGAGGTAACACACATGTCTAAAATTATCGGTATTGACTTAGGTACAACAAACTCAGCAGTTGCAGTTCTTGAAGGAACTGAATCAAAAATCATCGCAAACCCAGAAGGGAACCGCACAACTCCATCTGTTGTATCTTTCAAAAATGGTGAAATCATCGTTGGTGACGCGGCAAAACGCCAAGCAGTGACTAACCCAGATACCATCATCTCTATCAAATCAAAAATGGGAACTTCTGAAAAAGTTTCAGCAAACGGCAAAGAATACACGCCGCAAGAAATCTCAGCCATGATCCTTCAATACTTGAAAGGCTACGCTGAAGAATACCTTGGTGAAAAAGTAACCAAAGCGGTTATCACTGTTCCTGCTTACTTTAACGATGCTCAACGTCAAGCAACCAAAGACGCTGGTAAAATTGCTGGTCTTGAAGTTGAACGTATCGTCAACGAACCAACTGCAGCAGCCCTTGCCTACGGTTTGGACAAGACTGACAAAGATGAAAAAATCTTGGTATTCGACCTTGGTGGAGGTACTTTCGACGTATCTATCCTTGAACTTGGTGACGGTGTCTTCGACGTACTTGCAACAGCAGGTGATAACAAGCTCGGTGGTGACGACTTTGACCAAAAGATTATCGACCACATGGTAGCAGAATTCAAGAAAGAAAATGGTATCGACTTGTCAGCTGACAAGATGGCCCTTCAACGTTTGAAAGATGCGGCTGAAAAAGCGAAGAAAGACCTTTCTGGTGTAACATCAACTCAAATCAGCTTGCCGTTCATCACTGCAGGTGCAGCTGGTCCGCTTCACTTGGAAATGACATTGACTCGTGCGAAATTTGACGAATTGACTTACGACCTTGTAGAACGTACAAAAATTCCTGTTCGTCAAGCCCTTTCAGATGCAGGACTTAGCTTGTCAGAAATCGACGAAGTTATCCTTGTCGGTGGTTCAACTCGTATTCCAGCTGTTGTGGAGGCTGTAAAAGCTGAAACTGGTAAAGAGCCAAACAAATCTGTAAACCCTGATGAAGTGGTTGCCATGGGTGCGGCAATCCAAGGTGGTGTGATTACTGGTGATGTCAAAGACGTTGTACTTCTTGATGTAACACCATTGTCACTTGGTATCGAAACAATGGGTGGTGTCTTTACAAAACTCATCGACCGTAACACAACGATTCCAACTTCTAAATCACAAGTCTTCTCAACTGCTGCAGACAACCAGCCAGCTGTTGACATCCACGTGCTTCAAGGTGAGCGCCCAATGGCAGCGGACAATAAAACTCTTGGTCGCTTCCAATTGACTGACATCCCTGCAGCACCTCGTGGTATTCCACAAATCGAAGTAACATTCGACATCGATAAGAACGGTATCGTTTCTGTAAAAGCCAAAGACCTTGGTACGCAAAAAGAGCAAACTATCGTTATCCAGTCTAACTCAGGTTTGACTGACGAAGAAATCGACCGCATGATGAAAGATGCAGAAGCAAACGCTGAAGCAGATAAGAAACGTAAGGAAGAAGTGGACCTTCGTAACGATGTTGATCAAGCAATCTTTGCGACTGAGAAAACTCTGAAAGAAACTGAAGGCAAAGGCTTTGACGCAGAACGTGACCAAGCCCAAGCAGCCCTTGATGAGTTGAAAGCAGCTCAAGAAGCGAACAACTTGGACGACATGAAGGCTAAACTTGAAAACCTCAACGAAAAAGCTCAAGCTCTTGCAGTGAAACTCTACGAGCAAGCCGCAGCAGCACAACAAGCAGCCGCAGGCCAAGAAGGTGCCCAAACAACTAACAACGCAGGCGATGATGTGGTAGACGGCGAGTTTACTGAAAAGTAGTACTCTTCGAAATTCTTCACTAGGCTTCGTTAACTCTCCTCGATGAACTCCAGTTCAATCTTCGTCCAGTTGCCTAGCCTAGTCTTGAATTTCTTTGAGTATCTAGAACATGGAAAGTTATCTTTTTTCCGAAGTTCTTAGTTCGAACTCAGTTCTCATCTCCCCGAGAATAGAAATCATTATTAAGTCAAAATTCCAATCACAGAGGTTGCAACCCAGCCTCTGTTTTTGGGTAAATAACTGATGAGGAGGCTTTTCATGAAAAAAGTTGCTTGTTTGCTCTATCCTAATTTTTCTCTCTATGAGATAGCTCCTTTGACTAGCACATTGGTGTTGAATTTTGGGAGAAAGATTGATTTTATTGCTTCCACTACGGAAACGATTTATTCGGAGGACGGTCTACCTTGTCATGCTAACAAGATCTTAGAAGAGGTAAATATAGAGGAATATGATTGTATTCTTTGTCCAGGGACGATTGACTTCACTCCGGCTTTGAGAGATGAGCACCTCATTCGATTTCTGGCTGGCTTAGGTGGTAAACCAATCAAAATTGCAGCGATTTCCTCTGCTCCGATCCTGCTTGCTAAGGCTGGATTATTGGAGAATACCTTATATACAGGTGGTATTTGGCAAAATTTCATGGACTATTTTGACTTTCTACCTGGAGAAAATTTTCGTCCCTTACCAGTCTGTGAAGATGGCAATATCATTACAGGAACTGGCTTTACAGTCAATGCCTTTTCGCGTCAGGTTCTTACCAGTCTAAGATTGGTTGAAGATGCGACTATGTACTTCAAAGAAAATGATGATTACTCTACGGAAGACTTTATTTTTGAGTTGTCTGACGAAGAATTTGAAGAGTTCAAAGCAACATTTGAGAAAGATCCTAACTAATTTTACAGAAAGGAAAGTGTTCGTAATCGAACACGGGCTACTTTCTAATTTTCAAAGAAAGGAATACAAGTTCGTTTATTCGAACACAGGCTAAAAACCTAGTGAAAAAGATAAACTTCCTAGTGTGTTAGGCACACTGCGTCAGTTTCCTATTTTCATACGGTTTTCTTAACGCCTTTTGTATCATAAACTATGAACAACACTGAATTTTACGATCGTCTGGGGGTTTCCAAGAATGCTTCGCCAGACGAGATTAAGAAGGCTTATCGGAAGCTTTCAAAGAAATACCATCCAGATATTAACAAGGATCCGGGTGCGGAGGATAAATACAAAGAAGTTCAAGAGGCTTATGAAACCTTGAGTGATCCGCAGAAGCGTTCTGCCTATGACCAGTTTGGTCCTGCTGGTGCCAATGGTGGCTTCGGCGGTGGAGCTGGTGGCTTTGGTGGTTTCGATGGAGCTGGTTTCGGTGGCTTTGAAGACATCTTTTCAAGCTTCTTTGGTGGCGGCGGTGCGACCCGCAATCCGAATGCTCCTCGTCAAGGGGATGACCTTCAATACCGTGTCAACCTCAAGTTTGAAGAGGCAATTTTCGGTGCAGAGAAAGAAGTTTCCTATCACCGTGAAGCGACTTGTCGGACCTGTACGGGTTCAGGTGCTAAACCTGGTACTAGCCCAGTAACTTGTGGACGCTGTCACGGTTCAGGGATTATCAATGTGGACACGCAAACACCACTTGGCACCATGCGCCGTCAAATGACCTGTGATGTCTGTCATGGTCGTGGTAAACAAATTAAGGATCCATGTACAACTTGTCGCGGAACCGGTCATGAAAAACAAGCCCATACAGTAACAGTGAAGGTGCCAGCTGGTGTGGAAACTGGTCAGAAAATCCGTCTGGCAGGTCAGGGGGAAGCAGGTTTTAATGGAGGTCCTTACGGAGATCTCTATGTGGTCATTCAAGTCCAGGCTTCAGATAAGTTTGAGCGTGAGGGGACAACAATTTATTATAAATTAGACCTCAACTTTGTTCAGGCAGCCTTGGGTGATACAGTCCATGTGCCAACCGTTCACGGTGATGTGGATATGGTGATCCCTGAAGGAACACAGACAGGTAAGACCTTCCGTCTGAAAGGCAAGGGAGCTCCAAGTGTTCGTGGCGGGGCTATCGGTGATCAGTATGTGACGGTGAATATTGTTACCCCTACAGGTCTGAACGACCGTCAACGTGCAGCTCTTAAAGAATTTGCAGCAGCAGGAAACATTGATATCAAACCCCATAAAAAAGGCTTCTTTGACAAGGTAAAAGATGCTTTTGAAGAATTGTAAATCGAGAAAAAGACTGGATTTTATCTAGTCTTTTTCTATTTTTCATAAAAGAAATAACATTTTTTCGGTTGTATCAAATCGCTTTGTGTTAAAATAGGGATAGCAAATTGAAAGAGAACGCTTACGGATGAAATCTTGGGTTGAGAATGTGACCATAAAAAAATACGAAGATCGGTCTGGTTTGACTGGTTTGAAACAGGGGCCGTTGGTGTGGACAGAGGTCTTTTTGCGCGAGGTCAATCGTCAGACCGATACAGGCATTTTGCATTTTTGGCCCATGGATAAAACGGTCATTCTGGGGATGATGGACAGTCAGGTGGCCCAGCTGGACAAGGGCTTAGCCAGTATTGGTCAGGCAGGCTACAGTCCTATTATTCGGAGTTTGGGTGGTCTGGCTGTGGTAGCAGACGAGGGGATTTTAAATGTCACTCTGATTTTGCCCAATCCTGCTGGTCACAAGGTTGATTTGAGGGAATCCTATCAGGTCATGGTGGATTTGATTGCTCAGGCGCTTTCGGATTTTCCCTTAGATGTGGTCAGTGGTGAGGTGGCAACTTCCTACTGTCCAGGGACCTACGACCTTAGTATCAAGGGGCGGAAGTTTGCAGGTTTGGCCCAGCGGATTTACCAAGAAGCTATTGCCATTTCTGCCTATATCAGTGTATCAGGCAATCAAGTCAAACGTGGGCAAGTAGTGGCTGATTTTTATGCGGAAAGTTTTGCTCCGCAAGAAGTATCTGACAGATTTCCGCAAGTAAATCCGAATTCGATGGCCAATCTGTCAGACTTGGTCGGTCAGGATGTGACGGTGGAGGAGATGAAAACACGAATCGAGCGTGTCTTGATTGAAAATGGGGCTTTTCTGACCACCTTTTATCCTTCGTCGGACAACATGGCTGATTTTATGGCGCTCGGAAAGACCATCAAGCAGTCTATGGAAAAATATGGTATCTAGGAGGAAATATGGAAACCTATCAAGCATTATTTGAAGCTCTGCCATTGCACCAAACCGTCCTAGCCAATCGTTTTGTCCTGTCGCCCATGGTGACCAATTCCTCCACAGCAGATGGCTTGGTGACCCAGGATGATTTGGACTATGCGGAGCGGCGGGCGGATGCGGCTCCCTTGCAAATCACAGGGGCGGCTTATGTGGACCCCAAGGGACAATTGTTCGAGTTTGGCTTTAGCGTGGCCAAGGATGAGGATGTTGATGGTTTGCGAAAACTGGCCCAGGTCATGCAGTCCAAGGGGGCAAAGGCAATCTTGCAACTGACCCATGCTGGTCGTTTTTCCAGCCACACCCTTCAGCGGGACAAGCTGGTCTATGGTCCCAGTCCCATGAAACTCCATGCTCCCTTTCCCCATGAGGTCAAGGAGTTGACCATAGCAGAGCTGGAAGAGCTGGTAGAGGCCTATGGTCAGGCGACGCGACGGGCTATTGAGGCGGGTTTTGCAGGAGTGGAGATCTCTTCTGCCCAGCGCTTGCTGATTCAGACCTTCTTTTCGACCTTTTCCAATCAACGTCAGGACCGCTATGGCTGTCAAAACTTGGAAAATCGTTCCCGTTTTGGTTTAGAAGTCTTGCGGAAGGTTCAGGAAATGATTGACCAGTTGGCGCCAGCTGACTTTATCCTTGGTTTTCGGGCAACGCCTGAGGAAACAAGAGGAGCCAGTATAGGCTATTCTATCGAGGAATTTTTACAGTTCATGGACATGGCTTTGGATGTCGCAAGGATTGACTACCTAGCCATCGCTTCATGGGGGCATGATGTCTTTCGTAATCAGGTTCGAGGAGCTGGGCGTCATCAGGGGCGCTTGGTTAATCAGGTGGTCCACGACGCCTTAAAGGATAGGCTGGTGGTTATGGCGACAGGGGGTATCAATTCGGCGGAGAAGGCTATTGAGGCCTTGGAGCATGCGGATATGGTTGGTCTGTCAACACCTTTTATCACCGATCCTGAGTTTGTCCACAAGATCGCGGCCGGCAAGCCAGAAGACATCCAACTGCGGATCAAGCCAGAAGACCTATCTAAGCTGGCTATTCCCCAGGCTTCTTTCAAGGATATTGTCCCCTTGATGGACTATGGGGAGTCGTTGCCGAGGGAGTCGCGGGAGGTTTTCCGCAGTCTTTACTCTTCGAAAATTAAACCCAGACGTTGTTGACATGATTTGATGAACTTGAGTTCTATCTTCATCATCGTCGCCTAGTATGACTTTAATTTTCATTGAGTAAAAATATCGTCATTTAGTTTTTCTTTTATTACTTCGTTAACTCGCCTTGCCTAACTCTAGTTATGCCTGCGGCTCGTTGCCTAGTACTAAAAGTAAACTAAAAGACTATAAAACACTATAAAACACTACGAGGAGGAAAGGTATGAAAATTAGTCTTTTGGACTATGGGCTTTTGGATGAGGGGCGGACCTACCAGGAGGCCTGGCAGGATAGTTTGGCGCTGGTGCAGGCGGCAGAACGCTTGGGCTACCATCGGTTTTGGTTGGCGGAGCACCACAATGTCCATGCCCTGACCATCGGCAGTCCCGAGGTCGTGATTCCTTACTTGGCCAGTCAGACCCAGCGGATTCATCTGGGTTCGGGCGGCATCATGGGCTTGCATTATTCGCCTTATAAAATAGCAGAGCTGGCAGCCAGTTTGGGAACTCTTTTTCCAGGTCGGGTGGACATCGGCTTGGGAAATTCTACCGGAACGGCTCTGGTTAAAGAGCACATGTGTAGCCAGTTTCAACCTAGTCAATTTGACCAATGGGTCCAGCAGTTTACAAGCTATCTGACAGGAAAAGATGAAGCCATTGGTCTGTCGCCCAAGCTGGCAAGCTACCCAGAAATCTTCACCTTGGGGATGGGTGGGCAGTCCATGGCCTTGTCTGCTAAGGAGGGCTTGGGCTATGTCTTTGGTAGTTTCCCTTACATTCCCCATGATCCTGTGGAAACAGCTGGAAAATTGGCTCAGGATTACCGCAGGGACTTCCAGCCGTCAGACATCATGGTGCAACCGCATTTTGCCCTGGCCCTCTTTGTCGTGATTGCAGAAACCAGTCAGGAGGCAGAGAATCTGGCAAAATCGCTAGATATTTGGATGTTGGGCAAGCAAGATTTCAATGAATTTACCCATTTTCCAAGCCTAGCCACCTATCAGGCCTATGAGCTGACGGAGCAGGATAGGGAAAGAATTGCTCAGCACCGCAGTCGGATGATTATCGGTAATCCAGCAGAAGTCAAGGAGCAACTTGAAAGACTGATTGCAGCTTGTCAGCCAGACGAACTCCTCTTTATCCCCTTGGTTTCAGGAATTGATAATCGCTTGAAATCCATCGAATTACTAGCACAAATTGTAGAAAGTGAGACACTATGAAAAAAATTGCCAACTACCTCTGGGTAGAAAAAGAAGATGCTATTTACACTATTCGTATGACAGCAGAGTTGCAGGATGATGTTGGGACACTTGGTTTTGTTATTTTTTCCGACAAGGAAGTCTTGGAAGTCAATGATGAGATTCTCAATCTCGAAGCCTCAAAAACAGTTATGGCTATCCTGACCCCTATTGCAGGTCGGGTGGTAGAGCGCAATACGGCTGCTCTGGAACAACCAACCCTGCTCAATTCTGAAAAACCAGAAGAAAACTGGTTGATTCGCTTGACCGATGTGTCTGAAGAAGCCTTTTTAGCACTTGAAGATGCTTAAGGAAGAGATGCTAGACTTGCTGAGGTCTATGATTGCTATCTTGCAGGCTGAGAAGGGTGAGCCCCAGTCAGAGGAGCTTGAATTGGCTAGTCTTGAAGAGGCTCTTCCGATTTGGAGAGGTTTGGTCAATCAACGATCAGCGGGACCGATTGGGGCGGACTATCTGGTAGCGGAGGAGGCCTTTCTAGCCGCCTATCATGAGGAACATATGCAGGATGTGTCAGTCTGCCAGCCGACGAGCGACCCTCAGATTTTTCTCTATCCAGGAGATCTGTGTCATTTGCAGGTTGATGCAGTGGTCAACGCTGCCAATAGTCAGATGCTGGGCTGTTTTATCCCCAACCACGCCTGTCTGGACAATGCCCTCCATACCTTTTCCGGTTTGGAGTTACGCCAGTTTTGTGCCAAGAAAATGGAAGACCAAGGTCTTCCAGCAGCAGTTGGCAAGGTCATGGTGACACCTGGTTTTCATCTGTCAGCTGGTTTGGTCTTCCATACGGTGGGACCTTTTATTCCAGAAGGCAAGCCTGTTTCACCTATTCGAAAAGGACTTTTGGAGCAGTGCTACCTGTCCTGTTTAGAGGAGGCTATGGCGCGTGGACTGGGAACACTTGCCTTTCCGGCCCTATCAACAGGGGAATTTGGCTATCCTAAGGACCAGGCGGCAGAAGTGGCAATTCGTACTGTCCGCAAGTGGTTGGTGGAAACAGCCTATCCCCTAAAGGTCATTTTTTCGACCTATACGGTGGAAGACCAGGGCTACTATACAGCCTTATTAGGAGAAAAGGAGGATGTCCATGTGGCAGACGCTTAAACAAGAAGAAAAAACTCAGGCAGAACTGCTTGCTGACTTGCTGGCTGAAGCTGATGCGGTGGTGGTGGGCATTGGAGCAGGCATGTCTGCGGCGGATGGCTTTACCTACATCGGTCCTCGTTTCGAAGCTGCCTTTCCAGATTTCATCGCCAAGTACGGCTTCTTGGATATGTTGCAGGCCAGCCTCTTTGACTTTGAAAGCACAGAGGAATACTGGGCCTTTCAGAGTCGCTTTGTCGCTCTCAATTACCTAGACCAGCCTGTCGGTGCTTCCTATATTCATTTGCGGGAGATTTTAGAAACCAAGCCCTATCATATCATCACCACCAATGCAGACAATGCCTTTTGGGTGGCCAACTATGATAAAGATAAGGTTTTCCACATTCAAGGGGAATACGGTCTCTGGCAATGCAGTCGCCATTGCCATGACCAGACCTATCGAGATGATGTTCTTATTCGTCGGATGATAGCAGAGCAGAAGGACATGAAGATTCCTTATGACCTAATTCCGCGTTGTCCAGTCTGTGATGCTCCTTTCGAGATTAACAAACGCAATGCTGAAAAAGGTATGGTCGAATCGCCAGATTTCTTTGCTCAAAAAGCTCGCTACGATGCCTTTTTGGAAAGCTATCAAACAGGTAAGGTCCTCTATCTGGAAATCGGGATTGGCTTTACCACGCCACAGTTTATCAAGACCCCCTTCCAGACACGGGTTCAGCAAAATCCACAGGCCCTCTATGTCTGTCTCAATCAAAAACACTATCGCCTGCCTTTGCCTATTAGGGAACGAAGTTTGACCCTGGCAGAGGACAGTGCCCAATTATTAAAAGAAACCCATAGGATTTATTTTAAAGGAGATACCCCATGTACCTAATCGAACCAATCCGCAACGGTCAATATGTCAGCGATGGAGCAGTTGCTCTAGCTATGCAGGTCTATGTTCAACAAAATGTCTTCTTGGATGATGATATTCTCTTTCCCTATTACTGTGACCCCAAGGTAGAAATCGGCAAGTTCCAAAATGCCTTGGTCGAAATCAATGAAGACTACCTCAAAGAGAACAATATTCTTTTGGTTCGTCGGGATACAGGTGGCGGTGCTATCTATGTAGACAAGGGTTCTGTCAATGTCTGCTATTTAATTCAAGATAACGGGATTTTTGGAGATTTCAAACGTGCCTACCTGCCTGCCATCAAGGCCCTGCATGAGCTAGGAGCCGTTGAGGTAGAGCAAACAGGACGAAATGACCTGGTGATTGAAGGGAAAAAGGTGTCAGGTGCAGCCATGACCATCAGCAACAACCGTGTCTATGGTGGCTACTCTCTTCTTTTGGATATTGACGAAGAAGCCATGTCCAAGGTCCTCAATCCCAATAAGAAAAAGATTGAATCAAAAGGTATCAAGTCTGTCAAAAGCCGTGTGGGAACCATCCGTCCATATCTGGCAGAAGAATATCAGTCTGTCACAACAGAGGAATTTAAGAACCTCATTACTTGCAAGTTATTGGGTATTGAGTCCATTGACCAAGCAAAACGCTATGTCTTAACTGAGGAAGACTGGGCAGCCATTGACAAGTTGGTGGCAGACAAGTATAAGAACTGGGAATGGAACTACGGTAATTCGCCACAGTATAGCTACCACCGTGATGGTCGTTTTGCTGGGGGAACTGTGGATATTCACCTCGAAGTTGAAAAAGGTCGCATTGCCAAATGCCGTATTTACGGAGATTTCTTTGCCAAGGGCAATATTGATGAAGTCGAAAACAAGCTAATCGGCACACGTTTGCTCGAAGAAGACCTTCAAGCAGCCTTGGCGGATTTGGATATGGCCCATTATTTTGGTAAGATTAGTGCGGAAGAGTTGGTTGGCTTGATGCTGAGCGAAGGATAAAAACAGAAATAGAGGTCTCTATGGAATGGAAAGATGCGACAGCCATGGCTCAGGCTGTCAATCAGAAACAGGTTTCTGCCAAGGAGTTGGTACAAGAAACCATTGACAGAATAGAAAATCTTAATCCCACCCTCAATGCGGTTGTCAGCAAGCAGTATGAAGAGGCCTTGAAAGAGGCGGAAAAAGAAGACTATCTGGGCAAGCCATTTGCAGGAGTTCCCTTCTTGCTCAAGGATCTGGGGCAAAATGAAAAGGGGCAGCCATCTTCTGCTGGTTCTCGCCTGCTTGCTGGTCGACCAGCAGGCCATACCGACACCTATGTCCAACGCTTGAAGGACTTGGGTTTCATCATTGTCGGTCGAACCAACACGCCAGAATTCGGCTTCAAAAATATCTCAGACGCCAGCATACATGGAGTAGTCAATCTTCCCTTTGATCCTAGCCGTAATGCTGGTGGTTCAAGTGGTGGTGCAGCCGCAGCACTAGCTTCAGGCATGGTTTCTATTGCCGCTGCATCGGACGGCGGAGGCTCCATCCGAATCCCTGCCTCCTTCAATGGCTTAATTGGGCTCAAAACCAGTCGTGGTCGGATTCCAGTTGGGCCTAAGTCTTATCGTGGCTGGCAGGGAGCATCTGTCAATTTTGCCCTGACCAAGTCTGTTCGTGACACCCAGCGTCTGCTCTATCATTTTCAGGACTACCAGCTGGAAGCTCCCTTTCCCCTTGCCAAGCTGAGCGAGGAGGAGGTGTTTGGAAAATTGTCTCGCCCCCTAAAAATCGCCTATTATACCAAGTCGCCAGTAGGGAGCAAGGTCAGTCCTGAAGCGGTAGAAGCAGTTCAAACAGCCTGTCATCACTTGGTTGATTTGGGGCATGAAGTGGTGGAATTGTCGGAATATCCTCTGGATGGAGTTGCTCTGATGAAATCCTTCTACCTGATGAACAGCGTGGACACGGCCCAGATGTTTGACGAAATCGAAGCAGTTTTTGGGCGTCAGATGACCTTGGATGACATGGAAGTTATGTCCTGGGCTATTTACCAAAGCGGGCAAACCATTCCAGCCAAATTGCACTCCAAGGCCCTATTGGACTGGGACCAGTTTGGAGCCAGCATGGCGCGTTTCCATGAGGAATACGACTTGCTCCTGACGCCGACAGTGGCTGATGTAGCGCCCAAGCATGGACAATTTGACCTATCAGCAGATTTGCTGGACCGCCTCAAGCACACCCAGAACTATTCCATGCAAGAGCAGCAGGATCTGATCTGGCAAATGTTCGAGGACAGCCTAGCCCTAACTCCCTTTACGCAACAGGCCAATATTTGTGGTCAGCCAGCCATTTCTCTCCCGACTTATGTGCGGGCTGACGGCTTACCAATCGGCATCCAATTGACAGCAGCCAAGGGACGAGAGGATTTACTCTTGCAGTTGGCAGACCAAATGGAGGCAGCAGGTTTACTCAACTTGTAAGGGAATTCATTTTTTTCAGTTCAATTATTTGCCAAAACGTTTTCGAAATGTTAACCTGTAAAAGTTGGTGGGTTAACACCAAAAAAGTAAAAAGGAAGCTATGGCTTCCAAAGGAGATTGTTTTATGTTGAAAAAAGTTTTGGCCTCAGCTCTCTTGGTTTCTACTTTGACCTTGGCAGCATGTTCTAGCTCAAGTTCTAATACTAGCAGTTCTTCTGCTGAACAGACTCAATGGGAAAAAGTACAAGAAGCGGGTGTCTTGAAGGTTGCAACACCAGGTACCCTTTTCCCAACTTCTTACTACAACGATGCTAAAGAATTGGTCGGTTATGAAATTGATATGATCAATGAAATTGGTAAACGTTTGAAATTGGAAATCGAATACCAAGAAATCGGTGTGGCAGAAGCCTTTACAGCTGTGGATAGTGGAAAAGTTGATATTTCTGTTAACAACTTTGACATGACAGAAGCACGTAAGGAAAAGTACAACTTCTCTATCCCTTACAAGTATTCAGTTGGCGGCTACATCGTTCGTGAAGATGGTTCATCAGGACTTGAAGCGGCTGACTTGAGCGACTGGACTGGTAAAAAAGCAGGTGGTGGCGCAGGTACTCAGTACATGAAAATCGCTGAAAAGCAAGGCGCAGAGCCAGTTATCTATGACAACGTAACCAACGACGTCTATTTGCGTGACGTATCAACAGGTCGTACAGACTTCATTCCAAACGACTACTACACACAAGTCATGGCCATCAAATGGGCAAATGCTAACTTCCCAGATATCAAAGTGAAGATGGGTGATGCTAAATACAACCCAACTGAACAAGGTATTGTTATGAGCAAGGCTGACACAAGCTTGAAAGAAAAAATTGACGAAGCTCTTGAAGCGATGAAAGCTGACGGAACTTTGAAGGCAATTTCTGAGAAATACTATGCAGGACAAGACTTGACAGTCCCTGTTGAAAATGCTGATAAATTGCCAGTTATCGAAGTTGAATAAGACTTAGTAAGAAATTATAGTCTTTTAGTTTACTTTTAGTACTCGCTTCAAAGGTTCGGGGAACCTTTGAAGACTGGAGATTGGGCGAAGCAACTTCGCCTCAATTGCCGCAGGCATAAGTCAATGCTTTCTTGTTTCTTGGCATTGACTTGAAACAGTCCCCCAGACTGTTTCAATCAGGCAAGGCGAGTTAACGACGTAATAAAAGAAAAAATAAATGACGATAAATGCATCTTGTATAGACTTTGTCAGTCACAGACTGGCAAGGTCTATCTGGTTTTTAGGAAAGAGGAGAAGATATGGAAATCAACTGGCAGGCAGTTTTTAATGCAGAGATTGCGAAGGAAGCCGTTCCGCAGATTTTGGAAGGCTTGCCTTACACTCTTTCTCTGTCTTTAATTGGTTTTGCCTTGGGTACCTTTTGTGGTTTCTTTGTTGCCTTACTTAGAATGTCCAAGTTAGCGCCCTTGCGTTGGCTGGCTATGACACATATTTCTCTCATGAGGGGCGTTCCTCTCATGGTTCTCCTCTTTTTCATCTATTTTGGTCTGCCCTTTATGGGTCTACAGTTAGATGCGATTTCGGCCTCCATAATTGCTTTTACTTCCATGTCCAGTGCCTACATTTCTGAAATTATTCGTGCATCTCTTTCAGCGATTGATAAGGGACAGTGGGAGGCGGCGCGTTCCTTGGGCTTGCGGACCAATGTGATTTACAGAAAAATCATCATTCCCCAAGCCTTCCGAATTGCCCTACCGCCTCTTAGCAATGTGCTTTTGGACATGGTTAAAAGTACATCTCTGACAGCTATGATTACAGTGCCAGAGATTTTCAATAAGGCCAAAATAGTCGGTGGAGCCAAGTCTGACTACATGACAGTTTATATCTGTGTAGCCCTCATTTATTGGGTTATCTGTACACTATATGCTGTCGGTCAAGTACACTTGGAAAAACGCTTGGCTACCTATTAAGATGTAGATTGGAGGAAATCTTCTTCAATCTTTTTTTAATACCTGCAGCTTTTTAGTTTGATAAAATAGAAAAGCTTTTTCTTAACTTTCACTGTGGAATTTGCTATAATCAAGAGAGAAATATGCCTAGGAGGCGCATTATGGAATTTAAACAGATTATGGAAATTCTAGAGGGAATGAAGGTTGGAATCTTTGCGACAGTTGATCAGACGGGAGCTCCTCATGCCAGACCGATTCATATTACAGCTGCGACGGAAGAGGGTGTATTCTTTATGACAGGATCAGAAACTCATTTTTACCATCAATTGATGGGAGATGAGCGCCTAGCCGTCACGGCCTTATCTGAGGAGGATTATCTTATTCAAGTCATTCGGATTGAAGGTAAGGCCAGACCAGCTAGCCAAGAACTCTTGGAAAAGGTCTTTGCGGACAATCCCTATGTCCAACATGTCTATAAGGACGAGGAAAGTCGGAAGACCATGCAAATTTTTCAACTTTATGAGGGGAAAGGTTTCTACCATAGCTTGACCCAAGGTCACAAATATGTCTTCCAGATTGGAGAAGGTCAGTCGAAGGAGATGAGAGCAATCTAATTCTCTAGACAGAAAACTTTGAGAAGCTCTTTGGAGCTTCTTTTTGAATATTCAGACAATTAAGCTGCATTTTCTTGAAAAATTATGAAAAATATGAGAAAATAATAAAAACAAGAAAGTTGAGAATTCCAATGAGAGACGATATAAAAATCAATGACCGAGCAGCTGCGCTTTCAAGTCAATTGATCGAAGTCCTAGAGAATATTTATGACCCGGAAATTGAATTGGATATCTATAATTTAGGCCTGGTCTATGAAATTGATTTGGATGAGAATGGATTTTGTAAGGTCATCATGACCTTTACTGATGCTGGTTGTTCTTGTGCTGATACCATGCCAGGAGAATTGGTTGCAGCCTTGAAAACCATTGAGGGAATTGAGGATGCCCAGGTCGAAATCGTCTGGTCACCAGCTTGGAAAATGACCCGTATCAGCCGACTTGGACGGATTACGCTAGGTATCAGTCCAAAATAAAAAGAAAATGAGTTGCATAGAGCAGCTCATTTTTTAGGCTCTTTGTCAACTGTAGTGGGTAGATGAAAAGCTAACACCTAGAGAGGACGAACTTCGTTCTCTCTTTCTTTATGTTCAAAGCAATCAAAATTCGCTTTTTAAAGTTTTCAAAGTTCCTGAAACCAAAGGCATTTCTCTTAATGACTTTGATGAGATTATTAGTAGCTTCCAGTTTGGCGTTGGAATAAGGCAATTCTAGGGCATTCAAAACCTTGTCTTTATCCTTTAGAAATGTCTTAAATACCGTCTGGAAAATAGGATTAACAGTGGCTATTTCCTGTTCGATGAGGTCAAAGAAATGGTCTGAGTTCTTCTCTTGGAAATGGAATAAGAGCAATTGATAGAGTTCATAGTGCTGTCGTAGTTCCTCGGAGAAAGACAGGAGTTTTTCCAGTATTTCCTTGTTAGTCAAATGCATTCGAAACATAGGGCGATAAAATCGTTTATCGCTGAGTTTACGACTATCCTGTTGAATCAATTTCCAGTAGCGTTTCAAGGCCCGGTATTCCTGCGATGTTCTGTCGAATTGATTCATAATTTGAATACGAACACGGTTCATAGCACGACTAAGGTGTTGAACAATATGAAAGCGGTCGAGTACAATTTTTGCATTCGGAAAAAGCTGTTTAGCAAGTTGATAATAGGGACTAAACATATCCATGGTAATCACTTTGACCCGATTTCTAACCTTTCTAGGATAGCGTAGAAAGTGGTTTCGGATGGTTGCTTGAGTTCTTCCGTTTAGGATGGCAATGACGTTTAGGGAGTTGAAATCTTGAGCAATAAAGCTCATTTTCCCCTTCTTGAAGGCATACTCGTCCCAGCTCATTACCTCAGGTAAGGTATTCCAATCTGTTTTAAACTTGAACTCATTAAGCTTTCTCAGAACTGACGATGTTGAAATTGATAGCCTGTGTGCAATATGTGTCATTGCTTGCTTTTCGATGAGTAATTGGGCGATTTTCTGGTTAACCGCGACAGAGATTTGGTGGTTCTTCTTGACAAGAGGAGTTTCAGCAACCGCTATTTTTCCGCAATCTTTACACTTGAAGCGACGCTTTCGAAGACGAATAAGCAGTGGGAAACCAGCAGTTTCTAGATAGGGGATTTTGGAGGCTTTTTGGAAATCGTATTTAGCCATTTGTCCCTTGCAGGAAGGGCATTTAGGGGCTGTGTAATCCAAGTGACCGTGGAGTTCTAAGTGAGTTCCCATATCATATTCATCAGTGATAACGATATTTTTATCTTTAATTCTGAGAAAATTTGTGATAAGATTTAGTTGTTCCATATGAGTCTTTCTAATGAGTTGTTTAGTCGCTTTTCATTATAGGTCATATGGGACTTTTTTTCTATACTCAAAAAGGCTCCATAATCTCTACAGTGGATTTACCCACTACAGAAATTATAGAGCCATTTTTTAAATGTTTCATCGTATTGTCTATTTAGTTCTTCCATGGTTTCATAAATCGGCTTGGTAATCATGACAACCTGAGGTTCAAGATCCACCATATCGTAGCTGGAATCAATGCATTCATTCCAGTATTCTAGGTGTTTTTTGTCAATATAGGATTGGGAATGTTCTACCTCAATCCCGCCTTCTGCTTGGACGGAATACCAGTAGAGGTATTCACGACCGTCCAGCACTTCACGGAAGATGGTTTCGACATACATTTTCTCTCCTTCAAGAGTGAGAAGGGTGTCTTCCATGTGGTCATTGAGAAAGGTCATCCACTGGTCAACGACAGCTGACTTCCCCTCTTTGACACGGAAACGGGATAGTTCGACGTTTAGTTTCATTTTTTTCTCCTTGTGAAAACCCTGTCGCAGTGACAGGGTTTTGTGATGTTATGATTGTTTCCCACTGCGTTCAGGTCTCCAGAAGTCGGTAACTGCTCCTTTAGAGGCAGAGGATACGGTGTGGGCGTATTTGCCGAGAACGCCACGAGAGTAAAGCGGTGGAATGACCGTCGTTTTCTTGCGTTCTTCAATTTCTTGGTCAGAAACGTGCATGGTGATTTCTTTGGTATCCTGGTCAACCGTCACCAAATCTCCTGTGCGGAGGTAGGCGATTGGACCGCCGTCCTGGGCTTCAGGAGCGATGTGACCAACAACTAGACCATAAGTTCCGCCAGAGAAGCGACCGTCTGTCAGAAGGGCTACCTTGTCGCCTTGGCCTTTACCGACAATCATAGATGAAAGGGACAGCATTTCAGGCATACCAGGACCACCTTTTGGTCCAACATAGCGGACAACAACCACATCGCCATCTACGATTTCATCGGTCAAGACTGCTTCAATCGCTTCTTCTTCCGAATCAAAGACTTTGGCTGGACCAGTATGGTTGCGGACTTTCACACCGGAAACCTTGGCAACGGCACCTTCAGGAGCAAGGTTACCTTTGAGGATGATGAGTGGGCCATCTGCACGTTTTGGATTTTCAAGTGGCATGATGACATCTTGACCTGGAGTCAAGTCTGCAAAATTCTCTAGGTTTTCAGCAACGGTTTTACCTGTACAGGTGATGCGGTCACCATGAAGAAAGCCATTTTTGAGCAAGTATTTCATAACCGCAGGAACACCGCCGACATTGTAGAGATCTTGGAAAACATATTTTCCAGATGGTTTTAAGTCTGCCAAGTGGGGCACGCGTTCTTGGAAATCATTGAAATCTTCCAAGGTCAAGTCAACGTTGGCAGCGTGAGCAATGGCCAAGAGGTGGAGGGTAGCATTGGTTGAGCCACCGAGTGCCATGGTGACTGTAATGGCATCTTCAAAGGCTTCACGCGTCATAATGTCAGATGGTTTGATGCCAAGTTCTAGCATGCGTACAACAGCCCGACCAGCTTCTTCAATATCAGCCTTCTTCTCAGGAGATTCAGCAGGGTGAGAGGAAGAGCCAGGAATAGACATGCCCATGACCTCAATGGCCGTTGCCATGGTATTGGCAGTGTACATACCACCGCAACCACCAGGTCCAGGACAGGCATTACACTCAATCTGGCGAACTTCTTCAGCCGTCAAGTCGCCATTGTTCCATTTTCCGATTCCCTCAAAGACTGAAACAAGGTCGATATCTTTACCGTTGAGATTTCCTGGTGCAATGGTTCCGCCATAGGCAAATACAGCAGGGATGTCCATGTTGGCGATGGCAATCATGGAACCAGGCATGTTCTTATCACAGCCACCGATTGCGACAAAGGCATCTACGTTATGACCGCCCATAGCTGCTTCAATAGAGTCAGCGATAATATCACGGGAAGTCAAGGAGAAACGCATGCCAGGAGTTCCCATGGCAATCCCGTCTGCAACGGTGATGGTGCCGTATTGAACAGGCCAGCCCCCTGCCTCTTTGACACCTTCTTTGGCTAGCTTTCCGAAGTCGTGAAGGTGGATGTTACAGGGTGTATTTTCAGCCCAAGTCGAAATAACTCCTATAATCGGTTTTTCAAAGCTATCATCCGTCATGCCGGTTGCACGCAACATAGCACGGTTGGGCGATTTGACCATCGAATCGTAAACAGAGCTACGGTGACGGAGGTTTTTGAGTGTATCTTTATCTGTCATTTCTCTTCTCCCTATCTTTCTGGTGTTTAGTTTCCTTATTATACCATAGTTATGAGGGAAATGAAAAAGGATTTGTTAAATGATGTGAAATTTCTGAATTTTACAAAAACAATTTAAAACAGCCCTGGATTGTCCAAAGGCTGCTCTAATTTGATTCTTGTTACTGAGCGCTTGCTCGGCTCTGTGCTCTCTTGTTTCCAGTAAAGAGGAGGCTTATCAAGGCAAGAATTAGGAAACCTGCACCGACAAACCAATAGGGTTGGTCCAAGGTGGTCGAACGACCGGACAGGTTAATAATACCTCGGAGCAGGAAGCCTGCTGTGATGGTTGCCACACCTGAATTCCAGAGATTGAAGGTCAGACGTGATAGGTTTGGCTTGATAGTGAGCAAGCCAAGGAGTAGCCCACCGCCAACCAGGGTCACGCAGAACATGTAGTGCATGAAGATGGATACTTCACCATAACTAAGGCTTTCATAGATACGGCTGAAGATGAAGAGGAAGGCTGTTGTAGCTAAGTAGGTGATAAAGGTGCGTGCAGTACGCCCTGATGTTTGATTAGTAACCGATGTAGACAATGTCACTCACCGCCCTTTCTGAGATAGTATTTCCGTTTGTTGTTGGGTTGTTAATTACTTGACCGTTGAAGTAAAGCGTAGATGAACCCCCACCGTCAAGGTTATAGGCTGTTTTGGCACCATACTGCTTCATAACCTCGGCCATTTGATAGAGAGAAAGTCCTTGACTTTCAGAGGTACGTCCGTCTGCGACTACGATGATGTAGTGGTTTTCATCAATAATACCGATTGCAGAGCGTGGATTGGATGACTTGGCACGACCAACTTCTGTTGATGTATCAACGACAATTTCACCATTTTCTACCAATGATGGACCGAATGCTAAGAGGTTGACGACACCCTTGTCAATCAATTCTTGAGCAGTGATTTCATTTTCATAGATGACTTCAAATGAGCCGTCGGCGTAGATTGCCAAGTCGCCGTAAGCTGCATTGTCGCGGACAGTGTCACGGTAGAGGACGCCGTTTTTAATGACATAACCAGTTGAGTTGGCGCCGTAATAGTCACCGTTGACTGCTAGGATAGCGTTGTTTGCAGCGGCGGTTTCAGAAGTTTTGGCCGTTACGTTCGTACCATAGGTATTTTGGGCTAGAGCTGTCTTTAGATATTCTGGAGAGCTGACCTGGACATCTGCCACATAGACAGTTGTGTTGTTGGTAGTGATGGTTTCTAAGTTAACTTGGATATTATCATCAGAGTAAGATGTATCTGTTGTCGTCACGTTGGTAGCTGTTGAGGCAGTTGTGGCTGATGAAGCGGTCGTTTCTGCTGTCGGTTGACTACTTGTAGTAGTGCTGTTTGCCGCGACGGTGGAAATAGCTTCAGACAGGACAAAGGTTTTCAACATAGAGTAGGAAAATCCACTCGTTAGCAGCATTCCAAATATGGTGGCGTAGGCAAAGGGTTTTTTAAGCAATTTCATGGGAAAATGATTTCCTTTCTTTAAAGATGATATTTTTTTGAATGAGCCAAGAGGCTAGGAAGAGGAAGACTCCGACCACAAGTTTGACAAGGTAGAGGTTAAGTCCAAGAATTTGATGGAAAAGATAAAGAAGAGCTGTATCAGCTAGGAAGAGAATGAGAGCTAGAGTAAAGTAGCCAGCACCTGTTCGTGCGACGCTTTCTTTGTTTTTAAAGACTAATTTCTTATTGAGGACAAAATTACAGCTAGCACTGCAGATGCGAGCAATGGTGTTAGCAGCTAACAAGCGTGCAGCAGTTGGTAGTCCGGTCAGCACCAGCAATGCTAAGGCGTAGATACCGTAGTCGACTAGGAAACCACCGAAGGAAGCCAAGGCAAATTTGAAGAGATTTTTGTAAATCAGTAGTCCATCTTTTATGGGACGAAAGTGTGAACTGGCATTATCATCGATATAAATAGTTTGAATGGGCACTTCCGTAATTTTATAACGTTGACTTGCTTGGGTCAGCATATTCATTTCATATTCGTAGCGGTCACCCTCAATGTCCAACATAAATGGAATCATGTCAGTATGAAAACCACGCAAGCCTGTTTGTGTATCGGATACATTGACACCGGTTTGTAGTCGGAACAAGACTCTTGTCAGTTTGTTTCCGAAACGGCTACGGAGCGGAATATCTTTGGTAAATTGACGAACACCAAGGATGAGGCGACTGGGTAGGTTCATGGCTGCGCGTGCGACACGATCTATGTCATTCACAGCATGTTGACCATCTGCGTCAGCGGTAACAACGACACCAGGCTTTCTCAAATCTTGGATAAAGCTAAAGGCAGTCCGTAAGGCTTGGTCTTTTCCTTTATTGACATCGTGGTGGAGAACAATGGCATAGGTTTTGGCGATTTCAAGAATATTTCTTGCTTGGTCTGTACTACCATCATCTACAACAATGACCTGGCAGTTTAGTCTATTCTTCATAACTTCTAAGAGTTGTATCAATTTTTCATCTGGCTGATAAGCCGGTATCACTACATAATACATATCATAAACCTCGTCTGTTTTTCTTGATGAGTCTACTATACGGGACTTTCCTAAAAGCAAGCTAAAACTAGAGGGGGTTTGCGATTAGCTTAAGTTTGCTTTAAGAATTTCTTTGGGAATTTTTAAGAATCCGAACAAATGTAGGAATTTTCAGAAAATTTCTTGACATTCCAATTCCTTGTGATATTATAGTAGATAACACATTTGCAGAGAGGAGGAATATTCGTGCAAGAATTCCAATTAGACCAACCACGTTCAGGGTCTTATCTAATTTTAGACACCTTGCATCAACTGGGGGTTGACCTAATTTTTGGTTATCCAGGTGGCGCAGTTTTGCCGTTATACGATGCTATTTATCAGTATGAGGGTATCCAGCATATTTTGGCGCGACATGAACAAGGGGCAGTTCACGAGGCAGAAGGTTATGCCAAATCATCAGGAAAGGTGGGTGTAGCCATTGTGACCTCTGGTCCTGGAGCAACAAATGCCATTACAGGTATTGCGGATGCTATGGGTGATAGCGTACCCTTGTTGGTCTTTACAGGTCAAGTAGCTACACGGGGGATTGGTAAAGATGCCTTTCAAGAGGCCGATGTCTTGGGCATGACCATGCCCATTACCAAATACAATTATCAAATTCGTGATACGGCAGATATTCCTCGTGTCATTACAGAGGCGCTTCATATCGCAACAACTGGTCGTCCAGGTCCGGTTGTCATTGACGTTCCAAAAGATATTCAAGAGAGAATAGTTGATTTTTATCACGATCCAACTGTTCAACTCCCAAGTTATCAACCGACAGTTGAGCCAAATGGTTTGCAGGTCAAGAAAGTATTGAAACAGCTTAGTCAGGCTAAGCAACCGGTTATCCTTGCTGGTGGCGGGGTCAACTATGCGGATGCTAATCAAGAGCTGATTGCCTTTGCAGAGCGTTATCGGGTCCCTGTTGTGTCTACCTTGCTAGGTCTAGGTGCCATGCCTATTGAGCATGAGTTGGCACTCGGTATGGGTGGCATGCACGGTTCCTACGCAGCCAATATGGCCATGAATGATGCAGATTACATTATCAACATCGGTGCCCGTTTTGATGACCGATTGACAGGTAATCCTCTCACCTATGCACCGAACGCAACCGTTGCCCATATTGATATCGACCCAGCTGAAATCGGTAAGGTTAAGAAAACAGCTATTCCAGTAGTGGGAGATGCTAAGGAAACGCTTCAAGCCCTGCTCAAGCTGGATCCAGTCGAAACGGACTATACTGACTGGACTGCTCAGGTCTTAGAAAACAAACGTCGCGCACCGTTCTGGTATGAGGAAGATGAAACTGTCATCAAACCGCAGCAGGCTATTGAACTGATTGGTCAGTTGACCAATGGGGATGCTATTGTGGTTACTGACGTAGGGCAACATCAGATGTGGACAGCCCAGTTCTATCCATATAAGCATGCTCGCCAGTTGGTGACATCAGGCGGCATGGGAACCATGGGCTTTGGTATTCCAGCAGCCATTGGTGCCAAGTTAGCCAATCCAGACAGGGAAGTTGTCTGCTTTGTTGGGGACGGTGGTTTCCAGATGACCAACCAGGAACTAGCTATTCTCAATGGCTATGGTGTACCGATTAAGGTGGTTCTAATTAACAACCACTCGCTCGGCATGGTCCGTCAGTGGCAGGAGTCCTTCTATGACAAACGCCGTAGCCAGTCTGTCTTTGATGCGGAGCCAAATTTCCAGCTTCTTGCTGAAGCCTACGGAATTGCTCACTACAGTTTTAACAATCCAGCGACCCTGGCTGAAGATATGAAAGTTATTTTGGAAGACAAGCCTATGTTGATTGAAGTGCATATTTCCAAAGCAGAACACGTTCAACCAATGGTGCCAGCTGGTAAGAGCAATGCAGAGATGTTGGGGGTGAAGTTCAATGCGTAGAATGTTAACAGCAAAATTACGAAATTCATCAGGTGTCCTCAACCGCTTTACAGGTGTTCTATCTCGCCGGCAAATCAATATTGAGTCCATATCCGTCGGTCCGACAGAAGTGGACGGTATCTCACGTGTTACTGTTATTGTTGATGTGGCAACCATGGATGAAGTGGAGCAAATCATCAAGCAACTCAATCGCTTGATTGATGTGGTTCGTGTCCGCGATTTGACGGATATTCCACACTTGGAACGGGAAGTAATTCTAGTTAAGATTGTTGCTCCACCAGCTAAACGAGCAGAAATTTTAGCCATTATCCAACCTTTCCGGGCTAGCGTAGTCGATGTGGCCCCCCATTCCATTACTATTCAGATGACAGGCGATGGAGATAAGATTGATGCTCTCTTGCGCGTCATTCAGCCCTATGGCATTAAGAATATCGCTAGGACGGGAGCAACTGGCTTTAGCCGCGACTAACCTAGTCGCACATTTGTCTTTTACTTCGTCGTTAGTTTGTCTTGGCATACCATTTGTATAGCCTTTGCCTCACTGCCTAGAATTAAAAGAAAGATGAGCAACTAGGAATGAACATGATAGCCTATGTTGAAGGGCGTTCGTTTTCTTTGAGCAGCCAAAATTACAAATAAAAATAGAAAAGAGAATCTTATGACAGTAGCAATGCAATATGAAAAAGATGTAACAGTAGCAGCACTTGACGGTAAGCGTATCGCCGTTATCGGTTATGGTTCACAAGGCCATGCCCATGCGCAAAACTTGCGTGATACAGGGCACGATGTTATCATCGGTGTGCGAGCTGGTAAGTCTTTTGACAAGGCTAAAGAAGACGGTTTTGAAACTTTTGAAGTAGCAGAAGCAGCCAAACAAGCCGATATTATCATGATTTTGGCTCCAGACGAAATCCAAGCAGACCTTTACAATGAAGAAATTGCTCCAAACTTGGAAGCGGGTAATGCCCTTGGTTTCGCCCACGGTTTCAACGTTCATTTTGAATTTATCAAGGTTCCAGCTGATGTGGATGTCTTCATGTGTGCGCCGAAAGGACCTGGTCACTTGGTTCGTCGTACCTTTGAAGAAGGTTTTGGTGTACCAGCTCTTTACGCTGTCTATCAAGACGCTACTGGCAATGCTAAACACATCGCTATGGACTGGGCAAAAGGTGTTGGTTCAGCCCGTGTAGGTCTTTTGGAAACAACCTTCAAGGAAGAAACGGAAGAAGACTTGTTTGGTGAGCAAGCAGTTCTCTGCGGTGGCTTGACAGCCCTTATGCAAGCAGGTTTTGAAGTCCTGACAGAAGCTGGCTATGCACCAGAATTGGCATACTTTGAAGTTCTCCATGAAATGAAACTTATCGTTGACCTTGTTTACGAGGGTGGTTTCAAGAAAATGCGTCAATCAATCTCAAACACTGCTGAATTCGGTGATTATGTATCAGGTCCGCGCGTGATTACAGACCAAGTTAAAGAAAACATGAAAGCAGTTCTTGCGGATATCCAGTCTGGTAAATTCGCCAACGACTTTGTCAACGACTACAAGGCTGGTCGTCCACGTATGGAAGCTTACCGTAAAGAAGCAGAAGGACTTGAAATCGAAAAAGTCGGAGCAGAACTCCGCAAAGCAATGCCATTCGTCAGCCGCAACGACGACGATTCATTCAAGATTTATAACTAGAATAGCCTACGGATAGGCTATTCTAGCCCTTGCCCAGAAATACGAAAGCAAGGCAGTTGAAGTGGACTGTTTTAGCCCTCGCCTAAAAACGAGAAAGCGAGGAAGTCCGGGGGAGTGAAAGAGTCTGGGGCTAGACTCTTTCAGCTGGTCGCCTAGCAATGTGAAAGCGACCATACGCCCTCGCTTGACAACAAGAGAGCGAGGCAGCCTACGGATAGGCTAGGAGACACTTGCTATCGCAAGTTTCATCTCCAACCTCTGACAGTTCCCCAAACTGTCAGAGCCCTTGCCTAGAAATACGAAAGCAAGGCAGTCCATTTGACTGTTTTAGCCCTTGCCTAGAAACAAGAGAGCGAGGAAAGTCCGGGGTTGGACTAGTTGACACTTGCTGTCGCAAGCTTTATTTCCCGCTTCCAACAGTTCCCCAAACTGTTGGAACCCTCGCCTGACAACAAGAGAGTGAGACAGGCCTGTGATAGGCAAGGAATTCAGGTCTTTTGAATACTTTTAGGCATTTTCTAACATGATTGTTAGCAGTGTAGGGGACTAAGCATACAGGAATAAAAGAGCTGGGATGTAACCAGCTCTTTTACCCATTTTGCTTCTTAATTTAAAGAAAATGGGTTCTCAAACAATCATATGTCAAATGATTGCGCAATAATATTTTAAATATGCGCATAAATGTTAGTGTTTTTAAAAAAATATTGATACAATATAGGTATAGAAAGAAATTAGTGCAAATATGATTACAGCAAAAAATGTAGAGCAGGCCTACGAAGTCTTAAAAAGAGTTGTCGTTCGAACGCCATTAGATTACAGTCGCTACTTATCAGAAAAGTACGGAGCCACCATCTATATCAAGCGTGAGAATGAGCAACGCGTTCGTTCATTTAAAATACGAGGAGCCTACTATGCCATTTCTCAATTATCAGATGAAAAAAAGGCGCTAGGTGTGGTCTGTGCTTCTGCCGGCAACCATGCCCAAGGTGTTGCCTATACTTGTCAAGAAATGCAGATACCAGCAACCATCTTTATGCCTATTACAACACCACAGCAAAAGATTGGACAGGTTCGTTTCTTTGGCGGTGACTATGTAGATATTCGTTTAGTGGGCGATACTTTTGATGAATCTGCTCAGGCAGCACAGGATTATACTACGGAGAGTGGCAAGACCTTTATCGATCCCTTTGACGATGACCATGTTCAGGCGGGTCAAGGAACGGTTGCCTATGAAATAATAGAAGAAGCCCAGGAACAAACCATTAGTTTTGATCAGATCCTCGTGCCAGTGGGGGGAGGCGGTTTGATTGCAGGTGTGTCTGCCTACCTCAAAGAACACGCGCCAGAAATCAAGATTATCGGCGTTGAAGCTAACGGTGCCCGTTCCATGAAGGCAGCCTTTGATAAGGGACGTCCTATCAAATTGGCGAGCATTGATAAGTTTGCGGATGGGATTGCCGTTCAAAAGGTTGGTGCTAGAACTTATGAAGTGGCTCGCAAGCATGTAGATAAGTTGGTTGGTGTTGATGAGGGTTGGATTTCAGGTACCATTTTGGACCTCTATTCAAAACTCGGGATTGTGGCTGAGCCAGCAGGTGCAGCGACTGTGGCAGCTTTAGAAGTCATCAAAGATAAGATTAAGGGGCAGACTATCTGCTGTATTATTTCAGGTGGCAATAATGACATTAACCGGATGCCGGAGATGGAAGAGCGTGCTCTTATTTATGAAGGGATTAAGCATTACTTTGTAGTGAATTTCCCGCAACGACCGGGTGCCTTGCGTGAATTTGTAAATGATATTTTAGGTCCAAATGATGATATTACTCGCTTTGAGTACATCAAACGTGCCAATAAAGGTACAGGTCCAGTCTTGATCGGGATCGCCCTGGGCAATAAGGAAGACTACGTCCAATTCCTTTCTCGCCTAGAAGATTTCGATCCTCAGTATATCAATCTTCATGAGAATGATTCTCTCTATAAGATGCTTGTTTAGGAGGAAATGATGGCTCTTGGTTCAATTATTTTTATCATTAGTTTCTTATTTGTTGTATTGCTTACCTTGGTTTTGGTTGTGTCGGGGCTATATGTGGTCAAACAGCAGACAGTTGCCATTGTAGAGCGGTTTGGGAAGTACCAAAAGACTTCTACCTCTGGTATTAACTTTAAAATCCCCTTTGGTGTAGATGTGATTGCGGCCCGTATCCAATTACGGATGCTACAGAGTGAGATTGTGGTAGAAACTAAGACCCAGGACAATGTCTTCGTGACTATGAATGTGGCTACGCAGTATCGTGTCAATGAAAATAATGTCACAGATGCCTACTACAAACTCATGCATCCAGAGGCACAGATTAAATCCTATATTGAAGATGCCTTGCGGTCATCCGTTCCGAAATTGACCTTGGATGAACTCTTCGAGAAGAAAGATGAAATCGCCCTTGAAGTACAAAAGCAGGTGGCGGAAGAGATGTCGACCTACGGTTATGTCATTGTTAAAACCTTGATTACTAAGGTTGAGCCAGATGCCGAGGTCAAGCAATCAATGAATGAAATCAACGCAGCTCAGCGGAAACGGGTTGCGGCCCAAGAATTGGCAGAAGCCGATAAGATTAAAATAGTCACTGCTGCTGAAGCAGAAGCTGAAAAAGACCGCCTACATGGTGTGGGGATTGCCCAACAAAGGAAGGCAATTGTAGACGGACTAGCAGACTCTATTCGTGAATTGAAAGAGTCTAACATCAGCATGACGGAAGAGCAGATTATGTCTATCTTATTGACCAACCAATACTTGGATACATTAAACAATTTTGCACAAGGAGGTAATCAAACAATCTTTTTACCAGCTAATGCTGGCGGAGTGGAGGATGTACGTACACAAATATTGTCTGCTCTCCAGGTTAAAAATTGAGTAAAATCCGAACATTTTACTTGACAATTCAAAGCAATTTGTATTATACTTAATTGCACGAATAAATTGGAAAGGGGTTCCTAATGACTAGTTACGAAAAAGTTGCCGCTGTTGTCGGCTGGGTACGCGAAAAGAAAATCACTGGCTACCGTATCAGCAAGGAAACAAATGCTCGTGAGATGTCAGTTATCGCTCTTGCACAAGGACGCGCTAAAATTGACAACATTTCATTTGCGACTGCCTTGGGGTTGATTGACTTTTACGACAAAAACCACAAGAAATTTGAAAACTAATCTAAATCATAGTATTTAGACGATTACATAAGAGGGTCATCGAGCCCTCTTTTTTGACGTCAAAAAACCTTACCAGCTTTGAAACTGGTAAGGTTACTATCTATAAGAGAGAAAGCTTATCCTAAAAAACGCTGGAGGAATTCGCGGGTCCGCTCTTCTTGTGGATTTTCAAAGATTTGTTGAGGAGTACCTTCTTCAGCGATGACACCCTTATCCATGAAGATAACACGATCAGAAACATCGCGGGCAAATTCCATTTCGTGAGTAACAATCACCATGGTTAGACCAGACTTGGCCAAATCCTGCATGGTTTTGAGTACTTCACCGACCATTTCTGGGTCTAGAGCAGAAGTTGGTTCATCAAAGAGAATAACTTCGGGATCTACAGACAGAGCACGGGCAATGGCAACACGCTGTTTTTGACCACCAGAGAGTTGGCTTGGTTTGGCCTGCCAGTATTGCTCAGTCATACCGACCTTATTGAGATTTTCTTTGGCGATTTTCTCAGCCTCTGCGCGATCGCGTTTCAATACAGTGGTTTGGGCTACGATGGCATTTTCCAAGACATTGAGGTTGTTAAAGAGGTTGAAAGACTGGAATACCATGCCTAGTTTTTCACGATAGGTGGTCAAATCATAGCCCTTGGCCAAGACATCCTGACCGTGGTAGAGGATTTGTCCTTCGGTTGGTATTTCCAAGAGGTTGATGGAACGGAGGAAGGTTGATTTTCCAGACCCCGAAGAACCGATGATGGAAATCACTTCTCCTTTTTCAACTGTCACAGAAATGTCCTTGAGGACCTGGTTTTGTCCGTAGGATTTCTTTAGGTTTTTAATTTCAAGAATTACATTATTAGTCATGAGGCACCTCGATTTGCATTTGGTTGGCACCAGTTGTATAGGTGTCTGTGTCAAAGCGTTTTTCAACTGCGCGCAAGATGCGGGTCACAGTGAAGGTCAAGATAAAGTAAATGATGGCAATGACGGTAAAGGTTTGGAAGTACTGGTAGGTTTGTGTTGCTACAGTATTTCCTGAGAAGTACAATTCCACAACGGAGATAACGTTCAATACAGATGTATCCTTGATGTTGATGACAAACTCGTTACCAGTTGCTGGCAAGATATTGCGGATAACCTGCGGCAAAACAATCTTGCGCATGGTCTGGTTGTGGGTAAATCCAAGAGCCGTTGCGGCTTCGAATTGCCCCTTGTCTACTGCGAAAATACCACCGCGGACAATCTCACTCATGTAGGCACCGGTATTGATGGATACGATGAAGATAGCAGCTAGGGTGCGGTCAAGGTTAAGACCGAAGGCTTGGGCAGTACCGTAGTAGATAACCATAGATTGTACAATCATTGGCGTGCCACGGAAAACTTCGATGTAGATATTGATAAACCAACCGAGAATTTTTTGACCAATAGCAAGAGCCTTGTTGGCTGCTTTTGGAGCAGTACGGAAAACACCAATCAAAAGACCGATAAGGGTACCGATAATGGTTCCAAGGATGGAAATGAGCAAGGTCATTCCAGTGCCACGAAGCAACTGCTGCCAGTTGTTGACAATGATATTCCACACTTGAGCAAAGAAGCTAGGAGTTTCGCCTTCACTGGCTTCTTCAACAGGCTGGTTTTCAATCATAGTGTCCATAAGGGCAATTTGGTCGTTCTCCGAAAGAGTAGCTAGTACTTCATTGACCTGGCTGATGCGAGTATCGTCTTTACGCATACCGACAGCAATAGTCACGTCCTCAGCATTGGTTTCAAAATTATCCGTTAGTTCGACCATCTTGAATGCCTTGTTGGCTGCTTCGGCTGTACGACCTTCTGGACGCTCCGAAACGTAGGCATCAATAACACCAGCTTCCAGTGCTTGACGGATTTGAGAGAAATCACCCATAGCTGTTTGTTTGTCTGCTCCTTGGATTTGGTCAATCAAATCGTAGAGGTAGACACCCTGCTGGGCAGTGATCTTGGCACCAGCAAATTCAGCCAAACTAGTCGCCTTAGCATACTGGCTATCTGAACGCACGACCAAGGTTGGAATAGATGTATAGTAGCTGTCTGAGAAAGCAATTTCTTTCTTACGTTCTTCGGTCGGACTCATACCAGCGATAATCATGTCAATCTTGCCAGAAGTAAGAGCAGGCACCAGACCTTCCCACTTGGTTTTAACCACCAAGAGTTCCTTGTCCAGGGATTCGGCAATTTTTTTAGCGATTTGGACATCGTAGCCATTGGCATACTGGTTGGTTCCTTCGATCGGAACAGCTCCGTTACTGTTGTCCTCTTGAGTCCAGTTAAAAGGGGCATAAGCAGCCTCCATACCGACTCGGAGGTATTCATCTGCTTTTACACCTGTTGCCATAGAAAAAATAGCAACCAGTGTCAGCAGAAAGATACTAAATTTATGTTTCATGATTTCTCCTTATTAAATGGTATTACACCATTTTATTAAAAATTCTGACAAATTTCAATATCCTTGTACTATGAAAGGAACTTTTTTTTCTACCATTTGTCAAGCCTATCAAGGTATTTGATGAAAAATATTTTGAGTTCAATAGTCAAAATAAGGAAATTGTTTTCTTTTGGACTAAAGTTTCGTGTAAAAAAGAGTACACGAAATTAACACCTTATGTTGAAAATTTTTGATAAGGTGTTACAATAATATTGCATAAACAATCTTACTGATTTTGAGTTAAAGTGTAATCGTAAAGTTTGTTATGCGTTATGAGGTAATACATTGTCCGAATGAGACGATGTATGGAGGCAATCGTGTGCGGCTTTGTAGAAGTCGTTTGCGATTGTCTTTTTCGTTTCTCATAAAAGTCGGCGATATGGCAAGGATTGGTGTGACTAGCTGAAGCGATATTGTGAATACATTTGAACAGAATCTTTCTAGCGTAGGGATTGCCACGCTTGGTAATGTGTTCCTTAGCTAAAAAGTTACCCGATTCATAGTGTCTCAGGTCAATACCGATAAAGGCATTGATTTGATTGGCAGACTGAAAACGGCGAATATCTCCCAGTTCACCAATAATACTTGTTGCAGTAGTCTCAGCTATTCCAGGAATAGAGAGCAGAATGTCATATTCAGGTAATGGCTGAGCTAGTTCCACCATTTGGTCTAGGACAGCTTGTCTCTGTTCAGAAAGCCGAAGCAATTCTTTTGCATAGTAACGCACCTCTTCTAGTATTGGAGAGGTTTTCTTGACGGCACAGTAAGATTGATTAGCTAGTGCTATCAACTTCTCAGCTAAATACGCCACACGCTTGTCCGAAATCCGTTTTGAGGTGGACTGACGAATGATTTCTGAGAGTTTATCCTTGCTTAACTCAAGAACGAAGTCCTTGCAAGGAAAAGCTATGACCAGGTTCCAGTATTGCTCGCCAGATGGTGTTGATAAGATAGTTTCCAATTCAGGAAAAGTGACTTGTAAGACCTTGTGCAGACGGTTTTTAGCTCGAACAATATCCTCGGTCAGATTCTGATAGAAACGGCTGAGATCCCGCAAGTTTTGGTAGACTTCTTCTTGGACATAAGTGGGTTTACGATTCAGTACAAATTGAGATTGAGCCAGTTTTTCGGCGTCAATTTGATCTGTTTTCCGCACACGCAAGCTATCCAGTTGCTTCTTAGCTTCTAAGGGATTAAGCCGTGTATAAGCGTAGCTATGTTCATCCAGAAAAGCTTGAAGACGACGAGAGTAGACACCTGTTGCTTCAAAGATGATTTCTGGCTTATGAACGGTTTTCAAATCGCCAAGTAGCCGAGCAAAGCCGATGGCATCATTGGACATGGTATAGCCATGAACTTTCTCACCATTGACTAGAATGGCCACTTCTGAACTTGCCTTACTCACATCAATCCCAAAAACTGCACGCATGATATTACCTCTTTGTCTTGAATGATTCCTTGTTTTAGTGATGTCATTTTCAATACTCGACGTCTGGCGTCCCACATACTTTGATAACATTCTTTCTAAAACAGGTGTCTTGCCAGTTTTTGATGCGACGTCTAGCGTCAAAAAGCCCCACGACTTAACAAGACACCTCTACTTTATCATAAAGAAAAAGTAGTGAGTACTCTCTCCCGTCGGAGATTTCTTCACTACTAATCTTAGTATGTTTATGATATAATAAAAAGACTTACAATAAAGGAGTGTAATATGTTACTCGAATTACTAAAAGCCATCTTATTAGGGATTATCGAAGGTGTGACCGAGTGGTTGCCAGTGTCATCTACAGGGCATTTGATCTTGGTTCAAGAATTTATGAAACTCAACCAAAGTGCTAGCTTTGTAGAGATGTTCAATATTGTCATCCAGTTGGGAGCCATCCTTGCGGTTATGACCATCTACTTCAAAAAGTTAAATCCTTTCCAGCCTGGCAAGACCAAGCGTGAGATTCAGTTGACCTGGCAGTTGTGGGCCAAGGTTGTTCTTGCCTGCATTCCGTCTATTCTGATTGCGGTGCCATTGGACAGTTGGTTCGAAGCCCATTTTAACTTTATGGTGCCCATTGCCATTGCCTTGATTGTTTATGGTATTGCATTTATCTGGATTGAAAATCGTAATCGGGATGTAGAGCCACAGGTGACAGATTTGGCGAAAATGTCCTATAAGACAGCTCTCTTAATCGGTTGCTTTCAGGTTTTGAGTATTGTTCCAGGAACTAGTCGTTCTGGTGCGACTATTCTAGGTGCGATTATCCTGGGGACCAGTCGGACAGTTGCTGCTGACTTTACCTTTTTCCTTGGAATCCCGACAATGTTTGGTTACAGTGGTCTAAAAGCGGTCAAGTATTTCTTGGATGGAAACAGTTTAAACCTGGAGCAAGGTCTCATTCTCTTGGTTGCTAGTTTGACTGCTTATCTTGTTTCCTTAGTTGTTATACGCTTCTTGACCGACTTTGTGAAGAAAAATGATTTTACAGTTTTTGGATATTACCGTATTATCTTGGGAGTAATTTTGTTAGTCTATTCTTTTATCACATTCTTATTTTAAGAGCAGGGCAACCTGCTTTTCTTTTGTCTTTCAAGCAGTCATTTAGTATAATGGAAAGAGATATGTATGAGAATTGAAAATGAATGCTATATTTTTCGGCATCTATTCATTAGTATGAGGTAAGTATGAAAGTAAAACAAATTAGTGATTCGACCTTGAAAATCACTATAAAAATGGATGATTTAGAAGAAAGAGGGATGGAGCTGGCTGACTTCCTCATTCCTCAAGAAAAGACAGAAGAATTTTTCTATACCGTCTTGGACGAATTAGAATTGCCTTTAACCTTCCGTGAAAGCGGAATGTTAAGTTTTCGTGTCACTCCTAAACCAGATCGGGTGGATATTTTTGTAACCAAGTCTGACTTAGATCAGAATTTGAATTTTGATGAGTTTTCTGACTTGTCGGATTTTGGTGATATTTCCAGCATGAGCCCGGATGAATTTTTCAAGAATTTGGAGCAGACTGCTCGAGAGCGAAGCAGTAAGGATATGGATGCTGTTCGTCATTTGGAAGAAGTTGAGAAAGCAGAAGAAGCTGAAGAGAGTGAGCCAGAAGACTACATCTACTACATCCTTGATTTTCCTAACATGGATGAACTGATGGCTTTTGTAGGAACAGTAGATTACCCTATCGAAGAGTCAGAGCTCTATAAGATGGACGGCCATTACTATATGACTGTCTTGATCAATATCGAGGAACGTTCTAAGCGTTACCCTGACTATCTTCTAGCGCGTATGTTGGAATTTGCCAATGATACTAAGTTGACTAGACCTGTCTTGCAGGAACATGGGGTGACCCTCTTGCCAGTTGCAGCCCTAGAGGAACTTAGGAAGGTTTCCTTGCTATGATTCCTTTTGCTTTAAAATATATAATGGTTATCATTTCGACCATGGTTGTAGCAGCGATAGCAACTCCTTTGGTGCGTTTTCTATCCTTCAAGGTTGGAGCAGTCGATAATCCAAATGCGCGTAGAATCAACAAGGTGCCTATGCCATCAGCTGGAGGTTTGGCTATCTTCATAGCTTTTTCCTTGGCTACCCTGGTCTTTTTGCCGAGAATTGTCACCCACATCAATTATCACGGAACCTACCTGCATTATATTTGGCCCTTGATTGTATCCTCGCTTATTATCATCATTACAGGCTATATTGATGATGTGAAGGAGTTGGGTCCAGCTCCAAAGATGTTTGGAATTGTTCTTGCAGCAACCCTGATCTGGTTTTTTACGGAATTCCATTTTGATAGTTTTAAAATTCCGTTTGGTGGTCCCTTTATCATCTTTCCGGAATGGCTCTCCTTTTTTCTAACTGTTCTGTGGATTGTTGCTATAACTAATGCGGTCAACTTGATCGATGGTCTGGATGGTTTGGTGTCAGGGGTGTCTATCATTTCATTGACGACCATGGGAATTGTTTCCTACTTTTTCTTACATGATAGCAATATCTTTTTGACCCTGACTATTTTTATTCTGGTAGCGGCTATTATAGGCTTTCTACCTTATAATTATAATCCAGCTATTATTTATCTAGGTGATACTGGAGCTCTCTTTATTGGTTTCATGATTGGGGTGCTATCTCTGCAAGGTTTGAAAAACTCAACAGCTGTTGCGGTAGTTACTCCCATGATTATTTTGGGGGTTCCAATTACAGATACTGTTGTAGCCATCATCCGTCGAAAATTGTCTGGAAAAAAAATTTCAGAGGCGGATAAGATGCATTTACACCATCGTTTGCTATCTCTAGGCTTGACCCATCGTGGTACAGTTTTAGTTATCTATGCCATTTCCTTCCTATTTTCTTTGACTTCGCTCTTGCTCAATGTTTCCAGTCGTCTAGGTGGTGTTCTCTTGGTTCTAACCATGGGACTGGGTGTAGAGGTCTTATGTGAGTTGATAGGTATTTTTGGTGAAAATCGCATGCCCCTACTCAATCTCCTTCGTTTCATTGGAAATAGCAGTTATCGTCAGGAACGCATAGCGGATTGTAAGGAAAAGCGCTGTCTTCGTAAACAGCAGACCAAGAAAAGAAAATAAGAATCTTTCTAAACAAGAAGAGAGCTCTTAGGCTCTTTTTTTGATATAATGAGAAAGATAATAAATAAAGGAGTATACGATGTCAGTATTAGAAATCAAAGACCTTCATGTTGAAATCGAAGGTAAAGAAATCCTCAAAGGTGTCAATTTGACCCTCAAAACAGGTGAAATTGCAGCCATCATGGGACCGAACGGAACAGGCAAGTCCACCCTTTCCGCAGCTATCATGGGTAATCCAAGCTACGAAGTAACACAAGGGGAAGTGCTCTTTGACGGTGTTAATATTTTGGAGTTGGAAGTGGACGAGCGTGCTCGTATGGGACTTTTCTTGGCCATGCAATATCCATCAGAAATCCCGGGTATTACTAATGCAGAGTTCCTCCGTGCCGCAATGAACGCTGGCAAGGAAGATGAAGACAAGATTTCTGTCCGCGATTTCATCACCAAGTTGGATGAAAAGATGGAACTCCTCAACATGAAAGAGGAAATGGCAGAGCGTTACCTCAACGAAGGCTTCTCAGGTGGTGAGAAAAAACGCAATGAAATTCTGCAGTTGCTCATGTTAGAGCCAACTTTCGCTCTTCTTGACGAGATTGACTCAGGTTTGGATATTGATGCCCTTAAAGTTGTATCAAAAGGTATCAATGCCATGCGTGGTGAAGGCTTCGGTGCCATGATTATCACCCACTACCAACGCTTGCTCAACTACATCACTCCTGATGTTGTCCATGTCATGATGGAAGGCCGTGTCGTGCTTTCAGGTGGACCAGAATTGGCGCAACGCTTGGAAAAAGAAGGCTATGTCCAAGTTGCAGCAGAGCTTGGCATCGACTACAAAGAAGATGACATTTAAGTCTTTGGAGGAAGTTATGACCAAAGAAAAGATTCAAGAATTTTCAGCCTTGCAGGCAGAGCCAACTTGGTTGACAGACCTGCGTCTTAAGGCTTTTGACAAAATAGCAGAGCTGGACTTGCCGGTTATTGAGCGTGTCAAATTTCACCGTTGGAACCTTGGTGACGGAAGCCTAGCCACAAATGATGAAATCGGAGCCGTTCCAGATTTTACAGCTATCGGTGACAATCCTATGTTGGTCCAGATTGGCAGCCAAACTGTTTTAGAACAACTGCCCGCTGACCTAGTAGAAAAAGGTGTAGTCTTTACAGACTTCGCCTCAGCTATGGATGTCATTCCTGATGTTATCGAGAAATATCTTGGATTAGCTGTAGCCTATGATGAGCACAAATTGGCAGCCTACAACACAGCCTTTTTCAACGCAACCGCGGTTCTCTATGTTCCTGACAACGTTGAAATTGACCAGCCAGTTGAGGCCCTTTTCTACCAAGATAGCACTAGCCCGATTGCCTTTAACAAACGTGTTCTCATCATCGCTGGCAAAAATGCTAAGTTTAATTACCTAGAACGTTTTGAAAGTCTAGGTGATGGAGCAGTAGCGACTTCAGCCAATATTGTTGTAGAAGTAATTGCCCTCGCTGGTAGCCAAATCAAGTTTGCGGCCATTGACCGCCTTGGCAAGCATCTGGATACCTACCTCAACCGTCGCGGCTATCTCGGAAACGATGCAACGATTGACTGGGCGATTGGTCTGCTTAACGAAGGAAATGTGGTTGCCGATTTGGACAGCGAATTAAAAGGAAATGGTAGCCATGCCAACCTCAAAGTTGTCGGTCTGTCATCAGGTCGTCAGGTCCAAGGTGTGGATACGCGCGTGACCAACTACGGTCATAATTCGGTCGGTCACATCCTGCAACATGGGGTTATCTTAGAAAGTGGAACCTTGACCTTCAATGGCATCGGACACATTGTCCGCGGTGCCAAGGGTGCAGATGCCCAGCAGGAAAGCCGTGTTCTCATGCTATCCGATAAGGCACGTTCGGATGCCAACCCAATCCTTCTCATCGATGAGAACGAAGTCACAGCTGGACACGCAGCCTCTATCGGTCAGGTGGATCCAGAAGACATGTACTACCTTATGAGTCGTGGCCTGGACCGAGCAACAGCTGAACGATTGGTCATTCGTGGCTTCCTTGGTGCCGTCATCACAGAAATCCCTGTCAAGGAAGTCCGTGATGAGTTGATTGCCGTCATTGAAGAAAAACTAACAAAGAGATAAGATATGGATTTGGAACGCATTCGCAAGGATTTTTCAATCCTAGACCAAGTTGTTAACGATGAGCCGCTGGTCTATTTGGACAATGCGGCGACCACTCAAAAACCGCAGCAGGTACTAGATGTGTTGGCAGATTATTACCAGAAGGACAATGCCAATGTCCACCGTGGCGTTCACACCCTTTCGGAACGGGCAACAGCTCGCTACGAGGCGGCTCGGCAGAAGGTGGCTGATTTTATCCAGGCCAAGTCTAGCAAGGAAATCCTCTTCACCAGAGGAACGACCACTGGTCTTAACTGGGTAGCTCAGTTTGCCAGAGAAATTCTCCAGCCAGACCAGGAAGTGATTATCTCGGTCCAAGAGCACCACTCCAATATCATCCCTTGGCAGCAAGCCTGTCAGCAAACAGGTGCCAAGCTCCGCTATGTGCCTCTAAAAGACGGCGAGTTGGATGTGGACCACCTGCGATCGCTACTATCTTCCAAGACCAAGTTCGTCTCTCTGGCTCATGTGTCCAATGTCCTAGGTAGTGTGGCTCCTATTTGGGAAATAGCAGAGCTGGTCCATCAAGTCGGTGCCTACTTGGTGGTGGACGGAGCCCAGTCAGTACCCCACATGGCTGTCAACGTACAAGAATTAGACGTGGACTTCTATGCCTTTTCAGGCCATAAAATGTTAGGACCGACAGGAATTGGTGTACTCTACGGCAAGGAAGAATTACTCAATCGCATGTCGCCGGTCGAATTCGGCGGTGAGATGATTGACTTTGTTTATGAGCAATCAGCCACTTGGAAAGAATTGCCTTGGAAGTTTGAAGCAGGAACGCCCAATATTGCAGGTGCCATTGGGCTGGGAGCAGCCATAGATTACCTGACCGAAATTGGTATGGACACTATCCAGGCCCACGAGGCAGAACTGGTTGACTATGTCTTTCCAAAATTGCAGGCTATTCCAGGCTTGACCATTTATGGCAGTCAGGACCTGTCCAAGCGGACGGGAGTTATTGCCTTTAACTTGGACGACTTGCATCCGCACGATGTGGCAACTGCTCTGGACTATGAAGGGGTTGCTGTGCGGGCTGGCCACCATTGTGCCCAACCGCTTCTCAGGTACTTGCAGGTGCCAGCCACTGTGCGAGCAAGTTTTTACATCTATAATACCAAGGCTGACTGTGATAAGTTGGTTGAAGCAATCATCAAGACAAAGGAGTTTTTCAATGGCCCTATCTAGATTAGATTCTCTTTATATGGCAGTTGTGTCTGAACACTCCAAGTCGCCTCGTCACCGCGGGAGCTTGGACGGAGTGGAAAAGTTAGAACTCCACAACCCAACCTGCGGCGATGTGATTGAACTGTCAGTCAAGATTGAAAAAGATGTGATTACCGATATTGCTTTTGACGGAGTTGGGTGCACTATTTCAACCGCATCGGCATCCATGATGACTGAAGCAGTGCTTGGCAAAGAAATCAGTCAGATTCAAGAACTAGCAGAAATCTTCTCACAAATGGTCCAAGGCCAAGAAGACACACGCCAGAAGGAACTAGGGGACGCCTCTCTTCTCGCAGGTGTTGCCAAATTCCCCCAACGCATCAAATGTGCCACATTACCGTGGAATGCCATTAAGAAAGCAATCGAACGAAGTGAAAGTGCTGAATGAAGGGCAACTGCGACATGAGCGATTTTGGTCGATAATACCAAAATCAGCGAATTAGCTCCAAAGGTTTGGGAAACCTTTGGAGGTTGGAAATGAAGCGAACGAAGTTCGTGTCATTGGTAGAAATTGATTTCGTTTTGCGAAATACGAATATCAAGTCCCAACCAAGTTTAGTGTCTTGAAGAAAGCACTGGAACGCAGTGAGAGTGCTGACTGAAAACCAAAAAAATAACAAAAACGAAAATCATACAGAAAGGATTGTTCAGTTTCTGATTGGAATTGAAATTGAACTCGCCCTAAAAGCTTTTGAAAAAAGATAAATCTCCTCGTGTGTTTGCACACGAAATCGATTCTCTATTTTTCATTTGCTTTCATAACGGGCTTAGTATCTTATATTATGTCAGAAGAAAGAATTGAACCAACCCCGATTGATCTTGGGGAATACAAATTTGGATTCCATGATGAAAACGTGGAACTGGTGGCTTCGACTGGTAAGGGGTTGAACGAAGAAGTTATTCGTGAAATGTCCCGTATCAAAGGCGAGCCTGAATGGATGTTGGAATTCCGTTTGAAATCCTATGAAACCTTCAAGAAAATGCCGATGCAGACTTGGGGAGCCGACCTATCCGAACTAGATTTTGATGATATCGTTTACTATCAAAAACCGTCGGATAAGCCAGCACGTAGCTGGGATGATGTCCCAGACAAAATCAAGGAAACCTTTGAACGCATCGGTATTCCAGAAGCTGAGCGTGCTTACCTGGCAGGTGCTTCTGCCCAGTATGAATCAGAAGTGGTTTACCACAACATGAAGGAAGAGTACGACAAGCACGGCATTATCTTTACAGATACAGATACAGCGCTTAAGGAACACCCTGAACTTTTCAAAAAATACTTTGGAAAACTCGTTCCACCGTCAGACAATAAACTAGCCGCCCTCAACTCAGCGGTTTGGTCAGGCGGGACCTTCATCTATGTACCAAAAGGGGTTAAGTTAGATATTCCACTCCAAACCTACTTCCGTATTAACAATGAAGGAACAGGTCAGTTTGAACGTACCCTCATCATCGTAGATGAAGGTGCAAGCGTTCACTACGTGGAAGGCTGTACCGCTCCGACTTACTCAACGGCCAGCCTCCACGCTGCCATTGTGGAAATCATTGCCCATGAAGGTGCCTATATGCGGTACACGACCATTCAAAACTGGTCTGACAACGTTTATAACTTGGTAACCAAGCGGGCTCGTGCCGAGAAAAATGCCACAGTCGAGTGGATTGACGGAAACCTGGGTGCTAAGACGACCATGAAATACCCTGCGGTTTACTTGGAAGGCGAAGGAGCCCGCGGAACTATGTTGTCAATAGCTTTTGCCAATAAAGGACAAGTCCAAGATACCGGTGCTAAGATGATTCACAATGCACCACGCACTTCATCCTCTATCGTATCCAAATCCATTGCTCGTGGCGGTGGAGAAGTCAACTACCGTGGACAAGTAACTTTTGCTAAAAACTCAGCCAAGTCAATCAGCCACATCGAGTGTGACACCATTATTATGGATGATATTTCCAAGTCAGACACCATTCCATTTAATGAAATCCACAACTCACAAGTGGCCCTCGAACACGAAGCCAAAGTATCAAAAATCTCAGAAGAACAGCTCTACTATCTTATGAGCCGTGGCCTATCTGAATCCGAAGCCACAGAAATGATTGTCATGGGCTTTGTCGAACCATTCACAAAAGAACTCCCAATGGAATACGCAGTCGAACTCAACAGACTGATTGCCTATGAGATGGAGGGGAGCGTGGGTTAAGGTAACAATTAGGGGAATTGTTACCTTCCACGCTCGTCGTTTTCTGTAAGAAAACGATATGTAGCTAGGAGTTTCGTAGAAACTCTCTCCAACCGAGGTGGGAGATGAGGAGTAGCGAATGCTACTCTACATTGCAATGCCAACGCTCGTTGGAAATTGAGAGCGACGGCAGTCGCTCTTCTTTGTAATCTTATAAACATCCTATTCCTTCCACGCTCGTCGTTTTCTGTAAGAAAACGATATGTAGTGAGGAGTTCCGCAGGAGCTCTCACCAACCGAGGTGGGAGATGAGGAGCGATGGCAGTCGCTCTACTATGTAAATTTAGCAAACTAGTCTGGGAGATTAGATTACCTCACTGATGTTGCTCCCTGCAGGAACTTTACAAGCCTATAACATAAAAATACTATGCCGAGTGCTTATCCGGCATAGTATTTTTGTATTATAATTTCTCGTTCACATATCGGACAAAGTTATTCCACCATGAAACTGGCCAAGGGGCTTTCTTTATATCATTTGGGAGGACCATTTCTACACTGGCTTGCTCTCCAATATAACCTTTCCCAATCAAGTCTTGGTCTTTTAATTGTAGTTTTCCAACAACGCTACCAGCAGTCAATGGTGCATCGATTTCATTTGTAGTAGGGATAAAGTTTGCAGACGCAGTCAATTCTGTCTGATTGCGCTGAACGATGTATAGGTCTGCAGCAGCAACGACGGGACTGGTTTCCTTTTCTCCGTTAAAGACCTTAATTTTACTATTGTTGTAGGCTTTTCCTTTTTCGGCAATTGCAACCCGTGAAAAATTGGCATAGACATAGTTCATCAAATCATTGGTTGCGACAAATCGATTTTCAGGCATGGCTAGACCTTCAGTAGCATTGAGAACTACTGTAATAATACGCATACCTGCTTGTTGGGTTGTTGCCAGGAAACCTGAACCAGCCGAGTTGGATGTACCTGTCTTTAGCCCATCTACTCCACCGCGAGCATGGGTTCCCTCGCTCAGCATTTGGTTGGTACTGTAGTAGGTGTAGCCTCCAAAATCATAGGCATTGAGCGAGGTGATTTCGAGGACTTGGGGATAGTCAAGAATGAGTCGCCGTGCAATGATAGCCATGTCAAGGGCTGAAAACATATTGGCATCTTCGGAGCTAGAACCGGGATAGATATTCCCTCCTAAATCAGCATTATCCAATCCAGAAACGTTAACGATTTTAGCATCTGTAATGCCCCATTCCTGAACTTTTGCCTTCATTCGATCTACAAAAGCGGCTTCGCTACCCGCTATTTTTTCAGCCAGAGCAATGATGGCGCTGTTGGATGAAGTGATGAGAGAGGCATTCAATAGATCACGGACAGAATAAGTGCGCTCATCCAAATTGACATTGCTGAGTTCAGTATTGGCTGTTAAACCATAGGCATAGTCAGAAATATCCACCATGGTATGCAAATTGATTTCTCCCTTGTCCATGGCTTCATAAACCATATAAACACTTAAGAGCTTACTGATGGAAGCAACGCTAGCCTTGGTTTCGGCATCTTGTTGAAAAAGAATTTTTCCTGATTCAACCTCAACGGCGATAGCGTGTTTGGCTGCTACCGAAAAATCTTCCGCTAGGACAGAGGGACTTCCGATAAGCAAACCAAAGATGGCGAATAGTAGTAGTATAAACTTACGCATAAACATTCCTTTATCTGATATTTCTTCCATTATATCACATGGATTGTAAGAAAAATAAGGAAAAAACATGAAAAATGATAGAAAATAATGAAAATTTATGTTTTTACAAAATTTTCTGACAAAAAGACTTTATTTAAGAAAAATTTATGATATAATGAATTTTATAAGGCATACAATTATGTGTCAAACAAAAGAAAACAGAGGTGTTTTATGAAAAAGACAACAAAACTCTTTGCACTTGCAGGTGTAACGCTTCTCTCTGCATCTGTACTTGCTGCTTGTGGCTCTAAATCATCAAGCTCAACAGAACAAAACTTGTCATTCCCTTCAGAAGTGAAACAAGATGGAACTGCTGTAGCTGATGCACAGTTGAAATACGCTTGGGTATCACCAACAACTTCTTCAGGTCTTTTGATCGATGAATTGACTGAGAATACAACAGACTCAACTTTTGGTGGTATGGTCGATATCTCAATGTTCGGTTATGATGGAAATCGTAAATTGGACGATTCAGGTCTTGCTAAGGCTGAATTTGATATCGAAAACAAAAAAATCACTGTTAGCTTGACAGGTAAAGACTACAAGTGGTCTGATGGTCAGCCATTCACAATCAATGATTACATCTTCACAATCAAGTCATTGGCAAGCAAAGACTACACAGGTGTGCGTTTTGATGATAAATTCTTGAACATCGTTGGTATGGAAGAATTTGTGGCTGGAACAGCATCTGATATTTCTGGTATCAAGAAAGTTGACGACTACACAGTAGAATTGACTGTGAAAGAAATGTCACCTTCTATGATGTATGCTGGTGGTGATGTACCTGCCTATATCCAGCCAGAACACATCTATAAAGATATTCCTGTGGCTGATTGGGAAAAGAGCGAGTACTCACGTACTGCTAAACTTGTAGGTATGGGTCCATGGAAGATTAAAGAAATCGTTAACGGTGAGTCTATCACTTACGTTCCAAACGAACACTTCTTCAAGGGAACAACTCCAAAAACAAGCTCATTGAAGATCGATATCGTATCACCTGATACTATCGTTTCTGAGATGAAAGCTGGTAACTACGATATCGCAGATATGCCGGTTGACCAATTGGACTCATACAAAGACTTGTCTAACTTGAACATCGTTGGTTCACTTAACTCAGCTTACGAATATATTTCATTCAACCTTGGTAAATTTGATGAAGCAGCGGGCAAAAACATTATGAACGAAAACGCTAAGATGAACGATGTGAAACTTCGTCAAGCGATTGCCTATGCAATTGATACCAAGACAGCTGGTGAGAAATTGTACAACGGTTTGTACCACCCAGCAAAATCATTGATTATCTCATTCTTTGGCGATCTTCATGATTCTGAATTAGCAGGTTATACATACGATCCAGAAAAAGCTAAAAAACTCTTGGATGAAGCTGGCTACAAAGATACAAACGGCGACGGTATCCGTGAAGGCAAAGACGGTAAAGAATTCAAGATCACTTTCGCAGCTCGTAAACGTACAGAAGCTAACGAAGCCCTTGTACAACAATACATCGCTTGGTGGAAAGAAGTTGGCTTGAATGTTGAATTGTACACAGGTCGTACTGTTGAAGTAAATACATTCTACGATGCAGTTCAAGCAAATGACCCTGCAATTGATATGTATGCTGGTGGATGGTCAACAGGTTTCGATCCAAACCCTAACGGACTTTGGGGAGAAGTTGCTCCATTCAACATGTCACGTTTCGTATCTGAAGAAAACACTAAATTGTTGGATGCAATCGGCTCAGTTGAATCATTTGATGAGAAGAAAAACCTTGAAAGCTACAAGGCATGGCAAAAATATGCTGCTGAACAAGCATTTGCTATCCCAACATTTGAATCTGAAGAAATTACAGCACTTAACAAACGTGTGAAGAACTACGATTCTAACTACGGTTCAGCTTCAGGCAAAGGTATTGCGCTTGAAAATATCGAATTGACAGCTGACAAAGGTGTAGCAGCAGAATAATTCTATTTAATTTGAATAGTGTCTGAAAAAGCCAACTTGCTTGGCTTTTTTCAGATGGCTATTGGAATTTTCAGATAATTATGGTATAGTAGAACCAGTACACAAAAAAATGCTGCATGCATGTTTATTTAGAATTAGCTGATTGAAAATGTGATGATGTTGATATTAGAGAGTTTCACTTGATTGACTCCAATTAGCTAATAGACAAAGGAGGACGAAGCGTGGCTACTGAAAAACCGCTTTTAGATATTAAAGATTTACACGTCGGATTCCGTATTGCTGATGATTATTTTGATGCTGTTGATGGCGTTGATATTTCATTGCAGAAGAATGAGATTCTTGCAATCGTTGGAGAATCAGGATGTGGTAAATCAACTTTGGCAACGACCATTATGGGCTTGCACAATCCATTAAATACAAAAATCACAGGAAGCATCCAGTACAACGATATGGAGTTGATTGGGATGGATGAAGCCAAGTACAATACTGTACGTGGAAATGATATTGGGATGATTTTCCAAGACCCATTGGCTTCTTTGAATCCCTTGATGACGATAGGTGCGCAGATTGATGAAGCTCTCTTCTATCATACTGATTTAGATGCAGCGGCTCGTACGGAGCGTGTATTGGAACTCCTTGCCCAAGTTGGTATTCCAAATCCTAAGCGGACTTTTAAACAGTATCCACATGAATTGTCAGGTGGTATGCGTCAGCGTATTATTATTGCCATGGCCCTTTCTTGTAAGCCACCAATTATTATTGCCGATGAGCCTACAACAGCCTTGGATGTGACCATTCAGGCGCAGATTTTGGATCTCTTGAATGATATTCAGGCGGAAACGGGTTCTGGTATTATCTTGATTACCCACGACTTGGGTGTGGTGGCAGAAACGGCTGACCGTGTAGCCGTTATGTATGGTGGTCAGTTTGTTGAGGTGGCTCCTGTTGAGGAACTCTTTACCAATCCAAAACATCCCTATACACGTTCGCTCTTGAAGTCAAATCCGCAATCAGGTGGCGAAGGTGGGGATCTTCACGTTATCGAAGGTATCGTACCACCGATTACCAAAATGTTGCGTCAAGGTTGCCGTTTTGCACCACGTATTCCTTGGATTGAAGCAAGTGCTCACGAGGAAAATCCAGGTATGCACGAAGTAGGACCAAATCACTTTGTGCGTTGTACTTGTCACGAAACATTCTATTTTGAAGAGGAGGCCTAAATAGTGGGATTTATTGAAGTAAAAGATTTAAAAGTCCATTATCCAATTCGAAGTGGCTTCTTTAACCGTGTCACAGACCATGTTTATGCCGTGGATGGTGTCAATCTCGAGTTTGAAGAGGGAAAAACCTATGGTTTGGTAGGCGAGTCAGGTTCTGGTAAGTCAACAATTGGTAAGGCAATTATTGGTTTGGAGCGGGCTACATCTGGTCAAATCATCTATGAGGGTCAGGATGTGACCAACAAATCACGCAGTAAAAAAGGTAACTTTAATCGTGATGTCCAAATGATTTTCCAAGATTCGCTTTCTAGTTTCAACCCTAAAAAACGTATTTTAGACATTATTGCTGAGCCTATTCGTAACTTTGACCGTCTTTCTCCAGATGAGGAGAAGAAAAAAGTCCTTCAACTTTTGGATACCATCGGTCTCAACGAAGAAGCCTTGATCAAGTATCCACATGAATTTTCAGGTGGTCAGCGTCAACGTATCGGCGTTGCCCGTGCCCTAGCAAGTAATCCGCGTCTGATTATTGCTGATGAGCCTGTTTCTGCCTTGGACTTGTCTGTTCAAGCTCAGGTTTTGAACTATATGAAACGTATCCAAGATGAGTTTAAACTCAGCTACCTCTTTATTTCTCATGATCTTGGTGTTGTGCAACATATGTGTGACGAATTGTTTATCATGTACCGTGGTCGCTTCGTAGAAACGGGTAACAAGCAGGACATCTATAACAATCCACAGCATATCTATACCAAACGTCTTTTGTCAGCTATTCCATCGATTGATCCAGTTAATCGTTTGAAGAACAAGGAAAAACGCTTGGTTGCTGAAAAAGAGTATCAAGAAAAACAAGGTCAATACTATGATGAAAAGGGTCGAGTTTACGATTTACAAACCTTCTCAGCAACTCATCAGGTAGCCCTTCCAAAAGGAGGTCAGAACTAAGATGTGGAAAACAGTTTTACGTCGTTTGCTCATGATGATTCCTCAAATTATCATTTTGAGTGTCATCGCTTTCTTCGTGGCTAAGATGATGCCGGGGGATCCCTTTACAGGTATGATTGATCCCAATATCGATCCAGCCATTATCGAACAAAAACGGATTGCAGCAGGGTACTATGACCCAATTCATATTCAATACTTCCGCTGGGTTGGTAATCTCTTGCAGGGTGATTTTGGTCAGAGTTTTCTCTTTAAGCAACCTGTTTTGGATGTTATCATGCAACGCTTGAACAACACTATTTGGTTGTCGCTCTTGACCATGATTTTGACCTATGCCATCGCTCTTCCTTTGGGGATGATTGCTGGTCGCTACCAAAACTCCCTAGCTGATAAGGTGATTGGGGTTTATAACTTCCTGACCTTCTCAACACCAACCTTCGTTTTTGCCATTCTTATGTTGTGGTTGTTTGGTTTTAGCTTGGGCTGGTTCCCAACTCGTGGTTCAATCGGGGGTGGCGTTGAAGGTTTTGCGGCAGTACTCAGCCGTCTTCATCATATGATTTTACCGGCGATTACCATGGCTATCTTATCTACAACAGTAACCATCCAGTACCTCCGTACAGGGATTATCGATGCTAAGAGCCAAGATTATGTCCGTACGGCGCGTGCTAAGGGTGTTCCTGAGCGTGTGGTTTACAACCGTCATATCTTCCGTAACTCAATTTTGCCAATTGCATCCTTCTTGGGATATGAATTGACAGGTTTGATTGGTGGTTCTATTTTCATCGAAAATATTTTCACCTATCCAGGTATTGGTCAGTTGTTCTATAACTCGATTTCTAGTCGTGATTATAGTGTTATCTTGGCCCTCTTGTTGATATTTGGTATGGGAACTCTCTTGGGAACCTTGATTTCAGATATTATCATGAGTATTGTAGATCCACGTATCCGTGTGAAATAGAAGGAGGAGTAAGGTGAGTAAAGAAAATAAAAAACAAGTACAATCAGCTTCAACTCCTCCAGGTGGTTTTCGCGTCATCGCGCGGGAGTTTTTGAAGGATAGATTAGCTTTAGCTTCCTTGGTCATTTTGGTGACAGTTCTTTTGACTGTGTTCATCGGTGCCCTGGTCTTGGATCAAGAGCAAGTGATGAAAGTCAATCTTTTGGGACGTTACTTGGAACCTGGAGTTGATGGTTATATCTTAGGAACGGATGAAGGTGGTAAAGATATCTTTGGTCAGTTGATTATTGGTGCTCGAAACTCCATTGTTATCGGTTTTACTATTACCATTATTACAAGTATTGTTGGTATCTCGGTCGGATTGATTTCAGGCTATTATGGAGGTCGTTTGGATGGTTTCTTGATGCGGATTGTAGACTTCATTATGATTCTACCTGTTACGATGCTCATTATCGTTTTCGTAACGGTTATCAAAAACTATACCATTTATCACTTTATCCTAATCATGAGTGCCTTCTATTGGACAGCTAAGGCCCGCCTTTTCCGTACAAGAACCTTATCAGAGGCGAGCTTGGATTATGTCAATGCATCGAAAACACTTGGAACAAGTGACTTTATGATCATGTTCCGTGAGATTTTGCCTAACTTGAGTTCTTTGATTATTGTCAACTTGACCCTCAACTTTGCAGGAAATATTGGTATCGAAACATCATTGACTTATCTAGGCTTCGGTCTTCCATCGACAGTTCCAAGTTTGGGTACCTTGATTTCAAATGCCCGTAATGCAGACATCTTGGAAAACAAGACTTGGATTTGGTTGCCAGCAGCTATCTTTATCCTTGTTATGATGCTTTGTATCAACTATGTCGGTCAAGCCTTCCAACGTGCTGCCGATGCAAAACAACGTTTGGGTTAACAAACATATAAGGGTTCCTTCGGGAACTCTTTTTCTCATCCTTTCAGCTGTTACAAGCTTGTCTTTTACAGAATACAGAAAATGTGGTAAAATGGAGTGATAAAACTATTTGAGGTAAGGAATTATGACTGTAAAAATCAATACAAAAGACGGCCAGATTGAATTAACTGATGACGTGATTGCCACAGTTGTCGGTGGTGCTACGACTGAGATTTTCGGTGTTGTTGGTATGGCTAGTAAGTCTGCGATTAAGGATAATTTTCAGGCCCTTTTACGCAAGGAAAATTACTCCAAAGGTGTTGTTATTAAGACCTTGGAAGATGGTCGCATTGCAGTCGATGTTTACACTGTTATGAGTTACGGTGTGAAAATCAGTGAAGTATCTCGCAATATCCAAGAACGTGTGAAATTCAACTTGGAAAATCAATTGGGTATCTCTGTTGATGCCGTTAATGTTTTTATCCAAAATATTAAAGTCGTAGGAGAATAATTGTGTCTAAAATTACAACAAGTTTATTTCAAGAAATGGTGCAGGCAGCATCTACTCGTCTGAATAAACAAGCCGAATATGTAAACTCATTAAACGTCTTTCCTGTTCCAGATGGCGACACGGGAACCAACATGGGCATGACCATCACCAATGGTGCCAAAGAAGTGGCAGACAAGCCTGCAAATACGGTTGGTGAAGTCGCTCAAATCTTGTCAAAAGGTTTACTTATGGGTGCTCGCGGAAACTCTGGTGTTATTACGTCACAATTGTTCCGTGGTTTCGGTCAGTCTGTTAAAGGCAAGGTTGAATTGGACGGTAAAGACTTGGCGCAGGCCTTCCAACATGGTGTAGAAGTGGCCTATAAGGCTGTAATGAAACCAGTTGAAGGTACCATTTTGACGGTTTCTCGTGGGGCAGCTACAGCAGCTCTTAAAAAAGCAGAAGAAACTGATGATGCGGTAGAAGTTATGCGCGCAACCCTTGAAGGTGCCAACCGTGCCCTCAAGAAAACACCTGAAATGTTGCCAGTCTTGAAAGAGGTTGGAGTTGTCGATTCAGGTGGTCAAGGTCTGGTTTATATCTACGAAGGTTTCTTGTCAGCTTTGACTGGTGAATACATTGCTTCTGAGGATTTTGAAGCAACTCCAGCTGTTATGACAGAAATGATCAATGCAGAGCACCACAAGTCTGTAGCCGGGCATGTAGCGACAGAAGACATTACCTTTGGATACTGTACAGAAATCATGGTGGCCCTTCGTCAAGGACCTACTTACGTTAAAGACTTTGATTATGAAGAATTCCGTAACTACCTCAACGACCTTGGGGATTCCCTCCTAGTTGTCAACGATGATGAAATTGTTAAGGTCCACGTCCATACAGAAGATCCAGGTTTGGTCATGCAGGCAGGCCTTCAATATGGTAGCTTGGTCAAGGTCAAAGTGGACAATATGCGTGAACAACATGAAGCCCAAGTTGAAAAAGAAGAAGCCTTCCAAAAACCAGCTGAACAAAAAGAATACGGCATTATCGCTGTTGCAGCAGGTGAGGGATTGACAGAAATCTTCAAATCACAAGGGGTTGACTATGTGATTTCAGGTGGTCAGACCATGAACCCATCAACAGAAGACTTTGTCAATGCTATTGAATTGGTCAACGCCCGCAATGTCATCTTGTTGCCAAACAACAAGAACATCTTGATGGCTGCTCAGACGGCTGCTGAGGTTGCTGAAGTGGCGGTTAAGGTTGTAGAAACCAAGACTCTACCACAAGGCTTCACTAGTTTGCTTGCCTTTGATCCAAGTCGTGATTTGGACAGCAACTTTGAGGCTATGACGGCATCTCTTACAGAGGTGAAAAGTGGTAGTGTAACAACTGCAGTCCGCGATACAACCATTGACGGTCTTGAAATCCATGAGAATGATAACCTTGGTATGGTTGATGGCAAGATTGTAGTGTCCAATCCAGATATGATGGAGACACTTGTTGCTACCTTTGAGAAAATGCTGGACGAAGATAGCGAAATCGTAACGATCTATATCGGTGAAGATGGAGATGAGGAATTGGCTCAGGCACTTGCAGACCAATTAGAAGAAAACTTTGAAGATGTCGAGGTTGAAATCCATCAAGGAAATCAACCGGTTTATCCATATCTTTTCAGCGTAGAATAAACAAAATCGCAGGCCTAGGCTTGCGATTTTTTCTGTAGATTTGTCTACAATTTCCAGTAGACCTATGACAAAGCCGAATGGCTATGGTATAATAACAAGTATGTATAGTCAAAATGAAAATGAATTGATTGCCATTGGCGAGCGAATTGGTAGGGCTTGTAAGGCCAATCAAGTGCTAGTCCTGTCGGGCGATTTAGGTGCAGGCAAGACCACTTTGACCAAGGGTTTGGCTAAGGGGTTGGATATTGACCAGATGATTAAAAGTCCGACTTATACCATTGTCCGTGAGTATGAAGGTCGAATGCCTCTCTATCACTTGGATGTCTATCGGATTGGTGACGATCCGGATTCTATTGATTTAGATGATTTTCTCTATGGTGGTGGTGTGACAGTTATCGAATGGGGAGAATTGTTGGATGCTAGTCTATTGGATGACTATTTGCTCGTTCGTATCGAGAAGGAAGAAGACGGTCGTCGCCTGACTTTTGAGGCTCATGGGGCTAAAAGTCAAGTATTGGCTGAGGAAATACAGAATGGCTGAAAAAGAAGTATATTTTAGCGAGGCTGAGCCAGCTGATGCGGTGGCCTTTATTGATTTTATGAACCAAGTGGCTAGAGAATCGGATTATCTGGTCATGGATGAATCAGGCTTTCGGTTTAGTCCTGAAGAGATGGAAAGGATTTTTGAAGCTGGCATTGAAAATCCTGGCGAACTTTGTTTGCTGGCAAAAGTTGGTTCGGAGGTTATCGGTGCCATCTCAGTCAAGTCTTCTAAGCAGTTTCGGATCAGCCATATCGGGAATATTTTCATTGCGATAAAAAAAGATTACTGGGGACATGGTTTGGGGGCCATTTTACTGGAAGAGGTCATCGAGTGGGCTCAGGAAATGGAGGTCCTCAAGCGTCTGGAATTAACTGTTCAGGTGCGCAATCAAGCGGCAGTCCACCTCTATCAGAAGATGGGCTTTGTGATTGAAGGGACCCAGGTGAGAGGGGCTAGAACAGATGAAGGGGAATGGCTTGACCTCTATTACATGGGCAGGCTAATTGGTGAATGATGACAATTGGAAAAAAAATAGTCTTAATGTCTTTGGCGATTATAGTTCTGACACTTGGAGCTGGATTTGCCTATGGGATTAGTTTATTAAACTTTTCGACAGATGCGATTTCAAAAACCTTTAGGCAGTTAGATGGCCAAGATGAAATCACTCCTATTGATGCGACGGAGCCCCTAACCATTCTCTTGATGGGGGTGGATATGGACCAGGCTACTCGTGGTGGCGTTTGGGAGGAAGGTCGAAGTGACTCCATGATTTTGGTGACGGTCAATCCCAAAACTAAGGAAACCACGATGATGAGTTTGACGCGTGATATCATGGTGGAGATTGCTGAAGCCAATGGGGAATCGACAGGAACGGTAGAAAAACTTAACCACTCCTATAGCTACGGGCAGGCTCCCATGGCTATTGCTACTATTGAAAAAATGATGGACATCAACATTGATCGTTACATTGAAATCAATATGGATGGTCTAGTCGAGCTAGTTGATGCAGTAGGTGGGATTGAAGTCAATAATACACTAGGTTTCCCGATTTCCATTTCAGAGTATGAACCCGCTTATACATCCATTGTACCAACTGGTAAACGTCTGGTAAATGGGGACCAGGCTCTGGTCTATGCTCGCATGCGCTATGATGATCCAGAAGGAGATATCGGTCGCCAACGCCGTCAGCGTGAGGTTATTACTGCTATTGTCAAGAAACTCTTGCAACTAGATGGCTTTACCCAGTATAAGAAGATTTTAACAGCTATTTCCAACAATATGCGGACCAATATTGAAATCAGCACAGCAACCATTCCAGAGTTGTTGGGCTATAAGGATTCGATCAAGAATTTGCATTCCTATCAATTGAGGGGTCTGGATGAGTTAGTTGAGGAGGTTTACTACCAGTTGCCTCCGACCCAGCATTTATTGGAAATGCAAAATGTCTTGAGAACTTCTATTGGTTTGGACGCTAAGACAGATCTTACAACCAATGTCAAGGTATATGAGGGACAGGTCGGTCTGCCTAGCACCATCGATGTGTATAATGCTTATACCGAACTTTTGGAGATTGAAGCAGATCCGTTGGCGGAAGCGGTTGATATTGAGGCTTTTACAGGGACATCTGCCAGCGATTTGCCAGAAGGGACTGCAAGTTCGTCAAACCTACCATCAAATTCTTCTGAACTAGAAGGAACTGAAACGACTGAAGTTGGAATAGAAACACAAACAGAAGAAGGACAATAAAAAATGAGGTTGGATTTCCAATCTCATTTTCTTTGTCCTAACTTTAGTCTTCTTTTTTATATTTTGCCATTACTTTTTGGATTTCTTCCAGATTTCCTGTAATACTTTGCTGATAGACGCGGCTTTTGTACTGTAAATCATTTGCTAGGCTTTCTAGTGGCTCTTTGAAACTTTGGATGATGGCAAGTTGTTCCTGGATATTGGCTTTGCTTGTTTCCATATCAGTCATAATTTGCTTGGTATCCTTGACTTCTTTTGCAATTTTTTCTCGGTTGGAGATGGCCAAATAGGTGGCACTAGCAGCAGATAGGGCTAAGAGGAGGTTGCGAAGTTTCATCTTATTCTCCTAGATAGACTTCTTGAGCCAAATTGGCTAGGGCAGGAAAATCAGGTTCATTGACCTTAAATTGAATATCCAGACCATCGTTCTGGTCAAAGCGTGGTAGGAGGTGGATATGGGTGTGAAAAACTGTTTGTCCAGCTGCTTCTTCATTGTTGTTGACAATATTTAAACCACTAGCGCCCAATTTTTCCTTCAGTTGACGGGCAATAGCTGGAACGGCAGTAAAGAGTTGTCCAGCGGCCTCCGCGTCCATATCTAAGACATTACGATAGTGTTTTTTTGGAATGACTAGGGTATGTCCCTTGGTGACCTGAGTAATGTCTAAAAAGGCAAGAACTTGGTCATCTTCATAGACCTTGGAAGCTGGGATTTCTCCAGCTACAATTTTACAAAAAATACAATCTGACATAATACGCCCTCTTTCTAGGATTTCTGTTATAATAATTATATCAAATTATAGGAATAAGTGTATGTTAGAAGTTAAAAATGTCACAGGGGGCTATGTCAATATCCCTGTTTTGAAAGATGTATCTTTTACGGTTAAAGATGGAGAACTGGTCGGTCTAATTGGTTTGAATGGTGCCGGGAAATCAACCACTATCAAGGAAATTATCGGTCTCTTAACTCCTTACCAAGGTCAAATTTTGATTGATGGCCAAGGTCTTTCTCAGGGAGCAGAAAGCTATCGGAAAAAGATTGGCTTTATCCCGGAAACACCTAGTTTATACGAGGAGTTGACGCTAAAAGAGCACTTGGAAGTGGTGGCAATGGCTTACGATTTGCCACGGGAAGCTGCTTGGGAGAGAATCGAGAGATTGCTGAAAATCTTCCGGTTGGACGAGAAGTTAGACTGGTATCCAGTCAATTTTTCAAAAGGAATGAAGCAGAAGGTCATGATTATCTGTGCTTTTATGGTGGAGCCAAGTTTATTGATTGTTGATGAGCCTTTTTTGGGCTTGGATCCAGTAGCTATTGCGGATTTGATTGCTCTCTTGGAGGAGGAAAAGGCAAGGGGAACTTCTATTCTCATGTCTACTCATGTCTTGGATTCGGCGGAAAAAATGTGTGATTCTTTTGTGATTTTGCACCAAGGACAGGTGCGAGCGACAGGGAATTTGGCGGACTTACAGACCCAATTTGGCATGGCAGGGGCTAGTTTGAATGATATTTACCTAGCCTTGACCCAAGAAGGAGCAGTTGGATGAAAGCATTGTTCCAAAAACGCAGACGTGATTTTCTAGAACGGTGTTCCAAGTACCTGCGCTATGTTCTGAATGACCATTTTGTCTTGGTTCTCATGGTCTTCTTGGGCTTCTTGAGTTTGCAGTATCGACAACTCTTGATAGCTTTTCCTGAAAATACCTGGCCCATTATTCTGATTGCTCTTGCTATCAGTTTCTTGCTCTTGTTTTCTGGCAGCATTGCCACCTATTTGGAGGAAGCAGATCAGGTATTTCTACTGACAAAAGAAAAGGAAGTCTTAGAAGAACTGGCTGTTGCAAGTCGACGTTCTTACCTGCTCTGGTCTGGACTACAGGTCTTAGTCCAGCTCCTGCTCTTGCCCATTTATCTGAAGTTGGGTTTGGCCGTTTGGATGGTGGTTGTTTATATAGTGGCCTTGCTTGTTGCCAAATATTTTCTAGTAAAATACCAGCTAGCAGGCTACCAGCAACAAGGTGTTTTGAACTGGTCTACAGCCATTCAGGATGAGCAGAAGAGAAAACAGACTATCCTGCGCTTCTTTGCTCTCTTTACAACCGTTAAAGGAATTAGTACGACCGTCAAGCCAAGAAAGTATCTCAATGGGATTTTACGTTTGCTTCATTCTCGCCAAACCTGGTTCTATCTCTACTTGAGAGCATTTTTACGGGCTGGGGATTATTTTGGTCTCAGTTTGCGCCTCTTCTTGCTCATCCTTTTGTCCTTGATAGCCATTGAAGAAGCTTGGCTCTCTCTTGGTCTGGTATTGGTCTTTCATTATCTGCTCCTCTTTCAACTTTTGGGGCTCTACAAGCACTATGATTACCAGTATTTGACCCAACTCTATCCCTTGGACAAAAAAGGTAAAATAAGAGATTTTCAGCGCTTGCTTCGGGTCATTTTATACGGGCTCTTGTTGGTGGAAATGCTGGTCGCTCTGCTATTTATCCAAGAAAAAATGCTGATTGTGATTCTCCCTATCGTCTGTCTTTTCTTACATGAAGTCTATTTACCTGCAAAATTGAAAAAAATTGATTGACTAAATAGATGAAAATTAGTAAAATAGTAAGGAATTTTTAATGGAGGTAAGGCATGCAGTTTGATACCAGTGGGCTACAGTTACAGTCTATTGCAGGAAATAGTGGCAAAGCGTTTAAGGGCCTACGGTCAGACGGAACGCAAGTCTTTGTAAAGTATGAAATGCCTCCTATCGTGTCTGCACTGGCTCGCGAACAAATTACACCGCCTGTTTTGTCGGCAAATCGGGAGGTAGGAATGGGTCACCGTGTGGAGCAGGAATGGCTCAATGGTCGTACCTTGGAGCGTCAGGATATGACCAGTAAGCAGGTTCGCCAAATTTTAGTGCGGATGCATTTTTCGCGCATCTTGCTCAATCAGGCCTTGCAAATGAATTATACCTATCTAGAGCCTAAGGATTTGGTTCGTCGTTGGCAGGATGAAGTACCACCTATTTTACTTCAAAATTCTTACTTACAATCGGTTTGTCAGGATTTGTTGAACAATCTGCCGAGGTTCCGTCAGGAGCTAGCAACCTTTGTGCATGGTGATTTGCACCACAGCAACTGGGTTGAAACAACTTCAGGTTTCATTTATTTGACGGACTGGGAAACAGCCTGTGTGACCGATCGTATGGTTGATGTGGCCTATATTTTGACCCACTACATTCCACGTCAGGCTTGGGAAGAGTGGCTTCGTGCTTATGGCTACAAGTATAATCAAACCGTCTTGAATAAGATTTATTGGTATGGTCAATTGGCCTACCTCAATCAAATTGCCAAGCATGTTGAAAGTTACAACACCTTGGCAGCTAATAGAGAAATTTACGCTCTGCGTCAATTCCGTCAGAGTTTTTATAGGGAAGTATGAGAGTTAGAAATCGTAAGGGAGCCAGTGAGCTCTTAGCAAATAATCCTCAGTATGTTATCTCCAATCCAGAGGAGTGTAAGGGGAAATGGGCAGAAATTTTCGGGAATGATAATCCCATTCATATTGAGGTTGGATCTGGTAAAGGTCGATTTGTCACTGGTATGGCTGCGCAAAATCCAGATATCAACTATATTGGTATTGATATTCAGATGACGGTCTTGAGCTATGCCTTGGACCGAGTGCTTGAAGCAGGTCTACCAAATATCAAACTCTTACAGGTTGATGGATCTAGCTTGACCAACTATTTTGCCCCAGCAGAAATTGATCAGCTCTATCTAAATTTTTCTGATCCATGGCCCAAGAAACGTCATGAGAAACGTCGCTTGACCTACAAGTCTTTCTTGGATACCTATAAGGAAATTCTGCCTGAAAATGGTGAAATTCATTTCAAGACGGACAACCGTGGTCTATTTGAATATAGTTTGGCTAGTTTTTCCCAATACGGTATGGTCTTGAAGCAGGTCTGGTTAGACCTTCATGCAGATGGCTTGGAAGGTAATGTCATGACGGAGTACGAGGAGAAATTCTCAAACAAGGGCCAGGTCATCTATCGTGTGGAAGCAAGATTTTAGTGAGAATAGTAAATAAGGAATCCATTTGGGCTCCTTATTTTTATGTGATGAGATAGGTAACGTTTACAATTTCGATCCTTATCGTTTTCCTTTACAGGAGTTCGAAATTGTGGTAGAATACAGAGTAGAAATAAAGAGAAAAGGGGGTTGACGTCAGTCAACCCTTTCCCTGTATGCAAATTGTTGCAGATTAGAATTGTAAAAGGAGGTGCCTATGTCATCAATTGTTGATTTAGTCACGGCTACCATTGCACCAGCTATCCAGGCTCCCTATGAGTTGGTAGATGTGGAATATGGCAAAATGGGTGGTGACTATGTCCTGTCTATTTTCATTGATAAGGAAGGGGGGATTTCCCTTCAAGATACGGCAGATTTATCAGAAGTCATTAGTCCACTCTTGGACACCATTCATCCGGATCCTTTCCCAGAGCAGTATATGCTTGAGGTAACCAGTCCAGGTCTGGAACGTCCCTTGAAGACAGCAGATGCAGTTGCCCAGGCTGTTGGGAAGTACATCCATGTCAAGCTCTATCAGGCTATTGACAAGGTTAAGGTTTTTGAAGGAACTCTTCTGTCTTTCGATGGTACAGATTTGGTCATGGAGTACATGGACAAGACCCGTAAAAAAGAAGTGACCATTCCATATTCGACAGTAGCTAAGGCACGTTTGGCCGTTAAAATTTAAGTGTAAGAAAGGACCTTTTGACATCAAAAGGAAATCAAGATGAGTAGAGAAATGCTAGAAGCCTTCCGTATTTTAGAGGAAGACATGGGTATTAACAAGGCGGATATTATTGATGCAGTGACAGAATCACTTCGTTCTGCTTATAAGCGCCGCTATGGACAAGCTGAGTCAGCAGTTATCGAGTTTGACGAGAAGAAGGCTGATTTCCACGTATATACTGTCCGTGAAGTAGTGGATGAGGTCTTTGATAGCCGTTTGGAAATCAGCCTCAAGGATGCCTTGGCCATCTCAACTGCCTATGAAATGGGTGATAAAATCAAATTCCCAGAAGATCCGGCAGAATTTGGTCGCGTAGCTGCCCAATCAGCTAAGCAAACCATCATGGAAAAAATGCGCAAGCAAAAGCGTGCCATTACCTTTAATACCTACAAGCAACATGAGAATGAAATCATGTCTGGTACGGTTGAGCGTTTTGACAATCGCTTTATCTATGTTAACCTTGGTAGCATTGAAGCCCAGTTGTCAAAACAGGACCAAATTCCAGGAGAAGTTTTCCAATCACATGACCGCATTGAAGTCTATGTCTACAAGGTAGAAGACAACGGTCGTGGGGTTAACGTATTTGTCAGCCGTAGCCATCCAGAAATGATCAAACGTCTCATGGAGCAGGAAATTTCTGAAGTGTATGATGGGACTGTTGAGATCATGAGTGTTGCTCGTGAAGCAGGTGACCGTACAAAAGTTGCTGTTCGTAGCCACAATCCAAACGTGGATGCTATCGGTACGATCGTTGGTCGTGGTGGTTCAAATATCAAGAAAATCACGAGCAAATTCCACCCAGCTCGTTACGACGCTAAGAATGACCGAATGATTCCTACTGAGGAAAATATTGATGTTATCGAGTGGGTAGCTGATGAAGCGGAATTTATCTACAATGCTCTCGCACCTGCAGAAGTTGACCAAGTATTGTTTGACACGGAAGATGGCAAGCACGCTACAGTCGTTGTGCCAGATGATAAATTGTCATTAGCAATCGGTCGTCGTGGACAAAACGTTCGTTTGGCAGCCCATTTGACAGGATTCCGCATCGACATCAAGTCAGCATCAGAATACGAAGCCTTTGAAGCTGAACAGTATGCGACAGAAGAGCTAGTAGAAGAAGTCGCAGAAGAACAAGAATAAGGCAAAAGGAGCAACCATGGCAAAAGCTAGAAAAATACCCTTGCGCAAGTCTGTGGTGTCCGGTGAAATCATCGACAAACGGGATTTGCTCCGTATTGTAAAAAATAAAGAAGGTCAAGTATTTATCGATCCAACAGGCAAGGCAAACGGTCGTGGTGCCTATATCAAATTGGACAATGAGGAAGCTGCTCAAGCTAAAAAACGTCGGGTCTTCGATCGTTCCTTTAGCATGGAAGTGGCTGAAGAGTTCTATGATGAATTGATTGCCTATGTTGATCACAAGGTCAAGAGGAGAGAGCTTGGACTGGAATAAGAAACAGAAAATCTTAAATTTATTGGGCTTGGCCCAACGAGCAGGCCGCTTGGTTTCAGGCGAAGACTTGGTTGTTGAAGCCATCCAAAAAAAGCAGGCAAAATTGGTTTATTTAGCTAATGATGCTGCTGGAAATTTAAGTAAAAAAGTAACAGATAAAAGTCATACCTATCAAGTAGAAGTTGTAACAGTGTTTTCAACACTGGAATTGAGTGCAGCTGTCGGCAAGGCTAGAAAAGTTCTTGCAGTGACAGACGCTGGATTTACAAAGAAGATGAGGTCTATTATGGAATAGAACAGGAGGACAAGGCATTGTCTAAGAAGAGATTGAATGAAATTGCCCGAGAATTAGGCGTAAGCAGTAAGGAAGTTGTTGCTAAGGCTCAAGAATTGGGTTTTGAAGTCAAAAGCCATGCTTCAAGTGTAGATGAAGCAAGTGCCAAACGTTTGGCTGACAGCTTTACTAAGAAAGCAGAAGCTCAAAAACCGGTTGAGAAAGTCCAGTCTGTTGAGAAACCGACTGGAAGCAAGGCTCCAGTGGTGAAGGAAGAAGTACCGGCTAACAAGGAAGAACCTAAGGTAGTTGCTCCAGCAGCACCTCACCGCCCTCAGAGCCGTAACTTTAAGGCAGAACGTGAAGCGCGTGCCAAGGAGCAGGCAGCCAAACGTGCTCAAGGTAAAGGTGGACAAAATAAACATGGTCAAGACCGTCGTGAAAACCGTCAGCAAGGCCAAGGCCGTCCAAGTAATGAACGCAATGAGCGTCGTGATAACAGACGTGAGCAGGGTTCAGACAAGCGTAAGGACAATCGTTTTGGTGACCGTTACGATAATCGTGACAATCGTCGTCAAGACAACCGTTCTACTCAATCAGCACGTTTTGAGCAAAAAGAGGTTGCAAAACCAGCAGCTCCTAAGATTGACTTCAAAGCGCGTGCAGCAGCCTTAAAAGCAGAGCAAAATGCAGAATACGCTCGTACCAGCGAAGAACGTTTCCGTCAGGCTCAGGAGGCTAAAAAGCAACCGAAAAAGCCTAAGGAAATCAAGTTCGAAGAACCGGTGATTGAAAGCAAGCCATTTGTTAAACCAACACCAGTCGCAGCGGTACCTGAGAAAGTTGCAGAAAGTGCTCTAGATACCCGTCGTAAGAAACAAGCTCGACCAGACAAGAAGCGTGACTTTAATAGTGACGAAGAAGATGGTCCACGGAAACAACAAAGAAATCGAAATAGTCAAAATCAAGTGAGAAATCAAAGAAATAGTAACTGGAATAACAACAAGAAAAATAAAAAAGGCAAGAATAACCAGCCTGCTAAACCAGCAACCGAACGCAAGTTCCATGAATTGCCAACTGAATTTGAATATACGGCTGGTATGACCGTTGCAGAAATTGCAAAACGGATCAAGCGTGAGCCTGCTGAAATCGTCAAGAAACTCTTCCTCATGGGTGTCATGGCAACGCAGAACCAATCTCTTGATGGCGATACCATTGAACTCCTAATGGTTGATTATGGAATTGAAGCCAAAGAAAAAGTAGAGGTCGACAATGCCGATATCGAACGTTTCTTTGTCGAAGAAGGCTACCTCAATGAAGAGGAAATGGTGGAGCGTCCACCTGTTGTGACCATCATGGGTCACGTTGACCATGGTAAGACAACGCTTTTGGATACTCTTCGTAATTCTCGTGTCGCAACAGGCGAAGCGGGAGGGATCACCCAGCATATCGGTGCCTACCAAATTGAAGAAAACGGCAAGAAGATTACCTTCTTGGATACGCCTGGACACGCTGCCTTTACATCTATGCGTGCTCGTGGTGCCTCTGTTACCGACTTGACCATCTTGGTCGTTGCAGCAGATGACGGTGTTATGCCACAGACCATCGAGGCGATCAACCACTCAAAAGCGGCCAACGTTCCAATCATTGTTGCTATCAACAAGATTGACAAACCAGGTGCAAACCCAGAGCGTGTCATCGGTGAATTGGCTGAACATGGTGTTATCTCAACTGCTTGGGGCGGTGAGTCTGAGTTCGTAGAAATTTCTGCCAAATTCAACCAAAATATCGATGAATTGTTGGAAACGGTTCTTCTTGTAGCTGAAATCCAAGAACTCAAGGCTGACCCTACAGTTCGTGCCATCGGTACGGTTATCGAAGCGCATTTGGATAAAGGTAAAGGTGCTGTCGCAACCCTTCTTGTTCAACAAGGAACACTGAATGTTCAAGACCCAATCGTTGTCGGAAATACCTTCGGTCGCGTTCGTGCTATGACAAATGACCTTGGTCGTCGTGTTAAGGTTGCTGGTCCATCAACACCAATTTCGATCACTGGTTTGAATGAAACACCAATGGCTGGTGATCATTTCGCGGTTTACGAAGATGAAAAATCTGCGCGTGCAGCTGGTGAAGAGCGTGCCAAACGTGCACTTCTCAAACAGCGTCAAGCTACCCAACGTGTTAGCCTTGAAAACCTCTTTGACACTCTTAAAGCAGGTGAAGTTAAGTCAGTTAATGTGATCATCAAAGCTGACGTACAAGGTTCTGTTGAAGCACTTGCTTCATCCCTTCAAAAAATTGAAGTGGAAGGTGTGCGTGTTAATATCGTTCACTCAGCAGTTGGTGCCATCAACGAGTCAGATATTACTCTTGCAGAAGCATCAAACGCCCTTGTTATTGGTTTCAACGTTCGTCCAACAGCAGAAGCCCGCAATCAAGCGGAAGCGGATGATGTAGAAGTTCGTCTTCACAGCATCATCTACAAGGTGATTGAAGAGATGGAAGATGCTATGAAAGGGATGTTGGATCCTGAGTACGAAGAAAAAATCATCGGTGAAGCAGTCATCCGTGAAACCTTCAAGGTATCTAAAATTGGTACTATCGGTGGATTTATGGTCGTACGTGGTAAGGTTACCCGTGACTCAAGTGTCCGTGTCATCCGTGACGGCGTTGTGATCTTCGACGGTAAATTGGCAAGCTTGAAGCGTTACAAAGATGACGTGAAAGAAGTCGGAAATGCCCAAGAAGGTGGTTTGATGATTGAAAACTACAACGACATCCGTGTAGATGATACCATCGAAGCCTACATCATGGAAGAAATTAAGAAATAAGAGCTTTTTAAAAAGCAAGGGTGTCAAGGGAACTGAGATATTTGTTTTACCGATGCCCTCTTATGAAACAATGTTAAGCTGAGGAAACTCAGCTTTTCTATCATCTAAGAAAGGAATGACTATGGCAAACCATTTTCGAACAGACCGTGTTGGGATGGAAATCAAGCGCGAAGTCAATGAGATTTTGCAAAAGAAAGTTCGCGATCCCCGTGTACAAGGAGTGACCATCACTGATGTGCAGATGGTCGGCGATTTGTCCATGGCCAAGGTTTACTACACCATTATGAGTAACCTGGCTTCTGACAATCAAAAAGCCCAAACAGGTCTTGAAAAAGCAACAGGAACCATTAAGAGAGAACTAGGTCGCAAGCTGACCCTCTATAAAATTCCTGATTTGGTCTTTGAAAAAGACCAATCCATTGAGTACGGCAACAAAATTGACCAAATGTTGCGTGCCCTTGAGCAAAAAGATTAAGCTAGGAAAGTCGGATGGCAACATTCGGCTTTTTATGTTGGAAAGTCTTTGTGTAGCCTGCTCAAACTATTTTGGAGATAGGGAAATGGAGTTATTCATACGTCTAAGTATCTTCCCTTAGTTTTTCATTTACTGTTTCCTTGTCTAACCAGTTATGTCTGCTATCGTTGCCTGGTAGTAAAAGACCTTAATAAAAATGAACGGCAGGACTGCAAATATGGTATAATGATATCGTATCGATGTCTGTTATGCTAAAAATTTTTTATTTGCTGTAACCGAATTTCAAAAGGAGAATATCATGAAAACATATTTGACTAGGTTGTTACTTCTTTCTACTGTATGTTTGCTGGTAGCATGTCAAGGCGGTCAGGTGCCAAAAGTGAGTAATCCTAGCTCTACTTCCTCTAATCAGATTGCGACCAGTTCTAGCCCATCATCTTCTGTAGCCACTTCCTCTAGCTCAAGTAAGCAAGAGATTTCGACGACTGAGATAAGCGTGCCAATTGCCTACCAATCTATTCTCGAGCGCTACAAGGATGGTCTAGGCCAGGCCGCTGAAGCTCTTTCTCAAGATGAAGTTAGCAGCCATCTAACCTTGTTGACAAATCAAACTTATGGATATAGCGGACTATTTTATAGTTTGTATGATATCAATCATGATGGAGCAGAGGAGCTGCTCTTGGCTTTGGACAAGTCAGGAGAGTATATCTTAATTGATCTTTATACTCAGCTTGCTGGTGAAGGCTTGCGCTTGGTGGACAATTTCCGAAACCTTGGGTTTGAGATTGGTCCAGATGCTCGCCTCTATCCCTTGCAGGATGGGACTTATCTTTTTGAAGCAGAGGGTGTTTTCCGAATCTATCAGTATCAGGCTATGATTCCAGGATTGAAGAGAATTTCAGAGGATACTAGCAGGCCGGAAACTGCTGCTTTGCTTGATTTGACAAGCTTAACTTGGACCAAATTGGAAAAATAATAGCATTCAGGGCTGGATTACCAGTCCTTTTTGCTGATTTTCTGAAAAAATACTTTAAGTTTTCTTTTGGCTATCTTTAATCTTTCTTTTAGGAATGTGGAGTAAACTAAGAGCATATCAGGAAGGCAAGCGAACTTCCTAAAGAAAGAAAAGGAATTTACATTATGAAAACAAATCTTAAAAAACTTCTTTACTCTGGCGTAACTCTTATGAGTTTAGGTGTCTTGGCTGCTTGTTCGACAGCTTCCAGTTCGACAACAACATCAAGTTCAGCAACGACTAGTCAAACAAATGTCGCTTCAACCACAAGCAACGGAAACTCATCGACTTCGAGTACTTCTTCAATTGACTGGTCAGCCCTTCCAACAAAAGAAGTAACACTCTCAAATGATGGTTTGAACATTACAGAAGGTGGTACATATATCCTGACCGGGTCAACTACCGCAGGTGTGACAGTTGAAACAGATGCCAATGTCCGTATCGTTTTAGCAGGTGCAGAAATCTCAAGTTCAGATACTGCTGCTATCAATGTCATTCAGGCTGATAATGTTGAATTGGAAATCAAAGACGGAACTAGTAATACTGTAAAAGATACTAGCAACCACTCAGATACAAATATTGAAGGTGCTATCCATGTTGAAGCAGATTTGACTATTACTGGTAATGGAAATCTAACAGTTGAAGCAAACTTCCAAGACGGTATTGTTTCAACGGATGACATGGTTGTCAATGCTGGCAATATCAAAGTAACAGCAGTTGATGACGGTATTCGAGGGAAAGAGTCGATGACTGTCAATGGTGGTGTCATTGATGTAACTGCAGGTGGTGATGGTATCAAGTCAACAAATGACACGGATACAACAAAAGGTTATACAACGATTACTGGAGGTGCTATCACTGTGAAGGCAGGTGATGATGCCATCAAGGCAGAAACCGCACTGACAATTGATGGAGGCACGATTACTGTTCCAGAATCAGCAGAAGCTATGGAAGGAACGAATATTACCATCAATGGTGGTACATTAGATGTCTACGGTTCAGATGATGCTATCAACGCGGCAAGTACAATTTCATCAGACATCTTTATCAAAGTGACAGGTGGTGATTTGAAAGTTGCAGTAGGTAGTGGAGATACTGATGCTTTTGATGCCAATGGTGATATCTATGTATCAGGTGGTACTATTGATGTGACAGCTCCAACATCAGCCTTTGACTTTGACGGAACTGCTGAATTGACAGGTGGTACAGTAACTGTTAATGGCCAACAAATTAGCCAGATTGTAGCAACTGGTCCTGGCGGTGGCTGGTAAAAAACTGAATGTAGGATAAGAAAAAGGTCTGAGTTGAGCAACTCAGACCTTTCGTTTTCTATCCATATTTGGGAGGTTGATTTTATACTTGATGACCAAGAGCCGAATAATCAGACTAATGGTAAAAATACTGATAAAGGTCGGAATTTGTGGTAATTGCCAATCGACAATGCAGAGGTGGTAGAGAACACCAGAAAAGAAGGCTAGAACAGCATAAACATCTTCCTTAAGGACGATGGGAGTTTCATTGACCAATAAATCACGGGCAATACCGCCGCCAACACCTGTCAGGGCCGCTAGTATTCCAGTTGTCATGGCGTTTAGTTGAAGGTCAACGCCAGTATTGGCACCGATAAGGGCGAAGATAGCTAGTCCGATAGCATCAAAGACTAGATTAATCTGGGAAAGAAAATGAACCATCTTTTTATCAAGTGGCTGATCCTGCTTTAGATTGATGACAATGATATACATGATAATGGCCACACCTATAGAAAGGTAGATGGCTTTTGGATCTGTTAAAGCTGCTGGAATACGATTGGCCATGGTGTCGCGGATAATGCCGCCGCCCACAGCTGTGATGATACTGAGTAGACAGATACCAAAAATATCTAGTTTCTTATTGAATCCCTTAACAGCACCTGAAACAGCGAAAGCGATTGTACCGATATAGTTGCAAATGATAAGAAATAAATCAAATTCCATAGGCACCTCCATCTATATAATAACAAAAAGAAAAAGGGCTGACAAGCCCGTCCAAAAGTTTGTGAAATAAAAAACAATTAAAAACAGAAAAAGTGGACCAGTAGTAAAAAAGAGCTAGCAAATCAGCGTTTTCACGAAAGTTTCAGTAAATAAGAAAACGGTTCAAATACTTGCCATTTGTGAAATATTGGTCTATCATAGTACAGAAAGAGAAAAAACCTTTGGAGGAAATTATGGTATCTATCTCAAAAGAACAACACTTGGATATGTTCCTAAAAATGCAACAAATCCGTGATGTTGACATGAAATTGAACAAATTGGTGCGTCGTGGCTTCGTACAAGGTATGACTCACTTCTCAGTTGGTGAAGAAGCGGCGGCTGTTGGACCAATCGCTGGTTTGACAGAGCAAGACATCATCTTCTCACACCACCGTGGTCACGGTCACGTTATTGCAAAAGGGATTGACATCAACGGTATGATGGCTGAGCTTGCTGGTAAAGCAACGGGTACATCTAAAGGTCGTGGTGGTTCCATGCACTTGGCTAACGTTGAAAAAGGAAACTTTGGTTCAAATGGTATCGTAGGTGGTGGTTATGCCCTTGCAGTTGGTGCTGCCCTTACTCAACAATACCTTGGTACAGATAATATCGTTATTGCCTTCTCAGGTGACTCAGCGACAAACGAAGGCTCATTCCACGAGTCAATGAACTTGGCAGCTGTTTGGAACTTGCCAGTTATCTTCTTCATCACCAACAACCGTTACGGTATCTCAACAGATATTTCTTATTCAACTAAGATTCCTCACCTCTACCAACGTGCTGCTGCATACGGTATGCCAGGTCACTATGTTGAGGATGGTAACGATGTCATTGCCGTTTATGAGAAAATGCAAGAAGTTATCGAATACGTTCGTGCAGGTAACGGTCCAGCCATGGTCGAAGTTGAATCATACCGCTGGTTTGGTCACTCAACTGCTGACGCAGGTGTTTACCGTACAAAAGAAGAAGTAAACGAGTGGAAAGCAAAAGACCCACTTAAGAAATACCGCAAATACTTGACAGAGAACAAGATTGCGACTGACGAAGAATTGGATGCCATCGAAGCACAAGTTGCAGAACAAGTAGAAGCATCTGTGAAATTCGCACAAGAAAGCCCAGATCCAGACATCTCAGTAGCTTACGAAGACGTGTTTGTAGACTAACGTAAGAAGTTTGACTAAGCTCTAAAGAGCAAGTCAAACTAGGGTAGCTCACCAAGGTGGACTACCTACTTAAGTTCGAGTACAATTCTAAGGTGTCTTAAGCTGGGACAATAAACAATTACATCGTATTAATTGTTTGGTTTTCCTTAGTTCAGTAAAGATAAATTGATATAAATTAGGAGTAAAAAATGGCTGAAACAAAAGTAATGGCCTTGCGTGAAGCGATTAACTTGGCTCAAAGCGAAGAAATGCGTAAGGATGAAAAAGTATTCTTGATGGGTGAAGACGTCGGTATCTACGGCGGTGACTTCGGTACATCTGTTGGTATGTTGGACGAATTTGGTCCAAAACGCGTTCGCGACACGCCTATCTCTGAGGCTGCAATCGCTGGTTCTGCGGTTGGTGCGGCTCAAACTGGCCTTCGTCCAATCGTTGACTTGACTTTCATGGACTTCGTGACAATTGCACTTGACGCGATCGTTAACCAAGCTGCCAAAACTAACTACATGTTTGGTGGTGGTTTGAAGACACCGGTAACCTTCCGTGTGGCATCAGGTTCTGGTATCGGTTCTGCTGCCCAGCACTCACAATCTCTTGAAGCTTGGTTGACGCACATCCCAGGTATCAAGGTTGTCGCACCTGGTACAGCTAACGATGCAAAAGGTCTTTTGAAATCATCTATCCTTGATAACAACCCAGTTATCTTCTTGGAGCCAAAAGCTCTTTACGGTAAAAAAGAAGAAGTTAACTTGGACCCAGATTTCTACATTCCACTTGGTAAGGGTGAAATCAAACGTGAAGGTACTGATGTAACCATTATTTCATACGGTCGTATGTTGGAACGTGCCTTGAAAGCTGCTGAAGAAGTAGCTGCTGAAGGTATCAGCGTAGAAGTAGTTGACCCACGTACCCTTATCCCATTGGATAAAGAATTGATCATCGAATCTGTTAAGAAAACTGGTAAGGTTATCTTGGTTAACGATGCTTACAAAACAGGTGGTTTCATCGGTGAAATCGCATCGATCATCACAGAAAGCGAAGCCTTTGACTACTTGGATGCACCAATCATCCGTATCGCTTCAGACGATGTACCAGTTCCTTACGCAAACATTCTTGAAAACGCAGTATTGCCAAACGTAGAGAAAATCAAAGCGGCAATCTATAAGCAAGTAAACAAGGGTTAAGAAAGAATGGAAGGACGGGCAACCGTCCTAGCCCTGTTTGAAAGAATGTAACCTAGAATTGAGCCGACTTAGTGAATAAGTCTGGTTTAGTGGTTATGTAAGAAACTGAAAGAAAGGAATTGAACCCGTCCAGAAGACTTGGAAAAAAGATAAATCGCTAAGAAATCAGGATTTTCTATTTTTCAATCGTTTTCTGTTCGGACTTGGTATCTAAAAAATGGCTATTGAAATCATTATGCCTAAGCTCGGTGTGGACATGCAAGAAGGTGAAATCATCGAGTGGAAAAAACAAGAGGGCGATTTCGTCAACGAAGGCGACGTCATCTTGGAAATGATGTCTGACAAGACTAGCATGGAGCTGGAAGCAGAAGAGTCAGGCGTCCTATTAAAAATTGTTCATGGAAACGGTGCTACCGTCCCTGTTACCGAAGTTATTGCCTACTTGGGTGCTGAAGGCGAAACGGTTGAAGCAGGTGCTTCATCTGCTCCTGCTGTTGAAGCAGCAGCGGCTATTGAAGAAGTACCTGCAGGTCGCACGCCTGTTATTGTTGCTCCGGCAGCTGCTGCCAAACCACAAGGTGGTGGCAAGGTTCGTGCGACTCCTGCAGCACGTAAATTGGCGCGTGAGCTTGGAATTGACTTGGGTCTTGTTCCAGGAACAGGTGCTAACGGTCGTGTCCACAAGGCTGACGTTGAAGACTTCAAAGGAGCAGCTCCAAAAGCAACTCCGCTTGCAGCCCGTATTGCAGCAGACCAAGGTGTTGATTTGTCAACCCTTACAGGTTCAGGCGTCAATGGTAAGATTGTCAAGGACGACGTTCTGGCAGTACTTGCTCCTGCAGCTGTAGAAACTGCTGCTCCAGCACCGAAGGCTGAAGAGAAACCAGCTAAAGAATTGCCAGAAGGCGTTGAAATCATCAAGATGAGCCCAATGCGTAAGGCGATTTCAAAAGGTATGGTCAACTCTTACTTGACAGCTCCAACCTTTACGCTTAACTACGATATCGACATGACCAACCTCATGGCACTTCGTAAGCAAGTTCTTGAGCCAATCATGAACAAGACTGGTTTGAAAGTAACCTTTACAGACCTGATCGGTCTTGCAGTGGTTCGTACCTTGATGAAGGAAGAACACCGATATATGAATGCATCTTTGATTAACGATGCACAAGAAATCGAGTTGCACAAGTTTGTCAACCTCGGTATCGCGGTAGGTTTGGATGAAGGCTTGGTGGTACCAGTTGTTCATGGTGCCGATAAGATGAGCTTGTCTGACTTCGTGGTGGCTTCAAAAGATGTCATCAAGAAGGCTCAATCTGGTAAGTTGAAGGGGGCTGAAATGTCAGGTTCTACCTTCTCTATCACCAACTTGGGTATGTTTGGTACTAAAACCTTTAACCCAATCATCAACCAACCAAACTCAGCCATCCTTGGTGTTGCAGCAACTGTTCAAACACCGGTTGTTATTGACGGTGAGATCAAGATCCGTCCAATCATGGCACTCTGTTTGACCATTGACCACCGTATCGTTGATGGTATGAATGGTGCTAAGTTCATGGTTGACTTGAAGAACTTGTTGGAAAACCCATTGGAATTGTTGATTTAAGATAAGATGCAATAGGCGTTAAGAAAACCGTATGAAAATAGGAAATCAACGATGTGCCTTGAGGCACGAGGCGATTTATCTTTTTCAATAGGTTTTTAGCCTGTGCTCAATTTGGTAAAGAGAAAAAACAAAGAAAGGATGTAGAACGAGTTCGTGACATTTGAACACGAACTAAATGCTTCGGAATTTAGATAGTCCGCCTCGGATGCAAGCATCCTACGTTGGACTCCTAAAATTCTGTCGCATTTGACGTTCTTTGTATCATAACTATGGCAATTGAAATTATTATGCCTAAACTTGGTGTAGATATGCAAGAAGGCGAAATCATCGAGTGGAAAAAACAAGAAGGTGATTTTGTCAACGAAGGCGATGTTATCTTGGAGATGATGTCAGACAAGACAAGCATGGAATTGGAAGCGGAAGAGTCAGGTGTTCTCTTGAAAATCGTTCACGGTAACGGTGCAACAGTTCCTGTAACAGAAGTCATTGCTTACCTTGGTGCAGAAGGCGAATCGGTTGAAGTGGGTGCTGCACCTGCTCCAGCTGAAGTTGCTCAAGCAACTGCTGATTTGAAAGCAGCTGGTTTGGAAGTACCTGCAGCTCCTGCAGCAGCTCCACAAGCTCCTAAGGCTGAATTGGCAGCTGACGAGTATGACATGGTTGTTGTCGGTGGTGGTCCTGCTGGTTACTACGCAGCTATTCGCGGTGCTCAATTGGGCGGTAAAATCGCTATCGTTGAGAAATCAGAATTTGGTGGTACCTGCTTGAACAAGGGCTGTATCCCAACTAAGACCTACCTTAAGAACGCTGAAATCCTTGACGGCTTGAAGATTGCGGCAGAGCGTGGTATCAACCTTGCTTCAACAAACTACACCGTTGATATGGACAAGACAGTTGACTTCAAGAACAAGGTTGTGAAGACATTGACTGGTGGCGTTCAAGGTCTCTTGAAAGCTAATAAAGTGACTATCTTCAACGGTCTTGGTCAAGTAAATCCTGATAAGACTGTTGTTATTGGCGACAAGGTTATCAAAGGTCGTAGCATCATTCTTGCAACAGGTTCTAAAGTATCACGTATCAACATCCCAGGTATTGATTCTAAGTTGGTATTGACTTCTGATGATATTCTTGACTTGCGTGAAATTCCTAAGTCACTCACTGTTATGGGTGGTGGCGTAGTCGGTGTGGAACTTGGTTTGGTTTACGCATCATACGGTACAGAAGTAACCGTTGTTGAAATGGCTGACCGTATCATTCCAGGTATGGACCGCGAAGTGTCTGTTGAATTGCAAAAAGTCCTTTCTAAGAAAGGTATGAAATTCTTGACATCAGTTGGTGTATCTGAAATCGTTGAAGCTAATAACCAATTGACCATCAAGTTGAACGACGGCTCAGAAATCGTTTCTGAAAAAGCCCTTCTTTCAATCGGTCGTGTACCACAATTGGCTGGTCTTGAAAATCTTAACCTTGAACTAGACCGCGGTCGTATCAAGGTTAATGAATACCAAGAAACATCTATCCCAGGTATTTATGCACCAGGTGATGTCAACGGTACTAAGATGTTGGCGCACGCTGCTTACCGCATGGGTGAAGTGGCAGCTGAAAATGCCATCCACGGTAACCACCACAAGGCTAAATTGGACTTCACACCAGCAGCGGTTTACACACACCCAGAAATCGCTATGGTTGGTTTGACAGAAGACCAAGCTATCGAGAAATATGGTAAAGAAAACATCCTTATCGGTCGCAACAGCTTTACTGGTAATGGTCGTGCCATCGCTTCTAACGAAGCACATGGTTTCGTAAAAGTTATCGCTGATAAGAAATACCATGAAATCCTTGGTGTTCACATCATCGGTCCAGTTGCGGCTGAAATGATCAACGAAGCAGCAACCATCATGGAATCTGAGTTGACAGTTGACGACGTGGCAGCATCAATCCACGGTCACCCAACCTTCTCAGAAGTGATGTACGAAGCCTTCCTTGATGTGCTTGGTGTTGCGATCCACAACCCACCAAAGCGGAAATAATCGGATGAATAAAACAGTCATCGCCAGCAATGGTAAAGACGTAGAATAAGAAAAACGGCAGTGTGCCGTTTTTCTTTAAGGGAGGATAAAATCGAATGAAAATTGAACATCTTGCTATCTATGCTCAAGACCTAGAAGGAATGCGGAATTTCTTTGAAACTTATTTCGGTGCAAAGTCCAATCAACTCTATCACAATACAAAAACAAGTTTTAAATCCTATTTCCTGACTTTTGAAGATGGAGCTCGTCTTGAAATTATGACTAGAGATGATGTGGTGGACAAGCCTAGCCAGCTCAATCACTTGGGGCTGATTCATCTAGCCTTTAGTTTGGGAAGTGAAGAAGCGGTGAATGAATTGACTGAGCAATTGGTCGCAGCGGGTTATCAGCTTCTCAGTGGCCCACGAGTTACTGGAGATGGTTACTATGAATCTTGTATTCTAGGTTTTGAGGATATCCAAATTGAATTAACAGTGTGAAACAGGGAGATAGGATAGCGAAACAATTTACTTATTGTTTCACGGTGAAGCCTTCTTTGATACTCAAAAACGAGTACAAGGGAGGGTCGATTCTCCTTTGAGTGAAAAAAGAACAGAGCAGGCGTATGTATATAAACTACGCCAAGAACCTCATTCCTTTGTTATAAAACAGCTATCGCTACAAACGGAGCGGATGTCGAATAATGTAGAAAGACAAGCCTTGGGGCTTGTCTTTTGTTATCGTTTCCACTATAATAAAAATTAGTTAACAATAAAGGAGTTTTGCATGAAATACATCGTAAACAACAGCAATGACCCAGCTTATAACATTGCCCTCGAAGCCTATGCCTTCAAGGAATTAACAGATATTGACGAAATTTTTATTCTCTGGATCAATGAGCCTGCCATCATTATCGGTAAGCACCAGAATGCCATTGAAGAAATCAACAAGGAATTCACAGACGAAAAGGGCATCCATGTGGTTCGCCGTCTGTCAGGTGGTGGCGCTGTCTATCATGACCTCAACAACCTCAACTATACCATTATTTCAAACAAGGCAGACGAGGGAGCTTTTGACTTCAAGACCTTCTCTAAACCTGTGATTGATACCCTTGCAACACTGGGTGTAGAAGCTAACTTCACTGGTCGTAATGACCTGGAAATCGACGGCAAGAAAATCTGTGGAAATGCGCAAGCCTATGCCAAAGGCCGTATGATGCACCACGGATGCTTGCTCTTTGATGTGGATATGTCTGTCCTCGCAAGTGCCCTCAAGGTCAGCAAGGACAAGATTGAGTCCAAAGGTGTCAAGTCCGTTCGTGCCCGCGTGACCAATATCAACAACGAATTGCCAGAGAAGATGACCGTTCTGGAGTTTAAGGATGCCATCCTCAACCAAATGAAGCAAGAATACCCAGACATGGACGAGTATGTCTTGTCTGAAGATGATTTGGCTCGTATCCAAGAAATCCGTGACAGCCAGTTTGCGACTTGGGACTGGACCTATGGTCAAACACCAGAATACACTGTGGAGCGCAGCGTTCGTTACCCAGCAGGTAAAATCACGACCTACATCAAGGCTGAAAAATCAGTCATCGAATCTATCAAGATTTACGGAGATTTCTTCGGAATTGGTGATGTATCGGACATCGAAGACTTGCTGGTCGGTACTCGTTACGAGTATGCAGATGTGCTGGCCAAATTGCATGAAATCGACACAGCTCACTATTTCTCTCGCATGACAACAGAAGAAGTAGCAAAAGCCATTGTGGCATAATCTATCAGACTATCCATGCACTTGGATAGTCTTTTCTTTCGTGAAATTGTTTTCAGCAAGCCCTTTTCACTTGCACATTTTCTATATTATGGTATAATTATTTTCTGTGAGTATCCCTCACTTACTCGTGGCTAGACCATGAGTCATTAGACCAAAAGGAGGAACATATCAATGGCTAAATACGAAATTCTTTATATTATTCGTCCAAACATTGAAGAAGAAGCTAAAAACGCTTTGGTAGCACGCTTTGACTCTATCTTGACTGACAACGGTGCAACAATCGTTGAATCAAAAGCATGGGAAAAACGTCGCCTTGCATACGAAATCAAAGATTTCCGCGAAGGTTTGTACCACATCGTTAACGTTGAAGCAAGCAACGATGAAGCTCTTAAAGAGTTTGACCGTTTGTCAAAAATCAACGGCGACATTCTTCGTCACATGATTGTCAAACTTGACGCGTAAGAAGGTAGATTATGATAAATAATGTAGTATTGGTTGGTCGTATGACCCGTGATGCAGAACTTCGTTATACTCCGTCTAACCAGGCTGTTGCGACTTTTACTCTAGCAGTTAACCGCAATTTTAAAAATCAAAACGGTGAGCGTGAAGCGGACTTTATCAACGTAGTCATTTGGCGTCAACAAGCTGAGAATTTGGCGAATTGGGCTAAGAAAGGTGCTCTGATTGGTGTTACTGGTCGTATCCAGACTCGTAGCTATGATAACCAGCAGGGACAACGTGTCTACGTGACTGAGGTGCTTGCGGATAGTTTCCAACTCTTGGAAAGCCGTACTGCTCGTGAAGGTCAAGGTGGTGCTTATTCAGCTGGTAATTCATTTGCCGCTGGGAATGACTATAACTCACCTTATCAAGCACCTGCACAATCTACACCTAACTTCGCTAGAGAAGAAAGTCCATTTGGAGCTAGTAATCCAATGGATATATCAGACGATGACCTACCATTCTAGGTCTGAAATAATAATATAAAGGAGAACACACATGGCTCAACAACGTCGTGGCGGTTTCAAACGCCGTAAAAAAGTTGACTATATCGCAGCTAACAAAATTGAATATGTTGATTACAAAGATACTGAGCTTCTTAGCCGTTTCATTTCTGAACGTGGAAAAATCCTTCCACGCCGTGTAACTGGAACTTCAGCTAAAAACCAACGTAAAGTAACAACAGCTATCAAACGTGCTCGCGTAATGGCATTGCTACCATTCGTAAACGAAGATTAAAAAAACAGTCCTTGAATGGACTGTTTTTTCATGAGCTCGGAAATTAGAAGGCGAATTGAGACCCCAACGGGTCATTTTTTCATGAGCTCGAAATTAAGAAAGCGAATTGAGCCCCTAACGGGTCTTTTTAGCTTGCGCCCTAGAAATGGAAAGGCGCAATCGCCCGTTGTGGCGATTTTTTCTTGCACTCTAGAAATATGAAAAGTGCAATGGTCCAGTGGACCATTTTTTCATGAGCTCGGAAATTAGAAGGCGAATTGAGCCCCTAACGGGTCTTTTTAGCTTGCGCCCTAGAAAATGGAAAGGCGCAATCGCCCTGTGTGGCGATTTTTTCTTGCGCTCTAGACATGTGAATAGCGCAATGACAGAAAAGGCTATTTTTCAAAAGCTAGAAAATTGGGAAAGTGCAAAACCGTTGTGTATCATTCTCTTTTTAGTAAAAATTGGTTTGTTTTTGCTAAATGTAGATGATGATATTTTTGATGTAAGTATGCATTGATATTAGAAAAAGGCGACTGGATGGACCAATCGCCTTTAGTTCACTATTGTACAGGTGACATTGCATTGCGGATATTGTATTTCTTTTTCAAGAGGTAGCGAGCACCGAAAGCTGCAGCTCCAATAAGAATGGTAACTAGTGGAGGCAAGACAGGGTTTAGGCTGGTAGGGATAAGGGCTGCCAAGAGGAAAACAAGTGACCAAGCCAAGGTCGCAAGTCCGAGGAAGAGGATTGCTTTTAATAATTTAGGACGTTGACCAGTTTTGATTTGTTCTCTGTAAACGAAGTGGTACATGAAGTACATACCAGCGCCGACTCCAAAACCAATGACTAATAGCGTGAGCAAGCCATATTGGGCGCCTTGACCTAATAAGTTCATCACTCCGTTGATTCCTGCAATAATAGCAAGCATGAAAAGACTGGAATCGAGCCACATAAGCCAAGGGTTCTCATTGTATTCGGTTTTAACTTTCTCTTCTTGTTCGATAATAGACTTACTTGCTGCCCACTCGCTTGGAGCTCCGTAGAGGTTGCGGGCTGTTATACCAGTTTTTTGTTTCTCAATAATTGTCGGCAGGATTTCTTCCAATAATTCTTTAATTTCACTATCAGATTTACCATCTTTAATCAATTGGTTAGTAGCAATATGGATAAATTCCTGGTTTTTTTTCGTTAATTCTTTAATTTCTGTAAATGACATAGTAAACTCCTAGTGTTAGAACCATCTCTTGCGAATGAAGTAGAAGGTGAGTGATAAACTGATGGCAAAGGCAAATAAGATAATCCACCAGAAGGCATGTGGAACGTCATTAAACGGAATGACATTGTCTTTAAAGTTCATACCATAGGCAGAAAAGACCATGGTTGGAATAGATAAAACGATAGTCACTAAAGCCAAGGTTTTCATGATGGTATTCTGGTTGTTGGAAATGATAGATGCGAAGGCGTGTGTCATAGAATTCAAAATAGAACCATAGATATCTGCCATCTCAATAGCCTGCTGGGTTTCGACCAAGGTATCCTCCAGTAGATCCTCATCCTCCTCATATTTCCGAAGGAGTCGAGAGGAACTAGCTAACTTTTTGACCAATCTTTCATTGGTTTTGAGTGAGGCTTTGAAATATACGATGGTTTTTTCTAATTCCATGAGTACAATCAATTCTTCGTTTCGAGTTGCTTCATGAAGCTGTTTCTCAATCTCCTCGCTCTTTCTGTCAATGGTCCGTAGGGCAGACAGGTAGAGTTGGGCATTGCGGTAGAGGATTTGGAAAACAAAGCGTGATTTCATAAAAGTAAAGAAATTCCGCAAACGACGATGGATAAATTGGTCAAATAGAGGTAATGGCTCTAAGCAAGTTGTAATAATGGCATCCTCGGTCAAGACAATGCCAAGCGGAATGGTGATATAGTAGGTCTTGTTATTACGCTCCTCAAGAATAGGAACGTCCACCAAGATCAGTGTATAATCATCTTCAACCGTAATACGAGAAGACTCTTCCGCATCGAGAGGTGCCCGTAGGTCAGCGATGTCAATCTTATAGTGTTCAGCAACTTCCATTGACTCGCTCTGGGAGGGGTTGACCAGGTTAATCCAAGCCCCAGGTTCAAAGGTTTGGATTTCTTCTAAATCTGTCATGGTTGATAGAAAAATCTGTTTCATATGACGCCCTCCTTTTGGTAATTGTTTCGTTAACGCAACTTCTATTATACCAAAAAATGTGTCATTACGGAAAGCTTTTATACAGAATTGTGATATAATATGAAGACATTTAAGGGAGTGCAATTCTTGGAAAGACAACGAAAGAGCTAGTTGATTTGATAAGTGCAAAGTTCCAGTTGAAGTTCGCACTAAGTAGTAATCCTGCAACCTATGGGAATTTTCGTTGTTGTGTTTTTACGCTTGAAGCAGTTTCTTTATCGTACTTAGAAAGGATTTGAATGCGTGTTAAAAGCGTCGAGAAAAAGATACATAGATGTTTCAACTTTAGTTGATTACAGCTGTGGATACTGTAAAGTATAAAATGCTTGGTCACTGATGTGACGTCACATTTTCCTATTTTTCTTCTCGCTTTCTTAACGCACTTATATCATGTTATGCAAGAAAATATTGTAATCCATGGGGCGCGTGCCCATAATTTAAAAAATATTGATGTGACCATTCCGCGTGAGAAGTTGGTGGTGGTGACTGGTCTGTCGGGATCTGGTAAGTCGAGTTTGGCTTTTGATACCTTGTATGCCGAAGGCCAACGTCGTTATGTGGAAAGTCTATCAGCCTATGCTCGTCAGTTCTTGGGCAACATGGACAAGCCTGATGTGGATTCCATAGAGGGGCTCAGCCCTGCTATTTCCATAGACCAAAAAACAACTTCGCGTAACCCACGTTCAACGGTTGGAACGGCGACGGAAATCAATGATTATCTCCGCCTGCTCTATGCTCGGGTCGGAGTGCCTTACTGTATCAATGGCCATGGGGCGATTTCGGCTTCTTCGGTGGAGCAAATCGTTGATGAGGTTTTGGAATTACCAGAACGCCAACGTTTGCAGATTCTAGCACCGATTGTACGGAAGAAAAAGGGGCAACACAAGACCGTTTTTGAGAAGGTGCAGAAGGACGGCTATGTTCGGGTCCGTGTCAATGGGGATGTCTATGATGTGTCGGAAGTGCCTGAATTGTCCAAGAGTAAGGCTCATAACATTGAGGTTGTGGTCGATCGGATTGTGATCAAAGAGGGTATTCGTTCGCGGCTTTTCGACTCTATCGAAGCAGCTTTACGGATTGCGGACGGCTATGTCATCATCGATACAATGGATGAGAAGGAACTGCTCTTCTCTGAGTACTATGCCTGCCCAGTTTGTGGTTTTACAGTGCCAGAGTTGGAGCCTCGTCTTTTCTCTTTCAATGCGCCTTTTGGGTCTTGTAGCGATTGTGACGGTTTGGGGATGAAGCTGGAAGTGGATACGGATTTGATTGTCCCAGATGCCAGCAAGACCTTGCGTGACGGTGCCTTGGCTCCGTGGAATCCCATCTCTTCTAACTACTATCCTCAGATGTTGGAGCAGGCTATGAATCACTTTGGTGTGGACATGGACAAGCCTTTTGAGGAATTGACGGAAGAGGAGAAGAACCTGATTTTCAACGGTTCTGACGGCAAAGAATTCCATTTCCACTATGAAAATGAATTCGGTGGGGTACGTGATATTGACATTCCATTCGAGGGCTTGATTACCAACATTAACCGCCGCTATCGTGAAACCAATAGTGATTACACGCGGACGGTCATGAAGGCCTATATGAATGAGTTGACCTGTGGAACCTGCCACGGCTATCGCCTCAATGACCAAGCCCTGTCTGTTAAAGTTGGTGGCGAGCAGGGACTTCATATTGGGCAGTTATCTGACTTGTCTGTAGCGGATCATTTGCAAGTCATTGAAAATCTGACCTTGTCTGAAAATGAAGCGACGATTGCGACGCCCATTGTCAAGGAAATCAAGGATCGCCTGTCCTTCCTTAACAACGTTGGTCTAAATTACCTAACGCTTTCACGAGCAGCGGGGACATTGTCTGGTGGTGAAAGCCAGCGGATTCGTCTGGCGACCCAGATCGGCTCCAACCTGTCAGGTGTTCTCTATATTTTGGATGAGCCGTCGATTGGTCTGCACCAGCGGGACAATGATCGTCTTATTGCCAGTCTTAAGAAGATGCGGGATTTGGGCAATACCTTGATTGTGGTGGAACATGACGAGGACACCATGCGGGAGGCGGACTGGTTGATTGATATTGGTCCGGGTGCGGGTGTCTTTGGCGGAGAAATCGTGGCCTCTGGAACGCCTGCCCAAGTAGCTAAAAACAAAAAATCCATTACAGGCCAGTACCTGTCTGGCAAACGTGAAATTCCAGTTCCTTTGGAACGTCGTGTTGGCAATGGTCGATTCCTGGAGGTGACTGGTGCCAAGGAAAACAACCTGCAAGATGTGACTGTTCGGTTCCCGCTTGGGAAATTTGTGGCGGTGACAGGGGTGTCTGGCTCAGGTAAATCAACCCTAGTCAATTCCATTTTGAAAAAAGCTATCGCCCAGAAGCTCAATCGCAATTCGGACAAGCCAGGTAAATTCAAGTCCATTTCAGGAATTGAACACTTGGATCGCTTGATTGATATTGACCAAAGTCCGATTGGACGGACACCACGTTCTAACCCAGCCACCTATACAGGTGTTTTTGACGATATTCGTGACCTCTTTGCCCAGACCAATGAAGCCAAAATCCGTGGCTACAAGAAGGGACGTTTCTCCTTTAACGTCAAAGGTGGTCGTTGTGAAGCTTGTTCTGGTGACGGAATCATCAAGATCGAAATGCACTTCCTTCCAGACGTATTTGTCCCATGTGAAGTCTGCCATGGTCAACGCTATAATTCTGAAACCTTGGAAGTACATTACAAGGAGAAAAATATCGCCCAAGTCCTTGATATGACGGTCAATGACGCGGTCGAGTTCTTCAAACACATTCCGAAGATTGAGCGGAAACTTCGCACCATTCAAGATGTAGGTTTGGGCTACGTTACTCTAGGTCAGCCAGCAACGACCCTATCAGGTGGGGAAGCCCAGCGGATGAAGTTGGCTTCTGAACTCCACAAGCGGTCAACTGGTAAATCCTTGTATATCTTGGATGAGCCGACGACAGGTCTGCATACAGAGGACATTGCCCAGTTGCTCAAGGTCTTGGCTCGCTTTGTTGATGATGGCAATACCGTGCTGGTCATCGAGCACAATCTGGATGTCATCAAGACAGCCGACCACATTATCGACATGGGACCAGAAGGTGGTGTCGGCGGTGGTACCGTTGTTGCGACAGGAACGCCAGAAGAAGTGGCAGAGAACCCAGCCAGCTTTACAGGTCAATATTTGAAAACCAAGTTGAAGTTATAAGTTACAAAAGTCGCTCTAGCGGCTTTTTTGTCTGCTTCAACTAATTGGTAAATCCTAGTATTTCTGCTATAATAGTTACAAAATCTTTGGAGGTAGCTTATGCAAGCGCGTGTGGAAAAATTTGAGGCAAAATTAGCCCAATCAGATGTGGATGGGATTTTGGTAACGGGACAGAACAATATTTATTACCTGACAGGTTTTTGGGGAACTGAGGCGACTGTCTTCATCAGTGGCAAACGTCGCTTGTTTGTAACGGATGCTCGTTACACCCTCATTGCTAAGGCTACGGTTCAAGGTTTTGATATTATTGACAGCCGTTTTGCCCTTGAAGAGATTGCAAAGGTGATAAAGGAAGATGGACTTGGGAAAATTGGTTTTGATAGCCAGGTGACCTATGGTTTCTATCAACATCTGACTAGTATTTTTGAGGGGTATCAGTTGGTTGCTATGTCAAACTTTATCGAAGACTTGCGCATGATTAAGGATGAGAAAGAAATTGCGACCATTCGCCGTGCTTGTCAGATTTCGGATCAGGCTTTTATTGATGTTCTTGACTTTATCAAACCAGGTCAGACGACTGAGATGGAAGTCAATCATTTCCTTGACCACCGCATGCGTCAACTCGGTGCAGAAGGGGCATCATTTGAGTTCATCGTGGCATCTGGCTACCGCTCTGCTATGCCACATGGAAGAGCGTCTGAAAAGGTTATCCAAGCTGGTGAGACCTTGACGCTGGATTTTGGTTGCTATTACCAACATTATGTCAGCGATATGACGCGTACCATTCATATCGGACATGTGACAGACCAAGAGCGTGAGATTTACGATGTGGTTTTGCGTGCCAACAAGGCCTTGATTGAGCAGGCAAAGGAAGGCGTCACCTACCGCAAGTTTGACGCTATTCCTCGTGAAATTATCAATGCGGCGGGTTACGGAGCCAACTTTACACACGGCATCGGTCACGGTATCGGCTTGGATATTCATGAATATCCGTATTTTGGAAAATCTGACGAGACCATCAAAGCAGGTATGGTCTTGACGGATGAGCCTGGTATTTATTTAGATGATAAGTATGGTGTCCGTATCGAAGATGACCTCTTGATTACGGAAACAGGTTGCGAAGTGCTGACATTGGCTCCAAAAGAATTGATTGTCATTTGAGAAATTTGTCAGTTTATGGTAAAATAAAACGAATAAATAAAATTTTGAAGAGGTATTCAATACAATGATTGAAGCAAGTAAACTTAGAGCAGGTATGACCTTCGAAGCGGAAGGTAAATTGATTAAAGTTTTGGAAGCTAGCCACCACAAGCCAGGTAAGGGTAACACCATCATGCGTATGAAATTGCGTGACGTGCGTACGGGTTCAACTTTCGATACAACTTACCGTCCAGATGAAAAATTTGAACAAGCCATTATCGAAACAGTTCCAGCACAATACCTTTACCAAATGGATGATACAGCTTTCTTCATGAACACTGAAACTTACGACCAGTATGAAATTCCAGTAGCTACAATCAAAGAAGAATTGCTCTACATTTTGGAAAACTCAGACGTTAAAATCCAGTTCTACGGAACAGAGGTAATCGGCGTGACTGTACCAACAACAGTTGAATTGGTTGTAGCAGAAACACAGCCATCTATCAAAGGTGCGACTGTTACAGGTTCAGGTAAACCTGCTACTATGGAAACAGGTTTGGTGGTTAACGTTCCAGACTTCATCGAAGCAGGTCAAAAACTGGTTATCAACACAGCAGAGGGAACTTACGTATCACGCGCTTAAGGGTTTCCTCCTAGAAAGGAGAGTTTATGACAACAGAATACCAAGGTGAAATCGTCATTGCACCACGCGTTCTTGAAGTGATTACAGGTATTGCGGCAGCCAAAGTGGAAGGGGTACATTCTCTTCACAACAAACGTGTGGCAGATACTTGGTCAAAATCTTCCTTAAATAAAGGTGTTTACCTTCAAACTGACGACGAAGGAAAAGTAACAGCAGACATCTATGTTTACCTAGAGTACGGTGTTAATGTTCCAGCTGTATCTATGGATATTCAACGTGCAGTTAAAACAGCTATTTATAACTATGCAGAAGTTGAAGTGACTGCTGTCAATATTCATGTCAACGGCATTGTTCCAGATAAAACACCAAAACCAGCCTTGAAAGATTTGTTCGGAGAGGATTTCCTTGATGAAGAATAACAGACACGCCCTGCGTAAGTGTGCTTTGCAGGCAATCGTATCACTGGAATTTGGTCAAGAACCTGTACAGGCAGCCCAATTCTCCTATCTTTACGACCAAGAAGAAGAGCAAGAAGGTGTTGAAATTCCGCTTTTCCTTCTAAATCTTGTCAATGGTGTGGCAGATTATCGTGAGGATTTGGACAAGGAATTATCTAGCCGACTAAAAGCAGGTTGGACCTTGGACCGATTGACCTTGATTGATAAGAATATCATGCGTTTAGGTCTATTTGAAATCTTGCATTTCGAAGAAACACCAGACCGTGTAGCTGTCAATGAGGCTATCGAACTAGCCAAAGAATTCTCAGATGAATCCTCAGCCAAATTTATCAATGGTGTTTTGAGCAAATTTGTAAAAGAAGAAGCCTAAGTGGTTTCTCCTTTTATTTTTGACCAAACAAAAAGAACAGTACCCGACCGATGTCAAGTACTGTTCTTTTTATATACTGCCCCCTGCTAGTAGTGATACTGGCAAGATATAATTATGTTTGCTTAATTCCTTACCCTCAATTTTCTCAATCAATAAGTCAACCATTAGTTTTGCAATATCCTCTAGGGGTTGCTTAATCGTTGTCAGTTGGGGATAGAAGTTTTCAATAAAGTGGGTTCCATCATAACCGATGAGTTTTAGCTCCTGTGGAATGGACAGGTTGAGCGAACGTGCCACATTCCAGACCAACATAGCAGTAGCATCACCAGACACGAAAATACCATCTGGTTGATGTTTTTCAATAATCGTACGGATTTCCATTTCTTTTCTAACGGGAGAGAAATCACTGGAAACGTGGTAGACTATGGCATCTGGTAAGATGGAGAGGAAGCCTAATTGGCGAAGTCCAGTCGGTGAGTTGGAATCGTCATTACCAGAAATCATAATAGGTCGCTGGCAACCAGCCTTTTTCAATGTTTTGGCAGCAAGTACACCGCCAGCATGGTTGTCAGATGAAACGACAGGGATTGACGGTGACAGGTTGCGGTCGAAGGCTATGATGGGAGCAGACACTCGATCATAATCCTTGATACCCAAGTTATGACTACCTGAAATGATCCCATCCACCTGGTTGGCAGCTAACATTTCCAAGTATTCTCTTTCCTTTTCGGATTCATGTTGGCTATTGCAAATAATTGTCTTGTAACCACGGTTGAAGAGTTGGCTTTCCAAATGGCTAATTAACTCGGCATAGAATATATTGTTGATATTAGGGAAAATCAAACCAACTAGCTTGGCAGACTTACCTTGCAAACTACGAGCTAAGTTATTAGGCTTGTAGCCTAGTTCTCGCATGGCTTCTTCAACTTTACGGACCGTTTTTTCCGATAAGTAGCCCTTTTTATTGATAACACGAGAAACCGTTGTCGGGCTAACTCCAGCAAGCTGGGCGACATCAGTTAGTTTTGCGACCATAATCTAAATGGTAGTAGGTTCCAGTCGGATTACCAGCAGTGATGGCGATACCATTTTGATCTGCATGAGGGAAGATACGACCAGAAAATACTTTTTCTCCTTTATTGATGAAAATTTCAAAGACTGATTTGTCAATGAAGATATTGGCAGTTAATGCAGCTGCCTCAATAGCACATGAGCGACTTGTACCGAAATCTAAAGCAAATGGCTGGCCACAATGTTCACGGTCCACTGTAATCTGTCCCTTCTCTGTATCGACAGTCAAGACAAGACCCTGATTGTCTTTATTTGTGAATAGAACGATTTCATGCTTGGTGCCTGCTGAAAAATCAAGTTCCAATTCATAAACATTATTGGTTTCTTTTTGGGCTGAAAATGGCTGAGCTTCTTTACGCAGGCTTGTAATGGCTTCAACAGGGTATTGGTAAAGCTTACCGTCCTTGATAGTCAATTCTTTAACCAATGACAAGCAGCCTTGGTAATCATAAGCATCAGTTGGGTATTCCACATCTGGAAGAGCCAACCAGCTGACTGACAAGGTGCGACCATCTGGAGCGTTGAAGGCTTGTGTTGCGTAGCACTCAAATCCGTAGTCTAAGTTGATCAATTCACTTGGTTCAACAATGGTTGCTGTTTCAGGGTCAAAACTTTGTCCAATTTTATACATGTTTGGATAGATATTGCCGTAGTCCAAGACTTCTTTGTCCAACCCTTGTGGGCAGTAGAGAAGGATTGGTTGTTCACCGACGAAAGCAATATTTGGACATTCCATCATGTAGGCCGTCATATCATTGGCAAAATCCAAGTCACCGACCAAGGTCCAGTTGAGGTAGTCATTGTTTTCAGCTTTATAAAGTTTGACAATCCCTTTTTTGTCCAAGTTTTGTCCGCCGACAATGGCATAATATTGGCCTTTGTAGTTGAAGATTTGCGGATCGCGGAAGTGATCAGTTGTGTCTTCGGGTTGGTCAATCAAGATTTTGTCAATCTTTTCAATTTTGCCATCTTTGTCCATCAAGGCACCAATTTGGTAAGGGTGGCGGATCCAGTTTTCATCGCGGACATTTCCTGTATAGAAGAGGAAGAGTTTGTCACCAAATTCCATAGCAGAACCAGAGTAGGCCCCGTGGCTATCAAGTGGTGTATCGGGATACATAACCGTACCAGTTTCTTCAAAGTGCACCAAGTCCGTTGATTCAGTATGTACCCATGATTTTAAGCCGTGTGCAGCACCAAATGGGAAATACTGGTAGAAGAGAGTCCATTTTCCGTTGAAATATGAAAAGCCATTTGGATCGTTTAACAGACCATGAGGCGTTTCAATGTGGAAGTTGGTTCTCCAAGGAGAACTCTCCGTATTCTTTTTGATTTTTTCAATGTATTCTGGCGTCCAGTCAGCATAAGCTCTGTAACGTTCTTCGGTAGTAAAGGTCATACTATCTCCAATTTTATCTAATATTTCAATTATTATAGTAAACGTTTTCTTGTGAAAAATCAAGCTTTTTACAATGATTATTGGAATTTTTTAAAAAATTCTGCAAAACGTTTGACATATTTTGTAAAAGTGATATAATTAAACCATCGAAAGCGTGAAAACACTTTCAAAAAACAAAAAATAATTTAAGGAGATTTTTGCAAGATGAACAATACTGAAATTGCAAAAAAAGTCATTGACGCCCTTGGCGGACGTGAGAATGTACGCAGTGTTGCCCACTGTGCGACTCGCCTTCGTGTAATGGTTGTTGATGAAGGAAAAATCGACAAGGATACAGTCGAAAATATCGAAAAAGTACAAGGTGCTTTCTTCAACTCTGGTCAATACCAAATCATCTTTGGTACTGGTACAGTTAACAAAATCTACGATGAAGTTGTTGCCCTTGGTTTGCCAACTGCTACAACTGGTGAGCAAAAAGCAGAAGCAGCAGCTCAAGGAAATGCTTTCCAACGTGCGATCCGTACTTTCGGTGACGTATTCGTTCCAATCATCCCTGCTATCGTAGCAACTGGTCTTTTCATGGGTCTTCGTGGTCTTCTTGGGGCGCTTGGTTACACACTTCCTGAAGATTTGAACGTTTACTCACAAATCTTGACAGATACAGCCTTCATCGTATTACCAGCCTTGGTAGTATGGTCAACATTCCGCGTATTCGGTGGGAACCAAACAATCGGTATTGTACTCGGTATGATGCTGATTGCTGGTCAATTACCAAACGCTTGGGTTGTAGCATCAGGTGGCGATGTGAAACCAACTATCTTCTTTGGTTTCATCCCAGTTGTTGGTTTGCAAGGTTCAGTATTGCCAGCCTTCATCATCGGTTTAATCGGTGCTAAATTTGAAAAAGCTGTCCGCAAGGTTGTTCCAGAAGTTCTTGACCTCTTGGTAACACCATTCGTGACCTTGTTTGTAATGTCTATTCTTGGCTTGTTTGTCATCGGTCCAGTCTTCCACGTGGTTGAAAACTACATCTTAGCTGGTACACAAGCTATTTTGAACTTGCCGATGGGTCTTGGTGGTCTCCTTATCGGTGGTGTTCACCAAGTTATCGTTGTATCAGGTGTTCACCATATCTTCAACTTCTTGGAAGCTCAATTGGTAGCAAACACTGGTGCTAACCCATTCAACGCTATCATCACTGCAGCTATGACAGCACAAGGTGCTGCTACAGTAGCGGTTGGTGTGAAAACGAAGAATCCTAAATTGAAAGCTCTTGCTTTTCCAGCAGCTCTTTCTGCCTTCCTCGGTATTACTGAGCCAGCTATCTTCGGTGTGAACTTGCGTTTCCGTAAGCCATTCCTTCTTTCATTGATTGCTGGTGCTATCGGTGGTGCTTTCGCATCGATTCTTGGTCTTGCTGGTACAGGTATGGGTGTTACAATCATCCCAGGTATGACTTTGTACGCAGGTAACGGACAATTCTTCCAATATATCCTTATGGTAGCAGTATCATTTGCACTTGGTTTCGCTTTGACTTACTTCTTCGGTTATGAAGATGAGGAGAAAGACGTAAAAAAGCCTAATGCCTCTGTAGCAGCAGCTCCAACAGCACCTGTTGCAGAAGTGGCTGAAGAAACTCTTGTATCTCCACTTTCAGGTGACGTAGTTGCCCTTGAAAATGTGAATGACCCAGTCTTCTCTTCAGGAGCTATGGGTAAAGGTTTGGCAGTTAAGCCAACTGAAGGTGTTGTTTACGCACCAGCAGATGCAGAAGTAACAATCGCTTTTGAAACAGGTCACGCCTATGGCTTGAAAACAGCTTCAGGTGCAGAAATCTTGATCCACATCGGTATTGATACAGTATCAATGAATGGTAACGGATTTGAAAAATTGGTTGCAGCTGGCGACAAGGTGAAAGCTGGTACGCCACTTGCTAAATTCGATGCAGCGAAAATTGCTGAAGCTGGTCTTGATGATACAACTATGATCATCGTGACAAACACAGCAGACTTCACAGAAGTTTCACCACTTGCTGAGGGAACAATCGCTCACGGGGAAGACTTCTTGAAAGTTGCAAAATAATTCTAGACCTCCTCTTTGCTTTCATTACTTCGTTAACTCGCCTTGCCTAACTTCAGTTATGCCTGCGGCTCGTTGCCTAGTACTGAAAGTAAGATGAGAGCCTAGAAATAATATATCTAGGAAAAAGGCGGTAAGCCTTTTTCTTCTATTTCTATCTATGGTATAATGAAAAAAACAAAAAGGGAGAAAATTCATGACAAAATTATACGGAAGCCTTGAAGCTGGTGGAACGAAGTTTGTTTGTGCGGTTGGTGATGAGAATTTCCAAGTAATTGAAAAAACACAATTTCCAACCACAACGCCTTATGAAACTATTGAACGTACAGTTGAATTTTTCAAGCGTTATGAGGATCGTTTGGCAGGTATTGCCATTGGTTCTTTTGGTCCGATTGATATCGATCAAAATTCACAGACCTATGGCTACATTACTTCCACGCCAAAACCACACTGGTCAAACATTGACTTACTCGGTTTGATTGCTAAGGAATTCAATATTCCGTTCTATTTCACGACAGATGTTAACTCATCTGCCTATGGTGAAACCTTGGTTCGTAAGGGTGTTAAGAGCTTGGTTTATTACACCATCGGTACAGGTATCGGTGCTGGCGCTATCCAAAACGGTGAATTTATTGGAGGTTTGGGCCATACAGAAGCAGGTCATACTTATGTTGCTTTGCATCCATATGATGTCAAGCACGAGTTCAACGGCGTATGTCCCTTCCACAATGGCTGTTTGGAAGGCTTGGCGGCAGGTCCTTCACTTGAAGGCCGTACTGGCATCCGTGGTGAGTTGATTGAACTCAACTCAGATGTCTGGGATGTTCAAGCCTACTACATTGCTCAAGCAGCTGTTCAAGCAACTCTGCTATATCGTCCACAAGTCATTGTATTTGGTGGTGGGGTTATGGCCCAAGAACACATGCTCAACCGTGTGCGTGAGAAATTTGTTGGTTTGATGAATGATTACCTTCCAATACCAGATGTCAAAGAGTACATTGTAACCCCTGCAGTTGCTGAAAATGGTTCAGCTACACTTGGAAACTTTGCCTTGGCCAAACAAGTATCTGAAAAATAATGAAAAATCCGACTTGTTCGGATTTTTTTGTGTGCCTTTCTTGGATACAAGAGGGGAAATCTTGAAAATTAACTATTTTTTTGCTACAATAGATTATTGATTAAAACTTGAAATAGGATGAAATATATGTTAGCAAACAAACTTCGTTCTCTGATCGAAAATGACAAGGGAGAACAAAGAAAACTTGAAAGAATGGCAGATAAGGTTTTCTCTTATGCAGAAGAGATGGAAGCCCTGACTGACGAGCAATTACAAGCTAAGACCAATGAATTTAAAGAGCGATACAAAAACGGAGAGTCCTTGGATGACTTGTTATATGAAGCCTATGCGGTTGTGCGAGAGGCTGCAAAACGTGTCTTGGGACTTTATCCTTATAAGGTGCAGGTTATGGGGGGGATTGTTCTCCATAATGGTGATGTGCCAGAGATGCGTACAGGTGAAGGAAAAACCCTTACTGCGACCATGCCAGTTTATCTCAATGCTCTTTCAGGCGAAGGAGTACACGTTGTAACGGTAAACGAATACTTATCAACTCGTGATGCAACAGAGATGGGTGAGCTTTATTCTTGGCTAGGCTTGTCTGTGGGGATTAACCTCGCGGCTAAGTCACCTTTTGAAAAACGTGAAGCCTATAACTGTGACATTACCTATTCGACCAACTCTGAAATCGGTTTTGACTATCTTCGTGATAACATGGTTGTGCGTGCGGAAGATATGGTACAGCGTCCGCTCAACTATGCCTTGGTCGATGAGGTCGATTCTATCCTGATTGATGAAGCACGTACACCTTTGATTGTATCTGGTCCTCAGGGTTCAGAAACCAATCAGCTCTATTTCTTGGCGGATAAGTTGGTCAAATCCTTAAATAGCGAAGACTACATCATTGATGTACCATCTAAAACGATTGGTTTGTCAGACTCAGGGATTGACAAGGCTGAGAAATTCTTCAAGTTAGATAACTTGTATGATATTGAAAATGTAGCTATTACTCACTTCTTGGACAATGCACTTCGTGCCAACTATATCATGACCTACGATGTAGATTATCTTGTGAATGAAGAGCAAGAGGTTATGATTATCGATCCGTTTACGGGTCGTACCATGGAAGGTCGTCGTTATTCTGATGGACTTCACCAAGCCATTGAAGCCAAGGAAGGTGTACCGGTTCAAAATGAATCCAAGACTAGTGCCTCTATTACCTACCAGAACTTATTCCGTATGTATAAAAAACTAGCAGGAATGACTGGTACAGGTAAGACGGAAGAAGAGGAATTCCGCGAAATTTATAATATTCGTATTATTCCAATTCCAACCAACCGTCCTATCCAACGTATTGATCATGAAGACTTATTGTATCCAAGCTTGGAATATAAGTTCAATGCAGTAGTTGCGGATGTCAAACGCCGTTATGAAAAGGGCCAACCGGTTCTTGTGGGTACGGTGGCTGTGGAAACTTCTGACTATCTATCCCAACGTTTGGTCGCTGCGGGTATTCCTCATGAGGTATTGAATGCAAAAAACCATTACCGTGAGGCCCAAATTATTATGAATGCTGGTCAGCGCGGAGCTGTTACCATTGCGACTAACATGGCAGGTCGGGGTACAGACATTAAATTAGGACCTGGAGTGCTGGAACTAGGGGGGCTATGTGTTATCGGAACAGAGCGACATGAAAGTCGACGTATTGATAACCAGCTCCGTGGACGTGCAGGACGTCAAGGGGACAAGGGGGAATCTCAATTCTATCTCTCATTGGAAGACGATTTGATGAAGCGTTTTGGCTCGGAACGAATTAAGGCCTTTATGGAACGTATGAACTTGACTGAGGAAGAATCTGTTATTAAGTCTAAGATGTTGACTAGACAAGTTGAAGCAGCCCAAAAACGTGTTGAAGGAAATAACTATGATTCCCGTAAACAAGTTCTTCAATACGATGATGTCATGCGTGAGCAACGTGAGATTATATACAGTCAACGTCACGATGTCATTACAGCTGATCGAGATTTAGCTCCAGAAATTAAAGCCATGATCAAGCGTACCATTGAGCGCCAGGTGGAAGGTCATTTCTTGAGTTCTAAAGAAGAAGCAGTGGCAGCGATTGCTCAATTTGCACATGCTAATTTGGTTGAGGAAGGTAGTTTAAGTCTGGCTTATCTGGAGGATTTGAGTAAGCAGGAAATTATTGATGAACTCTATGAACGTGCCTTGTCAGTCTATGCTTCACAGGTTGAAAAATTACGTGATGAAGAGCGGGTTCGTGAGTTCCAAAAGGTCCTTATTCTCCGTGTAGTAGATAGCAAATGGACAGATCATATTGATTCCTTAGATCAGTTGCGTAATGCTGTTAGTTTGCGTGGTTACGCTCAAAACAATCCAATTGTTGAATACCAATCAGAAGCTTTTACTATGTTTAATGATATGATTGGTGCTATTGAGTTTGAGGTCACTCGTTTAATGATGAAGGCTCAAATCCACGATAATATTGAGCGTGAGCGTGCAAGACAAGAATCTCATACAACAGCAGTGAAAAATATTATTCCGGCGCAGTCTGCCATGGTGAAAGAACAAGTATCTTTCGAAGGCGTAGATCGAAATGCACCATGCCCATGTCAGTCTGGTAAGAAATTTAAAAATTGTCACGGCCGTAAATAGCAAAGAACAAAGGACTGGACGGCTGTCCAGTCCCTTTTCAATTGTTCCAAAGGATGAAATGTGAAAATGAGGCGAGGTTTCAATGATAGTTGGGCATGGTATTGACCTTCAAGAAATAGAGGCGATTGAGCGTGCTAGAAAGAAACATAATGATTTTCCCAAACGGATTTTAACAGAAAGAGAATTTGAACGCTATCAAGGGTTACAAGGTCGTCGCCAGTTGGAATATCTGGCGGGCCGTTGGGCCGCTAAAGAAGCTTTCGTTAAGGCTTTAGGTACTGGGATTGGCAAGGTTACTTTTCAAGATATTGACATTTCAAATGCTAGTAACGGTGCCCCTTGCTTAGTTTCTAGACATTTTTCAGGGAAAGTATGGTTGAGCATTAGTCATTCAGGGAATTTTGCCCAGGCTAGTGTTATTTTGGAGGAGAAAGATGATTGAGAGTGAACATCGCCCCACGCAAGTAGGTATTCATTTAGATGCTATCGTCGCTAATCTGGAAAAAGTGATGGGTGGTTTGCCAAATAAGACCGCGGCCTTCGCGGTTGTTAAGGCTAATGCTTATGGTCATGGGGCAGTTGCAGTAGCAAGGAAATTATCCAGTAAGGTAACTGGTTTTTGCGTATCTAACTTGGACGAGGCTTTAGAATTGCGTAGGGCAGGTATTGAAGATCCTATTTTGATTTTAGGTATTGTGCCTCCGAACTTCTTAGCCCTAGCTCATCAGTTAAATATTAGCGTGACAGTTGCCAGTTTAGAATGGCTGACCCAAGTAGCTAAGCTAGATTTGGATTTGGCTGGACTAGCAGTTCATTTAAAAATCGATACGGGTATGGGGCGAATTGGTTTTCGAAGTGAGGAGGAATTGCAACAGGCTCTGGATTTGTTAGATGATTTAGAGTTTGAGCTAGAAGGTATTTTTACCCATTTTGCAACAGCAGACGAGGTAGATGACAGGCAATTCCAAGAACAGTTGTCTAGCTTTAAAGCTTATTTGGCTCTCTTGCCACGTTTGCCACGCTGGGTTCATGCCAGCAATTCTGCGACCAGCATTTGGCATACAGACACTGTCTTTAATCTGGTTCGTCTGGGCAATATTCTCTACGGAATGAACCCAAGTGGGAGGACCCTAGAATTACCATTTTCGGTGGAGCCAGCCTTGTCCCTGGTTTCGGAAATTGTCCATGTCAAGCAGGTTCAGGCTGGAACTGTCATTGGTTATGGAGCTACTTATACTAGCCCAGAAACAGAGTGGATTGCCACCGTTCCGATTGGCTATGCGGATGGAATGGTGAGAAGTTTGCAAGGATTTCATGTTTTAGTCGATGGCAAACCTTGTGAAATAGTAGGTCGTATTTCGATGGATCAAATTACCATTCGCCTACCAGACTACTATCCAATTGGTGAAAGGGTTACCTTGATCGGGCAGGATAAAGAAAATAACATTAGCGTCCAAGATTGGGCAGACTATATTGGTACTATCAATTATGAGGTTGTCTGCCTATTAACTGACCGTTTGCCACGCTTTTTCGAATAAAAAAAACCATGCTAGGAAGTAATCTAGCATGGTTTTTACTTATTTCTCCTCAAAAAATGCATCGTAGAGGGCCTTGAGAGCCTTCTCTTTTTCTTCTGTTTTGACAACGAACATAACGGAAACTTCGCTGGCACCTTGCGAAATCATGGCCAGGTTGACATTTTGTTGAGAAAGTGCAGCCGTTGCAGTAGCAGTTACACCGACATGGCTCTTCATATTTTCACCAACAATCATGATGGTAGAGAGCCCATGTTCAATTTCTGCCTTATCAACTTCTAGTTTGGTCTTGAGTTGACGAAGGATTTCTTCCTCCTTGATAGGCGTTAACTCACGCTCGCGGAGAACGATAGATAGGTCATCAATACCAGTCGGCATATGTTCAAACCGTATATTGAGATCTTCAAGAATTTGCAGAACCTTGCGACCAAAACCAACTTCACGGTTCATCAGGTACTTAGACATATTGATACTTACGAAGTCATCATCTGCCGCAATACCAACAACAGGAACAGTTTCTTCAGTGTGTTTGTGAACAATGCGAGTGCCAGGATGACCAGGATTATTGGTATTTTTAATAACCAATGGAATGCGACCGCGATAGGCTGGAAGAAGAGCCTCATCATGGAGCACGGAGAAACCAGCATAGGCCAATTCGCGCATCTCACGATAAGTCAATTCCTTGATAGAATGTGGATTTTTTATAATACCAGGATGGGCAGCAAAGATGCCATCTACATCGGTAAAGTTTTCGTATAAATCGGCTTTAACACCAGCTGCTACGATAGACCCAGTGATGTCTGACCCTCCACGTGAGAAGGTACAAATTTGATTGTCAATCGTAACACCAAAGAAACCAGGGATAATCAAAATTTCATCTGAATTACGAAGTTCCTCGATTTTATCATAGCTGGATGGAAGAATTCGAGCGTTACCTGGTTCAGAGCTGACGATGATGCCAGCTTTTTTCGGATGAACATAGCGAGCTGGTAAGCCTTTAAAGGTGAAGTATTCGGCAATCAATTTTGCATTGTTATCTTCACCAGCAGCTAGGAAAGCATCATAGAGAAAATCGTTGTTTTCGATTGGCAAACTTGCTAAATCCTTGATGCTTTCAGCGATTTTTTTCATGCTTTTAGCTGTAAATCCAAGCTCATCAACCATTGCCTGATAGCGATTGATAATCCATTCTTGACTTGCAGTAACATCTTTTCCATGGATATAGTCCTTGTAGTACTTAATCAAGGCATCGGTAACCTTGGTATCTTCAGCGTTTCGTTTGCCAGGTGCTGAAACAACGACAAAGCGACGCTCAGGGTCTGATTGGACAATATTGAATACTTTTTCTAATTGACTAGCAGAAGCGAGAGAACTTCCGCCAAACTTAATCACTTTCATCTGTAACTCCTAGGATATTTTTTTCTATTATAGCAGAATAGTAAGGGATTGTCAGTACTTATAAGCAAATCTTATGGCTACTGATCTTTAAAACGAACAATTGCTCTCTCGAAAATTTTCTGAAAACAAAAAAACTTCCGCCTATGTTACAATAGATAGGAATAGGAGAAAGACATGGTAAAAGCAATTATTTTTGATATGGATGGTGTCCTGTTTGATACGGAAACGTTTTATTTTCAACGCCGAATTGATTTTCTAGCTACGAAGGGCTTATCAGTAGAGCACTTGGAACCATCTATTTTTGTTGGTGGAAGAGCCAGCCAAATGTGGAAGCGAATTTTAGCAGATGATTATGAAAATTGGGATGTGCCAGCCTTAGAAGCAGAATACCGGCTCTATAAGGAAGAACGTCCAACACCTTATGCTGAGCGCCTGTTTCCAGATGTAAGAGATAGTCTGGAGCGGTTAAAAAACAAGGGCCTCCCTTTGGTATTGGCGTCCAATACAGATGGAGCAGAGATTGAGCGTGCCTTGTCTGAGGCGGGAATTGCAACATACTTTGATCAAACTTTTTCGGGTATGGATTGTCAAGCACCAAAGCCACATCCAGCAGTGTATGAACAAGCAGTCCAAGCTTTAGGAGTGGATAAAAAGGATATTTTGGTCTTTGAAGACAGTTCCAAAGGGATAGCTGCAGCAAAAGCGGCAAATCTGACTGTCTGGGCTATTCGGGATCGGCATTACGGTATCGACCAGTCCCAAGCTGATAGGTTAGTAGATAGCTTAGGACAGGCAATGAATGACTTAGATGTTTAATAGAAAAAGTTGGTTTTGCCAGCTTTTTTTCGGATGTCACACTATATTTTTGGAAAAATAGTGACAAATTGCAAATCTGTGCTAGAATGAGATACAAGAGTTTGAAATTTGATATTCAAATGTTTTAACGATCAAATCATTTTCAAAGGAGAAGAGATGACCTACCAAACAATTTCCTATCAGGTAACAGGAAATCTTGCCGTTCTAACCTTTAATCGTCCCCATGTGGCTAATGGTTTTAACATCCCTATGTGTGAAGAAATTCTTGCTGCCATCGAAGAAACGGCTCAGAATGACCAAGTCCACTTTCTCCAGATAGCTGCTGCTGGACCTATATTCTCTGTTGGTGGTGATCTGGTAGAGATGAAGCGAGCAGTGGATGAGGATGATATTCCTTCCTTGGTCCGCATTGCGGAGCTGGTTAATGACATTTCCTTCGCCCTTAAACAACTTCCTAAAGTTGTCATTATGGTCACCGATGGTGCGGTGGCGGGTGCGGCAGCCAATATGGCAGTGGCGGCTGATTTTGTAATCTCCTCTACTAAGACTAAATTTATCCAAGCTTTTGTTGGTATTGGTCTTGCACCAGACGCGGGTGGAATTTTTCTGCTTAGTCGTGCTATTGGTGCCAATCGTGCCAGCCAGTTGGCTATGACTGGTGAAGGCTTATCTGCTGAGAAAGCCTTGGAATACGGTATCGTTTATAAGCTGGTTGAGCCAGAAAAGTTGGAAAAAACGGTTCAGCAGGTCCTTAAGAAACTCACGCGTGGATCTATCAACTCTTATGTTGCCATAAAGCAACTGGTCTGGGAAAGTCAATTCAAGGACTGGCAATCCTATCGCCGCTTAGAGTTGAACTTGCAAGAAAGCTTGGCTTTTAAAGAAGATTTTAAAGAAGGTGTTCGGGCCCACGCTGAGCGGAGAAGACCAGTATTCACAGGAAAATAATTTAATTTTTTAGAAAAAATATTTGACATTCAAATTATTTTGGCTTATACTTTGAATATCAAAGTAAAGGAGGCCTGTTTTGGAAGATTCAAAAATCAATGAATACCTGACCGCTATATTTAATAATGTGTTGGTGATTGAAGAAACAAGTCTTCGAGGTAGTCGTTTCAATGATATTTCTATTAAGGAAATGCATACCATTGACGTCATCGGTGAAATCGCTGGAGCGACGCCGAGCGATGTAGCTCGTACTTTGATGGTCACACTTGGTACGGTAACGACCAGTCTAAATAATTTAGAACGAAAAGGCTATGTTGAGCGAATTCGTTCCACTAAAGATAGACGGGTGGTTCATCTCTATTTGACCAAGAAAGGTCGTCTGGTCTATCGTTTGCACCGAAAATTTCATAATGAAATGGTCAAGCAGATTACAGACGGGATGGATGAGGCAGAATACCAAGTGATGAAAAAAGGGCTCTACAAACTCTATAATTTCTTGGAGGATTTGAAATGAGAACCTTCGCTAAAATCAGTCAGGTTGCCCACTATGTTCCTGAACGAATTGTGAGCAATGATGATTTAGCCCAAATCATGGATACCAGTGATGAGTGGATTGTTTCTAGGACAGGTATTCGACAACGACGAATTACAGTCGATGAGAATACCAGCGATTTAGCCAGTCGTGTTGCCCAAGACCTGCTAGACAAGTCAGGTATAGCTGCTGAAGCCATTGACTTCATCATCGTTGCTACCATTACACCAGATTCAGCTATGCCGTCAACGGCAGCTCGGGTTCAGGCTACAATCGGTGCCAAGAAGGCTTTTGCCTATGATCTCGTTGCAGCTTGTTCGGGCTTCGTATTCGCCCTGTCCACCGCCGACAAACTGATCTCCTCTGGTATCTACCAAAAGGGAATCGTGATTGGAGCAGAGGTCTTGTCCAAGACGGTTGACTGGACAGATCGTGGAACAGCGGTCTTGTTTGGGGATGGTGCTGGTGGCGTATTGCTGGAAGCTAGTCCTGAGCAGCATTTTCTAGCGGAAATCAATCGAACAGATGGCAGTCGTGGCCTTAGTTTAACTTCTGGTCAGACGGGCCTGCATTCTCCCTTTTCAAAAGAAGGAAGTAATCAGACCTATTTGCAGATGGATGGCAGAGCGATTTTCGAGTTTGCTGTTCGCGATGTGACCAAGACCATCGCAGAGCTACTAGACAGTCAGGGTTTGACTGGTGATGAGGTGGATTACTTCCTGCTTCATCAGGCAAATAGTCGGATTTTGGACAAGATGGCACGAAAGCTGGGTCTTGGCATTGAGAAATTTCCAGCCAATATGATGCACTATGGCAATACCAGTGCAGCTAGTATCCCTATTCTTTTATCAGAATGTGTGGAGGCAGGTAGTCTGCGCTTGGACGGTAGCCAAACGGTTGTATTGGCAGGATTTGGTGGCGGTCTGACTTGGGGAACGCTACTACTTAAACTTTAGTTAATTCCTTGCCTCTGGCAAGATTAAAAATATTTTTATATAAAAAGGAGCACTATCATGGCAGTATTTGAAAAAGTACAAGAAATTATCGTTGAAGAATTGGGTAAGGAAGCAGAAGAAGTAACCCTTACAACAACTTTTGAAGATTTAGATGCAGATTCATTGGATCTTTTCCAAGTTATCTCTGAAATCGAAGATGCGTTTGACATCCAAATCGACACAGAAGAAGGATTGACAACTGTAGGCGAATTGGTTGCTTACGTTGAAGAAAAAACTAAATAAGATTTCAAGAGAAAAGTGCTAGTGAGCATTTTTCTTTGGATAAGTAGTTTGATATTCAAAACATTGAAGCGTCAAACTAATTTTCAAGTGAGGGCTTTGCCCTCGCTTGTTTAGCTAATTGTTTGATGTTCAAATGATTAGCTAAGCAAATATAGATTGAGGGAAGTATGAAAACAAAGATTACAGAATTATTGAACATTGATTATCCGATTTTCCAAGGTGGTATGGCTTGGGTGGCTGATGGTGACTTGGCTGGTGCGGTTTCAAATGCTGGTGGTTTGGGTATCATCGGTGGAGGTAATGCTCCCAAGGAAGTTGTCAAGGCAAACATTGATAAAGTCAAGTCCATCACAGACAAACCTTTCGGTGTTAATATCATGCTTTTGTCGCCTTTTGCGGATGACATTGTTGACTTGGTCATCGAAGAAGGTGTCAAGGTGGTGACAACGGGAGCTGGGAACCCTGGAAAATACATGGAACGCTTGCACGCAGCTGGTATCATTGTGATTCCAGTAGTACCGAGTGTGGCTCTTGCTAAACGCATGGAAAAATTGGGAGTTGATGCCGTCATCGCAGAAGGGATGGAAGCAGGTGGCCATATCGGTAAATTGACAACTATGACCCTGGTTCGTCAGGTTGTGGATGCCGTATCTATTCCTGTGATTGCTGCAGGTGGTATTGCAGATGGTGCTGGTGCTGCTGCGGCCTTTATGTTGGGAGCAGAAGCTATTCAGGTGGGAACACGTTTTGTTGTAGCAAAAGAATCCAACGCCCACCCTGCCTATAAGGAAAAAGTCCTCAAGGCTAAGGATATTGACACAACAGTATCGGCATCCGTTGTAGGTCACTCGGTGCGTGCGATTAAGAACAAGCTTTCGACAGCCTATGCAGCTGCGGAAAAAGACTTCCTTGCTGGGAAAATTTCTGCAGAATCCATTGAAGAATTAGGTGCAGGTGCCCTTCGCAATGCCGTTGTTGATGGTGACGTGGTCAATGGTTCGGTTATGGCAGGTCAGATTGCTGGCTTGGTGACTAAAGAAGAAACCTGTGAAGAAATTTTGAAAGATTTATATTTTGGAGCTGCTAAGGTGATTCAGGAACAAGCGAGTCGCTGGGCTTCTGTTGGAGAATAAGATGACAAAAACAGCCTTTCTATTTGCAGGTCAAGGGGCTCAGACACTTGGTATGGCCCGTGACCTCTATGACACCTATCCCATTGTCAAGGAAACTTACGACCAGGCTAGTCAAATTCTGGGCTATGATGTGCGGGACTTAATTGACCATCAGGAAGACAAGCTCAACCAGACCCGCTATACCCAGCCTGCGATTTTGACAACCTCACTTGCCATTTATCGTTTGTTGGCTGAAAAAGGAATTGAGCCAGACATGGTGGCTGGTTTGTCCTTGGGAGAATACGCAGCCTTGGTTGCCTCAGGAGCTTTGGCCTTTGAAGACGCTATTGCCTTGATTGCTAAGCGTGGTGAGTTTATGGAGACGGCTGCGCCAGTAGGGACTGGTAAGATGGTCGCTGTCCTCAATGCAGATGTCAGCTTGATCGAAGAGGTCTGTTCATCAGTTACCTCTGGGATTGTTTCCCCTGCCAACTACAACACACCGGCCCAAATCGTTATCGGTGGTGAGGTCGTTGCTGTGGATGAGGCGGTGGAAGCCTTGAAGACGGCGGGCGTCAAACGCATGATTCCCCTCAACGTGTCGGGGCCTTTCCACACAGCTCTCTTGCGTCCAGCTTCGGAGCAATTGGTTCAAGCTCTGGAAGAGGTGGAGTTTGCAGACTTCCAAGTAGAATTAGTTGGCAATACGGAAGCCAAGGTCATGAGAAAAGAGGACATCAAGTCCCTCTTGACCCGTCAGGTTATGGAGCCTGTCCGTTTTTACGAGTCCATTGCAACCATGCAGGCGGCTGGTGTGACCAAGTTTATCGAAATCGGTCCAGGCAAGGTCTTAGCAGGCTTTATCAAGAAAATTGATAAGACAGCCGAGGTGGTGACAGTAGAAGATGTGGCAAGTCTAGAAGGCTTGTTGACTAGCCAATAAGGAGAAATCATGGAACTTACCAATAAAAATGTGTTTGTTACAGGTTCAAGTCGTGGAATTGGCTTGGCCATTGCCCATAAGTTTGCTAGCCTTGGTGCCAATGTGGTGCTAAATGGTCGTGGTCAGCTGGGGCAGGACTTGCTGGATAGCTTTTCAAGCTACGGTGTCAAAGTGGTGGCGATTTCAGGAGATATTTCCAGCTCGGCAGATGCCAAACGGATGGTGGCTGAGGCAGTTGAGGATCTTGGAAGTGTTGATATCTTGGTCAACAATGCAGGAATTACAAAAGATGGTATGGCCTTGCGAATGACGGAAGAAGATTTCGAGAGCGTTTTGAGTATCAATCTAACAGGGACCTTTAATATGACCCAGGCTGTTTTGAAACCGATGACCAAGGCACGTGAAGGGGCTATTATCAACCTTTCTAGTGTGGTCGGTTTGACAGGGAATGCTGGCCAGGCCAACTATGCTGCTTCTAAGGCAGGTGTGATCGGCTTTACAAAATCCATTGCTCGTGAAGTCGCTAGTCGCAATGTTCGTGTCAATGCTATCGCACCAGGCTTTATCCAGTCCGATATGACAGATGTTCTGTCTGATAAAATCAAGGATGCCATGTTGGGGCAAATTCCTATGAAACGCTTTGGCTTGACGGAAGAAGTAGCGGATGTAGCTGTGTTCTTGGCTAAGCAAGAATACCTAACTGGACAAGTGATTGCCATTGATGGTGGCTTGACCATGCAGTAATCCAGTCTTCCAGGTTTATCTTTTATTACTTCGACGAGCGAGGAAACTACGTTTCCAGATTTCCAGCTTCAAACAATCTATTGGATTGTTTGAACTCGCTTTGCCGTACTAACGGAGCGGTACTTACTATCGTAAGTACGATTTTCAATCTTCAATAGTCCACTGGACTATTGAAGCTGTCTGCGGCTTGTTGAAATGAACTTTGTTCGTAGTACTAAAAGCAAACTGAAAGACTGCAATGCCGCACTTTGAATTCAATATTGTTTTGTGTGTTGTTTTAAGAGAGGTTTGAAAATGACAAAACTAAATCGTGTAGTGGTGACAGGCTACGGTCTGACATCTCCAATTGGAAATACACCAGAAGAATTCTGGGATAGCCTGGTCAATGGCAAGATTGGTATCGGAAAGATTACCAAGTTTGACACTAGCCAATACACTGTCCATAATGCAGCGGAAATCAAGGATTTTCCATTTGACAAATACTTCGTTAAGAAAGATACCAACCGCTACGACAACTACTCCCTCTATGCTCTTTATGCGGCTCAAGAGGCAGTAACCAATGCTGGTCTGGATACAGAAGCCGTTGACAGCGACCGTTTCGGTGTTATCTTGTCAACAGGTATCGGTGGGATTTTGGAAATCGAGGAGCAGGTTGCTCGCATGAACGAAAAGGGACCAAAACGGATTCGTCCTATGGCACTTCCAAAAGCTCTTCCAAACATGGCGGCTGGAAATATTGCCATGCAGGTCGGTGCCAATGGTGTCTGCAAGTGTGTCATCACAGCCTGTGCTTCGTCAAATGATGCCTTGGGTGAAGCCTTCCGTGAAATCAAGTTTGGTTTCCAAGATGTTATGTTGGCAGGTGGTTCAGAAGCGGCGATTACTCCCTTTGCCATCGGTGGTTTCCAGGCTTTGACAGCTATGTCGACAACTGAGGATCCAAGTCGCGCTTCCATTCCTTTTGACAAGGACCGCAATGGTTTTGTCATGGGAGAAGGGGCTGCGGTCTTGGTCTTGGAAAGTTTGGAGCATGCAGAGGCGCGTGGGGCAACCATCTTGGCTGAAATCGTCGGCTATGGAAATACCTGCGATGCCCACCACATGACCTCTCCACACCCAGAAGGTTTGGGTGCTATCAAGGCTATGAAGTTGGCCATTTCAGAAGCAGGTTTGGAGCCAGCTGATATTGACTACATCAATGCCCATGGAACTTCGACACCGGCTAATGAAAAAGGGGAAAGTCAAGCTATCGTATCCGTCTTCGGCAAGAACACGCCAGTTTCTTCCACTAAGTCCTTCACTGGTCACTTGTTGGGTGCAGCGGGTGCCGTTGAAGCGGCGGCTGTTATTGAGGCCATGCGTCATTCTTACGCACCAAAGACAGCAGGTACGACAGAATTGTCTGACTACATTGAGGCGGATGTCATCTACGGTCAAGGCCGTGACATGGAAATCCGTCATGCCATTTCAAATACATTTGGCTTTGGAGGTCACAACTCGGTGATTGCCTTCAAGCGTTGGGAGGCCTAAGTGAATATTACAGAAATTAAGGACCTGATGAGTCAATTTGACCAGTCAAGTTTGCGAGAATTTTCATATAGCAATGCTGGGGAAACCTTGCATTTCAGTAAAAACCAGCAGGCGATAGCGGCTCCGAGTCCAATCGTAGAAGCTCCGCTTGCACCAGTAGCTCCTGCAAGCCCAGCCCCTGTGCCAGCAGTTGAAACCAGTGAGCCAGCTCCAGTAGAAGCCAGCTCAGCCCCTGCGGCAGAGGGTGCGGTAGTGGAAAGTCCACTTGTTGGTGTGGCCTATTTGTCACCAGCTCCTGACAAGTCAGCCTTTGTAGCAGTTGGTGATACGGTCAAAAAAGGGCAGACCCTCATGATTATCGAAGCCATGAAGGTCATGAACGAAGTGCCTGCTGACCGTGATGGTGTGGTCACAGAGATTTTAGTGGCCAACCAGGATGTTGTAGAATTTGGACAAGGATTGGTACGCATCAAATGATTGATATTTTGAAAATTAAAGAGGCTCTTCCTCATCGCTATCCTATGCTCTTGGTCGATCGTGTCCTTGAAGTATCAGAAGATGAGATTGTCGCCCTTAAAAATGTGACCATTAACGAGCCCTTCTTCAACGGGCATTTCCCAGACTACCCTGTTATGCCAGGCGTTCTCATCATGGAGGCCTTGGCACAAACCGCAGGTGTCTTGGAGTTGTCCAAGGAAGAAAACAAGGGCAAGCTGGTCTTTTATGCCGGCATGGACAAGGTCAAATTTAAGAAGCAAGTTGTACCTGGTGACCAGTTGATCATGACAGCTAAATTTGTCAAACGCCGGGGAACCATCGCAGTCGTTGAAGCAAAGGCAGAGGTGGACGGAAAATTGGCTGCGTATGGGGTGTTGACTTTTGCTATTGGGAAATAATACTCTTCGAAAATCAAACTCAGCCGTTGTTGACTTGATTTGATGAGTGTCAAGCTCCAGTGGAGCTTGACAGCCTGCTACCATAAGATAAGAAAGTAGCAGGAGTATATCTGCTCTTGGAGAAACGAACTTCGTTCGCTCTATCTCCAACCTCCAAAGGTTTCCCAAACCTTTGGAGCTAGCCTGATTTTGATTTTCATTGAGTATGAATCGGTCCGTTATTTTGCAAACTAGTTAAGGGCTGAGCTTGTGATAAATAATTATTCTATATTAAAAAGGAGATAGGATTCATCATGTTTGAGAAGATTTTGATTGCCAATCGTGGTGAGATTGCGGTGCGGATCATTCGTGCGGCCAGAGAGTTGGGGATTGCGACGGTGGCTGTCTATTCAGAGGCTGACAAGGAAGCCCTCCACACCATGTTGGCAGATGAGGCTGTCTGTATCGGACCAGCTCGTTCGACAGACTCCTATCTCAATATGCAGGCAGTCATCTCGGCGGCTGTTGTGACAGGTGCCCAGGCCATTCATCCTGGCTTTGGATTTTTGAGTGAAAACTCTAAATTCGCCACCCTCTGTGAAGAGGTCGGTATCAAATTTATCGGGCCTTCGGGGACAGTCATGGATACCATGGGCGATAAAATCAATGCACGGGCAGAGATGATTAAGGCCCAAGTCCCTGTCATTCCAGGATCAGACGGCGAAGTTTTGACCAGCCAAGAAGCTCTTGCAATCGCTGAGAAAATTGGCTACCCTGTCATGCTCAAGGCATCGGCAGGTGGTGGCGGTAAGGGAATTCGTAAGGTGGAAAAAGCCGAAGACCTAGTGCCAGCCTTCGAATCAGCTTCCAGCGAAGCCAAGGCAGCCTTTGGCAACGGAGCCATGTATATGGAGCGTGTTGTCTATCCAGCCCGGCATATCGAGGTGCAGATTTTAGCGGATCAACACGGCCATGTCATCCATCTGGGAGAACGGGACTGTTCCCTTCAACGCAACAACCAGAAGGTTTTGGAAGAAGCTCCGTCTATCGCCATTGGTCAGACCATGCGGAATCGGATCGGTCAAGCAGCGGTGCGGGCAGCCCAGTCTGTCGGCTATGAAAATGCGGGGACTATTGAGTTCCTCTTGGACGAAGCCAAGGGCGAATTTTACTTCATGGAAATGAACACACGGGTGCAGGTGGAACATCCTGTTACCGAATTTGTAACCGGTGTGGATATTGTCAAGGAGCAAATCAAGATTGCGGCTGGGCAGGAACTCAGTGTCCGCCAAGAAGATGTGAAGATTACTGGTCATGCCATTGAATGCCGCATCAATGCTGAAAATCCAGCCTTCAATTTTGCCCCAAGTCCAGGTAAGATTTCCAATCTCTACCTGCCAAGCGGTGGTGTTGGTTTGCGTGTGGATTCGGCAGTTTACCCTGGCTACACCATTCCGCCCTACTATGATTCGATGATAGCCAAGGTCATCGTGCATGGGGAAAATCGTTTTGAAGCCCTGATGAAGATGCAGCGAGCCCTCTATGAATTGGAAATTGACGGAGTGGTGACCAATACAGACTTCCAGCTGGACTTGATTTCCGACAAGCGTGTGGTAGCAGGTGACTATGATACTGCCTACCTCATGGAAGAATTTTTACCTCGCTATCAGGAAGAATTAAAAAAGTAAACTAGGAGAATGCTATGGCTTTGTTTCGCAAAAAGGACAAATATATCCGCATCAATCCCAATCGTTCGCGGATAGAGTCAGCACCTCAAGCAAAGCCAGAGGTGCCAGATGAACTCTTTTCCAAATGTCCTGCTTGTAAGGTCATCCTTTACAAGAATGATTTAGGATTAGAGAAAACCTGTCAACACTGTTCCTATAATTTTCGGATTACAGCCCAGGAACGCCTGGCTTTGACAGTCGATGACGCTTCGTTTGAGGAATTGTTTACAGGGATTGAAACAACTAATCCGTTGGACTTTCCCAATTATCTAGAGAAATTGGCAGCCACCCGTCAAAAGACAGGTTTGGACGAGGCTGTTTTGACAGGCAAGGCGACAATCGGCGGTCAACCAGTTGCCCTTGGCATCATGGATTCGCACTTTATCATGGCTTCTATGGGCACGGTGGTCGGTGAGAAAATTACCCGCCTCTTTGAGTTGGCGATTGAAGAACGTTTGCCAGTTGTCCTCTTTACCGCATCTGGTGGTGCTCGTATGCAGGAAGGCATTATGAGCCTAATGCAAATGGCCAAGATTTCTGCAGCCGTAAAACGCCATTCCAACGCTGGCCTCTTTTACCTGACGGTCTTGACAGACCCCACAACAGGAGGTGTGACAGCTAGTTTTGCCATGGAAGGCGATATTATCCTAGCTGAGCCGCAGACCTTGGTTGGTTTTGCAGGACGACGGGTTATTGAGTCAACCGTTCGAGAAAATCTGCCTGACGATTTTCAGAAGGCGGAATTTTTACAGGAACACGGCTTTGTTGACGCTATTGTCAAACGCCAGGACTTGCCAGCGACCATCAGTCGCTTGTTGAGAATGCATGGAGGTGTTAGATGACCAGTGATGTAGCACGTATGATCCGTTTGGCACGTGACCAGACTCGCCTGACCACCTTGGACTATGCCACACAACTCTTTGATGACTTTATCGAATTGCACGGCGATCGGAATTTCCGTGATGACGAAGCTGTAGTGGGTGGCATCGGCTTTCTAGCAGGTCAGCCTGTGACAGTTATCGGTATCCAAAAAGGGAAAAATCTTCAGGACAACCTCAAACGCAACTTTGGTCAGCCCCATCCAGAAGGCTACCGCAAGGCTCTTCGCCTCCTGAAACAGGCGGAAAAGTTCGGCCGTCCCGTTGTCACCTTTATCAATACTGCTGGAGCCTATCCCGGTGTCGGTGCAGAGGAGCGTGGACAGGGTGAGGCCATTGCCCGCAACCTCATGGAGATGAGTGACCTCAAGGTGCCTATTATCGCTATTATCATCGGCGAGGGCGGCTCTGGTGGAGCTCTGGCTCTAGCGGTGGCAGATCAGGTCTGGATGCTGGAAAACTCCATGTACGCCGTCCTCAGCCCCGAAGGTTTCGCCTCTATCCTCTGGAAAGACGGCAGTCGGGCCATGGAGGCGGCAGAACTCATGAAGATTACCTCCTATGAGTTGGAGAAGCTCCAAGTGGTCGATAAAGTTATTTTGGAAAATGGCAGAGCGACCAAGGAAGTCTTGGCTGACATCAAGGAAAACTTGGTCAGTCAGTTGGCTCAACTACAAGCCTTGCCACTTGATGAGCTACTCGAAAAACGCTATCAACGATTCAGAAAATACTAGGAATACCTAGTATTTTTTTAGGTTCTTATTGACAAAAAAGTTGTATTATTGTAAAATTGTTTTATACAAATAATACAAAACTCGTAAATAACCTATAATAGATAGTATGTATTCTATTGTCTGGTGTAGAAAAGGAGATTAGTTTGGGAAAATTTAGTAATGGTGTGAATTGGCTTGGTCAAAAACTTTGGATTTTACTAAGAGTTTTTGGTTTCATGGTGCTAGCTGTTCTTCCAGATGTGATATTAAATCTATCTACTTCGCAATTAGCTCAGTGGGGAGCAGCCTTGTTGTCCGTTGGCATTCTTGTCTTTATGTATTGGAGGGCTGAAAAGAATGGCATTACCATCTGGGATGGAAGTTTTTTAACTTGGAAAGGTCTTTGTTTAGTTGTCTTAACTTTCACAGTGGCTCAGCTATTTATCTACCTTGGCTATTACATTATGGAACTTCAGGGGATTGAAGAAACCAGCAATGAGCTTGAATTGACAAAGTTATTAGAAAACATTCCATTTTGGTTAGCTCTTATCAATATGGCTTGTTTGCCTGCTATTTCAGAGGAGATCATTGTCAGAGGTTATCTTTTCAAAAAGTTATTCGAAAAGTACAAGATTTTGGGGATTGTAGTATCCGGTTTGATTTTTGCTTTCCTGCATGGACCAACAGATTTGGGTTCATGGATTATTTATGCTAGCCCAGGTTTTTTACTGGCTTATCTCTACTATAAAACGGATTATCTGATTTACCCAATAGCAGTTCATTTTATCAATAATGCCTGGTCGGTAGTGGCATTTTACTATTTTCAATAAGCATAAAGAAAAGACGATTCCGAGTGGAGTCGTCTTTTGCGTGCTTTAGTTGAGTTCAGACTTGTTTGGTAAAAGTATAGCCAGAATGATATAGGCGGTTAGAAAGGGGAGGTTGGTGACAATAGCTAATATAATGACCACCAATCGAACGTTCTCTAATTTCCAACCGTAGTTTTCGTATAGATTGAAGTAATCATACAGGCCAGCGATGACGCCAGCCAGTTCACCACGACTTTTGTCTTTATACCATTTCTTATTCATCTTCCTTATTCCTAAGGCTTAATCACATCAACCCCACCCATGTATGGACGGAGAACTTCTGGAATGGTGACAGAACCGTCTTCATTTTGATAGTTTTCAAGGATTGCCGCAACCGTACGACCAACTGCTAGGCCAGAGCCGTTGAGGGTGTGGAGCAATTTGACCTTGCCGTCAGCAGCATCGCGGTAGCGGATTTGGGCGCGACGGGCTTGGAAATCTTCTGTGTTGGAACAGCTTGAGATTTCACGGTAGGCATTTTGGGCAGGAATCCAGACTTCCAAGTCGTAGGTCTTAGCAGCTGAGAAGCCCATATCGCCTGTGCAGAGAGCCAACACACGGTATGGCAAGCCTAATTTTTGAAGGATATTCTCTGCATTTGCCGTCATTTTTTCCAATTCATCATAAGACTGTTCTGGTGTGGCAAATTTGACCATTTCAACCTTGTGGAATTGGTGAAGGCGGATAAGACCACGGGTGTCACGACCAGCAGAACCAGCTTCAGAACGGAAAGATGGGCTCATGGCTGTGAAGTAGATTGGCAGGTCTTTTTCTTCCAAAATCTCGTTGCGGTAGTAGTTGGTCAACGGCACTTCCGCAGTTGGGATGAGGACGAAGTTGGTATCTGCCAACTCAAAAGTATCTTCCTTGAATTTAGGATATTGACCAGTACCGAACATAGAGTCATGGTTGACCATGTAAGGTGTAATGATTTCTTGGTAGCCTTCTGCGATATGCTCGTCCAACATGAAGTTGTAGAGGGCACGCTCCAAGCGGGCACCCAAGTTTTTGTAGAAGAGGAAGCGGGCTCCGGTTACTTTTGCCCCACGTTCCCAGTCCAAAATATCCAGGTCTTCGCCCAAGTCCCAGTGAGCTTTTGGCTCGAAGCTAAATTCCCGAGGAGTGCCCCAGCGGCGAACTTCCACATTTTCTTCTTCATCCGCACCAACAGGAACTGAGTCATGTGGCGTATTCGGAAGAACTGCAAGGATGGCATTTAATTTTTCGTCAATTTCCAAGAGTTCAGCATCCAAGTTTTTTACGTCCGCAGACAATTTCTGCATAGCCGCAATCTTGTCATCAGCATTTTCCTTGTTGCGTTTTGCTTGAGCAATCTCGGCAGAAACGGTGTTGCGCTCTGCTTTTAATTCTTCTACAGTAACCAAGATTTCACGGCGTTTTGCATCCAAGTCCTTGATGTCTGCCAAGGTTTCGGCAGCCACACCACGAGTAGCTAATTTGGCAGCTACTCCGTCAAAATCTGTACGAATACGTTTGATATCTAGCATAGATGTCTCCTTTTGAATAAAAAACACAGAATGAGAGATGCTGGAGCGATATTTACCGCGGTTCCATCCAGCTTCACATTCTGTGCACTTTAAGTATGTCATTTTTAGCCAACGGTAGAATTTCATATCCCTTGTTTATCTGCTCACAGCGACCGCAGACTTTCTGAAAAACGCCTGATACTACTTATCCGTTTGTCTTATTATACTTGATTTTTTATTTTTTTGCAAATAGATTTGAGATTTTCTGTCCTAGAATTTGCATAAGAGTTGGTAATTTCACAACTTTTTCATTGCCGATATGCTCACGGGCAATTTTTAGGATTTTACCAGAATCTTTAGAAGCAAACAGGAATTTGCCACTATCAGTATAGATTTCGAAGTGGCGACTGATTTTTTTGTTGGAAACATTGGCACCGATTTGAACGATAGATGTCCAAGGAATTTGAACGTAATTTTCAACGTTGTTATCAGCATAAAATTCCAGAGCTTGATCACCTAGCAGGAACTTGCCCACCGTTCCACCTGCAAGACTGAGATAGGAAACGCCTGTTGTGGATAGTTCGACGTGTTTGTTTAATGATTGTGCCATAGTTACCTCATTTCTTGTTTTATTATACCATAAAACCCCGCATGAGCGGGGTTTCTTAATGGATTACATAATTCCAAATAGGCGAGCTACGATACCGAATGCGAACAAACCAACGATGATAGTGATTGGAGAAACTTTTTTCTTCAACAACCACATACATAGGAAGGTAAGAAGCAAGTGCATGAAGCCTGGGATAAGACCGTCCAAGTTTTGTTGGAAAGTAGTAACTTTAGTTGGAGTTTGTGACAAACCTTGACCAACCAATTCAAAGGCTTTTTGGATACCTTCGTAGCCTTCTGGCAATTTATCCCACTCGATGTAAGCACCTTCTGAGAGTGGAACTTCAGAAACCGTGAAGTTGAAGCCGATAGATACCCAACGTTGAGCAAGTACGGCAAGGATGAACATACCGAGGATAGAAGCCCCTTTAGTGATGTCTTGGAGGATACCACCTGACATATCTTTAGTGATTTCTTTACCTGATTTGTAACCAAACTCTTGAGTGTACCATAGGAAGCTCATACGGATAGCGTTCCAAAGACCGAAGAAGAGGATTGGGCCAAGGATGTTACCTGACACAGCAAGTGAAGCACCTAGGGCACCAAGGATAGGACGTACTGTAAACCAGAATACTGGGTCACCGATACCAGCGAGAGGTCCCATCATACCGATTTTCACACCTTGGATAGCAGCGTCATCGATGTCAGCACCGTTTGCACGCTCTTCTTCAAGGGCAAGTGTTACACCGACGATAGGTGCAGCAACGTATGGGTGTGTGTTAAAGAATTCCATGTGGCGTTTAAGAGCCGCAATTTGATCTTCTTTCTTAGTGTAAAGTTTTTTGATGGCTGGAACCATTGTGTAAGCCCAACCCAAGTTTTGCATACGCTCAAAGTTCCATGATGCTTGAAGGAAGGTTGAACGCCAGCAAATCGCTTTACGATCTTTTACTGAAAGTTGAATTTTTTCTGTCATGATTGTGTTCTTCCTTTCTTCTTAGTAGTCTTCTAGGATGTCGCCGATTGGATCGTTAGAACCAGCTCCGCCACCGTTTCCACCTTTTTTAGAAAGGTTAAGGTAGATAAAGGCAAGAGATACACCGATAGCACCAAGTGCGATAAGTGTCAACTGGCTAACAGCAGCAAGAGCGAAACCGATAGCGAAGAATGGCCATACTTCACGAGTAGCCATCATGTTGATAACCATAGCGAAACCTACGGCAACAACCATACCACCACCGACGTTCATACCACCTGACAACCAAGCTGGCATAGATTCAAGAGCAGCTTGAACAGCCTCAGTTGGGATAGCAAGAAGAAGGGCAGCAGGAACAGCAATACGAAGACCTTGAAGTGAAAGAGCGATCAAGTGGTAGCGCTCAAGTGCACCAAAATCACCGCGTTCTGCAGCAGCGTCAGCACCGTGTACAAGGGCAACAGATGCAGTACGCACAAGCATTGTAAGGAAAAGACCTGCAACAGCAAGAGGGATAGCAAGACCTTGAGCAACTGAGATAGCAGTTGCTGAGAAGTCACCACCCTTAATCAAGATGATAGCGGCAGCAACAGAAGCAAGGGCAGCGTCTGGTGCAATCGCAGCACCGATGTTTGACCAGCCAAGAGCAACAAGTTGGAGAGTTCCTCCAAGCATAACACCAGCTGTTAGGTTACCGGTAACAAGACCGATGAGGGTACATGCAACGATTGGTTGATGGAATTGGAATTGGTCAAGGACACCTTCCATACCTGCAAGAAAGGCCACAAAAACGACCAAAATTGCAGAAATAATTGAAATATCTGACATATTTATAATCCTTTCATATTTCTGATAATCACACAGTGTTAATCAGTTATTATTTAACATCTGCCTTGTTAATCAAGTCAAACAAATCTTTTGGTGAATCGTTTGGAACTTTACGGACATCGAATTTGACACCAAGTTCACGCAAGCGTTCAAAGGTTGCAACATCGTCCTTATCCATAGAAAGAACAGTGTTCACCATTGTTTTACCTGTTGAGTGAGCCATAGAACCAACGTTCAATTCCTTGATTTCTACGCCACCTTCGATTGCTTCAAGAGCTTCTTGAGGTGTTTCAAAGAGAATCAAAGCGTGTGTGTTACCGAAGCGAGGATCTTTAGAAACCTCAATCAGTTTCTTGATAGGAACAACGTTTGCTTTAACGTTTCCTGGAGCCGCTTGCTTGATCAATTGCTTACGAAGGTCGTCTTGTGCAACTGTATCTGAAGCGACGATGATACGGTCAGCCTTAGAAGCTGGAGTCCAAGCAGTAGCGACCTGACCATGCAAGAGACGAGTATCGATACGAGCTAAGTTGATTTTCAACTTACCATCACCGATAACAGTTCCTGGTGGGATTGCTCCTTTAGGTGCTTGAGCAGCACTTGCAGCTGGAGCAGCCTCAGCTGGTTGAAGTTCTTCTGGAAGAACCTTGATACCATCTTTGGCTTCCTTGATAATGTTTGCGGCAACCTTTTCAACTCCTGCAGATGCATCCATTAGACGCTCTGTGTAGGCTTGAATTAGCATTGGCAAGTTAAGTCCAGTGATGATGGCAAATTTACGGTCTGGACGTTCGCCAGCAACGCGACTTGCTTGGTTAAATGGAGAACCACTCCAAAGGTCCGCCAATACCAACACTTCATCATCAGCATCGAATGAGTCAACAGCTGCATTGAGCTTAGCATATAAATCATCTGGTCCTTCACTTGGCATAAAAGTTACAACTTGAACTTTTTCTTGTTCGCCAAAAATCATTTGACCAGACTGATGAATGCCAGCTGCAAATTCACCATGACTTGCAATAATGATTCCAATACTCATTATTGTTCCCCCTAAATTTTTTCTAGTTCCTTTGAAATGTAAAACTAATGAATGGGCTTACATTTCCTTGAACTTGTATATTATAAAACGTTTTCATGTAATTTGTCAAGCAAATTTGTGTTAAAAACAGAAAAAATTTCCGAATTTTTTACATACTCTTTTCAGAAATCTGTTGCTGGCTATGCAAAACAAAAGAAAAAAACTGCAGACGCAGTTCCAGAATGAAGACAAACATCTCGCTTGATGTTTGTCTTTTTCTGTTTATTGGTCTGATAGTCCGTCTTTTTGCCAGAATAGTGGCTATTTGGACAAAATAAAAAGGCTTCCCTGCCCTCATTTTTACCAATTTCTTGAGATTTAAACACGCCAAAGTCAGTCCAACCTTATCCTCCATTTTGGACTTGCCTTTCTCTCTTGTGTAACGAAGATTGTGGTACTCTTTGGCTGTCCCAAAGAGGCGTTCAATGGTTTCTTTCCGCTTCTGGTAGAGCTCCTTCATACCTTTCCTGTGCCGAATCTCTTCACAGCTTTCTAAAGCCTCTTTCCAAATGTGTCGAGTTACCACTTTCTGCTTGTTCTTGCTTTCTGTACAAATTGATAGAAGTGGACAAGTAGCACAGATAGCTGAGTCACTCTTATATTCCCGATAACCTTCTCTGGTTGTAGTGCGATAGGTTAAGACCTGATTCTCAGGACAGATATAACAGTCATAGTATTCATCATAGACAAAATCCTTCGAGCGTAGTTTCCCTTTCTTTCCTTTCGGTCGTGTATACGGAAAGACTGGAGTAATCTCTTGTTCTAGGAGGAAGCGAGCGATACTTGGGGTCTTATAGCCAGAATCGGCAACGAGAAAGCTAGGCTGAAAGGGTTGGAGTTTAGCGAAGAGTACAGGAAAGGCCTGGCTGTCATGGACATTGCCAGCCTCCACGCTATAAGCCAGAGCCCAACCATGCTTGTCACAAGCAACCTGAGCTGTATAAGCAAATACTTCCTTATGGTCCCCTTTATGAAACCAGCCACTTTCAGGGTCAGTTGTAGAAATTTTCTTAGCGATGGGTCCCTCCTCTTTTGCGGGCCCTAGCGGCTTTTTTGCATGCTTTTCTCTATCCCTGTTAATTTCAATCTCTAGCTGGTCACTCATAAACTTGGCTTGCTTTTCAATTTCACGATTGATGAATTTACGATTATTCGCCGCAGCCTTGATATGGGTACCGTCAATGAAAATTTCTGTTGGATCTATGAAGCCTGCATTGACGCAGAGACCTAAGATATGGGTGAAAATGCCTTCAATAACTTGTCTATCTTGAAAACGACGGACATAGTTCTTTCCGTAGGTAGTGAAATGAGGCACCTTATCATCCAGTCGAAGACCAAGAAACCAACGGTAGGCAGTATTGACTTCGATTTCCTTAATGGTTTGACGCATGGAACGAATGCCGAAGAGACACTGAAGGATTGGAATTTTAATGAGCAGAATAGGGTCAAGACTAGGACGCCCTGTATCATCGCTATAGCTATCTGCGACTAAGTCATAGATAAAGGAGAAGTCAATAGCTTCCTCTATTTGACGAAGGAGATGATCTTGAGGAACAAGGTCATCTAAACTGTAGAAACCAAATTGACCGCGATTGTAGTCTGGATTTTCTTTGTGTAACATAGCGATTCTCCCTCTGCTTATTAGCTAGTATTCCTATCTCTATTATACTACTTTACATATGAAAAAGCCGTTAGAAATATAATTCTAACGACTTTGTCTTCATTCTGAAACTGCAGACGCAGTTCGTTCTTATAGAAATAATTTTTCTAGTTCTTTGGCAACCCCATCTTCAACATTTGTAAATTCAGTCAAGCGGTCTGCGTGAGGACGAAGGGTATCACTACAGTTTTTCATAGCATAGCTAATGCCAGCCAGTTCCAGCATTTCGACATCATTGTGCTCATCTCCGAAAGCGACTAGATCGCTCGGACTGGCTTGGAAGAGGTTTAAGACATAGCTAAGGGCGGTAGCTTTATTAACTCCTTTAGCACAAGTTTCTAGAATATTTAAGGGACCTCCCCAAGTATTGATTTCCAGTTCATCATTGAAGTAGGCCTTCATTTCCTTGGCAAGCTGATACTTATCTGTAGCCCGTGTTTGCATGAGGATAGAGTGGGGGTCGCTGGTAATCAGCTCAGGTTTAATGAGTGTGTCTGGTGTAATTTGCTCAACTCCCATGAGGGAAGGGTCGATTTTATCTAAATGTTTTTGCGTAATGAAGAATTTATTTTTGTATTCTCCTGCGATAAAGTCTGCTTCAAACCGCTCCTCTTCTTTCAAGAAATCGAGTAGGTATTTTTTATCAATAAGAATATTCTTTTCCCATGCCCATTTTTTTCCTGGGAGATGGATGAGGGAACCATTGAAGTTAATCATGGGCGTATCTAGCTCTAATTGGTTGTAAAATTGCTCTGCCATACGATAGGGACGACCTGTGGCAATCAAAACGGTATGTCCAGCCTCTTTCACCTTTTTAATAGTAGAAACTGTGTAGTCACTTAGTTGACTATCTTGATTTAGTAAGGTACCATCTAGGTCAATGGAAATAATTTTTTTCTTCATACTTGTCTTATCCTTTTTGAAACTAATAAGTTCCAGTATAGCAAAATGCCTGTAGAAAAGCAAAAAGCTAATCGTTTTTAGGATGCGAAGTAAAACCAAGAGGAAACATTCGTGAAAAACGAACATTATTTTAGAAAATAACGTTTTCATACACGAATTACTTGAAGTATAAAAGTGATTTGTATATAATAGCTATATCGTTCGTAAATAAAAGGAGAATAATTGAAAAATGGAACAGTTTTTTAAACTAAAAGAACATGGAACGACCGTTTCTACTGAAATTATGGCTGGTCTTACGACTTTCTTCGCCATGAGCTATATTTTGTTTGTTAACCCAAGCATCCTCAGTGTTGCTGGTATGCCAACTCAGGCAGTATTCTTGGCAACCATCATTGCCAGCGCGGTTTCAACGCTTGTTATGGGGCTCTTCGCCAATGTTCCTTATGCCTTGGCACCAGGGATGGGCTTGAACGCTTTCTTTACCTATACAGTTGTTATCGGTCTTGGTTTTACTTGGCAAGAAGCTTTGGCTATGGTTTTCCTCTGTGGTTTATTCAATATCTTTATTACAGTTACTAAGGTCCGTAAGAGCATCATTAAGGCTATTCCGATTAGCTTGCAACACGCAATCGGTGGCGGTATCGGTGTATTCGTTGCCTACCTTGGTTTCAAGAACTCTAACTTGATTACCTTCTTAACTTCTGGTTCAGATATTATTACTGTTAACGGAGTTGCTCCTGCAGATGCTACAGCGGAAACTTTCGCAAATGGGGTCTTCTCAGTTTTTGCTGGTGGTGGTGTCGTGCCTAGTATTTCAACCTTTACTGATCCAAGTGTTCTCTTGACTGTTTTCGGTCTTCTCTTGACAGCTGTCTTGGTTATTAAAAATGTTCGTGGTGCGATTTTGATTGGTATCCTTGCGACAACCTTGGCAGGTATTCCAGCAGGTGTTGTAGACCTTTCTACAATTGACTTGGCTAATAACAATATTGGAACTGCCTTTGCAGAATTGGGTACAACTTTCCTAGCAGCCTTCGGTGGTTTGTCTTCTCTCTTTGCTGATTCAAGCCGTCTTCCACTTGTTTTGATGACTATCTTTGCCTTCAGCTTGTCAGATACCTTTGATACACTCGGTACCTTTATCGGTACTGGTCGTAAGACAGGTATCTTCTCAGAAGAAGATGAGAAAGCTCTTGAAAATGGTACTGGATTTAACTCTAAGATGGATAGAGCGCTCTTTGCAGATGCTATCGGTACATCAATCGGTGCTCTCTTTGGTACGTCAAATACGACAACATATGTTGAATCTGCTGCAGGTATCTCAGCGGGTGGTCGTACTGGTTTGACAGCTGTTACGACAGCAGTTCTATTCTTGCTTTCAATCCTTATCTTGCCATTTATCGGCATTGTCCCAGCAGCTGCAACAGCTCCAGCCTTGATTATCGTCGGAGTTATGATGGTTTCATCATTCCTTGATGTTGATTGGAGCCACTTTGAAGATGCGCTTCCAGCCTTCTTTGCAGCCTTCTTCATGGCACTTTGCTTCTCTATCTCATACGGTATTGCAGCAGCCTTCATCTTCTATTGCTTGGTAAAAATTTCAACTGGTAAAACAAAAGAAATTCACCCAATCCTTTGGGGAGCAACTGCCCTCTTCATTCTTAACTTTATCATTCTTGCCTTCTTGTAAGAAGATAAACTGCTAACATTTATATATCTGAGCTGACTGCGTTAAGTGGTCAGCTTTTGTATTTGTGAGGTGTTGTTAGAGAAGAAGTAGTCATTTCGGTTAGTGAAGGCTTCCAGTTACTGTTCTCGATTAGGTAGACTTTAGTACAAGTTATCGCTATTTAGTTTTCTATTTATTGCTATGATACTTCTTGTATTCTATCACCTGTCAATATCAGATTGGAGTTTGCAACTTTGTTTCTATAACTCTAATCTCTTAACCTTGTTTGCGAGTTTTGGGCTCGGGTAAATCAATCCTTGGACACTTTATTCTACCGAATTTTGAACTTGCCTTGTTGTACTCTGTCAAATAGAGGCTGTTCAAGACATCTAGTGGGCTGTTTCAAGTTCACCTATAAATGTGAAAGAATTGGTTTATGTCAGCGGATTTTGATAAAGAGGGCCTCAAAAACATTATCTATATTTTGGGGAGTGAGAAGGGTTTAGGAAGTGTTGACAAATTTTTCTTCCTGATACTGCTAGGAATGCCATTTGTCCTGTCTATTTTATTCGAATGCCTATCACTTATCTCAATCATATTTGGGTTTCTTGCCATCGAAAAAAGACTTGGAAGGTGTCTTCTAAAACACTTTTCAAGTCTTTTTGGTGTTCTATCTACCAGTTACGCTTGATAAATTTCCTTGGTAGTGGTTAAAGAGAGAGTGTGTAGCCTTGTGGACATAACGGGCAGTTTCCGCGTTGTTCATGGTGTAGAGGTGGATACCAGCTACATCGTTGGTCACTAGGTCGACAATCTGATCAACTGCGTAAGCCAAGCCTGCTGCACGAAGTGACTCAGGATTGTGCTCATATTTTTCTAAGATAGCTTTGAACTTGCGTGGCAAGCGAATGTTTTCGCAGGTTTTCAAGAGACGAAGTGCCTGATTCCTGTTGATGATAGGCATAATACCTGCGATAATCGGCACTTCGATGTCCGCTAGCGAACATTTCTCTTGAAACTCATAGAAGGCTTCGTTATCAAAGAAGAGCTGGGTTACCAAGCTTGAGCAACCTGCATCAACCTTCTTTTTCAAATTTTTGATGTCAGTTACAGAGTTTCGGGACTCAGGGTGTACTTCTGGATAACAAGCTCCAATGATATCAAAGTGGGGAGCCTCATGTTTGATGAAGGAAACGAGATCCGTTGCATATTGGAAGCCCTCTTTGGGTGGAAGTCCATCGATAATATCTCCACGCAGAGCTAAAATCTGATGCACTCCGACCTCATCAAGTGATTGAAGGACAGATTTGACCTTTTCTTTAGTCAAATAGGCTGCTGGTAGGTGGGCAATGGTTGGAATGCCTAACTCGTTGCGGACATGGTTGACCAGGCGAACAGTGGTTTCTTCAATATTGAGGTTGTTATTACTACAGGTAACACTGATAAAATGAGGGGCCAAACCCTGCATCTGATCAAGGGTTTGGATAATCTTTTCATTGCCTACTTCTGGTTTTGGAGGGAAAATTTCAAATGATAGACTTGGGGTTTGACCGATCATAAATTAGAGTTCCTTTCTGGCTGCCTTAGCTGCTTGGGTCAAGTGGATAAGGCTAGCTTTTGTTTCTGATTCGCCACGCGTTTTAAGACCGCAGTCTGGGTTAATCCAAACTTTTTCTTTCGGTACTTTTGCAAGGATGGCTTGGATAGTGTGTGCAATTTCATCAACTGCAGGGACACGTGGAGAGTGGATGTCATAGACACCAGGACCTACCTGAGTTTGGAAGTTCTTAGCCTTGAGTTCATCGAGGATGACTAGATTTGAACGGCTAGCTTCAAAGGAGATAACATCCGCATCCATGTTGTCGATAGCAGGAATGATGTCTGTAAATTCGCTATAGCACATGTGGGTGTGGATTTGTGTGTCTGGAGCAACAGTTGAGTGAACCAAACGGAAGGCTGGAATTGCCCAGTCAAGATACTCGCTGTACCAGTCGCTACGGCGGAGTGGCAATTTTTCACGAAGTGCTGCTTCGTCGATTTGGATAATCTTGATCCCAGCTGCTTCAAGGTCGAGAACTTCTTCCTTGATAGCAAGGGCAATTTGAAGAGTTGATTCTTTGATAGAGATATCTTCACGTGGGAATGACCAGTTGAGGATGGTTACAGGACCTGTCAACATACCTTTGACTGGTTTGTTGGTACGGCTTTGTGCGTAGCTTGACCATTTGACAGTAATTGGGTTCAAGCGTGTGACATCGCCCCAGATGATTGGTGGTTTAACCCCACGCATACCGTAGGATTGTACCCAACCGTTTTTACTGAAGAGGTAGCCAGACAAGTTTTCACCGAAGTATTCTACCATGTCGTTGCGTTCGAATTCACCGTGTACAAGCACGTCGAAATCAACTTCTTCCTGCCAAGCAATCCATTCATCTGTTTGCGCTTTGACAAATGTATCGTACTCTTCTTCTGAGATGTTTCCTTTGCGGAAAGCTAAACGTGTGCTACGAACGTCCTTGGTTTGAGGGAAGGATCCGATAGTAGTTGTTGGAAGAAGTGGTAGGTTCAATTTTTCGCGTTGAATAGCTTCGCGTTCTGCAAAGACAGGCAGGCGAGTGTAGTCTGCGTCTGTCAATCCTGCCAGGCGATCAGCAAGTGCTGCATCACGACCGACACGTTCAAGGGCAAAGAGTTCCTTATTGGCAGTGAGAGCTGCATCTCCTTGACCATTTCGGATAGCATCTAAGTCGCGCAATTCGCTCAATTTTTCAACTGCAAAAGCGAAGTGGTTGAGGATAGCTGGTTCAAAGACTTCATTGGCTGTTGTAAATGGTACATGAAGTAGAGAGCAAGAAGTTGTCAAGACAAGATTTTCAGCAGGGATGGCATCGAGTACAGCCAGGCTCTTTTCATAATTGTTGCGCCAGATGTTCTTACCGTTGACGATACCTGCATAGAGAGTTTTATCAGCTGGGAAACCTGTCGCAACCAGTGCAGCCGTTTCCTTACCTTCTACAAAATCAAGACCGATGGCATCGACTGGTAGGTTGGTCAATTCTGTGTAAATATCACGAACATCACCGAAGTAGGTTTGGATGAGGACTTGCAAGCCTTTTTTATCTGCCAAGAGTGTTTGGTAGATGTTGAGGAAAAGGGCTTTTTCTTCTGCAGTTAAGTCCTTGACCAAGCTAGGCTCGTCTAACTGGATTTTTTCCGCACCGAGTTCTGCCAATTTTTCAAAGACTTGTCCGTAGGCTGCAACTAAGCTGTCAGCGAAATCAGTAGCTGTCGCCCCTTCTTCGAAATCTGTCAATTGCAAGAGAGTGAAGGGACCGATCAAAACTGGGCGAGTAGTGATACCTAAGTCTTTTGCTTCTTGGAACTCATCGAAAATCTTATGACCAGCTAGTTTAATCTCAGTGTCTTTTTCAATAGCTGGAACGATATAGTGGTAGTTGGTGTTGAACCATTTTTTCATGGGTCTAGCACGAACGTCACCTTTTTCACCTTGATAGCCACGCGCAAGGGCAAAGTATTTTTCAAGGTCTGTCAATTCAAGCTCCTGAACTGCTTTTGGTACGATGTTGAAGAGTACTGCTGCATCCAAGACATTGTCATAGTGAGAGAAGTCGTTGCTTGGGATTTCAGTAATACCTGCTTCTTTGACAATAGTCCAGTGCTTGGCACGCAAGTCTTTAGCTGCGGTCAAAAGTTCTTCCTGTGGAATTTCGTTTCTAAAGTATTTTTCAGTGATAAATTTTAATTCGCGGTTTTCGCCGATACGTGGGAAGCCGATAATAGTTGTTGTCATGGGATTTCCTCCAAAAATATTTCTATGCTTTTATCCTAACAGAAAAAATCCCACTTGTATAATTGGAAAAAATTAGGGTATGTTATAAGTTTTGGCTATAACAAGTTGGAACGAGATGGGTTTAGACACTCTTTCTTCTATATAAAAGCCTGAAATACGGCTATTTATTCCTATCGTATTTTTGGGTCTTGGAACTGGTATAGTTTTTTCTTATGTGGGAGATAGGTTTTATCTATGAGATGGTAGAGAGGAATTGAAATCATGATTTATATGTATCCTTGATAAATATTTTTTAATCGGTCTATAAAACTTCTATATTAGACAGACTTGGCTGGTCGTGTTACAATGTAGAAAATCACAGAAAGGAGTTTTTTATGGGAAAGGTGATTATTGGTATTTCAGGCAATGAGCAAGAATTTCCAACAAAATCTGGTCGCGTTTATGTAACGGTAGCGCGTGAATTGGCAGATAGTGTCCGTCAGGCTGGTGGTGTGCCACTGGTTATTCCCATGGGAACTCCGGACTTAGCCAAGGATTATATCAATATGATTGACAAGTTGATTTTATCCGGTGGTCAGCATGTGGATCCAAGTCTGTATGGTCAAAAACGTTTGATAGATAGTGAGGATTACCTCTTGGAGCGGGATGAGTTTGAATTGGCCTTGATTAAAGAAGCGATTCGGCAAGGAAAACCAATTTTTGCAGTCTGCCGTGGGATGCAGTTGCTCAATGTCGCTTTAGGTGGAAGTTTGGAACAGGAAGTGGCTGACCATTGGCAAGAGGATATAGAAGGAACTTCGCATCGTTTGCAGGTTAAACCTAAAAGTCGTGTCAGTCAATTGTTCGCACAGGGCAGTCAAATCAATTCCTTTCATCATCAACGGATCAAGGATTTGGCGCCAGGCTTAGTGGCAACTGGACTAGATCCACGAGATGGGACCATTGAGGTCTATGAAAGCAAGGGCAAACAGGCCTTGTTTGGTATTCAATGGCACCCAGAGTTTTTATACAAGGATTGCAAGCAGCACAGAGATTTGTTTCAGTATTTGGTGGATGTGTTTTAAGAGGGAAATGACTTCCCTCTTTTTATTATCAATCCTTATAATTGCAAGGGTATTTGTTATAAGTAAAAGTTATAACATTCTATAAAAAAAGCCAATTAGCCAGATAGTCTTTTCTGTGTTAAGATAGTTTCAGTTCAAAAATTAAGGAGATATTCTTATGAAATTAAAAAAATTGTTTAGTTTAGCAGCAGCTGCCTTGTCAGTAGGTGTTCTTGCTGCGTGTGGTAGCTCAACTTCAAATGAGGCTGCAGGTTCAGCGACAACTGTTCGTGTTGGTGTGATGAGCTTGAGCGAATCAGAAGAAGCACGTTGGAACAAAATCCAAGAAATTCTTGGTGATGAAGTGAAATTGGAGTTCACTCAATTTACGGACTATTCACAGCCAAACAAGGCAGTAGCTGAAAATGAAGTAGACATCAACGCCTTCCAGCACTATAACTTCTTAAATAACTGGAATCAAGAAAACGGTGAAGACTTGGTTGCTATTGCGGATACTTATATCTCACCAATCCGTCTTTACTCAGGTACAGCTGATGGCAAAAACAAGTACACGAAAGTGGAAGAAATTCCTGATGGTGCAGAAATTGCGGTTCCAAATGACCCAACAAACGAAAGCCGTGCCCTTTACCTTCTTCAAGCAGCTGGTTTGATTAAGGTTGGTGTATCTGGTACAGAATTGGCAACGATTGCTGACATTACTGAAAACAAGAAAAACTTGAAAATCACTGAGTTGGATGCGAGCCAAACAGCAAGCTCACTTAGCTCAGTTGATGCAGCGGTTGTAAATAACACCTTCGTATTGGAAGCTGGTTTGGATTACAAGAACGCTCTTTACAAAGAACAAAAAGATGAAAATTCAAAACAATGGTATAACTTGATTGCAGCTCGTAGCGATTGGGAAAAATCAGAGCAAGCAGCAGCGATTAAGAAAATTATCGAAGCCTACCACACAGATGAAGTGAAAGAAGTCATTGAAACAACATCTGACGGTATGGATGAGCCAGTTTGGTAAAATGCAAATAGGTCGAGGACTGGACAGAATTGTTCAGCCCTCTATCTGTTTTTATAGAGATAAGACAATCTCTTAACTAAAGTTAGAAATAGTATAGTATTTTTGATTTTGGTTAGTAGATTTGATTGATTTCATTGAGTATGAGGAGAAAGTATGGCAGATAGTAAAGTTCAATTATTTGAAAATGATGCGATTATTCAAAACTATTTTGAAAAGTTGAAGGTCTTGATTTCAAAGAAATCTATTTTTGCTCAGCAGATTGGTTTACTGGATGTAGCCATTTATCTGAAAGAAATGTTTGAAGAGGCTGGGGCAACTGTTGTTTTAGATGATAGCTATGCAGCGCCATTTGTTATGGCTAGGTTTGAGGCTAGTGTTCCAAATGCCAAAACCTTGATTTTTTACAATCACTATGACACAGTTCCTGCTGATGCCGATCAGGTCTGGGAGAAGGGCAATCCTTTTGAATTGACCATTTCCGACGGCTATATCTATGGTCGCGGAGTAGACGATGATAAGGGGCATATCACAGCTCGTCTGTCAGCCTTGAAAAAATATCAGGCTAGACAAGATGGTCAGCTCCCTGTTAATATCATCTTTATTATGGAGGGGGCAGAGGAGTCAGCCTCTGTCGACTTGGATAAGTATCTTTCAAAATACAAAGAACACTTGATTGGTGCTGATTTGCTGGTCTGGGAGCAGGGGCATCGCAATAGCTTACATCAGCTAGAAATTGCTGGGGGGAATAAGGGAATTGTGACCTTCGATCTTCAGGTTAAATCAGCTGACTTAGACATTCATTCTTCTTATGGAGGGGTTATTGATTCTGCAAGCTGGTATTTATTGTCAGCTCTTCAATCCATGAGAGCAGCTGATGGACGTATTTTGGTTGATGGTATTTACGAACAAGTTCAAGAACCAAACGAACGTGAACTGGCCTTGGTTGAGGAATTTGCACTGGCAACCAGTCAGTCTATGAAAGACATTTATGGCTTGACCCTACCGACCTTGGTAGAAGACCGTCGTGAATTTCTGAAGCGTTTGTATTTCGAGCCATCGATTACCATTGAAGGCTTGTCAACTGGCTATCTTGGTCAAGGTGTTAAGACCATTATTCCAGCTCAGGCTTCTGCAAAAATGGAAGTTCGTCTGGTGCCAGGTTTGGAGCCACACGATGTTTTGGACAAGATTCGCCAGCATTTGAACAAGCACGGATTTGACAAAGTTGAGGTTATCTTTACTTTGGGGGAAATGAGCTACCGAAGTGATATGTCCCATCCTGCCATTGTCAATGTGATTGAATTGGCTAAAAAATTGACACCAGAAGGAGTTGCTGTCTTGCCGACTTCACCGGGAACAGGCCCTATGCACACCGTCTTTCATGCTTTAGGGGTGCCGATTGCGGGCTTTGGTCTGGGTAATGCCAACAGTCGCGACCATGCCGGTGATGAAAATGTCAGCATCGCTGACTACTATAGCCATGTTGAATTAGTAGAGGAGTTAATTGCAAGTTATGAGTAAGGAAATGATTAAGCTAGATAATATTGATGTAACTTTCCAGCAGAAAAAACGGACCATTGAAGCGGTCAAGGATGTGACCATTCATATCAATCAAGGGGATATTTACGGTATCGTAGGTTATTCTGGAGCTGGTAAATCTACCCTTGTCCGCGTCATCAATTTGTTGCAGGTTCCGTCTGCGGGTAAGATTACCATTGATGAGGATGTGATTTACGAGGGGGACAAGGTTACTTTGACCCCAGCTCAATTGCGAAGCAAACGCCGTGAGATTGGCATGATTTTCCAGCATTTCAATCTGATGGCTCAGATGACGGCAGAAGAAAACGTAGCCTTTGCCCTTAAGCATTCGGGTTTGAGCAAGGAAGAGAAGAAGGAAAAAGTAGCTAAACTCTTGGACTTGGTTGGACTTTCTGACCGTGCTGAAAACTATCCAGCTCAGTTGTCTGGTGGTCAAAAACAACGTGTTGCCATTGCCCGTGCCTTGGCCAATGACCCTAAAATCTTGATTTCAGATGAGTCAACTTCTGCCTTGGATCCGAAGACGACCAAACAGATTTTGGCGCTCTTGCAGGAATTGAATGAAAAATTGGGCTTGACTATTGTCATGATTACCCACGAGATGCAGATTGTAAAAGACATTTGTAACCGTGTGGCTGTCATGCAGGATGGTCGCTTGATTGAAGAGGGTTCAGTGTTAGAAATCTTCTCTCATCCAAAAGAAGAATTGACTCAGGATTTCATCAAAACAGCAACAGGAATTGATGAGGCCTTGGTGAAAATTTATCAGCAGGACATTGTTCAGAATTTGCCTGAGAATAGCATTTTAGTGCAACTCAAGTATGCTGGTTCCAATACGGATACGGCGATTGTCAATGACTTATATAAATTCTATCAAGTGTCGGCCAATATTCTTTATGGTAATATTGAGATATTGGACCATACGCCAGTCGGTGAAATGGTAGTCATTCTCTCAGGAGAACCTGGACAGTTACACCGTGCTTTAGAAGCTGTGACAGAGGCCCGTGTAGAAGTGACGATTTTGAAAGGAGCGAACTAGATGTTAGAATGGATTCAAACGAATTTTCCAGATATTTATAAATTGGGCTGGGATGGTCAGACAGGCTGGTTAACACATTTTAATTTGACTCTTTATATGACCTTTGTTTCCTTTGCTTTTGGTGGTTTTATGGGCTTGGTGTCCGGTTTGTTCTTGGTCTTGACTGGTCCACGTGGGGTTATTGCTAATAAGACTGCCTACTGGATTTTGGACAAGGTGGCTTCGATTTTCCGTGCCATTCCCTTCATTATCTTGTTGGCGGCGATTTCTCCCTTAACCAAAATTATTGTTGGCAAAACCATTGGTACAGAGGCAGCCTTGGTGCCTCTAGCCCTATCAGTCTTTCCCTTCTTTGCCCGTCAGGTTGAAGTGGTCTTATCAGAATTGGATCGAGGTGTCATTGAGGCTGCTCAGGCTTCAGGAGCGACCTTCTGGGATATTGTCCTTGTCTATCTACGTGAGGGGCTACCCGACTTAATTCGTGTGACAACCTTGACTCTGGTTTCCTTGGTAGGCTATACGGCCATGGCAGGGGCTATCGGTGCTGGTGGTTTGGGGCAGGTTGCACTATCCTACGGTTACCTGCGCTACAATGATGATGTGACCTTCCTTGCGACCTTTTTGATTTTGGTTATCATCTTTGCCATTCAATTCATTGGTGATTTCTTGACTAGAAAGATTAGTCATAGATAAGTTATGTTTTTGAGGTTTTTGAGAGGACAGTTGGTCCTCTTTTTTTGGCTCTTTGTCAACTGTAGTGGGTAGATGTTAGCTCTACCTTGAGAGGTTCCTAGCGGTCTTCTATCTTTAGACTGTTCCAATTTCTGGGTGGTTAGTGAAAAAGTACTTCCCCAATTCTTTTATTATTCAAAACAAGCAATAACCGGCTTGGTAATTTTTATCTTCATAAAGTAAAGATTGTTAGTTCCCGGAACTAGTTCTGGAAGTTTTTATTTACGAAAATACTTACAAAAACATTTAAGAATATATATATACAAACATATTATTTGATAAAAGTGGGGGGGGGGGGGGGGTGATATACTAACAGTGATATTCATATATCAAAGACGGCTATGTGAATTTTCATATAGTAAGAGCAACAAAGGTTGAGTAGATAATTTCTCATCTCATTATTCTAAGCGGATTGGTAATTTTTATCTTCATAAAGTAAAGATTGTTAGTTCCCGGAACTAGTTCTGGAAGTTTTTATTTACGAAAATACTTACAAAAACATTTAAGTAAATATATATATAAACATATTATTTGATAAAAGTGGGGGGGGGGTGATATACTGACAGTGATATTCATATATCAAAGACGGCTATGTGAATTTTCATATAGTAAGAGCAACAAAGGTTGAGTAGATAATTTCTCATCTCATTATTCTAAGCGGATTTGTACCAATCACCCCCACTATATTGATTATCGCAATTTCTATGGTGAGTTGTTAGCTTTTCTACTATACATTTAAAATAAAAGGGATATTTTTCTTATTTTAATGTAGGACCGATGTTGCTTTTTCTTTTGATTTCTCGCGTAGTTATTTCAATTTTAAGGAGGCGTTTCATGCGCAAAATTAAGAAAAAATCATTTGATTGGTATGGAATGAAACAACATTTCTCAATCCGTAAATATCATTTTGGTGCGGCCAGCGTATTGCTTGGTATGTCACTAGCTATGGGTGCTGGAGCTCAAGTAGCACAAGCCGAGGAGACTGTAGCTTCATCAGAAACAACAATAGCGACAGTTGCTTCATCTACAGCTTCGTCTGCGAGTTCGGAAGCAGTTGCTACTGAAGCAACAGTTGCATCAACGACTGAAACATCAGTTTCAGCTGCTGAAGCTGCAACAAGCTCATCTACTGAAACTGTAGCTTCAACTACAGAAACAGATGAAGCTGTTGTAACTATCGAAGGACAAACAGTTACAAGTGCAGAGCGTATTGCAACAATCAACTACATCGTTACATATGTGTTAGAAGACGGCACACTTGTTAACGCAAGTGTAAACACTGCGACAATTAATACAGCTGATGAAGTTGCTAAAGCAATTATTCCAGTTTATATTGAAGTACCAGCAGGTTACGAATTGGCAACAGGTCAATCAGCTACAGTTACTCTTGAAGTAACAGAAAATGGTCAAAACGTAGCTACTGTTAAAGTTGTGAAGAAAGCTGAGGCAAAAGCAGCTACTTCTGAGACAACAACTACACCAACTTCAAGCGCAACCAATTCAGCTACAGAAGAAACAACTTCAGCAACAGTAGCTGAAACTGCGAAAACACCTGTTACTGTAGAAGAAGCAAAGGTAGTCCTTGAGCAAGTAACTTCAGAAGCAGAGTTATTGACTAAGGAAGCAGAACGTTTAGTTGCTGCAGACAGCACCAATACAGCCTTGAAGGCAGTGGCTTCAGCAACTAGATTGGCAGTAAGCGAAGCAACTGCAGAATTGAATAACTCAGCAGCTACTCTAGAAACTGTCAACGAACAAATTGATGCGGTTCGTACAAATGTCGAGGCACTTGTGCTTGAATTGCGTAAGTTCTCTGAAACTGGTGATATTGTAGTTATGTTGGCAACAACTTCAACGACAGGAAATTTGACAGAAGGATTGATCAACCAAGGACCGGGTTCTGACTTCCAAGAACTCCAATCATCAGGTCAAGGAGCTATTGCAGATGGGTTCACTGTTACTCCTGATATGGATGACCCAGCAGGTGCATCAATTACTCGTCCGTATTTCATAGAGACGGATGTTTATAAGAATGATCCAACACCAAATCGCTATACCTTCCTTGTATCAAATCTAGGGCCATATTCTTTAGTAAACGAAACTGATAAGCGTCAAAATGTTTATATGACGGTCTCTAAAGATTTGACTAATCCAACTAGTACAGATGTATTTGTTCGTATTGTAAATAAGGACACACAAGAGTTACTAGGAGAAACAACTGTTTCACTCGGTGATAATGAAAAGGTCCTCAACGGTCAAATCGAGAATGTTACGATTAATCATGATGTTACTAAAAATCCAATTACTCTGAACTTCACCGCAACTTACATAGAGACAGAAGTAGGTGGAAAAGCTGTTGATCGCCTAGAGTTCTATTTTGGTAGTGGTGATGCAGCGAATCTTCGTATGCTAGGAGTTTGGCAATCAAACGGATTGGTTCAGGAGGGACAACTTGTTCATAAATTATGGAGCTATGTACCAAAGAACCCTGAACAAATTACATATTACCGTGTTCAAGGTACGGAAGAATTAATCGCGACATATACTATTAAAGGTCTTGAGGGAGATATCTTCACTTCTTCAACTCAGAGAGATATCACAAATTATGAATTTGTTTCTGGTACACAAGAATCAGGAAAAATCTCCGAAGCTTATGTAATCGGTAAGACAGCAATTACGGTAGCACCTCCATTGAATGGTTTTGTTGAACGTCGGGTAAAAACGTTTGTTTCTGAAGATGGTGATATTGATATCTCAATCCAACGTAAAAAAGAAGGTGAAGATGATTCAGCCTACGTTACAGTCTTCTCTACAGGTAAGCTGGATAATTTAAAAAACTTTACTGTTGATCCAAACGGAACTTATGACCGTCCATATTCAGCGCAGCGTCCATATTCATATCCAGGGGAAGTAGGATATTGGTTACTTTATAATGAGTTCCAAGAAGCCAATGTTGATACAACTTTCTATTACGTTCAAAAAGGTTCAGTTGAAGTCTTCTACGTTGATGAAAAAGGTAATGTTCTTCAGGATAGTAAGGTATCTGTAGCACATGGTGACACAGGTTCAGATTACAATACAGAACCATTGCGTGATGAAAAGATTGTTAAAGATGGAGTAACATACTACTACAAACAAGTAGATGGTGTTGGCGATGCAGGAGTATTTGCCGCTACTACACATGCAGATGATGAGCGTGCAGTAGAAGAAATTACTGCTGAAACTGGAACAGTAGCAAGCAATACTATCAAAGAACTGACCTATGTTTATGTTCCTGCTGGCCATGTAAATATCAATTATGTCAACGAAGCTGGCGATGTTATCAAAGCTAAAGTTGTTGATACAGTCGATGGGGAACCAGGGACCACTTATGATGCGACACAAGATGGTGAAAAACCAACTACAATTGTTGCAGAAGATGGCAAGACATATACATTTAAAGAAGTTTCAGCAACTTCAGCGGCAACAACTGGCGAGATCGAGGCAGGTGTTACTAAAGAAGTCACTTACGTTTACCAAGAAGTAAAAGGATCAGTAGTAGTAAAATACGTAACAACAGATGGAACACCGATCAAAGATCCAGTAACAGACACACCAGAGTCATCAACAGGAACAGACTACGATACAAAAGATAACAAACCAGAAACAATTACAACAGAAGACGGTAAAACATACAAACTAGTACCAATCCTAACAAAAGGAACAGAAACAGGAGATGTGGTACCAGGAGTAACAGAAGTAACATATGTATACGAAGAAGTGAAAGGTGATGTTGTTGTTAACTACGTAAATACTGATGGTAAAGTAATTGCTACCCAAGTAGTAGATACAAAGACAACATCAACGGGAACAGACTACGATACAAAAGACAACAAACCAGAGAAAATCGTTGAAGATGCGACTGGTGATGTATACTACTACAAAGAAATCAAAGCTGAAGATGCAACTAAAGAAACTGGCAAAGTCGTAGAAGGTACTACAGAAGTAACCTACGTTTACGAAAAAGCTGGTAATGTTGTTGTTAACTACACATTGGCAGATGGTACAGTCATCAAAGATCCTGTGAACGATGAAACGAACCAAAAGCCAGGTTACGACTACAACACTACTGACAACAAACCAGAAACCATCACAACAACTGATGGCAAAGTCTACAAACTTGTTCCAACTGCAACAATCGGTAACGAAACTGGTGACGTTGAAGCTGGTAAGACTATCGAAGTTACTTACATCTACGAAGAAGTTAAATCTGACGTTGTAGTTGAGTACTACGATACAGAAGGCAATCCAATTTCAGGTACTGAAACTGGTAACGCAACATCTGTAGTGGATACAGAAGACGCTTCAGTTGGTACAGCCTACAATACAGACGATAAGAAACCAGAAACAATCACAGCAGCGGACGGCACAGTTTACTACTACAAAGAAGTGAAAGACACTTCTGCACCAACAACTGGTAATGTAGCAGAAACAACAACAACTGTTCAGTATGTTTACGAAAAAGCTGGTAACGTAGTTGTTAACTACATCACTGAAGATGGCGCACCACTCTCAGGTACAACAAATACTGGTGCTACAACAGCAAGCACAGTTGATGATACTAAAGATGGTAAACCAGGTTCAACATACGATACAACTGACTTGAAACCAACTACAATTACTACTGATGAAGGTAAAACTTATGAGTTGGTTCCAGCATCTACAGTTGGTGATGAAACTGGAACTGTAGAAGCAGGTGTAACAAAAGAAGTTACTTATGTCTACAAAGAAGTGAAAGGTTCAGTTGTTGTTAACTATGTAACAACTGATGGCAAAGTTCTTCAAGCACCTGTAACAGACACACCAGAAACATCTACAGGTACAGACTACGATACAAAAGACAACAAACCAACTACTATCACAACTGCTGATGGTAAGACATACAAACTTGTTCCAACCCTTACTAAAGGTTCTGAAACAGGTGACGTAGTTCCAGGTGTAACTCAAGTAACTTATGTGTACGAAGAAGTTAAGGGTGACGTTGTTGTTAACTATGTAAACACTGATGGCAAAGTCATTGCTTCACAAGTAGTTGATACCCCATCAACATCAACAGGTACAGACTACAACACAAGAGACAACAAACCAGAGAAAATCGTTGAAGATGCTACTGGTGATGTATACTATATCTTGCCAACCGATGAAGTAAAAGCAGGTGATAAGGAAACTGGTAAAGTTGTAGAAGGTACGACTGAAGTTACTTATATTTACCAAAAAGCTGGTAACGTTGTTGTAAACTACACATTGGCTGATGGTACAGTTATCAAAGATCCTGTTAACGATGAAACAAATCAAAAACCAGGTACTGAGTACAACACAACAGATAACAAGCCAGAAACTATCACTACAACTGATGGTAAAGTCTACAAACTTGTTCCAAGCTTGACTGCTGGTGAGGAAAACGGATCAGTAACTTCAGGCGAAGACAAGCAAGTGACTTACGTTTACGAAGAAGTGAAAGGTAACGTTGTTGTTGAGTACTACAACACTACAGGTGAGAAGATTGCTTCTGATGTTGTAGATACACCAGAAACAACAACTGGAACTGTCTATGAAACATTTGATTTCAAACCAGCAACAATCACAAAAGATGGTGTGACTTACTTCTACAAAGAAGTGAAAGATACATCAGCTGCTGAGAAAGGTACTGTTGTTGAAGGTACTACGACTGTTCAATACGTCTACGAGCCAGCAGGTTCTGTAACAGTTAACTATGTAACTACAGACGGTACAGTAATCAAATCTCCAGTTAAGGACGAAGAAAACGCTGAACCAGGTAAGACATATACAACTGAAGATAACAAGCCAACTACAATCACAACTGAAGATGGTAAGACATACAAACTTGTTCCAAGCTTGACTACTGGTGAGGAAAACGGGTCAGTAACTCCAGGCGAAGACAAGCAAGTGACTTACGTATACGAAGAAGTGAAAGGTGACGTTGTTGTTAATTACATCGACACTGATGGCAATGTCATCAAGGCACCTGTAACAGATACACCATCTACTTCAACAGGTACATCTTACGATACAACAGATAACAAGCCAGAAACAATCACAACTGAAGATGGTACTGAGTACAAACTTGTTCCAGTATTGACCAAGGGTGAAGAAAATGGTTCTGTTGTTGAAGGTACAACGCAAGTAACTTATGTCTACCAAAAAGTAACAACTCCAGCTCCAAATCCAAACGGTAGCGTTGTCGTTAACTATGTGAACACGAATGGTGAAACAATTGCAACATCAGTGAACGATACAACAGACGCGGCACTTGATACATCTTACGATACAACAGATTACAAACCTGCAGTTATCAAACACAACGGTGTAACTTACTTCTACAAAGAAGTGAAAGATACATCAGCTGCTGAGAAAGGTACTGTTGTTGAAGGTACTACGACTGTTCAATACGTCTACGAGCCAGCAGGTTCTGTAACAGTTAACTATGTAACAACTGACGGTACAGTAATCAAATCTCCAGTTAAGGACGAAGAGAACGCTGAACCAGGTAAGACATACACAACTGAAGACAACAAGCCAACTACAATCACTACAGAAGATGGTAAGACTTACAAACTTGTTCCAAGCTTGACTACTGGTGAAGAAAATGGATCAGTAACTTCAGGCGAAGACAAGCAAGTAACTTACGTATATGAAGAAGTGAAAGGTAACGTAGTTGTTAACTACATCGACACGGAAGGTAATGTGATTGCTTCTCCAGTAGAAGATACAAGCTCAACTTCAACAGGTACATCTTACGATACAACAGATAACAAACCAACAACAATTACTACAGCTGATGGTTCTGTTTATGAATTGGTTCCAGTATTGACTCAAGGTAATGAAAATGGTTCTGTTGTAGAGGGTACAACGCAAGTAACATACGTTTACCGCAAAGTATCTAGCGCAGTTAAATCTCCTGTAACCAACCACGTTGATGAGAATGGTAAGTCTATTTCACCACAAGAAGATGGCACTAAGCCAAATACCTCAATCCCAGGATATGAGTTCACAGGTAAGACAACTGTTGATGAAGATGGCAATGTAACTCACGTTTACCGTAAAGTAACACCTAAAGGTACAGTTGTTGTGAACTATATCACTGAAGATGGTACAGTTATCTCTAAACCTGTTACAGATACACCATCGTCAGATGTAGAGACACCATACGACACAACAGATAACAAGCCAGGTACAATCACATTTAATGGTGAAGAATACGAACTTGTTCGAGTTGACGGTACTGAAAACGGTACAGTTGTCGAAGGTGAAACTGTAGTAACTTACGTATACCGTAAAGTAACACCTGCTAAGAAAGTAGTAACTAACCACGTTGACGAAGATGGTAATGTTATCTCACCACAAGAAGATGGCACAACTCCAGACAAGTCAATCCCAGGTTACGAGTTCACAGGTAAGACAACTACAGATGAAAACGGCAATACAACCCACGTTTACCGTAAAGTAACACCTAAGGGTACAGTAGTCGTGAACTATGTTACTGAAGATGGTACAGTTATCTCTACTCCAGTTACAGATACACCATCATCAGATGTAGACACACCATACGACACAACAGATAACAAGCCAAGTACAATCACATTTAACGGTGAAGAATACGAACTTGTTCGAGTTGACGGTACTGAAAACGGTACAGTAGTCGAAGGTGAAACTGTAGTAACTTACGTATACCGTAAAGTAACACCTGTTAAGAAAGTAGTAACTAACCACGTTGACGAAGAAGGTAATGTTATCTCACCACAAGAAGATGGCACAACTCCAGACAAGTCAATCCCAGGTTACGAGTTCACAGGTAAGACAACTACAGATGAAAACGGCAATACAACCCACGTTTACCGTAAAGTAACACCTAAGGGTACAGTAGTCGTGAACTATGTTACTGAAGATGGTACAGTTATCTCTACTCCAGTTACAGATACACCATCATCAGATGTAGACACACCATACGACACAACAGATAACAAGCCAGGTACAATCACATTTAACGGTGAAGAATACGAACTTGTTCGAGTTGACGGTACTGAAAACGGTACAGTAGTCGAAGGTGAAACTGTAGTAACTTACGTATACCGTAAAGTAACACCTGTTAAGAAAGTAGTAACTAACCACGTTGACGAAGAAGGTAATGTTATCTCACCACAAGAAGATGGCACAACTCCAGATAAGTCAATCCCAGGTTATGAGTTCACAGGTAAGACTGTAACAGATCCAGACGGTAGCACAACACACATCTACCGTAAGGTAACTAAGGTTGTGACAAACCACGTTGACGAAGATGGTAACCCAATTGCACCGCAAGAAGAGGGTACAACACCTAACAAGTCAATCCCAGGATACGAGTTCACAGGTAAGACTATCACACTTCCAAACGGTGATACACTCCACATTTACCGTAAGGTAAGCAACCCTGTTGCACCAAAACCAGAAACTCCTGCAAGTCCAGCGCCTCAAGCGCCTGCGACACCAAAACCACAGGCTCCTGCAGCTCCAGCAACAACTGCTAAAGCTGGTGCGGCTCAATTGCCAAACACTGGTGAAGCTTCATCATCAGCAGCAGTACTTGGTGCAGGTATGCTTATCGCAACTCTTGCTCTTGCAGGTAAACGTCGTCGCAATGAAGACTAATAGTTTTAGTAGTAGAAGGCTTCCCACTTTACTATGTAAAATGAAGAAATAAGAAAAGTTTGACTTTTCGGAAAAATGGTCCTTTGGACCATTTTTTTTTTGGCTCTTTTTCAACTGTAGTGAGTAGATGTCAGGTTTATCTAAAGAGGATAACTTAGTCATATTTGCTTTTGTTGGTTACAAATTTCTGACACTATTTATTCGACCAATTTCTAAGTTTATGGAGAGAGTTAAATGGCTTCGTCTATTTTTACCATTCCTTTGGTTTGTTGAGGATCCTGACAAAGATTTAGTAGATGTTGCTGCAGGGTCAACCATGTTACTTCCCTATATTGTTTTGAGTATTCCTGTACTAGCTCTGGCAAATTATGATGTCCCAGAATTGAAACCAGTTGGAATCGTTTTGATTTTGTGTACGCTCCTATCGGCATTTTATATGTTCTTAAACGTTCGCATCAATAGAGATAATTTTGTAGATAAATTTTAATTTTCTTGTGGCTAACCTCAGAGTATGTTTTTCCATATTCTGAGATAATATTTGACATTCTCTCTGGGATTTTATACAATAATGTTAATTAAATAAACACTGCCACCGGGTAGTCATGCAACAGCATTTTATGAACATCGTTAGGTCCTAGAAGATGTTCATAGGGTGCTGATTTTTGTATAAAAGGAGTGAGAATATGTCACAATTTATTGTTGATTCATCGTTTTGGAATTTATTTCCAGATGCAAAAATCGGAGTGCTATTATTGAAGGGGTATAAAACGCCGGCGCAATCACCTGATGAATTAGTGAAATTACTGGAAGAAAGCAACGGAATTGCCCAGAAATTTCTTACGGAAGATACCTTTAGTGAGAACGAGGTCATTCGTACATATCGTCAAGCCTATCAAAAGTTTAAAACTAAAAAAGGGGCTCGTTCAAGTATTGAAGCACTTTTGAAGCGTTCAACTAGTGACCGTCCAGTCACAACAATTTCTCCATTAGTGGATATTTATAATGCGGCGAGTTTGCGTTTTGGTCTTCCATGTGGTGCTGAAGATTTAGATACATTTGTAGGCAATCTTCAACTAACTGTCACTGAGGGTGGGGATGAATTCTATCTCATTGGTGATGAAACCAATAATCCAACTCTACCAGGGGAAGTTTGCTATAAGGATGATAAAGGAGCAGTTTGTCGCTGTTTCAACTGGCGTGATGGTGAGCGGACCATGATTACGGATGAGACAAAGAATGCTTTCTTGGTTATGGAGTTGGTCAATTCTGATAGAGTAGAGGATTTGGAAAATGCCCTAGATTTTATCAGTCAACACGCAGAAAAATTCTTGGGAGTAGTTCCAGAAAAATATCTATTGGATTACAACAGTCCTACTATGGGTTTATAATCGGATAAATAGTGCTCTTTCTGGACAAACGCTGTTTTTTCTGCTACAATACTAAGCATGAAAGAAGGTTGTTTCAAAAGCCTGTCTAGCGAGCTTGGGAGAGTGGAAGCCAAGCCAGTCTTGAAATAATTGGCGCTTTCCCAGTCGTGACCAAGTTCGGACTGTTATAACAATCAAATCAATGAAGTAATAAATTAGGGTGGAACCGCGTTCTCAACGCCCCTATGTCTGTGGACAGGGGAAGAGAATGTGGTTCTTTTTGTCTGTCTAACAAAAAACGGAGGAAATATATGTCAAAAAAACTTACCTTTCACAGCGTCAGTGGCATAATCTCCTTTCAGTCGAATTGCCACACGCTCATCGCTAGGGCGACTGAGCTAGACGCTGTACTAGTTCGCCTTTCCTAGCGGTTTAGGCTAGGAAGGTTCACGTCACAAAATCATCGTCATTTAGTTTATCTTTTATTACGTCGTTAACTCGCTTTGCCGTACTCCAGTACAGCCTGCAGCTCGTTGCCTAGTACTAAAAGTAAACTAAAAGACTTATAATTAAAGAAAGAAGGAAGAATATGTCAAAGAAACTTACATTTCAAGAGATTATCTTGACCTTACAACAATTTTGGAATGAGCAGGGGTGCTTGCTCATGCAGGCCTATGATACGGAAAAAGGTGCGGGTACCATGAGTCCCTACACTTTCTTGCGTGCTATCGGTCCTGAGCCATGGAATGCGGCTTATGTGGAGCCAAGTCGTCGTCCTGCGGACGGTCGTTACGGGGAAAATCCAAACCGTTTGTATCAGCACCACCAATTCCAAGTGGTGATGAAACCATCTCCATCTAATATCCAAGAACTCTACTTGGAGTCTTTGGAGCGTTTGGGGATCAATCCTTTGGAACATGACATTCGTTTCGTTGAGGACAACTGGGAAAACCCATCAACAGGTTCAGCTGGTCTGGGCTGGGAAGTCTGGCTAGACGGTATGGAAATCACACAGTTTACCTACTTCCAACAGGTCGGTGGTTTGGCGACAGGTCCTGTCACAGCCGAAGTAACCTATGGTTTGGAGCGTCTGGCTTCTTACATCCAAGAAGTTGACTCCGTTTACGACATCGAGTGGGCTGACGGCGTTAAATACGGTGAAATCTTTATCCAGCCAGAGTATGAGCATTCAAAATATTCCTTTGAAGTATCCGACCAGGACATGCTCCTTGAAAACTTTACCAAGTTTGAAAAAGAAGCAGAGCGGGCTTTGGAAGAGGGCTTGGTTCATCCAGCATTTGACTATGTACTCAAGTGTTCTCATACCTTTAACCTGCTGGATGCCCGTGGAGCTGTGTCTGTAACCGAGCGTGCAGGCTACATTGCCCGTATCCGTAACCTTGCCCGTGTCGTTGCCAAGACCTTTGTGGCAGAGCGGAAGAAACTCGGTTTCCCACTTTTGGATGAGGCAACACGAGCAGAATTGTTGAAGGAGGACGCAGAATAATGACAAAGAATTTACTTGTTGAACTTGGTTTGGAAGAAATTCCTGCCTACATCGTAACCCCAGCCATGCACCAGTTGCGTGACCGCATGGCGACCTTTTTGACAGACAATCGCTTGGCTTTTGACAGCATTGATGTCTTTTCAACGCCACGCCGTTTGGCTGTTCGTGTGCGTGGTTTGGCAGACCAGCAGACTGACTTGACGGAAGATTTCAAGGGTCCTGCTAAGAAAATTGCCTTGGACGCAGACGGAAACTTCACTAAAGCTGCAGAAGGCTTTGTCCGTGGCAAAGGCTTGACGACTGCGAACATTGAATTCCGCGAGATCAAGGGCGAAGAGTATGTCTACGTGACCAAACACGAAGCTGGTCAGCCAGCTAAGGCAGTTTTGGCGGGCATTCCAGAGGTTTTGAAGGCTATGACCTTCCCAGTCAGCATGAACTGGGCGTCCAATAAATTCGCTTACATCCGTCCTGTCCATACCTTGACCGTTCTCTTGGACGATGAAGCATTGGCTATGGACTTCTTGGACATTTCGTCAGCTCGCATCAGCCGTGGTCATCGTTTCCTTGGAAATGAAACAGAGATTGCAAGTGCAGATTCTTACGAGGCAGACTTGCGTGCACAGTTTGTCATTACAGACCCCGCAGAGCGTCAAAATTTGATCGTCGAGCAAATCAAGGCTATCGAGGACAAACACAATGTGACTGTTGAGATCGACGAAGACCTACTTAATGAAGTTCTCAACTTGGTCGAGTATCCAACTGCCTTCATGGGTTCTTTTGACACTAAATATTTGGAAGTACCAGAAGAAGTTTTGGTTACTTCTATGAAAAATCACCAACGTTACTTCGTGGTGCGTGATAAGTCTGGCAAGCTCTTGCCAAACTTCATCTCCGTCCGTAACGGAAACGACCAACACCTTGACAATGTCATCAAAGGAAACGAAAAAGTCTTGGTGGCTCGTTTGGAAGACGGCGAGTTCTTTTGGCGTGAAGACCAAAAACTCAAGATTGCTGACTTGGTGGAACGTCTCAAAGTCGTGACCTTCCATGAGAAAATCGGCTCACTTTACGAGCACATGGAACGCACCAAGGTTATCGCAGAAAAACTGGCTGACTTGGCTGGCTTGTCTGCGGATGAGAAAGCAGATGTGGCACGTGCGGCGGACATCTACAAGTTTGACCTCTTGACAGGCATGGTCGGCGAGTTTGATGAATTGCAAGGGATTATGGGTGAGAAGTATGCCCTTCTTGCAGGGGAAAAACCTGCGGTGGCAGCAGCAATCCGTGAGCACTACTTGCCAAACTCAGCAGAAGGCGAATTGCCTGAAAGCAAGGTCGGTGCGGTCTTGGCACTGGCTGATAAATTTGATACCCTCCTATCCTTCTTCTCAGTTGGCTTGATTCCTTCTGGCTCGAACGACCCTTACGCTCTCCGTCGTGCAACACAGGGTATCGTGCGGATTTTGGAAGCCTTTGGTTGGGAAATTCCATTGGATCAGTTGATTGCGGAGTTGTACAGCTTGAACTTTGCCAGCTTGACTTACGACAACCAGCCAGCTGTGATGGACTTTATCCGTGCCCGTGTAGAGAAGATGATGGATAAGGCGATTCCGAAAGACATCCGTGAGGCTGTACTTGCCAGCTCAACCTTTGTGGTCAGACTACAACTGGCAGCCAGCTCTGCTATTTTCCAAAAATCAAAAGAGGCTGACTACAAGGAAGCCGTGGAAAACTTGTCACGGGTCTTCAACTTGGCTGAAAAGGCAGAGGCGACTGTCATTGACGAGGCACTCTTCGAAAACGACCAGGAGAAAGCCCTTGCTGCTGCAGTGGCAGGCTTGGAGTTGACGGAAGACATGGCGGGCAACCTGGACAAGCTCTTTGCTCTCAGCCCAATCATCGCGGCCTTCTTCGACAACACCATGGTCATGGCAGATGACGCAGCAGTCAAAGCCAACCGTTTGGCTCTACTGAAATCCTTGGCGGATAAGGCAAGTGCCGTGGCGGTCTTCAATCTCTTGAATAGCAAGTAGGAGGCAAATATGGAACAAGCAAAAATTGATCGTATCAATGAATTGGCCCGCAAGAAAAAGGCGGAAGGCTTGACAGAGGAGGAGTTGCAGGAACAGGCAGCTCTTCGTGAGGAGTACATCGAGGGCTACCGCCGTAGCGTGCGTGCCCATATCGAAGGCATCAAGGTCGTCGATGAGGACGGCAATGATGTGACACCTGAAAAACTTCGTCAAGTCCAACGTGAAAAAGGCTTGCACGGACGTAGCTTGGACGACCCTAATTCCTAAGAATAAGATTGCTAAAAAAAACAAGTAAAGACTAGGTTTCCTAGTCTTTTTTTGTTATACTATATCAAGAGGAGGTTTGCTATGAAAAAAGTATGGAATTGGTTGGTGATTGGGCTTTCTATCCTATTAAGTTTTGTTGGAGCATGTTATTGTTTCATTGGTATGGAGGAAGTGCTTCCTATTCAGTCGGATGAGGGCATCTTTTTAATTGTTGGTCTAGGCTATATCTGGTTTATGGGAACACTCTATCTGACCCTCATTCTTCATGAATTGGGGCATGCCTTCTTTGGTTGGTTGACAGGTTTTGATTTGGTGGCACTTGGCTTGGGTAATCGCTTGTTGGTCAAGACTGACCAGGGCTGGAAATGGAAGAAAACCGTGATTGTGCAAGGGGCAGCTGCTCAGTATATCGGGGTCAAAAAAGATGAGAATGACCCTCGGGCAATTTTGATGTTTGCAGGTGGCCTGATTGTTCATCTGGTTCTAGTCTTGCTTTCTGCTTTGATGGGAGTTTTGACTGGGAAGTGGGGGCTACCATTATCGCAAATTCTTCTCAATCTATCTTTATTCATTCTCAATGCCAACCCTTCTGGTTTCTTGGATGGTGCTAAGATACAAGAGTTGCGTGCTCATCCCGAATATAGTCGGCTGACCTATCATGCCCTTCGTCATACAGCTCAAGCATTGGTGGATCCGACTGCGGCTAACTTGAGTGATTTTGTTTTGGAGCTCCCAATCTTGCCAGGACATTTACCACAAACGCATTACCTCAACTGGACAGAAGTCATGATTTTTAAGGGGCAATACCCAGAAGCCAAGGAACGCTTGGAACAATTGATTGCCACATCCGATAATGATTACATCATCAAAGCAAGCAAACTTATTTTGTTGGAAGTCTATATCTTGCAGGGGTTGGAAGATGAAGCTAGGGAGTTGGGTCAGGACAAACAGGTCAAGGCTCTGCTCAAGTACCCTATGGGAAATTACCAAGTCATCGCGGCTCTCTACCATCAGCGAATTACGAAAGATAACAAGGCCTTGAAAAAATCTCTGGCTCAGGCTAAAAAAATGTTGCCAAACAGTCCGCTTTTGGCTGATGAACAGACTTTTTATGGTAAACTTTTGGAAGAAATTGAGGCGGAAAGTCAGCTGTAAAATTTTTTTATAAGTCTTGGATATACAAAAAATTATGTTAAAATAATGATAAGAAGATTTGGACTAGGAGGTTGGACATGAAAAAATTTGTATATGCCTTCTTGGTGCTTGCCTATGTTATGGTCGCTTATTTGTCGGTCTATGTCCTTCCGCACGATTATTTTGGTGCAATTTTAGGAGCGGCAGGAGCAAGTCTTGGTGCTAGTTTCAAACAGTTCAAGGAAGTGCAAGTCTGTCCTAACAAACCCTTTTCAGCCTATTTTAAGTGGGATAAGACAACGACAGTTATTTTATTAGTGGTTATTTTGGGCATCATTCTTTTTGTTCATCTGCTACCAGTATCCAATGTGCAAGTCGGCTTAGCTTTCTTGGTCGGGATTAGCTATGGTGCGTTTTGGAATATCTTACATATCCAATTTTTACGGAAATATTATTTTAAAAACGCATGAGAGTTTCATGCGTTTTTCTTTGTCTATATTGTTTGTCCGGCTTTCAACTTTTTCATTAAGACGATGGAGCTTGGAATGAGAACGATGATGCTACCGATCCAGGCAGCGGGATTGGCAGCTGCTGTTCCATAAAAGCCCCAATACTGCATACCTATGATGGCGACAGCCGCTCGGAAAATCAATTCCCCAAAGCCTGCAAGAGTTGGAATAAAACCCTTGCCCAGTCCCTGGATAAAGCTACGAAGAATAAAGAGGCTGGCTACAATCCAGTAACAAATCCCGTTGATGATGTAGTAGATAAGGGCCAAATCCAATACGGTTTGACTGGCATTTGGCAGAAAGAGGCCGGAGAAGAAGCGGTTGCCCAGGATGAGCAGGAGGGCAAATACTAGTGCCCAAGCGATGTTTAGAACCAAGGCCTGACGAACACCTTCTCGGATCCGTTCGTAGAGCTTGGCCCCATAGTTCTGGGCTGTGAAGGTTGCGATGGCTAGACCAAGATTGACCATGGGCAGCATAGCTAGCTGGTCAGTACGGAGGGCGATAGCTTGGGCAGCAATAGCATCCGTGCCCAGTTGGTTGACCATGAATTGTAGGGTCATGGCTCCGATAGCAATAATACTGGCTTGAAAGCCCATGGGAAAAGCTAGTTGTGCGTGTTTCTTGAGATTGTCTTTGTCTAATTTTATATCAGATAAGCCAATATGGTATTGGGGAACCTTACGGGCAATGTAAAAAATCAAAAAGAGAACAGAACAGGCTTGGGCTGTAATGGTAGCAAAACCAGCTCCGAAAACACCCCATTTCATGACTAGGATGAAGAAAAAGTCTAGACCGATATTGATAAAACAAGCGATGATCAGGGCTATGAGTGGCGTTCTAGAATTTCCAAGACTTCGGAGAGCAGAAGAGAGAAAATTATAGAAAATAGTAAAGGTTAGTCCGCCGAACATGGCAGTCAAAAAGGCTTGAGAATGCTGGATGATACTAGCAGGTGTCTTCATTAAGACCAAGATAGGTTGTAAAAAAGTCAATGCAAGGATTGTCAATATCAGGCTGATAAGGAAAGAGTAGAAAAGACCATGAACAAAGGATTTTTTCAATCCTTCAAAGTCCTCAGCTCCGAAGCGTTGGGCAGAAATGATGGTCAGACCATTGGTCACTCCTTGGGCAAAGCCGATGATGAGAAAAATCAGGCTGGCAGTTGAGCCGACACTGGCAAAGGCTTCTTTTCCCAGGGTATGACCCACAATCATAGAATCGGCAAAGTTATAGGCCAATTGGAAAAAAGAACCAATCAGTAAGGGGATGGCAAATTGTAAGATGACAATAATTGGTTTCCCTTTTGTTAAATCGTTCATGCATTCTCCTTTGTTAACAGACGAGAAGCCTACTAGGAGTTTTATCCTCTAGTAGGCTTTTTCAATATTTTAGTTAGCTAAGTCTTCAAAGTGGTCAACGGTATTATGATCTGTAATGGCCATGATGAGTTCTTCAGTTTTGAAAACATAGTCTGGAGTTAGTTGGATATTCAATTCCTGATTTTCTCCGCTACGGTAACCGATGATATTCATCTTATAGCGTTGACGGAGCTTGAGCTCGCCCAAGGTTTTGCCAATCCATTTTGCAGGCGGATGAAATTCAACGATGGAAACATTGCCTTCTAGTTCCAGGAGGCTAGTTGTGTCTTTGTGAAGAAGTTGCTTGGCCAGTGAAATACCTGTTTCTCGTTCTGGAGAGATGACCTTATCTGCACCGACACGAAGGAGAACTTCTTTAGCGGTTGTTCCCTTTACTTTAGCAACAACCATGGGAACGCCGAGAACCTTGCTATGCATGACAGCGAGAACGCTAGATTCTAAATTCTCACCAGTAGCAACCACGACAGCATCACAGTTCCCGATGCCAGCAGCGCGTAGGATAGAACGGTCGGTTATATCTCCAACAATCCCTCGCGTGAGAATGGGTTCAAGATGGTTAATTTGTTGTTCGTGGTTATCAATGGCAATGATATTGCAATCGTAATTATGTAGGGTCTTGGCAATGGTTGTACCGAATACTCCTAAGCCTAGTATTCCGATAGTATAGTTTGGCATGATTTCTCCTTTTATACAAGCATAGATGATTTGGCGTATTGTAGGCTTTCCTTTTTGGAAGCTTTACGGAGGGAAAGGCTAGCTAGGATAGATAGAGGCCCTATGCGGCCGAAAAACATGAGAGCCATGATAACGGCCTGTCCTGCCATGGTGAGTGATGGGGTCAGGTTGGCAGTCACGCCAACGGTTGCTAGGGCTGACATGACTTCAAAGACCAAGAAGAGCAGGGGTTGCTGCCTATCTGTGAGAACTAAAGCAAACAAGCCTGTCAAAAAGACCAAAAGAAAGACAGAAAAGGTCGCAAAAGCCTTGCGGATGGTCAGGCTATCAATGGTACGACCAAGGAAGTTGGTATGGGGCAGTCCCAAGATTTCGCTACGGGCATAGAGGACCAGAGTGAGAAAGGCAGTAATTTTAATTCCTCCCGCCGTTCCTCCTGGTGCTCCCCCCAGCATCATCTGAAAGATATAGATCAGCAGGGTGATAGGAGCCGCTGTGGTATAGTCAATACTAGCAAATCCCGCCGTTCGCATGGTCACAGTCTGGAAAAAGCTTGCTAGTAGTTTGTGACCAAAGGATAGATGACCGATGGTAGCAGGGTTGTTCCACTCTGTAAGTAAGGTTAATAGGGTACCGCAGCTCAAAATCGTGACAGTCAAACCTAGAACCACCTTGGTATGAAAACCTAGTTTACGAAGATGGAATTTTTGTCCAAGCTGGGTTTGCAAATCAAACCAGACAGAGAAGCCCAGTCCTCCCATGATGATTAGGCTGGCTAAGGTCAGGTTAATCAAGGGATTGTCAACATAGCGGACAATACTGGTGGCGCCGAAATTATCAAAACCAGCATTACAGAAGGCTGAAACGGCTAGGAACATGGAAGTAAATATCCCCCTAGCCCAACCGAATTCTGGTACGAAGTGCAGAGATAAGAGAATAGCTCCCAGTGTTTCAATGGCTAGGGTGAAGCCGAAAACAGACTTGAGAAAATTTCTAAAATGTTTTGTGTCAGAGCGATTGAGGGCTTCTTGGAGAGTTGCCATACTCATAAAATTGATTTTCCGACCACCTCGTAGGGCAAAGAGGCCAATAAAACCAACCAGGCTCAGTCCACCAATCTGAATGAGTAGCATACAGATGATTTGACCAAATGTAGAATAGGTATCGGCCACAGCCTTTGTAAACAATCCAGTCACGCAAACCATGGACACAGAGGTAAAGAGGTGGTCCCAGTAACGGGCATTAGATGTAGGAACTTGCGAAATGGGCAGACTGAGTAAGAGAGAGCCGACCAGTATAACGAGTAGAAAGCTCAGAATAATTCGTTGACTGGGAGTAAGGTGTATCTTAAATGCTTTCATAAAGCTACCTTTTCAAAAAAATAAAGATGAGCATATTGTAGCACAAATAGGGAAAAAAGTAAGCGACAAAGTGGACGATTTTGTAATAAAAAAGGCTGGCCTTGCGCCAGCACGATAATTAGGAAGAGTTCTCCTGTTCTATTGGTCTAACTCCTTATTTTTTCAACTGTCCAACAAAGAGCAGGATAGCAAGGATTCCCCAAAATCCAGCTAAGAGTGGTTTGATTTGTCCAGCGAAAAATCCAATGGAGAAAGTTAGGGCAAAACCTGCAATGAGAAACTAGAGCAGTGGTTTACGATAAAGATGGATAGCTTCTTGGACAGCATTTGATTCTGGACGGGTAGTTTGCCAGTCACTATTCAAGATTGGAAGTATAGTGAACAGTAAGATAAAGAGTGGTGGATTGTCTCCAGTCAGGTAGCTATGTATATACAGGCTACAAATTGCTGTATAGGAGAGAACAATCAAAGTGAGTATGAGTTTCGGGTTGTTAACGTTCATCTGTTTTCTCCTTTTTGACATACAGCCGATAGAGGATAGCGACAGCAAATCCAGCAGGAAGGATGAGGATAAGTGGTTTGACATGTCCTAGCCAAATGCCCACGGAATAGGTCAAGGTCATGGCAATAATTGTAAAGACACTTGAGAGAATAAAGTAATGCCTTTCTTTTGCAGATTTAAGAGGTTTGAGCATCTGGACGATGGGAAAAACGAATAGGAAGCTATCGTGAATGGGCTCCTTGACTATGTAGGAATAGATAAGAAAGGCAGAGAACAGACTATAAAATAGCACAAAGAATTGAAAGGATTGTTTATGGGAAAAGGGGGTGTTCATGGGTTACTCCTTATTTTTTCTTAGCAGAATCTGCTTCCAATTTTTGCAGATAAGCAAGGGCAGACAGGGCTAGACTGGCAAAGAGGCCCATCATGCCACCGAAGAGGAGGGATTTTACGTGGAAGATGGAATCCAGTAGGGGAAGCTGGAGGCTAAAGAGGTCTGCCAGCCCAGCAAAGAGGCTAGATAGCAGGGCAACTCCCAGTCCCCAAACGAGTGGCTTGAGGGTCTGTCCTTGTCTTTCCTCAGGGCTTAGTTCGTCCACGTCATATTGAGGCAGGTCAGCATGGAGGGTGCGCATATTAACGATACCAATTAGGATAATACTGAAGAAGGCAATGATCATTGGATAGTAGGTAGCCACCTCCAGAGGATAGCGGTAGGCTAGGAAGTAGGCGATGGCATTTCCGAGAGCTAGGAAGTAGAAGTGGTAGATAAAGGCTATTCCCCCAATCTCATCTGCCTTAGTCCGTCGGTACTCGTCTAAAGGCCCGCGAATACCATAAACGTGCCGTATCATGTTTTGGATCCACTTAGGTTCTTTTTTGGAAATAGCAGAGCTGGCAGTCAGTTGTTCTGCTTTTTTCATGCGCTTGCGTAACATGATTTCGATAGCAATGCCTGTGAAAATACCACCTAGACAGGCTGCAAGGAATTTTCGGAGGTCAAATAGGTGGTCGAGAGGATTGAGTCCCTCCATCCAGGCACCAAAAACAACAGTCCAAATGTACATAAGGGCAGTGAAATAGAGGGTGAATTTGAAACTTGCTCCCTTGAGCTGCTTCTGTTCCTTGCTAGTCAATTCTTCTACATCTAAACTGTCCACTTGGCTGTGGCGCATCTTGGATGCCATATACATACTGGCGGAAAGAGTGGATAGGAGTAGAGCAGTTGGGTAGCCATAGGCAACGACTTCTGGGTAGCGTTTGGATAGGGCAAGTGCCAGCAGGGTAAGAACCATGGTGCCCCAAAAGAGCAGGATAAAGCAGGTATTGCCTAGTCGGAAGGCTTCTTGTTTGCGATATTCATCCAGGGGACCTGCGATACCGTAAAATCGTTTGATCAATTTATCTTGAAAGGTTTCTTTTTTCATACGATACTCCTATTTACTTACGACGAAAAATGAGTGGTAGGTAGGCTAGTCCTAAGAAGTAGATGGTCCCAGCAATCAGCAATTGTAGCCAAAATTTTGCTTGGCTGATAGTATGCAAGATGTCTGCTCCGCTATTGCCCCAAAGCTGAAAGAGGACAAAGAGCGGGATAAAAATGAGGGTAGAGATAAGGGCTTTGCGTGTATTCTTTTTCATGGTAATTTTTCCTTTCTATTCATTCCAAAAGAGGCTGTTGAGGTCGGTCTGTAAAGCTTTGGCTAGGTTGATACAAAGGTCTAGCGAGGGGTTGTACTTGTTGTTTTCAATCATGTTGATGGTCTGCCTGGATACGCCGATGGCCTTGGCTAGATCCAGCTGGGAAATACCTAGAAGTAGGCGATAATCTTTGACACGGTTCATGTGCCCTCCTTTCTATGTCAATTATATCTGACACAATTGTTTAAAAATGAGAGGATAGGTTGGCTATCCTTTTAAAATGTTGTCAATTATATCTGACATACTAGTGTAAAAAAATGTGGGAACCCTCCCTGTATCTGTCAATTATATCCGACACCTTTCTGTAATGTTATTATATACCCATCAAGAAAACTTGTCAACTATATTTGACACATTTTTTGTAAAAAGTTTGCAACATCTTTTTGATTTATTTTGTGGTACAATAGATAAGATATGAGCAAGGAATTTAATCACACTACTGTTCTTTTACATGAAACAGTAGACATGTTAGACATCAAACCAAATGGAATTTATGTAGATGCAACGCTGGGTGGGGCAGGTCATAGTGAGTACCTGCTTAGTCAGCTGACGGATGGGGGGCATCTCTATGCCTTTGACCAGGATCAGACGGCTATTGATCATGCCCAGATCCGTTTGGCAGCCTACATTGAAAAGGGGCAGGTGACCTTTATCAAGGATAATTTCCGTAATCTCAAGGCCCGCTTGGCAGAGCTGGGTGTGACAGAGATTGATGGGATTTGTTACGATTTGGGTGTGTCCAGTCCGCAGTTGGATGAGCGGGAGCGTGGCTTTTCTTACAAACAGGATGCTCCGCTTGACATGCGCATGAACCGTGATGGTCGGTTGACAGCCTATGATGTGGTCAATACCTATGACTATCACGACTTGGTACGGATTTTCTTCAAGTACGGTGAGGACAAATTTTCCAAACAGATTGCTCGTAAAATCGAACAGGCACGTGCCATCAAACCTATTGAAACCACGACGGAGTTGGCGGAGCTGATCAAGTCTGCCAAGCCAGCCAAGGAACTCAAGAAGAAAGGCCACCCTGCCAAGCAGATTTTTCAGGCCATTCGGATTGAAGTCAATGATGAATTGGGTGCAGCAGATGAGTCTATCCAGCAGGCTATTGACTTGCTGGCGATGGATGGACGGATTTCTGTCATTACCTTCCATTCCTTGGAAGATCGTCTGACCAAACAACTCTTTAAGGAAGCGAGTACGATTGATGTGCCAAAAGGTCTGCCGTTTATTCCAGATGATTTGAAAGCACCGCTTGAATTGGTCAATCGTAAGCCTATCTTACCTAGTCAGGAAGAATTGGAAGCCAACAATCGTGCCCATTCAGCCAAGTTGCGCGTAGCCAAGAGAGTACATAAGTAGGAGAAACATCTATGTTACAAGAAAAACGTAGAGAAGCTACCATGCGAGTGATTGGTGATAAGTTTAAAACCTTCACCCGTGTAGAAAAAGCCTTTTATACAAGTATTATTCTATCCGGTCTGGCCTTGGCGATAGGGATTATTTTCTTGCAGACCCGTTTGATTCAAGTCCAGTCTGAAATGGCCAAGGTCAATCAAAACATCAACCAAAAACAGATTGAAATCAATGATGCCAAACAGGCCGTTAATGAGCTCACACGTTCGGCACGTCTGATGGAGATAGCGGAGAAGGCTGGATTAACATTTAATAACGACAATATTGGAGTAGCTGAATAATGCCCAGAAGAAACAATAAACTCTTGCAGTATGTCCTGAAAACAAGGTATCTTCCGTCCCAAAATCGTCGAAGAGTAGGCCAAGGTCTGCTGTTTTTGACGATTTTAATCTTTTCTATCTTTCTCTTTAATTTTGCCTACATTATTGGTACAGATAGCAAGGCAGGTGTGAAATTATCGGAGAGAGCAGAGGCTGTCCACCAGCAAGAAGTAACTGTTCAGGCCAAACGGGGAACCATCTATGATCGAACAGGTATACCTATTGCAGAAGATTCTACCACCTATACCGTTTATGCTATTATTGATAAGGAATATGTTTCCGAATTGAAGAAAATTCTTTATGTTCAGGACAGTCAATTTAGTAAGGTTGCAGATGTATTCAAAAACCACCTTGGAATGGAAACGGATTACGTACTTCAACAGTTACGACAGCCAGAACTGAAGCAGGTTTATTTTGGAACCTTAGGGAAAAATATTTCTTATAATACCATGACCACTATCCAGGAGGAGATGAAGGCGGCGGGGATTGAAGGGATAGCCTTTAATGCCAGCCCAGGTCGGATGTATCCAAATGGAAACTTTGCTTCAATCTTTGTTGGGTTAGCCAATTTGATTGAAAACAAGGATGGTAGTCATAGCCTGCAAGGTATGAGTGGCATGGAGTACTATCTCAACGATATTCTGGCCGGCCAGGATGGCAAGGTTGTCTATGAAAAGGACAGCCAGGGACGTGTGCTGCCGGGAACAGAAACAGTTAAGAAAGAAACCATTAACGGTCAGGATGTCTATACGACGATTTCTGCAGACCTGCAACGGTCCTTAGAAACCAATATGAATACTTTCTTTGATACCGCCAGAGGTCGCTATGCCAATGCTACTTTAGTTTCGGCTAAGACAGGAGAAATTTTAGCAACGACGCAACGTCCTAGCTATGATTCTGATACCAAGGAAGGTTTGGGACAAGAGGGGGTTCTAGAGCGTTCCCTCCTCTACCAAGAGGCCTTTGAACCAGGTTCTACCATGAAGGTTTTGACTGTCGCATCAGCTATTGACAATGGAACCTTTGACCCAAATGCCTACTATACCAATAACGAGTATGTGATTGCCGATGCAAAAATCAATGACTGGACCCTCAACGCTGGCCAATCTGCGGTAACCCTGAATTATGCCCAAGGTTTTTCTTTGTCAAGTAACGTCGGTATGATCCTACTCCAACAGCAGATGGGGGATGAGAAGTGGCTGAATTACTTGACCAAGTTTCGTTTTGGCTATCCGACACGTTTTGGAATGGGAGATGAGGCTCCAGGTTTGGTACCTGAGGATAACATCGTAACCATTGCCATGTCGTCTTTTGGTCAAGGTATTTCTGCCAACCAGACCCAGATGATTAGAAGTTTCACTTCTATTGCCAATAATGGGGTTATGTTGGAGCCGAAATTTCTTTCTGCTCTCTATGATCCCAACACAGACTCTGCTCGTATTTCCGCTAAGGAAGAGGTTGGGAATCCCGTTTCAGAAAAAGCGGCGGACGATACTCTCGGCTATATGATCAATGTCGGAACAGATCCTGTGTTCGGAACACTCTACTCTCATGATTTGCAGGGTCCAGCCATTCAGGTGGAAGGCTATGATATTGCCATGAAATCAGGATCAGCCGAAATTGCCAGCGAAGACGGTCAGGGTTATATCAAGGGCGCTTATATCAACTCGGTTGTCGCCATGATTCCTGCTGAGGATCCAGAGTTCATTATGTATGTGACCATTCGTCAGCCAGAAGTCTTGAGTGTTCTCTCTTGGGATACTATTATCAGTCCTACTCTGAAAGAAGCAATGTTATTGAAGGATAATCTCAATCTAGATGCACCTGCTCCATCCTTGACTTATGTAGAAAAAGAAACTGACTACAAGTTACCAGATTTGATAGGGAAAGCGCCGGGTGAGTCGGCGGAAGAACTTCGCCGTTATCTGGTCCAACCGGTTATTCTGGGCAATGGTGCTGAGATTAAGGAAGTTTCCTTAGAAAAAGATAGTTTGGTAGCCCCTAATCAACAAGTCCTCTTGTTGACCAACAAATTGGAGGATATGCCTGATTTATATGCCATAACAAAAGAAAACATGGATATCTTTGCCGGATGGACAGGTATTGAAGTAACCTATGAAGGTTCTGGTTCTAAGGTTGTCAAACAAAATGTTGAAGTAGGGACCAAATTGAATAAAACCAAGAAATTAACAGTTACATTAGGAGAATAATATGCAGTTTGCACTCATGTCGGGACTGGTAGCCTTTTTGGCAACGGTTATCCTGATACCACGATTTATTACCTTTTATCAAGCTAAGCGCATCGAAGGGCAACAAATGCACGAGGATGTCAAGCAACACCAGTTTAAGGCCGGAACCCCAACCATGGGTGGAACTGTCTTTCTGGTAGTAGCGATTATTGTTAGCTTCCTCTTTGCGGCTAGTTTGAAAATGCTAACGGGTGGCGTCTTAGCCATTCTCTTTATCCTTGCGCTCTATGGCTTGGTCGGTTTTTTGGATGATTTCTTAAAAATATTCAAAAAAATCAATGAAGGGCTAAATCCGAAACAAAAATTAGCCTTGCAGATTTTGGGTGGACTGGTTTTCTACTTCGTCCATGTGAATGGTGCTGGCGGAGGTGAGCTCAATGTGTTTGGGCACATCATCAATCTCGGGATGCTCTATTTACCCTTTGTTCTTTTCTGGTTGGTTGGTTTCTCAAATGCGGTCAACCTGACCGATGGTATTGATGGTTTGGCCTCCATTTCGGTTGTTATTAGTTTGCTTGCCTATTCTATCATTGCCTACAAGGAACAGAAGTTTGACATTCTTTTGGTCTGTGTGACCATGATTGGTGGCTTGCTTGGTTTCTTTGTCTATAATCGCAAACCAGCCAAAATCTTCATGGGGGACGTGGGTAGTTTGGCTCTTGGTGGAATGCTGGCAACCATTTCCATTGCCCTCCGTCAAGAATGGACCCTCCTCCTAATCGGTTTGGTCTATGTTATCGAAACGTCATCTGTTATGTTACAGGTTTCATATTTCAAATATACTAAAAAACGCTTTGGAGAAGGTCGTCGTATCTTCCGTATGACACCTTTCCATCATCATTTGGAGTTGGGTGGTTTGACAGGCAAGTCTGAAAAATGGAGCGAGTGGCAGGTTGACTTCTTCCTTTGGTCAGTTGGTCTAGTCATGAGCCTGATTACACTGGCTATTCTTTATCTATAGAATTTCAGAAACAGCAGAAATGCTGTTTTATTTTTACCTTGACAAAAATGGTCGATGAGATGTAGAATAAAGAGAAGTAGAATAGGTGGAGGATAATTATGGAACAGTTGAACCAAGAACAGCTTTATGGGGTCGTGCTCCAGACCATGACGGCAGCTAGTCAGCTTCCGATGGTTAAAGTCAACAGGGAAGAATTTTTGAAAACTCGGTTTAAGGATAGTCCTTATATAGATAAGATTTTAGCGGATGGGCCAACAGCGGTTTATAGCCTCGAAGCCCTGCGCAAAGAGGCCGATAAAATCATCAATGATATGACAACCAAGACCTCGCTTCTATCCTTTGCAGCAGGCTTGCCGGGCAATCCTTTTACTGCCATAGCAGCTGGGACAGCAGATATTGCTCAGTATTTTGGCTTTGCCTTGAATTTATCGCAGCAAATTGCCTATCTTTTTGGAGAAGATGAGTTGTTTGTTGGTCAAGGAAAGGAAATTTCAGAAGAGGTTCAAATCCGTATTATTGCCTACATCGGTGTCATGTTTGGAGCAGGTGGTTCAGCAGTGCTTCTAAATAAAGTATCCAAAACAGTTGGGGCAAATGTTGGTAAGAAAGTAGCCATGCAGGCTCTGACCAAAACGACTTGGTATCCCTTGGTGAGAAAGGTTGCTGCAGTGATTGGTGTTAAGATTACCAAAAAGACTGTGGAGAAAACCATTGCCAATGCGGTCCCTATTTTGGGTGGACTGATTTCAGGTGGTTTGACCTATTTTACTTTCCAACCAATGGGTGGTTTGTTGGCTGATACCTTTGTAAAAAAATTAAAGGGTGATTTCGATAGCGAACTAGAACTCAGCGAAGCCTTCAAGGCTAGTTTGGCAGAGGAAAAAGAACTAGGGATTATCGAGGCAGAATTTACTGAAGTAAGTGAGAGTTAATGAGGGCGGGCATCCGTCCTTTTTGCTTGTCAACCTAAATCATGCTATAATAGAAGGCAGTATAATGAAGAACCAGTATCCATTGTTGGTATCGTCATTTAGTTTTTCTTTTTAACTCGCCTTGCCTAACTCCAGTTATGCCTGCGGTTCGTTGACTAGTACTAAAAGACTATACTTGCCTTGTGAATACGGGTTCTAAAGAGGAAACTATGAAATTTACAGATATGAAACTCAAGCCTTATATTCAGGAGGCTTTGAAAGAAATTAACTTTGTTCAGCCGACAGAGGTTCAGGAAAAACTAATCCCAATCGTCTTGTCTGGTCGTGACTTAATTGGAGAGTCAAAAACAGGCTCAGGAAAGACCCATACCTTCTTAATTCCCATCTTCCAAAAGCTAAATGAGGAATTAGATCAGGTTCAAGCAGTTATTACAGCTCCATCTCGAGAATTGGCAACTCAGATTTATCAAGCGGCACGTCAGTTGGCTAGTCATTCGGACATGGAAGTTCGTGTGACCAATTATGTTGGCGGTACAGATAAAAACCGTCAGATTGACAAACTTCAAGCTGGTCAGCCCCACATTGTTGTTGGGACACCAGGCCGTATTTATGACTTGGTTAAATCAGGTGACCTGGCCATTCACAAGGCTAAAACCTTTGTGGTGGATGAGGCAGATATGACCTTGGACATGGGCTTTTTGGAAACGGTAGATAAGATTGCCGGAAGTCTGCCAAAAGATCTACAATTTATGGTCTTTTCAGCCACTATTCCGCAGAAACTGCAACCGTTTTTGAAAAAGTATTTGTCTAATCCAGTCATGGAACAAATCAAGACCCAGACGGTCATTTCAGATACCATTGAAAACTGGCTGATTTCAACCAAGGGCCGTGATCGCAATGCGCAGATTTTGGAAGCGACCAAGCTCATGCAGCCATATTTGGCTATGATTTTTGTTAATACAAAGACCCGTGCAGATGAATTGCACAGTTACTTAACTGCTAATGGTTTGCGGGTTGCAAAAATTCATGGGGACATTCCACCGCGTGAACGCAAGCGGATCATGAACCAGGTGAAAAATTTGGATTTTCAGTATATCGTAGCGACAGACTTGGCAGCGCGTGGGATTGATATCGAAGGTGTCAGTCATGTTATCAACGATGCCATTCCACAGGACCTTTCTTTCTTTGTCCACCGTGTGGGTCGGACAGGTCGAAATGGCTTGTCGGGTATTGCTATTACCCTCTATCAGCCGAGTGATGATGCGGACATTCGCGAGTTAGAAAAACTCAACATCAAATTCTTGCCAAAAGAAATGAAGAATGGGGAGTTTGTTGATACCTACGACCGTGATCGCCGTGTCAACCGAGAAAAATCTCGTGAAAAACTGGACTTGGAAATGATTGGCTTGGTGAAGAAGAAAAAGAAAAAAGTCAAACCAGGCTATAAGAAGAAAATCCAATGGGCAGTGGATGAGAAACGTCGCAAGACCAAGCGTGTAGAAGCCCGTGCCAAGGGGCGTGCAGAGCGCAAGGCCAAACGCCAAACCTTCTAGGAGGGTTGGAAAAGACCATGTTACAAAATATTCTTAGTTTTTATTTGCAGGGGCTTTTGGTCGCAGCCCTGCTGGCTATTCTATCTAGCTTGATTTATTTTGCTGTAAGAGCAGGTAAAAAAGTTGATCGAACGCCGCAAGAGCGCCAGGATTTTATATTTGATTTGTTGATGATCAACGTCATGACCATCCCAATTCTTGCTTTTGGGGTCATGGGGATTTTGTTAATGTTTAAAGCATAGAAGGAAAAGATATGTACGATACAATTGTTGTTGGAGCAGGTCCTGCAGGGATGACTGCTGCCCTCTACGCAGGACGTAGCAATCTAAAAGTAGCTCTTCTGGAACGTGGTATTTACGGCGGCCAGATGAACAATACGGCTGAAATCGAAAACTATCCAGGCTATGACCATATTTCTGGTCCAGCCTTGGCAGAGAAAATGTTTGAACCTCTGGAAAAATTCGGAGTAGATCACATTTTTGGTACCTTGGTGCGTATCGAAGAAGATGGACCAATCAAGAAAGTTATTACAGAAGATGGTGTTTTGGAAACCAAAACTGTCATTCTAGCCATGGGGGCTAAACACCGCTTACTAGGTGTTTCGGGTGAGGATACCTACAATAGCCGAGGAGTTTCCTACTGTGCCGTCTGTGACGGTGCCTTCTTCCGTGGTCAGAAGCTCTTGGTAGTTGGCGGAGGTGATTCTGCGGTCGAAGAAGCCCTTTTCTTGACACAGTTTGCTGAAACCGTGACAATTGTTCATCGCCGTGACCAGCTCCGTGCTCAAAAAGTTATCCAAGACCGTGCATTTGCCAATGAAAAAATTAACTTCATCTGGGATAGCGTAGTGGAAGAAATCAAGGGCGACGACTTACGTGTACAAAGCGTTGTTATCAAAAATGTGAAAACAGAGGAAGTCAGCGAACTGGACTTCGGTGGTGTCTTTATCTATGTCGGTTTGGATCCGATGACGGATTCGGTTGCCGATTTGGGTATTACGGACGAAGCAGGTTGGATTATCACGGATGAAAAGATGGCAACCAGCAAATCTGGTATTTACGCCATCGGTGACATTCGCCAAAATCAACTACGCCAGATTGCGACTGCCGTTGGAAATGGTGCAGTTGCCGGTCAGGAAGTCTATAATTACATCATAGAACTAGCTGAATAGGGGAAAATTATGTTTCATATTTACGATATTCAGAAAAATCCAGATGGAATCTCCTTTGATAAAACCTTGGATTTACAGGAAGAATTGCAAGCTCGAAATAGTGAAGTTTTAGGTTTGTCGCCTGTACAAGTAAGTGGAAATGTTCGCTTTGAATCAGGTTTCTTTTTCTTGGACTATCAGATGACTTACGACATTACCTTGGCTTCCAGCCGTTCCCTGCAACCTGTCCTTTTACATGAAGTGCAAGAAGTCAATGAACTCTTTGTTGCCAATGAGGCTGTTCTTAAGGAGCAGGACTTGATTGATGAGGATATGGTATTGGTGGTAGAAGATGACCACATCGTCTTAGAAGAAAGTGTAGCGGATAATATTCTCCTAGCTATTCCTATCAAGGTTTTGACACCTGAAGAAGAAGCTGGGCAGGAACTGCCAACTGGTCAAGCTTGGGCTTTGATGACCGAGGAAGATTTCCACCTAAAAGCGCAAGAGAAAAAAGAAGCCAATAGTCCTTTTGCACAATTACAGGGCTTGTTTGATAGCGAAGAATAGTTTGGATGGTTAAATTATCTGAAAATTCTTGTCAATTTTAAGCTTTCAGTGTATAATAAAAGAGATACAAATTAGAGGAGTAAACAAATGACAAAAGCAAATTTTGGTGTTGTAGGAATGGCCGTTATGGGTCGCAACCTGGCACTTAACGTAGAATCACGTGGTTATTCAGTAGCCATTTACAACCGTTCTGCTGATAAGACAGAAGACGTTGTTGCAAGCAACCCAGGTAAAAACTTGGTACCAAGCTACGATGTAGAAAGCTTTGTAGCATCTATCGAAAAACCACGTCGTATTATGCTTATGGTTCAAGCTGGTCCTGGTACAGATGCAACCATTCAAGCCCTCTTACCACACTTGGATGAAGGGGACATCTTGATTGACGGTGGAAATACCTTCTATGAAGACACTATCCGTCGTTCCAAAGAATTGGCTAACTCAGGTATCAACTTCATCGGTACAGGTGTATCTGGTGGTGAAAAAGGAGCCCTTGAAGGTCCATCTATCATGCCTGGTGGTCAAAAAGAAGCTTACGAATTGGTGGCAGATGTCTTGGAAGAAATTTCAGCAAAAGCTCCAGAAGACGGCGCTCCATGTGTGACTTACATCGGTCCAGATGGTGCTGGTCACTATGTAAAAATGGTCCACAACGGTATCGAGTATGGTGACATGCAATTGATTGCAGAATCTTATGACCTCATGCAACACTTGCTTGGTTTGTCAGTAGATGAAATGGCTGATATCTTTACTGAGTGGAACAAGGGTGAACTAGACAGCTACTTGATTGAAATCACGGCTGACATTTTGAAACGCAAGGATGACCAAGGTCAAGATGGTCCAATCGTTGACTATATCATGGACGCTGCTGGTAACAAGGGTACTGGTAAATGGACTAGCCAATCATCACTTGACTTGGGTGTGCCATTGTCATTGATTACAGAATCCGTCTTTGCTCGTTACATTTCAACTTACAAGGATGAGCGTGTGGCAGCAAGCAAGGTCCTTCCAAAACCAGCTCCGTTTGCATACGAAGGCGACAAGGCTGAATTGGTAGAAAAAATCCGTCAAGCCCTCTACTTCTCAAAAATTATGTCTTATGCACAAGGTTTTGCACAGTTGCGTGTTGCTTCTAAAGAAAACAACTGGAACTTGCCATTTGGTGAAATCGCAAAAATCTGGCGTGCAGGTTGTATCATCCGTGCTCGTTTCTTGCAAAAGATTACAGATGCCTACGGACGTGACGAAGATTTGGCAAACTTGCTCTTGGATGAGTACTTCCTTGATGTAACAGCTAAATACCAACAGGCTGTTCGTGATGTGGTAACCTTGGCTGTTCAAGCAGGAGTGCCTGTGCCAACCTTCTCAGCTGCTATTACCTACTTTGACAGCTACCGTGCAGAAAACTTGCCGGCTAACTTGATCCAAGCCCAACGTGACTACTTTGGTGCTCACACTTACAACCGTAAAGACAAAGAAGGTGTCTTCCACTACGATTGGTATAGCGAATCAAAATAAAAAGAATGGGAGTGGGAAAGAACTCGACTAGTCAAAAAAGAGTTCGTCTTCCCACCCCCGCACAGTTGATTAGGTCAGATTTGGAGGGTAAAACACGAACAAATCTGCCAATCAACCACTGCGCTGAGATGTTGACACGAACTCTGAGAAGTGTCTTTGGACTTTATGCCCAGCCTCTTCTTTCTAATTTATCGCTAGCTGATTTGATTGATAGAGAGAACAATGAAAGAGATAATGGCTAAGAAAATTTTAATTGCAGGAAGAGAGCGCAATCTTTCGCACTTTGTTTCCATGGAATTACAGAAGAAGGAGTATTTGGTAGACTACGCTTCAACAGGGAAAGAAGTCCTATCTTTAGCTCATGAAACAGATTTTGACTTGATTTTGATGAGTTTTCAGCTGTCGGATATGTCCAGTAAAGACTTGTCCAGAGAGTTGCTCGCAATCAAGCCTGCTAGTGTGTTGATTGTGGCCATTGATTCAGCTGATGTTGCCAAATATGGAGAAGAAGTGCTTTCATACGCAGTTTCTTATGTTGTAAAACCCTTCGTTATTAGTGAATTGGTTGAGCAAATTGCAGCCATCTTCCGTGGGCGAGATTTTATTGATAGAAACTGTAAACATGTTCCTATGCAGGCGGCCTATCGTGACCTAAAGGTCGATTTTCAAAATCGAACAGTTACTCGTGGGGATGAGTTGATTAACCTGACCAGACGCGAATATGATTTGCTTGCAACTCTGATGAACAGCCCCGAACCTGTCAGCCGAGAACAATTGCTAGAGCGGGTTTGGAAGTACGAAACGACTTCAGAAACTAATGTAGTAGATGTATATATTCGTTATTTACGTGGAAAATTAGATGTTACTGGTAAACCATCTTACATCAAGACTGTTCGTGGCGTTGGCTATGCCATGCGAGATTAAGAAAGGGGAAACTCTTTCTTTTTTTTGCTTCCTATGATAAACTGAATGCTAATCATACAAAATTGGAGATATTATGAATTCGTCGTTTAAAGAAAAAGCTTTATTGATTTTGTTGGCTGGAGCTACCCTCTTAGCTGTATTGAATTGGGATACGATATACAAGGCAGTTCAGATTTTGTTGGGAAGCATGAATTCTCTCTTTATAGGGAGTATCATTGCCTTTATTTTAAATGTGCCTATGAAAAAGATAGAGGATCAGATAGAGAAGATTTCTTTTTTGAATAAATCCAAACGTTCCTTGGCTATTGTTGGGGTGTTGATTGGCTTTGCTTTAATTGTTACTGGGTTGGTGTTGATTGTTCTTCCTACCTTGATGTCAACGGTGTCGCAATTAGTGACGGTGAGTAGCACAGCCATTCCTAAATCGGTCAATGCCCTCACAAGCTTCCTGGAAAAAAATGGACTTTTGGCTGGTCAGTTGGGTGAGCAAATTGCAGGTATGCTGGACCAATTGAAAAATCTAACCTTTATTTCCAATTTGGTAACACCAGTCTTATCAGGTTTAGTATCAAATGTCACTGGTATTTTTTCCAATACCATGACGCTTGTGATGGCCTTCTTCTTTACCTTGGCAATACTTGGGAGCAAGGAACATCTGCAAGCTATGACAGGTAAATTCCTACAAGCGATACTGCCGACAAAAACTGTTCGAGTGATTAGTTATATTGGAGAGGTCATTGTTGATACTTACGATAAATTCCTAATGAGCCAAATCGTAGAAGCCTGTATTATCGGTACTCTCGTATTTGTGAGTTATTCTCTCTCAGGAATTCCTTATGCCAGCATGGCAGGAATTTTGGCAGGTGTTTTATCCTTTGTGCCTTACATTGGTCCCTTTACCGCCTGTCTGATTAGTGCCTTATTTGTGGCGGTTCAAAATCCCCTCTTGGCACTTTGGTCTATTGCTCTCTTCCAGATTATTCAGTTGATTGAGGGGAATGTTATCTATCCACGCGTGGTTGGACAATCGGTTGGACTTCCGACCTTGTTTACCCTTGCTGCAGCCTTAATTGGTGGAAATTTATTTGGCTTGCTTGGTATGGTCTTCTTTACACCTATCTTTGCGGTTATTTACCGTCTGGTTCGTGAATGGGTTGCCAGTCGCTTGAAGAAGCAAGAGGATGCAACAGTCGGTTAACAATGGTTAAAAATAGAAAGTGAGTTTTCTCGCTTTCTTTTATTTTTGCTGTTTTTATGCTATACTGAAGTGATAAAGAAGTTGTAGGAGTGAGAGTATGCGTTGTCCAAAATGTCAAAGTTTGAAATCAAGTGTTATTGATAGTCGTCAGGCTGAAGATGGCAACACCATCCGTCGCCGTCGTTCTTGCGATCAATGTGGTCAACGTTTTACCACCTATGAACGTGTTGAAGAAAAAACCCTTGTCGTTGTGAAGAAGGACGGGACTAGGGAGCAATTTTCCCGTGAAAAGATTTTCAATGGCATTATTCGTTCAGCACAAAAACGTCCAGTTTCAACTAGTGATATAGACGAAGTTGTCAACCGGATTGAGCAGAAGGTTCGTTCTCAGAGTGATGGCGAGGTCGAAAGTGATGTCATTGGTAACTTTGTCATGGATGAATTGGTGGAGTTGGATGAAATCACCTATGTGCGTTTTGCCTCTGTCTATCGTTCCTTTAAGGATGTGGAAGAGTTGGAAAATCTGCTCAAGCAGATGATTTCTAAGGGTAGTAAAGTAAAGTCAGGTGCTGCCAATGAAACCAAGTGATTTATTTACCTACATCAAGACCAATCCTTTTACACCAGACATTATCAGTTTAAGCCAGTGTTATCAACCTATCATTAGTTTTGATGCCCTAGCCCTTTACTATTACCTCTATAGTTTCTCGGATCAGGGGCAGGGGCGTTACAAGTGGGCGACAATCCTCAATCATATGGATTTCGGTATGAAGCGCTTGGAGCAGGCCTTGGATCTCTTATCTGCCATGGAATTGCTACAAGTTTATCGGGCAGATGAGTTGACAGGCTTGGTCTTGTTGCCACCACTGACGGTCAAACAATTTTTGGGCAAACCGCTTTATAAGAATTTATTGGCTCAAAGGATTGGCGAAGCCAGTGTAGAAAGTTTACAAGTATCTGGACCAAATAAGGAGAAAAAGGTATCCAAAACCTTCTCCCAAGTCTTTACCATTGATGGTCAAGTTCCAATAGCTTTTGAACCCAAGCATGATTTTGATTGGTCGGCCTTTAAAGCCTTGATGGCTAAGGACAAGCTTCTTTTTCAAGATGAAGCTGAGGATATTATTGCCCTTAGTCACATAGCAGAGCAGGCAGGTTGGACCTGGTTGGAAACCTATCGTCAGGCCAAAGCAACAGCCATTGGACAGACCATCTCGACTAAACGCTTGCAGCAGTCACGCCAGGCAAGACCATTAGCTTCAGGAAATTTAACTCCCCAGGAAGAGGCAATTGTTCGTGAAGCCAAGGCTATATCCAGTAAGGATTATTTGCAGTTTATCAAGGATCGCCTCAAGGCGGTTGTCACTGCGGCAGAGAAGAAGTGCTTGAAAGATTTGGCAAACTTGGGCCTACTTGACGAAGTTATCAATGTCTTGGTCCTCTACACTTTTAACAAGGTGGATTCAGCCAATTTGAATGAGAAATATGCCATGAAATTGGGGAATGATTTTTCCTACAAGGGGATTGGCAGTGCAGAAGCAGCTGTTCTTTACCTAAGAGATTTGAAGACAGGTCAAGCAGTCACCAAGCCGAGCCAGCCACAAAAAACCAATGTACCTGAGTGGAGTAAGGAAGAGGTTCAGCAAGAACAAACTCAGGAAGGCCAAGCCAAGCTGGCTGCCCTTTATCGTGAATTAGAAGAAATGGAAAACAAAGGAGGTAGCTGATGAAATCAGTTCAAGACAGGTTGTCGCAGGCAACCAATCCAAGTCCAAAATCTTATCAGCAACTCTATCAGGAGATTGTGAGCGATTCTGAAGTCGCTGCTTTTATCAAAAAGGAAGGCTTGACCCAGCAGGAAATCACCCTATCCATTTCTAAGTTTTTGGAATATATCAGTCAGCGTGACCTCTTTGTCAAACAGGATGAATCCTATATTGCCAAGGGGTATCAACCTGTTTTGGTTATGAATGAGGGCTATGCGGATGTTTCCTATCTTGAGACAGAGGAATTGGTTGAATACCGTCGTCTGGAAGCTATCAAGAACCGTATCCAACTTATTAATATGCCTGCGAGTTTGAAGAATGTAACAGTGGCGGATATTGATAAGAGTGATGAAAATCGTGTGGAAGTCATGTTGGCAATTGCAGATTTTGTCAAACGATTTGAGGAAAAGCCAAAAGGTCTCTATATATATGGTAACTTCGGTATTGGAAAAAGTTATTTGATGGCTTATTTAGCCAACCTTTTATCCAAAACCCATCTTCAATCAACCACCATGCTCCATTATCCAACCTTTGTTGTCGATATAAAAAATGCTATCAAAGATGGTTCGGTTAAGGAGCGGATTGATGAAATCAAGATGGCTCAGGTCTTGGTGCTAGATGACATCGGAGCGGAGCAACATAGTCCGTGGGTGCGCGACGATGTTCTACAGGTCATTCTTCAATACCGTATGCAGGAAAATCTGCCGACCTTCTTTACCTCCAATTTCTCCTTTGATGATTTGGAGCGGCATTTCGCCTCTGGTAAGTCTGGTGATGAGACCTGGCAGGCCAAACGGGTTATGGAGCGGATTCGCTATCTGGCTCGTGATTTGCATTTGAAAGGAAAGAACCGCCGATGAATGAAACCATTGATTTGATGTTGAGCCACACTTCCGTCCGCCGTTTTACGGAAGAGCCCATTGAGGCGGAACATTTGCAAGCTATTATATCAGCTGGGCGAGCTGCGTCTAGCTGGAAGAATTTCCAATCCTATTCCATCATTGTGGTTCAATCAGAGGGCAAAAAACAGGCTCTCTATGATTTGGTGCCCCAGCCAGCTATCTTGCAGGCCAAGGCAATTTTGCTCTTTGTGGGCGATCATAACCGCGCCAGCAAGGCGGCTCAACTCCATGGTTCAGACTTTGATGCCAAGGGAACAGAGAATCTCCTGATTTCTTCTGTTGATGCGAGCCTAGCAGGGCAAAACGCCCTTTTGGCAGCTGAAAGCTTGGGTTATGGTGGTGTCTTCATCGGTATGATTCGCCATAAGGCTATGGCAATAGCAGAGCTGTTCAACTTGCCTGACTATACCTATCCGATTTTCTGCATTGCACTTGGTCGACCAGCCCAAAACCATCCTGTCAAACCACGCTTGGCAAGTGAAGCCATAGTCTTCCAGGAAGAATATGTGGAGCAAGGTGTAGATGTGATTGAAGCCTACGACCAAGTTCAGACGGAATATGCAGGAGCCCGTCAGACAGAAACTTGGTCGGAGCGTATGGTTGCCCAGTTTGGTCAGCCAGAGCAGCCTGAAACGAGGGCTGTATTAGAAAAAAATAAACTATTGTAAGTTATAGTCTTTTTGTTTGCTTTTAGTACTAGGCAACGAGCTGCAGACAGTACTGGAGTACGGCAAAGCGAGTTCAAATAATGATGACATTATTTGAAGTTGGAAATGGGGAAACGAAGTTTCCTCATGCGTCGACGTAATAAAAGATAAACGAAAACGACTATATTAGAAGAGGAGGAGCCATGGCTCAACCAACTATCGCCATCGTTGGACGTCCCAATGTTGGAAAATCAACCCTATTTAACCGTATTGCAGGGGAGCGGATTTCCATTGTCGAAGACGTGGAAGGTGTGACCCGTGACCGTATCTATGCTACTGGTGAGTGGCTCAACCGCAAGTTTTCCTTGATTGATACAGGTGGTATCGATGATGTGGATGCACCTTTCATGGAACAAATCAAGCATCAAGCTGAGATTGCCATGGATGAAGCAGATGTTATCGTCTTTGTCGTTTCAGGCAAGGAAGGTGTGACGGATGCCGATGAGTATGTATCGCGTATCCTTTATAAGACCAACAAACCAGTTATTTTGGTTGTCAACAAGGTCGATAACCCTGAAATGCGGAATGACATCTACGATTTCTATTCGCTTGGTCTTGGGGATCCCTACCCAGTATCATCTGTGCATGGTATCGGTACAGGGGATGTCTTGGACGCTATCATTGAAAATCTGCCAGTCCAAGAAGCAGAAGAAAATCCAGATATTATCAAGTTCAGCTTGATTGGTCGTCCAAACGTTGGAAAATCCAGTTTGATTAACGCTATTTTGGGTGAAGAGCGCGTGATTGCGTCGCCTGTTGCTGGAACGACTCGAGATGCCATTGATACGCACTTTACAGACTCAGAAGGTCAGGAATTTACCATGATTGACACCGCAGGCATGCGCAAGTCTGGTAAGGTCTATGAAAATACGGAGAAATACTCTGTTATGCGTGCCATGCGTGCCATTGAACGCTCGGATGTCATATTGATGGTTATCAATGCAGAAGAAGGCATCCGCGAGTACGACAAACGCATCGCAGGTTTTGCCCATGAAGCTGGTAAGGGAATGATTATCGTGGTCAACAAGTGGGACACGCTTGAAAAAGACAACCACACCATGAAGAAATGGGAAGATGATATCCGCGACCAGTTCCAATACTTGTCTTACGCACCGATTATCTTTGTATCGGCCTTGACCAAGCAACGTTTGCACAAGTTGCCTGAGATGATTAAGGCTATCAGTGAGAGCCAGAATACCCGTATTCCGTCGGCTGTGCTCAACGATGTTATTATGGACGCCATTGCCATCAACCCGACGCCGACCGACAAGGGTAAACGTCTCAAGATTTTCTACGCGACACAAGTTGCGACCAAACCACCGACATTTGTGGTCTTTGTCAACGAAGAAGAGCTCATGCACTTCTCCTATATGCGTTTCTTGGAAAATCAAATCCGCAAGGCCTTTGTCTTTGAAGGAACACCGATTCATCTGATTGCACGAAAACGGAAATAAGAAAGAGAGGTCAAACCTCTTTTTTCTTTGCGGACGTTTACAAATATGCTAGAATAGGATTAGGAGGTAGTTCTTATGGTAGCGATTCCGATTTGGCGTTCATTTTTGATATTGCTTTCTTTTTCATCATTTTTTCTTGTATTTTATGAAGACAGTCAGTATAAGCCTTTCGGCTTTCGTTATTGGCTGGGACTGGTGGCTTGTATCTGGCTCAATTTGGTGACTTTGGCATCCTATTTTATCGCTTTTACAGGTGGTTCAACCATGGTCTATCATCGATTTGAACAGCCTACGGTTTTGCTTTTCATCTTCTTTTTGTTATGTGCAATTGGCCTAAGCTTCCTATCCCTACATGCGATGAAAACCCTTGTCCGACGAACCAAGTATTACCGACAGGTCAGAAAGGAAGTCTAGTATGGAATTTTTAGGCGAACTAGTATTTGAATTTTTGGCGGGTTTGGCAGATTTCGATGAAAGAAAGTATACTCCTTTTGGACTTCGCTACTGGCTGGGCTGGTTTGGGCTTCTAATCAACCTCTTGATGCTCGGTCTGCTTACTTTTGTACCAACAATATTTCTCCTAATGTTTCTGGATGGAAAGGGCTGGGTTAATCTCATTTTAGCAATCCTTTTCATACCAATTCTCCTATTTTGGCTCTTAAAAACACTTGGTTTTGTGAAGAAAATGTGGCAAGTGACAACATATTATAAAATGATTTCTAGGAACATCAGTGACTGACTGGTGTTTTTTTGATGCCTAGGCAAGGAATTATCTCTTGAAATATGCTATAATGAAAAGATAATATTTTAGAGATTGTGCTAGGTCAAAAGAGGTATTGCTATGGGTCGCATGATGCCGGGGCGGGTTCGCCAAGAAGGAATTGATTTGTATGAGGCTGGGAAACTGACTGTTCTTCAGAGCGAGAATGGGAAGTTGGAGCTGGATATTGCTGGAGAACGTTTTGTTTACAGCGATGAGGATAGTGATTTGCAGTGTAGTTGTCACTTGTTTCAAAGCAAGGGTTATTGTCAGCATTTGGCAGCCACGGAGTATTATTTAAAAAATGATGGGGCTGGTAAAAACCTGGAGCAGGAGCGGAAAGAAGAGGGAAATCAACACAAGGAAACGGTCCGTCGGACCTATTTTGGTGGCCTCTTTTTAGATGAGATTTTGCGTCCCAAACCAGAAATGGGCATCAAGTATCGCCTCTCTGTTGAGGGAAGCTTGTTGCCTTATGATCGGCAGATTGACTGGACCTTGAAAATAAGCCGTTTGCCAGATACCCGTGCTTATATTGTAAGGGATATTGGTGCTTTTTTGCGCTTGCTCAAGACCAATGGGCATTACCAAATTGGGAAAAATTACTATGAGCAGCTAGCCTATGAAAACTTTGATGAAGCCAGTCAGGCTCTATTGGATTTTCTTTGGACCTTGATTCCGGAGAAGGTAGGTTTAGACTCGGATATTCTCATCCATTTTGGGAGGCATTTCCGTTTGCCCCAAGCCTATTTTGAAGAAGGTCTTGACTTGTTGAACCAGCTGGATGAGTTTGTCTTTACCTATGAACAGCGCTCCTATTCGTCCTTGATGGTGCTGCCTTTGACAGAGGAAACTGGACTTTACCACTTTGATGTGACAGTCCATACGCATATGATTGAGATGGTTATTCATGAAAAAGCTGTTCGTCCTTTACTTCAAGGTCGTTATCTCTTGCTTGATGGGGTCATTTATAGTGTCAATCGGATGCAGGAGCAACTGATTGGTCAGATTTCTAATCTAGTGCCTACTGAGTCTGGTCTGAGAAAAGTCCAGGTCGATTTTCAAGACCAGGATCGTTTGGCCCTGAGTTTACTAGATTTGCAGACGATTGGAAGGGTCAAGGCACCCAAACGCTTTAAAATTCACGATTTCATCCCTCATTTCCATATGGAGAAAGAGGAAAATGGCAGTCTGTCCTTGCAGTTGGTTTTAGATTTTGATGGTCGCTCGGTCAGAAGTGAGGAAGAATTGAGTCTCCTTCCATTTGCCAGTCATTTTCAGCACCTAGAAGCTGTCTTTCAGGCAATCAGTTTGGCTGGTTTTCGGGGCAAATACCTGGCTCAAAGACCTGCTCTCGTCCAGCAGGAAGTTTATTCCTTCTTCCGTCTACAACTGCCCTTGCTAGAAAAAATGGGACCAGTTCATCTAACAGAAAATCTTCGGTCCCTCTTGGTTGAAGTCAAACCACAGCTGGAAATTGTGCGAAATGGCTCTCTTTTGGATATTTCATTCGATTTATCTGGAATTGATCAGTCTGAAATTGATCTGGCACTTGAAGCCTTGCTCAATCAAGAGGACCATTACACCAGCCCGACCGGGAAAGTCCTTGTATTTGATGAGGAAACCCGGAAAATCAGTCAGACCCTTATTCAGCTCCGAGCTAAACATGGCAAAGGTGGGCAGATGCAGGTTCATGCCTTGGCAGGTTACCAATTAGCCCAGTCGCTTTCTAGCTATGATCAAGTTCGTTTTTCTAAGGATTTTCAAGAAATGGCTGGTTATCTTGCCAAGCCTGATAGCTTTCCCTTGCCTGATGTGGATGTAAAAACTGAATTGAGAGATTACCAGCAGACTGGTATTAAATGGCTGTCGATGTTGGACCATTATGGTTTTGGTGGGATTTTGGCGGATGATATGGGACTTGGCAAGACCCTGCAAACCATCGCCTTTCTATCCAGTCGGATGACCGAGGATAGCCGGATTTTGATTTTGGCTCCCTCAAGTTTGATTTATAACTGGTTAGATGAATGTCAGCGCTTTGCTCCAGACTTGGATGTAGCTGTTGTCCACGGAAGTAAGGAGCAGCGAGTAGATTTGATTGGACAGGGGCATCAGATTTTAGTGACTTCCTACCCATCTTTTAGGCAGGATATTGATCTCTACAAACAAGAAAAGTTTGACTACCTGATTTTAGATGAGGCTCAGGTCATGAAAAATGCCCAGTCCAAAATCGCTCAGCTACTGAGAGAATTTGAGGTTGGGAATTGTTTCGCTCTTTCAGGTACACCGATCGAAAATCATTTGACGGAATTGTGGTCTATTTTCCAAATTGTACTTCCAGGTTTATTGCCCAGTAAACAGGCCTTTAGCAAGTTAAGTGCCAAAGAGATTGCTCGGACCATCCAGCCCTTTGTCCTCAGACGGCATAAGGAAGATGTTCTGCAGGAGTTGCCTGATTTGACAGAAGTCAATGTACTCAATGAATTGACTGATGAGCAGAAAACCATCTATCTGGCCCAGCTCCAACAAATGCAGTCTAAAATTGCTGGCGCTGATGATGCCCAAATCAACCGAAGCAAGATTGAAATTCTGTCTGGGATTACGCGATTGCGCCAAATTTGTGACACACCTAGTCTCTTCATGGATGATTTCAGGGGAGAGAGTGGTAAGCTCAATAGCCTGAAAGAACTGCTTCTGCAACTGAAAGAAGGGGAGCACAGGGTCTTGATTTTCTCCCAATTTAGACAGATGCTGGAGCAGATTGAAGATCAATTAAAAGAAATTGGTTTAACTTCTTATACCTTGACAGGCTCCACCCCTGCTAATCAACGCCAGGAAATGACCCAGGCCTTCAATGCGGGTAGCCGGGATGCCTTTCTCATTTCCTTGAAAGCAGGAGGGGTTGGTCTGAACTTGACCGGTGCGGATACAGTTATCCTTGTTGACCTCTGGTGGAACCCGGCTGTGGAAGCCCAGGCTATTAGTCGTGCCCACCGAATGGGACAGACTGAAAAAGTAGAATGCTACCGCCTGATTACTAGAGGGACCATTGAAGAAAAAATCCAAGCCCTTCAGGAAAATAAGAAAAATCTGGTTAAAACGGTTCTTGACGGTAGTGAAAGCCGTGCAAACTTGACGGTTGAAGATATTCGTGCTATTTTGGGGATAGAATAGTTAGTCTAGACAAGGTCTTAGCGTGGTATTAGGCAAATCTAAGCCAAGTATGGTATAATAAGGGTTCGAAAGGATGACTTATGATTAGACAAGAAAAAAGATTTCCGCTAGTAGCTGATAATGAGGTACTAGTAGGAGAAAATCCAATTATGAGTTTATATGACGAAAGTGACTTGATTAGCAATATCAAGGGGCCGTATAAAGAAAAAGAATTTGCTGGGGCATCCGCTAGTCAGCAAGCGATAAGCGGGACCGGCCGTGTAGTGATGGACGATGACCTCTTGCCCCCTCTCTTTGAGGCTAAATCAAGCTCTTATTCTCGTAGAGAACGTCATCAACACCTGGCTCAAACCAAACCTTCTTCTCATAAAACTCAGGGTCAAGTAGCCCGTGAACAGGCCCGTGAGGATTTGAAGAAGAAACGGACAGCGCCTTACCTGAGAGATGATAAGCCTGCACCAGCCAAAGTTTTTGTCAAGCCACCAGTCACGCCAAGTCCTGAGGAAAAAGTGGGAAATCTCACGCGGTTGGCGGACAGACTGCGCCAGACAGACTATATTTTGGCCGACGTTCCAGCTGTCTATTCTTTGAAGAAAGAAGATAGGGAGCAAGAGCAACCGATTAAGAAAAATTCGTATGACTTCTTGAAGAGAAGTCAGGTCTATAATTATCCTGAGCGCCAGCAACACCGAGAGCGTCAGGTTGCCCAGGAATTAAATTTAACAAATATAGAAGAGGACTAACATGACAAAAACGTATCATTTTATTGGAATTAAAGGGTCAGGCATGAGTGCCTTGGCACTGATGTTGCACCAAATGGGCTACAAGGTTCAGGGAAGTGATGTAGAGAAATACTACTTCACTCAACGTGGCTTGGAACAAGCAGGTATTGACATTTTACCTTTCGATGAGAAAAATATCACGGCGGATGTTGAACTAATCGCAGGAAATGCCTTCCGTCCAGATAACAATGTGGAGATTGCATTTGCCGATGCACAGGGCTTTAGCTACAAACGCTATCATGAATTCTTGGGTGAATTTATGAAGGGCTTTACCAGCCTTGGTGTAGCAGGTGCCCACGGTAAGACTTCGACGACAGGACTCTTGGCCCATGTGATGCGCAATATCACAGACACCTCTTTCCTGATTGGAGATGGAACAGGTCGTGGTTCAGCCAATGCCCAGTATTTTGTCTTTGAGTCAGATGAGTATGAGCGCCATTTTGCTCCTTACTATCCTGAGTACAGTATCATTACCAATATTGATTTTGACCATCCTGATTATTTCACCAGCCTAGAGGATGTCTTTAACGCCTTTAACGATTATGCCAAACAAGTCAAAAAAGGTCTGTTTGTCTATGGTGAAGATGAGCATTTGCGTCGTATTACGGCCAATGCCCCAATCTACTACTACGGAACAGGTCCAGACAATGACTTTGTTGCCTATGATTTGAAGCCGTCGACGACTGGTTCACAGTTCAAGGTCCGTCACAAAGAACAAGAATTGGGAGAGTTCCAAATTCCAACCTTTGGTAAACACAATGTCATGAATGCTACGGCAGTGATTGCAAATCTTTACATTGCTGGCTTTGATTTGAGCTTGGTTGCTGAACACTTGAAGACTTTTGCAGGTGTCAAACGCCGCTTTACAGAAAAGGTTGTCAATGATACAGTTATTATTGACGATTTTGCCCACCATCCAACAGAAATCATTGCAACGATTGATGCTGCTCGTCAGAAGTATCCAAGCAAGGAGTTGGTGGCTATTTTCCAACCACATACCTTTACACGTACCATCGCCCTTTTGGATGAGTTTGCGGAAGCCTTGAATGGAGCAGATGCCGTTTACTTGGCGCAAATTTATGGTTCTGCGCGTGAAACCGATAATGGTCAGGTTAAGGTGGAAGACTTGGCTGCTAAAATCAACAAAAAAGGTGGTCTAGTCACAGTTGAAAATACTTCACCGCTCTTGAATCACGACAATGCAGTCTATGTATTTATGGGTGCCGGAGATATTCAGTCTTATGAGTATTCCTTTGAGAGATTGCTATCTAGTTTGACTAATAACGTTCAATAAACGCAGAAAGACGGAGGCCCCTGGCCCCTGTTTTTCCGCTATATGGGGGGATCTTATGGAAATTCGCAATATCAGGCAGGAAGATTTGGAGGCTGTAGCTGCTCTTGAGAGGGCAAATTTTTCTGAAGATGAACAGATTTCAAAAACTGTTTTGGAAAGGTATGTGCAGCTTTTCTCACAAACTTGCTTAGTGATGGAAAATGAAGGTGAACTGGCAGGTTTTATACTAGCTTGTCCGTCGCTAGCCAATAGGGTTACAGATGATATCTTTTATCTGGAAGAACCAGTAGTTCCTGTAGGCTACCATCTAACCATTGCTAGTTTGTCGGTAGCTCCCAGTTATCAAGGACAGGGAGTAGGCACCCTCTTGCTTGCGGGTCTAAAAGAAGTAGCTGTTCAAGGAAACTATCAAGGAATTGCCTTGACATGTAAGGAGAGTTTGATTAGGTATTACCAACTCAATCAATTTGAGGATGCAGGCCCTTCCCAATCTCAGTTTGGAGGAAAAGAGTGGTATGACATGTATTGGAAAGCTTGATATAAAGGGAATTTCTTGCATTTCCTAGTTCTTTGAGATATAATGTATAGTAACTGTGTGAAAGGAGCAATAGCGTGACAAAGGATACGAACGAAAATAACACGCAGTCTTCAAGTTTTCGCGATCAGATTTTGCGGGAACTCGAAGAGCTAAAGACCAAGCGATTGGCAGCCCAAACAGAAGAAGTTGAGCTTGATAAGCACGAAGAAGTCGTTGAGGAACTTCAGACTTTTGTACAAGATAGTCAGACCGTGGATGATAAGCATGAAACGGTGAAGATTGGTGGGGTTCTCTTTCCAAATTCCTATCTTGTAGAAGAAACTGAACAGCAAGAGGACACAAAGGTTGAGGAAGTAACTTCAAACCTGGTTGAAGAAGTTGAAGAAACTGTGACAACCGTTTCACAAGATACTGTAGAACGTAATCTTGAAGAACTGAGAAACTTAGTTGCCGCTAATACGGTGGATTTCAAAGAAGAAACAACTAGGACCGTCCAGGGGGAACAATTCTCAACGGAAGAAGCAACTTCTTTGGAAGATACTTTCCTAGATTTTCCGACAGAAGATGTATCAGCAGTAACTGGGGATACAGAAATTCTGACATTAGATGAATCAGTTCTTGCGTCTGCGGCTCTGCCAACTACAGCTGAGGCTGGGGAAGAAGAGAGTGTCCAACCTGTCCAATCTAGAAAGACTTCACTCCAGAAAACAAGCAAGCAACGCCGTCAGGAACAAGATAAGGCTGCGAAACGAATTGTTTCAGTCATCATGTCTATTGTTGTCTTGGCTGTATTGATTACAGGGATTACCGGCTTTATTTGGATTAAATCTAGCTTGGCCCCAGTTGATACAAAGGCGACCGAAGCTGTTCAGGTCGAAATCCCTGAGGGTTCAACAACCCTTGATATTGGTAAGATTTTGGTTGAGAATAAGTTGATTAAAAACGCAACTGTCTTCAACTATTATTCTAAGATTAAGAGTTATAACAACTTCCAAAGCGGTTTTTATAATTTGAAGCAGACCATGTCAGTAGATGATATTGCTAAGGCGCTTCAAGAGAGTGGCACTCCAACTGCTCAAAAGGAACCGGCAGGTAAGATTCTCATTGTAGAAGGTTATACACTGACTCAGATTTCTCAGGCAATCACTAACAATACTCAGACAGAAGATAAGAATGACAAGACTCCGTTTACATCGGAAGCCTTTATGGCTACAGTGACCAATACAGATTTCATCAATCGTATGGTTGCTGCTTATCCACAATTATTTGCTAGCCTACCAGCGACAGATAGTGGCGTTATGTACCAATTGGAAGGCTATCTCTTCCCAGCTGTCTATGAATATACAGAAGAAACCACCATGGAAGAGTTGGTTGAACAAATGATTGCAGCCATGGATGCTCGCTTGCAGCCATACTATGAAACGATTGCTAGCAAAAACTTGACGGTTAACGAAGTGCTGACCTTGGCTTCACTTGTTGAAAAAGAAGGTTCTACGGATGAGGACCGTCGTAATATTGCAAGTGTATTCTTCAACCGTATCAATAGTGGGATGCCTTTACAGTCTAATATCGCAATTCTTTATGCCCAAGGCAAGCTAGGTCAAGAAACAACCTTGGCAGAGGATGCTGGAATTGATACAAATATTGATTCACCTTACAACATCTATTGGAAGGCTGGCTTAATGCCTGGGCCAGTGGATAGCCCAAGTGTTTCAGCGATTGAAGCCGTCATCAACGCCAATACAACGGATTATCTCTACTTTGTAGCAGATGTTACAACAGGTACGGTTTACTATGCTAAAACTATTGAGGAACACGATCAAAACGTTGCCAAGTATGTCAATGCTCACTTAGAGTAAATTAGTAAATTAGTAATTTATAACAAAATTATGTGGTTTTCCACATAATTTTGTTTTCATGAAAATATAGAAAGAAAAGGAAATATCATGGCAGAAAAAACCTATCCAATGACCTTGGAAGAGAAGGAAAAATTAGAAAGAGAATTGGAAGAGTTAAAACTAGTCCGTCGTCCAGAAATTGTAGAGCGTATTAAGATTGCACGCTCTTACGGGGACCTTTCAGAAAACTCTGAGTATGAGGCGGCAAAGGATGAACAAGCCTTTGTAGAAGGTCAAATCTCAACAATTGAAACAAAAATTCGTTATGCTGAGATTGTTAACAGCGATGCAGTAGCTGCAGATGAAGTAGCAATTGGTAAGACTGTTACAGTTCAAGAAGTGGGCGAAACGGAAGAGGAAATTTACCATATCGTTGGTGCAGCAGGCGCAGATGCTTTTGCGAGTAAGATTTCTAATGAAAGTCCAATCGGTCACGCCTTGATTGGTAAGAAAACAGGAGATGTTGCAACCATTGAAACCCCTGCTGGAAGCTACGAAGTAAAAATCTTGAAAGTAGAAAAAACAAAATAAGGTGTGGAGATGCTGGGCTTAGCCTAGCATTTTTTTGCATAAGAAGAGGCTGGGCAAAAACTAGCTTCTCACAGTAAAAAAACGAGCAATTCCAATTAGGAGTTGCTCGTTTTCCATTTCATGCTTTATAATTATAATAACGACAAAACAACTAGAAAGGCATGAAAATGTATAAACAGTATAACACAAATCAGTTAAGTTTGGAATTAAATATTGCTTGGGATTTACCTGCAACGCATGAGGCTCGTCTGATTAGTCAGTTTGTGGATACTATTCCTTTATCCGTTCTGTTAGAAGAAACTTCCCACACAGGTCGTCCTGCCTTTCATCCAGCTATGTTGCTTAAAATGACCCTGTTTGCCTACGCTCGCCAGGTATTCTCTGGTCGGAAAATCGTTCAAATGAATGAAGAAGTCATTCCTATGAAATGGCTGAGTCAGGATACCTATGTCTGTTATCGGACCATAAACAGTTTTCGGGCTAGCACACACGCCAATCAGCTCATCAAAACTACCTTCATTTACTTCACCCTCCTCCTCAGAGAGAATGGCTTGATTGAAGATGAGGCTCTCTTCATTGATGGAACAAAGGTAGAAGCTGATGCCAACAAGTATTCCTTCACGTGGAAAAAGGCCGTTGAACGCTACGAAGATGCCTTGAATGGAAACATTTCTGCCCTTTATGACAAACTAGTCCAAGAAGGGGTGAATACTGCCTTGTCCAAGGAAGAATGCCTCACTAGCGAGGGACTAAACCAACTCCTACAAGAAACCGAACAAGTATTGGATGAGGTGGAAGAAGCTATCTCACAAGAGCCTAAAGTCATCAAAGGTGGCTCAGCCAACAGACAGAAACGAAGAAGAATTAAGAAACTCAAGAGAAAGTTGAAAGAAGATTGTCTTGTTCGGAAACAGAAGTACGAACGAGATAAACAGATTTTACAAGAACGAAACTCCTACTCAAAAACAGATCCCGACGCTACATTCATGAGAATGAAAGAGGATCATATGAAGAATGGTCAGCTCAAACCGGGCTACAACCTCCAACTTGGCACAAACAGCCAGTTTGCCTTAGCTTACGGACTGTTTCCGAATCCAACTGACACTCGTACACTCAAGCCTTTTCTTCAATCCATCCAAACCCTAGAACTCTTTAAACACATTGTCGCAGATGCAGGTTATGGTAGTGAAGAAAATTATAGCTTTATCCTTGATGACCTGGAGAAAACACCTCTGATTCCCTACGGAACATATCAGAAAGAGCAGAAGAAAAGCTACAAGAAGAGTGATGCCAATCCTGAAAACTGGACTTACTTGGAAGATTCTGACCAATGGATAAAGCCAGATGGGGTTGTCTACTCGTTTAAGAATTATTCACGAAGAATGGACAAGTATGGATTTGAGAAAGATATTAAGATTTACGAAGCTGATCCTGTACAAGCTAGTAAAGAGTTAGACCAGTTAGCACGGACGGAAAAAGGAAACCTCAAACAAATTCAGTATAATCCTACGTGGAACTATTTCAAGAACTTAGTCAAAGAGGAATTGACAAGTAAAGAGGGAGCCCGCATTTATGCCAAACGCAAGGTGGATGTCGAACCTGTATTTGGTAGGATGAAGGGTGTTTTTGGCGTGCGCAGAGTCCATGTCAGAGGTCAAAAGGTGGTTGAAACAGAGATAGGATTCCTCCTAATGAGCATGAATCTAACGAAATTGGCTAAGAAATTAGTCCAAGAGAGTAGAAACAGAAAGAAAAACACAGACAGTTCGGCTGGATTTCATCTGAAGCAGCTCAATCTGTCTGTGTATTTTTTTAGTTATTGGCTAGTTTTTGCCCAGCCTCTATATTTTATCTAGACCGTTGTTTACCAGCGTTGCGATTTGATTTTTTAGAAGTCTTTTCTTCGATGATAGCAGATGCTTTGGGAGTGACATCTTTTACGGTAGATTTGTAGGGTTTTGGTGGATTATTTTTAAATTCTTCCTCTACCTTGGCGCGAACTTTTGGTTTGAGGATGAAGTTGGTTAAGGCTTGTTGAATGAGCCCGACAATACCGCCGACCACCCAGTAGAGAGTGACACCAGCTGGTGAAGTCCAAGAGAAAATGACAATCATGATAGGGTTCATATAGGTCACGGTTTGCATTTGCTTTTTCTGTTCTTCATCCATGCCGACCTGCATCAATAGTGATTGGGCATAGTAGAGAATACCTGCTACAGCAGTCAGAATCATACTTGGCTGACCAAGAGGAATGCCTAAGAATGAGGCTTCAGAGATACCTGGTGTGTGACGGGCTGCATAGAAGAGAGCCGTGAAGAAAGGCATTTGGATAAGGAGTGGAAGACAGCCCATACCGCCAAATACACTTACTCCATACTGCTTTTGAGCCGCAAAGAATTCTTGTTGCGCAGCCAATTGTTCCTCTTGAGAGCTTGCATTTTTCATGCGCTCTTGGATAGGACCCAAGATTGGCTTGAGGTAGTTCATCTTTTCCGATTGGTAGGTTGCTTTCCAAGACTGATAGATACCGAGTGGCATAATCACGAAGCGAACGATGAGGGTTACCACGATAATGGCAAGACCAAAACCAAGTCCTTGGTTTTCAGCAAAGAAGGTAATCAGGTTTCCCATTGGTTCTACCAGATAGTTATAAACCCAGCCTTCACCGGTTGGAACACCTTTTTTATCAGTTTTGACACATCCAGCCAAAAATACAAGACTGGCAAGAGCCATGCTGGCTAAGAGTAGACGTTTATTCTTTTTCAAATTGCTACATTCCTTTTTACATGATACATTCTATTTTACTGTTTTTATGGTCAATTTTCAAGTTTTATCTATGACTGACCTGAAAATCATGGTAGTCGTCAAAGTTAGCAAGTGTCACATCAAGATAGCTAATCTTTGCCATGCGAGAGGGGCCTTTTCGGATTTCATGGATAAAATGGCTGAGCTTCTCAGCGTTTTCGGACTGAGCCAAGATGGTCACTGTTCCATCATCATTGTTCCAGACCCTGCCGTAAATATCACCAATTTCCACTGCTAAAAATTGGACAGCCCAACGAAAACCAACTCCTTGCACCCGACCAGATGCAATCATTTTAACCTTTCTCATAAGTTTCTCCTTTTGACAAGAACTTTACTTTATTATATCATTGTTGGGTAAGAAAGAAAATGAGGAAACTATGGAAATTATCCGTTCGAAATCCAATAATCTGGTCAAACAAATTAAGAAATTACAACAGAAAAAATACCGTAGGTCTTCCTACTTAATTGAGGGATGGCATTTATTAGAAGAAGCAGTCAAGGCTGGAGCGACTATTCAACATATTTTGGTGGTGGAAGAGTATGTGGACAGGGTTGCTCATATGGAGCAAGTGACAGTAGTCAGCCCAGAAATCATGCAAGATTTGACTGATTCTAAGTCACCGCAAGGGGTTCTTGCCCAACTTGCTCTACCTAGTCAGGATTTGCCTGAGCGACTGGATGGTAGGTTTCTAGTCTTGGAAGATGTTCAGGACCCAGGGAATGTTGGCACCATCATACGTACGGCTGATGCGGCTGGTTTTGATGGCGTATTTTTGACAGATAAGTCAGCCGATATTTACAATATGAAGGTCCTTCGTTCTATGCAGGGAAGTCATTTTCATCTGCCCATCTATCGCCTGCCCATCGGTGATATTCTCTCCACTCTAAAAAATAATCAGGTGGAGATTTTGGCAACGACCCTATCTAGTCAGTCTGTAGATTATAGGCAGGTAGCACCAGGGGCTAGCTTTGCACTTGTGATGGGAAATGAAGGTCAGGGGATTTCGGATTTTGTGGCTGAGGAAGCCGATCAGCTGGTTCACATCACCATGCCTGGCCAGGCGGAGAGTTTGAATGTTGCCATTGCAGCAGGAATTTTAGTCTTTAGCTTTATTTAAGCCAAGAAGCATAAACTGTGTTATAATAACAAAACGAGGTTTACATCTATGGGTGCTTATAAAAAAGATAAAGAATATATGGCTTATGTCGGTCACTTGATTGACACTAAAAAGGTGCAGAAGTTGGCGGACATTCCCCACCACTATCATTCGACTCGCTTGGAACATTCGATCAATGTTTCCTACACCAGCTATAAAATTGCTAAAAAATTTGGATGGGATGCCAAGTCGACTGCCAGAGGTGGCCTCCTACATGATCTCTTCTTCTATGACTGGCGTGAAACAAAATTTAACAAAAGTCATGCCTGGGTCCATCCGCGGATTGCCAAGCGCAATGCAGAAAAATTAACCAAGCTTAATAAGGTAGAAGAAGATATTATTGTCAAGCATATGTTTGGTGCAACCTTGGCTCCGCCCCGTTACAAGGAATCATGGATTGTGACCTGTGTAGATAAATATTGGGCAGTTCGTGAGTTTACCCTGCCCCTGCAATACAAATGGAAAAATCGAAAGGTCCTGCGCTTTGAGTAGGATATAAAAGGAGAACTATATGAACAACGATTCATTTATCATCAATCAGGTGGATAACACCGCTCTTAACCGTTTCTTTGGGAAGATTTATGCTGTAGTTGCTATGGGAATTGGCTTGTCAGCCCTTGTCTCCTTCCTAGCAGTTACTGTTTTCCAGCAGTTTCTTTATGCCTTGCTTAGTGCTGGTTCTATTGTTATGATGTTGGTCATGTTGGGACAAATTGCCTTGGTGGTTGCTGCTTCTACCATGGCTGCTAAAAATAGTCCAATGGCCCTACCAATGTTCTTGGCCTACTCGGTAACAAACGGCTTGACCATCAGTATGGTCTTGATGTTCTATACGACTGAAACAGTTGCCTTGGCCTTCCTATCTGCTGCTCTGATGTTTGCCATTATGGCAGTGATTGGTATGACGACTAAGAAAAACCTTTCAGGTATGGCCCAAGCCTTGCGTGCTGCCCTCTGGGGAATTATGATTGCCAGTGTCATCAACATCTTCCTTCGTAGTTCAGGTATCAGCTTTGCCATGTCTATCGTGTCAGTCCTTGTTTTCTCAGGTTTGATTGCTTATGACAACCAACGTATCCGAAATGTCTTTGAGCAAACAGGTGGCAATGTCCAGAATGGTTGGGTAGTGTCTATGGCTCTTCAACTCTACCTTGACTTTGTTAACCTCTTCCTCAACTTGCTTCGCATTTTTGGAATGATGAATAGAGATTAGTCATTGCCCACTCTTAGGAGTGGGTTTTTCATTTTCTGAAAAGGATGTTCTGTGGTATAATAGGAAAAATATTTGATGAGGTAGAGAGATGACCAAGACACCATTTGTTAGTAAAGAAGTTCTAGAAACCATTACGGAGCAATTTCCCACTCCCTTTCATTTGTATGATGAAAAAGGCATTCGTGATAAGGCTCGTGCTTTAAATGCAGCTTTTGCGTGGAATAAGGGTTTTAAGGAATATTTTGCAGTCAAAGCGACACCGACACCAGCCATTTTGAAAATCTTGCAAGAAGAAGGCTGTGGAGTGGACTGTGCGACAGATGTAGAGGTGCTCATGAGTGAAAAAATGGGCTTCAAGGACATCATGTTCACATCAAATGATACGCAAGCCCAAGAATTTGTCTATGCTCGTAAAGTTGGTGCAACAATCAATTTGGATGCCTACGAACACATTGAGTTTTTGAAAAATGTAGCCGGAATTCCAGAAACCGTCTGCCTCCGTTACAATCCAGGTGGAGTATTCTCACTGGGAACGGATATTATGGACCATCCTGAAGAGTCTAAGTTTGGCATGACCAAGGACCAGCTGATGAAGGGCTACAAGGAGTTAAAAGAACTTGGTGTCAAGGAATTTGGTATCCATGCCTTTCTGGCTTCAAATACTGTTACCAATGATTACTACCCTGTCCTAGCTCGTCAACTCTTTGAATTGGCCTTGGAAATTCGTGAGGAAACAGGTGTGACCTTGGACTTCATCAACCTATCAGGTGGTATTGGTGTCAACTATCGCCTAGACCAAGAGCCAAACGACATCGCTGTCATTGGTGAGGGAGTTCGTAAGGCCTATGAGGAAATTCTCACGCCAGCTGGTATGGGACAGGTCAAAATTTTTACGGAATTGGGTCGCTTTATGTTGGCGCCGCATGGTCACTTGATTACCAAGGTGCTTCATCGTAAGGAAACCTATCGGACCTATGTAGGTGTAGATGCCTCAGCTGCCAACCTCATGCGCCCAGCTTTCTACGGCGCTTATCACCATATCACTAACATCACTCGACCAGACGCTCCGATTGAAGTCGTGGATGTAGCAGGCTCTTTATGTGAAAACAACGACAAGTTTGCGGTTAATCGGGAATTGCCACGGGCAGAAGTAGGAGATACCTTGGTCATCCATGATAGTGGGGCTCACGGCTTCTCCATGGGTTACAATTACAACGGTCGTTTGCGTTCTTCTGAAATTCTTTTGCAGGAAGATGGCACAGCTCGTATGATTCGCCGTGCTGAAACTCCTGAGGATTATTTCGCAACCATTTACGGTTTTGAATTTGACAGGTAAGTCTTGGAAAAGCTTGGGGAATTTGGTATAATAGTGTCAGTATGAGATTGCGCGATGCAATACCAGATGAATTATTTTTTAGAAAATCAGGAGATTGATATGCAATTAGGTATCGGTTTAGTAATTGTTTTGGTGCTTGTGGCACTTGCAGGTGGTGTAGCCTTGGGGATTTACTTGTCACGCAAACAAGTGGAAAACTACATTGCTGACAAGCCAGTTTTGGATGAAAATGCCTTGCGCTTGATGATGAGCCAAATGGGTCAAAAGCCAAGCGAAGCAAAAGTACAACAAGTACTTCGCCAAATCAAGAGCCAGCAAAAAGCAGCAAGCAAGAAAAAATAAGCGACATGGGACTGGGATATTCTTTCCCATTCCCTTTTTTTGAGTAAGAAAGAAAGGTTAGTCAGACTTCTGGCTATTCTGAGCAGTATGGATAATAGACCTATAGGATTTTTAGATTCAGGTGTGGGTGGTTTGACGGTTGTGCGTGAACTCATGCGTCAATTACCCCATGAAGAAATCGTTTATATCGGAGATTCTGCACGAGCTCCTTACGGTCCTAGACCAGCTGAACAAATCAGAGAATATACTTGGGAATTGGTGCGTTTCTTATTGACAAAAAATGTCAAAATGATTGTCCTTGCCTGTAATACAGCTACAGCAATTGTCTTGGACGAAATCAAGGAATCTCTAGATATTCCCGTTTTGGGTGTTATCTTGCCAGGTGCCTCCGCAGCCATCAAGGCGACAAGGAATGGGAAGATTGGGGTTTTAGGAACCGCTATGACCATCCAATCGGATATTTACAGACAAAAGATACAGGCTCTCTCTCCTGGGATACAGGTAGAAAGCTTGGCTTGTCCCAAGTTTGTCCCTTTGGTAGAGTCCAATGGACATCAATCTAGTTTGGCAAAGAAAGTTGTCTACGATAGTCTGCGTCCCTTGGTCGGTCAGGTAGATACGCTGGTTTTGGGCTGTACCCACTATCCACTTCTCCGTCCCATCATTCAAAATGCCATGGGCAAGGATGTCAAGTTGATTGACAGTGGGGCAGAGTGCGCACGGGATATTTCGGTTTTGTTGAATTATTTCGAAATCAACCGAAGTCGTACCGAAAAGGATGTTCAGCACCGTTTTTACACAACAGCTAGCCCAGCAGCTTTTAAAGAAATTGCTGAAAGCTGGATGGGCATTGATATTCATGTGGAGCATGTAGAACTATGACAGACAAGATATACGAATACAGAGATGAGCATAACTGGTTTATTGGAAAGGCTAGCTTTGCCAACCTATTTGGTTCATTTGGTGAAACTGGCAGAGAACAAGAAATTTACCAGATTGGTCAATTGTTTGACAAACTCATTGCTGGCAACTATGAAGATGAGACTTTTAACCAGTGTGTCAATATTGAGGTGATTAAACTTCAGTCTGACTTTGCCCTCTTCCAGTTTGCCTGTGATGTTTTGAATGAGTTAAACAATAGACAGTTCAAGGCCCTCCAACACCAAGGGGCTATTCTGGTAACAGAGAATGACAAGCTTCTCTTGGTTCATCTGACAAAAGATGGTGTGGCTATGTCTGATTTCTTCGGTCAAGACAAGGGGTTGGCAAGCGTGGGAGATACCATCTTGATTGCCACTAAAAATGAAGGTAAGACCAAGGAATTCCGTAAGTTTTTTGAGCGGTTTGGTTACCAAGTTGAGAACCTCAACAACTATCCTGACCTGCCAGATGTAGCAGAAACAGGTATGACTTTTGAAGAAAATGCACGGCTCAAGGCTGAAACCATAGCAGAGCTGACAGGGAAGATGGTTTTGGCTGATGATTCAGGCTTGAAGGTTGATGCACTTGGCGGTCTGCCAGGTGTCTGGTCTGCTCGTTTTTCAGGACCAGACGCCACAGATGAGCTCAATAATGCCAAACTCTTGCATGAGTTAGCTATGGTTTTCGACTTGAAAAATCGTTCTGCTCAGTTCCATTGCACCCTAGTCATGGCGGCTCCAAATCGTGATAGTTTGGTGGTCGAAGCGGACTGGGAAGGTTTTATCGGTATGGAACTCCGTGGGGAAAACGGATTTGGATATGACCCGCTCTTCCTCGTCGGTGAAACAGGCAAGACCTCAGCAGAGTTGACCTTAGAAGAAAAAAATCAGATTTCCCATCGTGCACAAGCACTAGAAAAATTAGTGGAGGCATTTCCAGTATGGCAGGAGCAAGCAAAACAATCCTAGTCATGAGTGATTCTCATGGGGACAGACAGATTGTAGAAGAGATTAAAAACCACTATCTTGGCAAGGTCGATGCTATCTTTCACAATGGGGATTCGGAGCTGGATAGTCAAGATAGTCTTTGGGACGGCATTCAAGTGGTTAATGGCAACTGCGACTATTTTGGCGGTTATCCAGACCAGCTCATTACTCAATTGGGTGATGTGACCATTGCCCAAACCCATGGACACCTCTATGGCATTAACTATGGCTGGCAACGCTTGGATTATTGGGCACAGGAAGTGGATGCGGATATTTGTTTGTATGGGCATTTGCATGTACCTGATGCGGAAGTGCGTGGCAAGACCCTCTTCCTCAATCCTGGTTCCGTCAGCCAACCTCGTGGTTTGGTCAGAGAATGCCTCTATGCCCTTGTGACCATCTATGATGATCACTTCCATGTGGACTACTATAACCGCCACCATCAACTATTTCCAGCATTGACAAAGGATATTTCACGATGATTGCACGAGAATTTGAAGCGTTTTTACTGGACCAAGAAGAAACTTTCTTGACACCAGCAGATAAATTGGCTGTTATCATTGATACCCACAATATTGACCATGCCAAGCTGTTGCTCAGTCACATGACCTATTCCCGTGTGCCCGTGGTGACAGAAGACGGTCGTTTCTTCGGCACCATTGGCTTGACGGAGATTATCAAGTACCAGGCTGAGCATGAGTTATCAGATGATGAATTGAATAGAGATATTTCCTTGATTGCTAAGACAGACGAGGAGACTGTTGGTTTGGATTATGACTTGACAGAAGTCATGCGCAAGCTAGTCGACCAATCCTTCCTACCGGTTCTGGGGGAAAACAGGGAATTTCTAGGCATTATTACCCGCAAATCCATTCTCAAAGCCATCAATGCTCTCCTGCATAATTTCCCCTTGGCATCAAAAGAAGGTAAGAAATGAAGCAGGCCATAGAAGCGTTTATCCAGAGCAAAAAGGTCAGTGTCAATAGCCAAAAATCCTATACCTATGACCTGCAGCAATTTGTGGAGCTGACCAAGGGGGACATCAACCAGCAGTCACTTTTGGTCTATCAGCAGTCCCTTCTAGACTTGAAACCTGCTGCTCAGAAGAGAAAACTCTCAACGGTCAATCAATTTCTCTACTTTCTCTATGAAAGAGGTCGCTTGGACAGGTTTTACAAGCTACAGGCTCTGACAGGTCCAGCCAGTGTCAAAAAAAAGCTGGAGCGTGAGGATCTTTCTCTCCTCTTTCAAGATAGTCCTTGGCTTGAAGGGCAGCTCATTGCACTTTTGATAGCATATTTGGGCTTGATACCTAGCGAAATAGCAGAGCTGACTAGCCAGCAGGTCAATCTGGATTTTCAAGTCCTAACAGTTGAGAAAGGGGCGACTAAGCGCGTCCTCACCTTGCCCAAGGAATTACTTGTTTATTTGGAAGGGCATTTGACTGGGATGTATGTCTTTGACAAAAAAGGGCAGACCTATTCTCGTCAGTGGTTTTTCAATCGTCTGACGGAATTTGTCCAGTCCATCGGCAAGCCTGATTGGACAGCCCAAAAATTACGAGAACAGTACATTCTGAGCCAGATAGATGAGGGCAAATCCTTGGACCAAATCGCCAAGCAGTTGGGACTAAAAACAAGCATGAGTTTGGAAAAATTTAGATAATGGATATAAAATTAAAAGATTTTGAAGGACCTCTGGATCTCTTGCTTCACCTGGTGTCCAAGTATCAAGTAGATATTTACGAGGTTCCAATTACAGAGGTCATTGAGCAATACCTAGCCTACATTGCCACCTTACAGGCCATGCGTTTGGAGGTGGCAGGAGAGTATATGGTCATGGCCAGTCAGTTGATGGTCATCAAAAGCCGAAGGCTCTTACCAAAAGTTGTTGAACAGACAGACCCTGAAGATGACCCAGAAATGGACCTCTTGGACCAGTTGGAAGAATACCGCAAGTTCAAACTTCTCAGTGAGAAATTAGGGGAGCAACATTATGAACGGGCCAACTATTTTTCAAAACCCAAGCTGGACTTGATTTATGAAGATGTTCAACTAGCCAAAGACAAGACAGTCATTGATATTTTCCTAGCCTTTTCTAAGGTCATGGCTGAAAAACAGGCCAGTCTCCGTCAGTCCCATGCGACCATTGCCCGTGATGAGTATAAAATCGAAGACATGATGAACTTTGTCCGCAGTCGTTTTCAAACGAGTTCACGGATTGAACTGGGCCAGCTCTTTAAGGAGAGCCAGGACATCAATGAGGTCATTACCATTTTTCTGGCAACCTTGGAATTGGTCAAGGTTCATGAAATTGTTCTGGAACAGGCAGAAACCTTTGGAGACATTTATCTAGTAAGGAGTGAACATGAATCGCTTAGCTGAAATCGAAGTCCTGCTCTTTGTAGCAGGTGAGGATGGCTTGAGCTTACGCAATTTGGCAGAGATGCTGGAATTGCAGCCCACAGCTGTCAGCCAGCAATTAGAAAAACTCAGTGAAAAATACATGGCCGACAAGGCATCAGGCCTCGCTCTCTTAGAATCTTCCAACCGCTACAAGTTGGTCACGAAGAAAGAGTATGCCGACCTTCTGCGTATCTATGCCAAAACACCAATCAATCAGACCATGTCACGAGCCCTTTTAGAAACCTTGTCAATCGTAGCCTACAAGCAACCAATTACACGGATTGAAGTCGATGATATTCGCGGAGTTAATTCTAGCGGCGCCATCAGTAAATTGCAGGCTTTTGACCTCATTCGTGAGAATGGGAAGAAAGAGGTACTTGGCAGGCCTAATCTTTATGTCACAACGGATTATTTCCTGGATTACATGGGGATTAACAGTCTAGAAGAATTGCCTGATGTATCAGAACTTGACTTGGTGGAGCAAGAAACCGAGCTATTCCTAGAAAGAAATGAGTTAGAAAATGAGAATTAACAAATACATTGCCCACGCTGGTGTAGCCAGTCGTCGTAAGGCAGAAGAATTGATTAAGCAAGGTCGTGTTACCGTCAATGGTCAAGTTGTTCGCGAATTGGCAACGACTATTAAGTCTGGAGATATTGTAGAAGTTGAAGGGCAGCCAATTTACAATGAAGAGAAGGTTTACTACCTCCTCAATAAACCAAGTGGTGTCATTTCTAGTGTGTCAGATGACAAGGGAAGAAAGACCGTTGTAGACTTGTTGCCGACCGTCAAAGAACGGATTTATCCTGTTGGTCGATTGGACTGGGATACTTCAGGTGTCCTGATTTTGACCAATGACGGTGATTTTACGGATGAGATGATTCACCCTCGAAATGAGATTGATAAGGTGTACTTGGCGCGTGTCAAGGGTATTGCCAATAAGGAAGTACTCCGTCCCTTGACCCGTGGTGTTGTCATTGATGGTAAGAAAACCAAGCCTGCCGTTTACGAAATTATCAAGGTAGATCCTGTTAAAAATCGTTCTGTGGTCGAGTTGACCATTCACGAAGGGCGTAATCATCAGGTTAAGAAGATGTTTGAAGCCGTTGGTCTGCAGGTGGACAAACTTTCTCGTACCCGCTTTGGGAATTTGGACCTGACTGGTTTGCGTCCAGGTGAATACCGCAAGCTTAATAAGAAAGACATCAGTAAACTGCATACTTTAGCAGTCACTAAGTCGGTGAAGAAAAAATGACCAAGCTCCTTATAGGCTTAGTCAGGTTTTACCAGAAATATATTTCTCCCCTCTTTCCACCTTCCTGTCGCTATCAGCCGACTTGTTCTACTTATATGATTGAAGCCTTGCAGAAACATGGACTCAAAGGCTTTTTGATGGGCCTGGCTCGTATTGGTCGCTGTCATCCCTTTGTAGATGGGGGCTTGGACCCTGTGTCAGAGAAATTTAGTTTAAAGAGAAATTGTGAAAAGTAGGGCAACCTGCCCATAAAGAACCAACATGGAATGCCTCTTTAGAAGAGAGTATGGGGTTGGTAACGGATCAGTACATTCAGACTTCAATGGAGGACATTGAGAAAAACAGTTATGAAAAGAAAATCTTGGGATTTTTGACTGTTAATCTCTTCATGTATTTAATAACATTTATAGGTAGATATATTGATTCATAAATCATATTAACTCTATTTAAAAGTACGGAGGTATTAGTAAGTATTCCCTTCTTTCTAGGGCTACTTGTTACATTTTTGTATTTCATTTCCTTGAAAAAATCCATCAAAAACAAGTCTTGTCTTACTATTATTTTAATAAGTATATGTTTTTGCTTACATTTCTATTCTATTGCCAAATAGAAATATTACTAGTTATTTTTTCTACAATGATACTTGGTGAGTTCTTGTCAATATTCATCTATTCGGTGGTTTTCATGATTGCTCTTCTTGAGAGATATCAATGGTTTAGTAAGACTTCGTACAATAGTTTGTATGGTAATGTAGATTTCAGTAACCCACTAGAAAGATATGTGGAGCTTTTTGTTGCTCATTCTAGAAAATTTGGTTGGCTCGTTCTTACTCCAGTTTTTCTGTATAGGATATTTTTTTCCGGCGGAGAAAATTTGTATAGAAATGATTTAATAAGAACGGTTAGCATTCTTTCGTTTCCTATTATTGGATTGGTTGGTTTATATTTTGTTATTGCACTTGGTGCAAGTCAGATAAAAGGCTATTATATCAGTAAATATATGGAAGACTATCGTATTCTCTCAGGATATAGCATTGAAGACTGGTATGGTAAAAAGTCTAAGCGATATAAGGAAAGTTTGGGAAAGTAGGTTTTGTTTAGATCGTCTTAATTTACTTTGGGTTTATGGCTAAGCAATGTATTTCAAAATCCCAAGTTGCATAATTTTTTTGATGCTTAAGTTATTAACTTGTAAACCCAGACAAGATCACCTTGTCTGGATTTTTGGTATAATAGACAAGTATGATGAACTGATAAGATGGGTAAACATTAAAAAACAGTATGGAACGCCTCTTTTGAAGAGGGGGAGGGAATGGTAATGGCAATCGTTGCTCAAAGACTATATGATCAAAGTATTGTACAACATAAAATGACAAGTCGTGAGGAGACTTTGAAAGTAGATGAAGTGTATCTATATCATGACCAAGACTATCAAAAAGTAAAAATTAGTAAGCAGGTGGCGGAGTAATGAATCGAATAAAAAAACTAATGATGTGCATTTTAGGAGTTGTTACGATAATGGGATTGACAGGTTGTAGTAAAGAAGTAAAGATTAGAACAGAGTTGGCACCGATGTATGAGGTGTTGGACCAGCAATCTATAGAGAATTTTGATATTCTTTCGATTGAAGACAGTTTGACTATATATGGTATGGAGGATGCCAAGGGCTTTCAGACTGATTTGACTGTCAACTCAGATAGACAGTTTGAAGGAATGAGTTATGATTTATCTGTTTCTGAAACGGAGGGCTATCCAACGTCTTATATAGGGGGAGAATTGAAAATAAATACGACTAGTGAAGTGTTATCCGATAGAAAACTGATGTTTGAAGAATTTCATTTTTCAGAAGACTATTTTAATAATCTAGAGCTAGTGAAGGTACTGGACCATCCCAATACTTATATGAAGGATATGAGTTACCAAGAGAAGACTCCTTCGGAATACACAAAGAAACTAATAGAAACTTATGGATTAACTGATCCAACAGTTGCTAAAATCGAAGTAAGCAAAAGAAGGCATGATGAAAAAACATTTTCCTATATATTATTCTATTCATTGTATGATAGGTCTGATGTCAAGATAAATTGTTTCTTCTCCTTTGTTATGGAGGATAAAGCAGATGAGTAAGGTTGATATTAATCGTCGGGTTGAGGTATCTGCCGATCTTGCAGACAGTGTTTATAAATTGGTGCACGAAAATCATCGTTACTCAAGACAGATTTATCTATTAAGTATATTAAAGAGAATCTGGTGACGGCAATCGTTGCTCAAAGACTATATGATCAAAGTATTGTACAAGATAAAATGACAAGTCGTGAGGAGACTTTGAAAGTAGATGAAGTGTATTTATATCATGACCAAGACTATCAAAAAGTAAAAATTAGTAAGCAGGTGGCGGAGTAATGAATCGAATAAAAAAACTAATGATGTGCATTTTAGGAGTTGTTACGATAATGGGATTGACAGGTTGTAGTAAAGAAGTAAAGATTAGAACAGAGTTGGCACCGATGTACGAGGTGTTGGACCAGCAATCTATAGAGAATTTTGATATTCTTTCGATTGAAGACAGTTTGACTATATATGGTATGGAGGATGCCAAGGGCTTTCAGACTGATTTGACTGCCAACTCAGATAGACAGTTTGAAGGAATGAGTTATGATTTATCTGTTTCTGAAACGGAGGGCTATCCAACGTCTTATATAGGGGGAGAATTGAAAATAAATACGACTAGTGAAGTGTTATCCGATAGAAAACTGATGTTTGAAGAATTCCATTTTTCAGAAGACTATTTTAATAATCTAGAGCTAGTGAAGGTACTGGACCATCCCAATACTTATATGAAGGATATGAGTTACCAAGAGAAGACTCCTTCGGACTACACAAAGAAACTAATAGAAACTTATGGATTAACTGATCCAACAGTTGCTAAAATCGAAGTAAGCAAAACAAGGCATGATGAAAAAACATTTTCCTATATACTAACGTATTCCTTATATGACGAAGCTGATATTGAAATTATTCGTGTCTTCAAATTTGTAATGGAGGATATGGAGGATGAGTAGAGAAGAGAAAAGTCGTTGGGTTGAGGTATCTGCAGGTATTGCAGATAGTGTTTATAAATTTGAAGAGGCTGGGTAAAAAGGCTAGCACCGCTTCTCAAAGTTAGTGTCAACATCTCAGCGCAGTGGTTGATTGGCAGATTTGTTCGTGCTTTACACTCCAAATCTGACCACTACGACTGATGCGAACTTTGTTCGCTATATCTCCAACCTCCAACAGTCACTACTCTGACTGTTGGAGCTGTGCGGGGGTGGGAGTGAAACAGTCTAGGGATAGACTGTTTCAGCTCAACAACTGGAAATGAGGACTTGTTGACGAACTCTTCTAGGAATGGTCGAGTTCTTTCCCACTCCCTCATTGGCTAATTAGGAAAATCTGCAAGTACGAACATAGAATCAATTAATTCAGTAGGAGATAGTATTTCTAACTTCTTTGAGGGAGGAACCAAGACAGTTTCGTCTTGGTTTGGGTGAGAATGATGGAAGACAAATATAAAAATATTATTGAAGATGCTCAAGAGTTAAGTAGGAAATGGAATGTTTTAGTTTTAATTTTTGGTTTTCCAGCTCTTATCGGTTTTCTTCTATTTGGTGGCTTCTTTGTATCAACTTTTGGTAAATCTGTTAGTCTGAGTGGAGAGCTCAACTCAGTATCAGTCACTGGTCTAGAGTATCTTATAGGTCTTCCTAACGTGTTCTGGGGTTGGCTTTTCGTGTTTTCTTGGTTTTTGTATAGTATTGCTTATAGAATGATGCATAGAAATATCATTAAAGCTTACTTACTAAATCAAATCATTCTACTGATGATGGTTATTCCCATTTATTATTCTATATTTTATGGAATCCAATTTTTTGTCCCGTTCTTATTGGTTAGAGTGCTAAATTGGTTGATGTTTGTAGCTTCGTTAGTCTATATTTTCTGGCATTATGTTTCAAAAACCGTTCAAAGCCTACCTATTTCTTCTCACATTACATCAAAGCAATTATCAACTGTTCTTTTAGTATTATGGGGAATTAGTGCGTTATCCAGTCTTATACATGATGGCTTTCAAAATATACTGGCTAGCGTTTTGCTTGCAGCAATGCCGATTTTTCCACCTCTCATTGTTATTGTATTTACGCTTACCTTTAGAGGGATATTGTCCACTTTGCTTGCCTTGAATGTACTTAATGCAGATCAAGAAAAGTATCGAAAAGAATTTGGTTATTCAGTAGAAGACTGGTATGGTAAAAAGTCCAAGCGTTATAAGGAAAGTTTGGGGAAGTAATGAATACAGGTATGGAAACAATGAAATTGGAAAAATTGAACGTAAGTTCTGATTGGACAGATTGTTTAATTGCATAGTAAAATATACCTACTAATTATTATTGACGATATTGACTGATTCAGCTGGTACCGATGATAACCAAAAAGGAAATATAGAATAGTATATCGTTTTGCTCAGCTTTGCAACTCAAAAATGAGCATTACTGCTCTTTATCTCATTTAAATATCATTTTATGAAAAAAATAAGGCAAAAATACTTGATTTTCAGCCTTTTTTAAGCTACAATAGAAACACGATTTCATTGATTTAACTCAAACCTGTTGTGAGTTAAGTGAATGAATCATCATTCACCATGCTGTTTGCTGAGCTTGACTCCGGGCAGTGTGGCTATTTTTTTGTCCGAATAATCACTGCCCTAGTTTGAGGAAATATAAAGTATGAACATTGAAGAATTACAGTACACTGAAGAAACCGCAAAAAACCACATTGTTCTGTTTGAGCCACAAATTCCCCAGAATACAGGGAATATCGCTCGAACTTGTGCTGCGACCAACAGCCCCCTCCACATCATCAAGCCAATGGGCTTTCCGATTGATGATCGCAAGATGAAGCGTGCGGGATTGGACTACTGGGATAAGCTAGATGTTCGTTTCTATGAAAATCTGACAGAATTTATGGACTATGCAAGTGAGCATGGTCGAGTTCATTTGGTGTCAAAATTTGCGGACAAAATTTATTCGGAAGAAAGTTATCAGGACGGTATCCACTTTTTCCTCTTTGGTCGTGAAGATAAGGGATTACCGGAAGAATTTATGCGAATTCATCCTGAAAAAGCTATTCGTATTCCCATGAATGATGAGCATGTCCGTAGTCTTAATGTATCCAATACAGTTTGCATGATTGTCTATGAAGCTCTTCGCCAGCAGGATTTTGCAGGCTTGGATTTGGTACATACCTATGAAGAGGATAAGCTAAAATAAAGAATATCACTAACTGGAACTAAGCTCTTGCACTTGCAGGGCTTTTTTGGTATCATGAAATAGTCTTCAGGGCAGGGTGTAATTCCCGACCGGCAGTGATTTTTTTGATTCTTGCTTTTCTTTTTCTCTCATTCGTCGTTGACCAGGCTTGCCTAACTTCAGTTATGCCTTCGCCTTGTCGCCTAGACTGATAGAAAAATCTTAAGCAACACTCAAAAAAAGTGTTTTTGTTTCATTTTAGGGCTAGGCAAGGAGATGCAGACTATACTAAGGTATGTCAAGCAGACTTAACGAAGCCATAAAATAGAAAGAAAGATACGTACAGTCTGCGAGCGAAAGCTGATGTGGTGCAATTCCACAACCGACAGTATAGTCTGGATGGGAGAAGACGAAGTGCAGTTCTTTTGACCTGCCTTCCAAGCTTCTTCAATTTTCAAAATTGGAGGAACCTTTATGACAAACACACGAAAAATGACGATTATCGCCATTCTTTCAGCACTTTCATTTCTACTCATGTATTTGAAATTTCCCTTGATTCCAACGGCAAATTTCTTAGAAGTGGATTTTTCATTGGTACCAATCTTATTTGGTCTGCTATTACTAGATATCAAGTCTAGTTTTGCCATTTTGTTTATCAGGACCTTGCTAAAGTTGCTTTTAAACAACCAAGGAGTATCAACAGTTATTGGTCTGCCGATGAATATTGCAGCCATGTCGGTTTTTATCTTGGCAGTGGCTTATTTCTGGAAGAATGACCAGACTGTCAAACATTATTTAAAAACAGCAGTCGTAGCAACACTTGGTTCAACCCTTGCCATGCTTGTCTTGAACTATGTCTATGCAGTGCCACTGTACGCGGCCTTTGCAAATTTTGATATCAAGGAAATCTTGGGTTTGACTAATTACCTGCTTTTCATGGTCTTGCCATTTAATCTCTTGCAAGGAATTGTTCTTTCCATTATTTTCTATATTTGCTACAAGGCAGCTCAACCTATTTTAAAGAAAGTTTAACTTTTTTAAAGTAAACTATATCTATGAAAAATAAACAAATCCATTTACGAAACGCGTCTTTCTTTGCTCTGGCCTTTGTATTTTTAGGCTATGTAGCCAAGTTTTACCCAAGTAGCTTAACTGGTTTTGACTCAGCTATCCAATCCGCCATTCGCGGAAATCTTCCTAGTGGAGCGACCCAGTTTTGGACTTCTATTACTGTCATAGGGAATACCGTTATTATTTTAGCGATTACCCTTATCTTGTCTGCTATCTTCTATTATTATAAAAGGTGGAAGATAGAAGCCTATTTCTTACTTGCTAGTTTTGCGGCAATGGGGGTGGCATCAACAGCCCTGAAATATGTCTACCAACGCCCGCGACCTAGCATCGAATGGCTCATCGATACCATCGGTTATTCATTCCCAAGCTGGCATACTGCCTCAACCATGATGATTGCAGGAGCAGTAGTGATTGTTATCCAACAACGGATGAAGCAGGGCTTGGCTAAGCGTGTCCTACAAGCTGGCTTAATCGTTCTAGCCATGTTAGTTGCCATCTCTCGTATCTATATCGGTGTCCATTATCCGACGGATATTATTGGAGGTTGGCTTTTAGCTCTTACTCTCTTGCAGGTCATGTATCCTTTTTATGACCAGAAACGCTTTGAATGGCGTTTTCAGAGTAAACAGAAATAGTTGTATTTTGTGGGGAGCGGGAAAGAACTCGACTGGTCAAAAAAAGAGTTCGTCTTCCCGCCCCCGCACAGTTGATTAGGTCAGATTTGGAGTGTAAAACACGAACAAATCTGCCAATCAACCACTGCGCTGAGATGTTAACACGAACCCTGAGAAGCGAGGTTGGGCTTTTTGCTCAGCCTCTTTTTACTCTATAGTCGCTTATTCTGTGAAGTGGTGTAGGAAAAGTCTAGCATGCTTTGTATAGTGCCTTAAAGTCAAAGATATTGATTAGAGTATTAGATTATCTCGACCAATAAAAAATTCTCCTGTAATCCAAAGTTACAGAAGAATTTTTTATTTTAGTTTTTAATGGGTCCATTTTCTACAGCTTTGATAGCTTGACTGATAGTTTGGGCAAAGATTTCTGCACCGTTATTATCGATGTTGAAATGAACCAAGTCGGAGTTATACCAAATGGGTGGATTGTCCAGAGAGGCTTGGTACCAATCTGCAATTGAAATATAATCGTATTTCTCAGCCAGCTCTTTTTCATATTGACCTGTTTGGTAAGAAATAGAATTACTTGGACTAAAGTTACCATCGTATGGAGTTACGAAAATGAGGCGGCGCCCTTTAGGGAAATCCTTGACTAATTTGTCCAAAATCTCTTGGTAATTATCGCTTGTATTGGTACCCAGGGCGACGATGACCGTTTCTTTCAAACTATTGTTCTGCTGGTAGAGCTTAATCAATTTTTCAATCTCTGTTAGATTTCGACTGACTGTTCCATCTATTTGGATTCCTGGGATAGCTTCCTGAAGTGCCGTACTTGCTCGAACAGTAACAGAATCTCCAAACATGGTTACACCCTTTTGAATATCGAAGCTAGATACCTTTGAGTTTTCAGCGGCTGAACGAGTGGTTGCCAGCTGGGTCTGGGCTTGGTAGAGGCTACTAATCATATTCTCTTGCTCAAAGCTTCCAAGTCGTGGTGCAAAGAGGCAGATTGCTAGACTAAGTACAGTGAGGAAGCCGAAACTACCAGCCAACCATTTTTTATAGGGTTTGAGGTCAATTGCAAGCCCAAACAATTTCCCAACTCTTCCTGCGACAAAGGGTTCGAGGAGATAGGTTGAAATAGTTGCTAGAATGACGGAGAAGATAAAAGACAAGATAGCAGCAGTAGTGGCGTTGCTTAGTTGAGTAAAGATAATCAATAGTGGCCAATGGAAGAGATAGATACCGTAGGAAATTGCTGCTAAGAATTGAATGAAGCCAGGTTCCTTAATGCTTTCTGTTTTTTCATGAAGAATACGCGCCGCGAAAATCATGGCAACAGTTGCCAGGCTAGATAAGAGGAAACCAATCAGGTAGGTCCAAATGGAACTAAATTGTAAGGTAAACAGTAGAATCAGTTCGATTGCCAATCCACCTACAAACAGTCCGAGGACCTTATGTAAGCTAAGTGTCTGAATAGTTTGCTGGAAGGCAGCGGTTGTATGACCAATACCTGCTATAGTTGCTAGGATAGCACCCAGAAAGAAGGGGAAGGTATGGGTAAAGGTCGAATAATAGATAGATGAGAAGTTGTCCACGAAGAAACTGGATATAAACATTCCAAGGAAAGTGAGGACAAATAGGCTGAGGGAGGTTAAGAAAATCGTTCCACGCAGTTGCCCAACACTTTTGGATATCCGAGCTAGAAGCCAAACCAAACCTGCCCAGATAATATAATATTGGACTTCAATAGCCAGTGTCCAGGTGTGAACAAATAGATGTGGCGTAAATTGATTTTCGTAGCTACCACCAGACAGGATTTCAAAGAAATTGGTCATAAAGCCTAGAGCAGCAGTGACCTGACCACCGATGTTGGCAAGGAAATCGTTCCGAATAAGGAGGGCCAAAGGTAGCACCAACAGAATGGTCAAAACCAAAGGTGGTAGGATCCGATACAATCTTCTTCGGAAAAAGGAGATAAGATCAATTTTTTTATGCTTTGAAAACTCATCAATCAAGAGTGCTGTCGTTAGATAGCCAGATAGGGTGAAGAAAAGATCCACTCCAACAAATCCACCAGGAAAAATCTTGATGAAGAAATGGTAGAGGAGAACAAAGACCAGGCCTATGACACGAATTGTAGATAACCATTTAATTTTCATTTTGATAAATCCCCTGTTTAAATCTTCCTTCGTAGATAGCCTGTCCTTCGGTTGTTAATTTACCTTTGCCATCGGCATACCCATTTTTAAATTCTCCGGTGTAAACCCAGCCACTAGCAGACTTATAGGTTCCTTGACCGTGAAAAATGCCATTTTTGAATTGTCCCTGGTAGCTGTCACCATTTTCAAAAGTCAGTTGACCCTGACCATTCATTTTGGAAGCGACCACATAGCCATTGTATTGTAATTTACCATTGTCTAAGGTCAAGGCCTGCTTGCTTCCAATCCGACCTGTAAAAACAGATAAGGCACAAATCAAAATCAGTAGAAGAGAAAGTACTTCTACTTTTCTACGTGTGAAGAAACGGGAAACATCTTCCAATGTTAAGCGTTTGTTTGTTAACTCTTTCATAGATAAACCCTTTCGAAATAATCTACTGGATTTTTTTAACCCTTCTTTCTAGCATAAAACAAAAGCGTATCAATCCAGTCAGAAATAGTTTACCATTTTCTTACAAATATTACAAAAATATTACACGGGAGATATTATAATTTTTCTAACCAATCCTGACAACCCTGTTTGACTAGACGATAGGTTTCGTCAAAATCACCTGTGTACCAAGGGTCTGGGACTGATTTTTCGGCGAACTGGAAAATCTTATCTTGGGCATGGGCAGGGGCCATTTTTCGTAAATCACGGACATTGTTGCTATCCATTCCAATGATGACATCAAATTCTTCAAAATCTGTTTGCGAGATTTGTTGAGAAGTTTTGGTTTGGTCGTAGGGAATATTGTGTTGCTTGAAAATCTTTTGTGTACCTGGGTAGATGGGATTGCCGTGTTCCCAAGAAGATGTAGCACGACTTTCGATGTGCAGGCTATCAGTTAACTCTTTCATGACAAATTCAGCCATAGGGCTACGGCAGATATTGCCTAAGCAAACAAAGACAACTTTTTTCATATAGAACTCCTTTTTTCTTTTATTATATCATTTATGTGGTGTAACTCTCTTAGATATGTTACAAAATTAGAACTTTTCTAATATAAGGTTTATTTCTTGATTTTTATGATGCACTTATTTATAATTATTATAAATAAAAAATAAAAAGGTGAACACTATGAAACAAAAGTATTTCCAAACACCAGCAGAAATTGCTTCCTTCAGCCCACGTCAATCAGTAGCATTGGCTGATACCAAGGCAGTTTTGAATCAGGCAGTAGCAGATTTATCAGTGGCCCATTCTATCCTCCATCAAGTTCATTGGTATATGCGTGGTCGTGGCTTTATGATTTGGCATCCAAAGATGGATGAATATATGGAAGAAATTGATGGCTATTTGGATGAGATGAGTGAACGTTTAATCACCTTAGGTGGGGCACCATTTTCTACTCTTAATGAGTTTAGTGAAAATAGTCAGCTTAAGGAAGTTCCTGGTGACTACAATAAAACGATGGAAGAGCAATTGGCGCGTGTGGTAGAGGTGTTCCGCTATCTGGCTGCTCTTTTCCAAAAGGGATTTGATGTCAGTGATGAAGAAGGCGACAGCGTAACCAACGACATTTTCAATGTGGCTAAGGCTAGTATTGAAAAACATATTTGGATGTTGCAGGCAGAACTAGGACAAGCTCCGAAATTGTAAATAGATGAAGGGTCCAGTAGGACTCTTTTTTGCTGCATAGACGATAGTCGAATGAATTTGCAATTTAGATAGGGTGGAAAACCCATGTAAATGAAGAGTGCAGCAAGTTGAAAGTGATCATGCCTCGAAGCGAATATATCATGATTAAATAGTGAGCGAAATAGATTTCGACTGAACAAAAATAACACCCCAGAAGTTAGATTTCTCTATCTACCTTTTGGGGTGTGGTTCAGTGACGCAAGGCTTTTTCCATAGCCTTGTGCTTATTCCTTATCGAAGGCCTTTTTGATGCCGTCAACAGCACCTTCAATGCCATCTTTTGCATCTTCAACTAATTCTTTAGCCTTACCCAGACCTTTTTCCACAAGTCCTTCGACTTCAAGGCCTTTATCGCCTGTTAATTTGCCCAAACCTTCTTTGACAGAACCTGTCAACTGGTCGAGTTTTGCATTCAATTTATCTTCTGACATAAGAAACCTCTTTTCTTTGCGTCAAGGGTGGTCACCCACCGAGTCATTCTACTATGTAGAACATGTTGATATATCTATACTAAGTCATTATGTCCTAAAAAGCAAGCGATTTGTTTGGAATTGAAGAATATCAAACATGACATTTGTCACATAAGTCAATGACAAAGGCTTCTAGTGGGGGCCTCATTTTCGAGATATACATATGTATGTATCGTCATTTAGTTTTTCTTTTATTACTTCGACGAGCGAGGAAACGTTGTTTCCTTATTTCCAATTTCAAACACTCCACTGGAGTGTTTGAACTCGCCTTGCCTGATTGAAACAGTCTGGGGGACTGTTTCAAGTCAATGCCTAGAAACAAGAAAGCATTGAGTTATGCCTGCGGCTCGTTGCCTAGTACTAAAAGTAAACTAAAAGACTATAAGATGTTCAAGAAGTAGGAGGTAGAAAGATGATAGAAGTACGAGCGCTAGAAAAAATCATCAAAGGACGGACGATTTTGTCCAATATTTCCTTTGAAATCAAGTCTGGGGAATGTGTGGCTTTAATCGGTCCAAACGGGGCCGGGAAAACGACACTCATGTCCTGTTTGTTGGGTGATAGGAAGGCGACGAAAGGGCAGGTTTTGTTGGACGGTCTGGCTCCACAGGCTCAGTCCAATAAGGAAAAGGTAGCAGTCTTACCTCAAGAAAATGCTATTCCAACGGACTTGAAGGTCAAGGAATTACTCCGCTTTTTCCAAGCCATCTACAAGGATAGTCTGACAGATGTGGAAATCGACAGCCTGCTCTGCTTTTCCCCAGAGCAAAAAAATCAACTGGCCGGCAAGCTATCGGGTGGTCAGAAGCGGCTCTTGGCTTTCGTCATCTGCCTGATTGGCAAGCCCAAGTTGCTTTTCTTGGACGAGCCGACGGCGGGCATGGATACTTCGACCCGTCAGCGTTTTTGGGAGATTGTCCATGAACTTAAGGCTCAGGGTGTGACTATTTTTTATACCAGCCACTACATCGAGGAAGTGGAGCATACGGCGGAGCGGATTTTGGTCTTGCACCAGGGGAGGTTACTAAGAGATACCACGCCATTTGCCATGCGGAGTGAGGAGCAAGAAAAAGAAGTGACTTTGCCGATTGCCTTTGCGGCGGTGGTGGAGAGCTTGGCTGAAATCAATGAGATTAGCTACAAACAAGATACTGTCAGCTTTAAGACCCGAGCCATTGAGCAGGTTTGGGCTAGTTTGCAGGAGGCAGGTTGTCGGATTTCAGACCTGGAAGTGCAGAATAAGACTCTGCTCAATAGCCTATTTGACAAGACAAGGGAGGAAGAATCATGAAAGCATTAGTTCAAGTAGAGGCGGTAAAATTATCCAGAAGTTTGGGAGTTTTTCTCCTATCTATCGGCATGCCCGTCATCTTTTTCCTAATCTTTTCATCAACTGTTCAGTTTGATGATGCAGCCATACAAAAGGCTTTTATCCAGTCCTATATGCTGACCATGACAGGTTTTTCCATGTCGGGCTTTGCCCTTTTCACCTTTCCCACGATGCTGGCAGAGGACAGAAAAAATAGCTGGTTGACCTTTATCCAGCATTCGCCCCTGCCAATCTGGCACTATTACCTGTCCAAACTGGTGCGGGTCTTGCTCTGCTTTGTGTCTTCCATCGCCATTGTTTTTGCGGTGGGTGGCTTAGTTAAGGGTGTAGAGATGACAGCTCAAGAATGGGTAATTTCGGCTCTCTTACTTTTAGTAACCTCTATCGTATTTCTAGCCATTGGCTTGCTTTTGGTGCAAATCCAGTCGGAACAAACCATGTCGGTGATGGCCAACTTGCTCTACTTTGTTCTGGCTATCATGGGTGGCTCTTGGATGCCTGTTTCCCTCTTTCCAGACTGGGTGCAGCGGATTTGTAAACTCATGCCCAGCTACCATGTCAACCAGCTGGTGACCACCTATGCTCAAGAGGGAGATTTTCTCTGGAAATCCTTGCTAATTGTCCTAGGCTATGCGATAATTTTCTTAGGAAATGCTCTAGTTCTGAATAGAAAATCGGAGCAGCAGTGAGGTGACAGATGATATTTGAAAAAAGAAAGGTACCACTCATGTTCTTCGTGGGCATGGTCTTTCTCTATTTTCCCTTTTATTACGCCCAGTATAGTCCTAATCCGACGGCAGTTGTCCTAGCGACTATTCTCTTTGCCCTGGTCTATTGCTCCCTCTTTTACACGGACCACAAGCTCTATTCCCTGCTGGCTTGGTTTTTCCTGATTGGCTATATCGCCGTCATGAGTTTTTGGGGCAATTTGCAATTCTCCCTCTTTATCTTTAATCTGTCCACTATGCTGGGCTGGTATTATAAAGAGAGCCGACCGACCTATCGGACGGTGTCTTACGGGATTTTGTTGCTGGCTATTATCCTCTGGGCTTTATTTGGTCCAGTTCCTTTTGAGATGAGAGCCTTTGCCCTCGTCATTCACTTTTTCGGCTTGGCCTTGCTGATTTTCAGCTGGATTGAAACCAAGCGGGAAGCCCTTCAGCAACGCCTACAGGAGCAGAATGCGTCTATCAATCTCCTGCTGGCTGAGAATGAACGCAACCGTATCGGTCAGGACTTGCACGACACACTGGGTCATGTCTTTGCCATGCTGTCTGTCAAGGCCGAGCTGGTCCAGACTTTGTTAGACCACGATCAGATTGACCAGGCCAAGAAGGAGGTGGCAGACCTTCAGACCTTGGCTAAGGACTCCATGCAGGAGGTCCGCCAGATTGTCCAGTCCCTCAAGCAGCACACCGTGGCAGAGGAACTCCAGATTTTGCAGCAGATGTTGGACTTGGCAGGAGTGGATTTGGTCGTTTTGGGTGGAGAAATAGCAGAGCAGCTCAGCTTGCCCGTCCAGAACAAGCTGGCTATGGTGCTGAGAGAGTTGGGCAATAACCTGCTCAAGCACAGCCAGGCTAGCAAGTGCCGTTTGGTTTTTGAAAAAGACCAGCAAGAATTGGTTGTATACTACGAAGACAACGGTGTGGGCTTTGCCCAGTTGACTGGTCAGGAATTGCATACCATAAAGGACAGGTTGGTGACGGTGAAAGGTAGCTTGGAATTTCTTTCTCTGGCCAAGCCCACCCGCCTGTCCATCCGAATTCCGTTTGAGGAGGTGGTAGAATGAGAATCTTAGTCGCAGAAGATCAAGCAATGCTGCGGGATGCCCTCTGTCAGCTCTTGGGTTTTCAAGATGCGGTTGAGGCTGTTTTACAGGCAGAAAACGGCAGTCAGGCCATTGCTCTTTTGGAAAAAGAGCCAGTAGATGTGGTGCTCTTAGATATAGAAATGCCTGAAAAGACGGGCCTAGATGTCTTGGAATGGGTGCGGGGGCAAGCCTTGCCTGTCAAGGTTGTCATCATGACCACCTTCAAGCGACCGGGCTATTTCGAGCGGGCAGTCAAGGCAGATGTGGATGCCTATGTGCTCAAGGAACGTTCCATCGCAGACCTCATGCGGACTATTGAAACGGTCTTGGCGGGGCGAAAGGAATATTCACCAGAATTGATGGACATTCTCCTGACCCAACGCAGTCCTTTGACAGCCCAAGAAAGTCAGCTACTTAAGCTGGTGGCAGATGGCTTGTCCAATAAGGAGATCGCCAGCCAGCTTTATCTGTCTGATGGGACGGTCCGAAACTACATGACCTCTATCCTGTCCAAGCTAGGTGCCGAAAACCGCACCGCTGCTGTTAAGGTGGCACAGGAAAAGGGCTGGATAGCATAACGAATGAGATTGGGCTAGAACCCAATCTTTTTTGGCTTAAAAAATGACAAGACCGATTGAGTTTATGTATTGAAAATCTTCGGATATTCTGCTAAAATTTTATATATGAAACGACTATACGATGTACAACAGTTGCTAAAACGTTTTGGTATAATCATCTATATGGGCAATCGTTTGTATGACATTGAGATGATGCAGATAGAGCTCAATCGGGTCTATCAGGCAGGTCTTCTGGATAGATTGGACTACATGGAGGCCGAATTGGTTTTGCGACGGGAACATCGTTTGGAATTAGAGTATCAGAAGTTGAAGGAGAGTAAGTAGTGGAAACCTTGTGGGTATTTATTGTTTTTGTCGTCATTTTAGGTTCGTGGATGGGCTTTAATTATTGGAGATTGCGTCAAGCAGCGACAGTCATTGACAATGCTGCCTTTGCAGAGAAAATTCATGGAGGTCAGCTGATTGACCTACGAGATCCAAGTGAGTTCGGTCGCAAGCATATTCTGGGTGCCAGAAATATTCCCTACCAGCAATTACGCCAATCAACAGCAGCTTTACGTAAGGACAAGCCTGTTTTGATGTATGAAAATGATCGTGGGCAATTAGTGACACCAGCAGCCCTTCATTTGAAGAAACAAGGTTTTAATGAAATCTACATTCTAAGTTACGGTTTGAATGGCTGGAATGGAAAAGTAAAGACTGCTAAATAGAATAGCAGGTCTAGAGTGAGTGGTAGGGGAGGCAAACCTTTTTGACCTACCAGATAGCATAAGGAACGAATGATGAATAGAAAATTTGAAAAATTGTCACCAGCAGAAATGGGTATTATTGCCTTTATGGTACTTGTCTTGCTGATTAGTTTAGTTGCAAGCTGGTATAAAGGAACTCAGACAAAAACGGAAACTTCGGTAGCTAGACAAGAACTTGTTAGCGAAGATCCTGCCTATAAGGCGGCAGAGAATGCTGTGATTGCGCTTGAAGGAAATCCTAGCAAGGAGAAATTAGAAGCAGCTCAAGCTGCAGTTGATAAATTGAAATCGGCTATTAAAAAGCAAGAGCTACAGACCAGAATTGATAAGGTAAAGGTTGCAGCAGATAATTTGACGGATGCCCAGACTAAAGCTAGATTACAGGCTGAATTGATTAGGGCTGAGGCAGCTAAGAAATTAGAAGCTGAAAGGAACGGTTCCTCAGCAAGTTCGACTAGCAGTGAAGTGACAGAAGAGGTTGTAACAGCAACAAGCACGGTATCTGAAGAGGAAGTTTATCAAGAAGAAACTGCCTACCAGGAAGAAACGACTTATCAGGCAGAAACCAATACCTACATAGCTCCGGCACAAAATACCTATAGTAGCCCAAATGCTACGACGACTTACACTCCACCTGCTAGCCAAACAGAAACTAGTACAACTCCTGTGTCCGAGGTCAGTGAAACACCAGTTGTGGAAACACCAGTGACGGAAGCGTCAACTGCTACTGAAACTAGCGCAGAAAGTCCAGTTGCAAGTGAAACGCCAGCAACATCATCTACAGATAATCCATAGATAAAAGGAGAGCAATCTCCTTTTTTTAGTTTGATTGAGCTGTCCAGTCGTTTTTTTGTTATAATATTCTTTATGAGAATTGTATCAGGAATTTATGGCGGACGACCGCTAAAAACTTTAGAGGGTAAGACAACTAGGCCCACATCGGACAAGGTCCGTGGAGCCATGTTCAATATGATTGGTCCTTATTTTGAGGGTGGTCGAGTCTTGGACCTCTATGCAGGAAGTGGCGGTTTGTCTATCGAGGCTGTTTCTCGCGGCATGGAGGCTGCAGTTCTGGTCGAGCGTGATCGGAGAGCGCAAGCTATTATCCGCGATAATATCCGTATGACCAAGGAAGACAGCAAGTTTCAGCTTTTATCCATGGAAGCCAAGCAGGCTTTGGCTCACTTGAGCGGATCCTTCGACCTGGTCTTTCTGGACCCTCCCTATGCTGCTGAGGATATCGTCGCAGATATTACTGAGCTGTGTCAGCGCCAGCTTTTGTCCCAAGAGGTCATGGTGGTTTGCGAGACAGATAAGGCAGTTTCTCTTCCGGAGGAAATAGCAGAGCTGGGCATTTGGAAAGAAAAAATCTATGGAATTAGTAAGGTAACAGTCTATGTCAGATAAGATAGGAATGTTCACAGGATCCTTTGACCCCATTACCAATGGGCATCTGGATATCATCAAGCGAGCAAGTGGCCTGTTTGATAAGCTTTATGTGGGTATTTTTTTCAATCCCAATAAAATAGGTTTGTTTACAGGGCAGGAGCGTCTAGCCCTTCTACAAAAAGTTTTTGAGGAAAACGAGAAGATTGAGGTCTTTTTAGCTGGTCAGGAATTGGTGGTTGATGTGGCCCGTGAGCGACGGGTTAGTCATATCGTTCGAGGTCTCCGTAATGGAATTGACCTTGAATATGAGGCTAATTTTGACTATTTTAATCGCCAACTAGCTCCGGAACTTGAAACGGTTTATCTCATGTCTAAACCGGAGTATCGGAATATATCTTCTAGTCAAATCAGAGAATTGATTCATTATCAGCAAGATATTAGTCCCTATGTTCCCCAAGTTGTCAGTGAGGAGATAAAAAAGAATGAAGAAAAATAAGAAATTACTACTGATTAGCTCCATTGTCTTAGGTACTTTATTGATTTGGTTTACGGTCTTTGTACCCCTGCCATACTATCTGGAAAAGCCGGGAGGGGCTTCGGATATTCGTCAGGTTTTGACGGTCAATGACCAAGAAGACAAGGAAACTGGTTCTTACAATTTTACCTACGTTTCAGTCCATCAGGCAACAGCTCTGCAACTCTTGGCGGCCCAGTTTGACCCTTACACAAGTGTTAGTTCAGCAGAGGAGATGACAGGTGGGGCAGATAGCGAGGAATACTTCCGCATTGCCCAGTTCTACATGGAGACTTCGCAAAATATGGCCAAGTACCAAGGTTTGACCTTGGCTGGTAAAGAGGTCAGCATGGATTTCTTCGGGGTTTACGTTCTAGCTTTGGCCGAAGATTCAACTTTTAAGGAAATTCTCAATATTGCGGACACTGTTGTCAGCATCAATGGAAAAACCTTTGAATCCTCACCAGACCTGATTAAATATGTCAGCAGTTTGGAATTGGGCAGTGATGTGACCGTTGGTTATGTCAGCGGTGGACAAGAAAAATCAGCGGATGGGCAAATTATCAAGCTTTCAAATGGTAAAAACGGGATCGGGATTACTCTAGTTGACCATACGGAAGTGAAGAGTTCAGTGCCGATTGAATTCCAAACTGGCAATATCGGTGGCCCAAGTGCTGGTCTTATGTTTACCCTTGCTATCTATACGCAACTGGCTGATCCAACCTTGCGTGATGGGCGCGTGATTGCAGGAACTGGAACCATTGAGCAGGATGGTAGTGTTGGTGATATTGGTGGAGCAGATAAGAAGGTATTATCTGCAGCCAAGGCTGGAGCAAGTATCTTCTTTGTTCCCAACAATCCAGTTGATGAGGAGATCTTGAAAGAGGATCCAAGAGCTAAAACCAACTATGAAGAGGCTAAAGAAGCTGCTGAAAAGGCAGGTTTGGACATTGAAGTTGTGCCTGTCAAGACGGCTCAGGACGCCATTGACTATTTGAAGACAACAAAGGGCGAGTAATTCGTCCTTTTTGCTATTTCATTAAAATTGTCTGAAATTTCTTTGATAACCTAAACTAGAAGAATTTCAGTTCAAATCGTGATATAATAGTAGGGTTAGATAGAATTGATTTGTATGAATATTTTACAAGATTGGAGGATTCATGAAAAAAGATATTTCACCAGAAATGTATAACTACAACAAGTATCCTGGACCTAGTTTTGCTCGAGTAGGGGACAAGGTTGTATCTGAAAATATTGAACTAGACCTTGTGGAAGACTATAAAGAGGCTTTTGACCAGACTATTTTCGGTCAGCGTTTTTCACAGTTGATGCTCAAGTTTGACTATATTGTCGGCGATTGGGGCAATGAGCAACTGCGTTTGAAGGGCTTTTATAAGGATGATAAGACTGTTAAGTCTGACTCTAAAATCAGTCGTTTGGATGATTATTTGACGGAATTCTGTAATTTTGGTTGTGCTTATTTCGTCTTAGCCAATCCAAATCCGCAGGACTTACCTGTTGAGGAGGAGGACAGACCTCGTCGTAAGCGGAGTCGTTCTCGTAATCGCAACAGAAATCAGCAGCGGACGGAGCCGATTGCGCCAAAGGAAAGTAAGAATAGTCGCAATGACCGTCAGAAAAAAGGGAAGCAGCAGAACAAGCAGCCGGAACAGCGTCATTTTACTATGAAAAATGCGGGTGCCAAGGCTAGTCAGACGGAGCGTAGTCAGAAGCGTGACCGTAAAGAAAATAATCGAGAGATGAATGAGGCTAAGCGTAGCTTTGTTATCCGTCAGAAGTAGGGAGAAACATGAAACCATCAATTTATGCCTTTAGTCAAGCCAATCTTGTGGATTGGATTTTAGAAAATGGGGAAAAGAAATTCCGTGCAACACAGATTTGGGAATGGCTCTATCGTTCCCGTGTCCAGTCCTTTGCGGAAATGACCAACTTGCCCAAGTCTTTGATTGAAAAATTGGAAGAAAACTTTGTGGTCAACCCACTCAAACAACGGATTGTACAGGAGTCTAAGGACGGTACTATCAAATACCTATTTGAATTGCCAGATGGCATGCTGATTGAAACAGTTCTCATGCACCAGCATTATGGTCTGTCAGTCTGTGTAACCACTCAGGTAGGTTGCAATATTGGTTGTACCTTCTGTGCTTCTGGTTTGATTCCTAAGCAACGGGATTTGACCAGTGGTGAAATTGTGGCTCAGATTATGTTGGTGCAGAAATACCTAGATGAGCGTAATCAGAATGAGCGCGTCAGCCATATCGTTGTCATGGGTATCGGTGAGCCGCTTGACAACTATGACAATGTCATGACCTTCTTGCGTGTGGTTAATGACGACAAGGGCTTGGCAATTGGGGCCCGTCACATTACGGTTTCGACTTCTGGTTTGGCACCAAAAATTCGTGACTTTGCACGTGAAGGTGTTCAGGTCAACTTGGCAGTTTCTCTCCACGCGCCCAATAACGACCTTCGTTCCAGCATCATGCGGATCAACCGCCGTTATCCAATCGAGGTCTTGTTCGAGGCAATCGAGGACTATATCAAGGTTACCAACCGCCGTGTGACCTTTGAGTATATCATGCTTAATGAGGTCAACGATGGGGTTGAACAGGCGCAAGAATTGGCTGATTTGACCAAGAATATCCGTAAATTGTCTTATATCAACCTTATTCCATACAACCCGGTTAGTGAGCATGACCAGTATAGCCGTTCAACTAGAGAGCGGACCCTGGCTTTCTTTGATGTTTTGAAGAAAAATGGGGTCAACTGTGTCGTTCGTCAGGAACATGGTACAGATATTGATGCGGCATGTGGTCAGTTGCGTTCCAATACGCTCAAGAAAGATCGCGAAAAGGCGCGTGCTCGCATTGCAGCAGCCAAAGCCAAGGCAGGTATTGGAGCATGAGAACATTCTTCCAAGCAGATGGAGACTTGACCAAGCTAGGAAGACAAATTTGTAAAAGCTTAGCTGGGGCCTATGCTCTGGCTATTGTTTTACTCTGTTTTCTTCCTCAGACCTGGTACCCTCAATACAAAGACTTTTCCACACCAGGCATTATTCAGATTGGCCGACTCTATCTACTCCCCACTCCCTTTAATAGTATTGTCAACGGTGATAAGGTAGATAGCCTAGCAGATCTGGGCTGGATATTCTTGCAGAACTTCACCAATATTTTTCTACTCTTCCCTCTGGTTTTTCTTCTCCTTTTCCTTTTTGAAAAATGGCGGAGCCTTAAAGCAGTTATACGGTATAGTTTTTTTATGAGCCTGTTTATCGAGTGTACCCAACTCTTGCTAGACTTACTCATTGATGCGGGGCGAGTGTTTGAAGTGGATGACCTCTGGACAAATACCTTAGGCGGTGTTTTGGCTTATGGCCTCTATCGTTGTTTTATTCATACTATTATGGATTGTAAACTAGATAAGTAATCTCTGGTGATTATCCAGAGTATTCTGAAAATTTAGAAAAAACAATTGACTTATTGTAAATAATAACGTATAATTGTAGGTAATTTAAGATAAATCTTATCGCTTTCAAGGAGTGAAGGATTTTATCTTAAATAAATCCTTTTAGAATACGGACCAATTTATCGTGCATCTCCGTATATCTGGAGATAGAGGTATGGCCTCCCCTAGTCAGTGTCCATTACCACCCAGTCCGTTTCGTACTTTCCTCTCCTTATCTTACAGAGAGGAATTTTCTGTTTAGACTATACAAAACCCCTGACGATTGAATACGGTCAGGGGTCAATTTTATTTCCAAAAGTCATCAAAAATCGTGATTGGTAAGTGGCGTTTGTGGGCTGTTTTATTCCACCATCCTTCGATAATGGTTTGGGCTTGAGGGGCGATGGTCTTGCCTTCGAGATAGTCGTCGATTTGGTTATAGGTAACACCGAGAGCGACTTCATCAGCAAGGCCTGGTTTGTCTTCTTCCAAGTCTGCAGTAGGGACTTTGAGGTAGAGTTTTTCATCTGCTCCCAAGGCTGCTAGAAGTTGTTTACCTTGACGCTTGTTAAGGCGGAAGAGGGGCAGGATATCTGCACCGCCATCACCGTGCTTGGTAAAGAAGCCAGTGATATTTTCAGCGGCATGGTCGGTTCCAATCACAGCCCCTTTGCGTTCGCCGGCAACTGCATACTGGGCAATCATGCGCATGCGGGCTTTAGCATTTCCCTTATTAAAATCAGACATAGAAAGTCCATTTGCATTGACAGCCGCTGCCATAGCATCTGTAGATTCCTTGATGTTGATGGTTAGGCTGACATCTGGTTGGATAAAGGCGAGGGCTGCTTGGGCGTCAGACTCGTCAGCCTGCACACCGTAAGGTAGACGGATAGCGATAAATTGGTAGGAGTCGTCACCTGTTTCCGCCCGCATTTCTTCCATGGTCAGCTGGGCCAATCGTCCTGCTAAGGTTGAGTCCTGACCGCCCGAAATACCTAAAACGTAGGTTTTCAAAAAGGGATGTTTTTTCAGATAGTCTTTGAGAAAGTCGATGGAGCGACGGATTTCTTCATTTGGGTCAATGCTTGGCTTGACACCTAGTTCCTTGATAATGGTTTCTTGTAGGGTCATTGGCTACCTTTCTTAGATGGATTTGGCTTGGCTTTGTTTGCGAATGCGATTGATGATGTTCATCTTGTTATCCCAGACATCTTGGGCCAGGTCAACTGGATAGAGTTGAGGGTTGAGGACACGTTTGTATTCGTCCCAGAGCTTGTCAAATTCTTGGTTGGCATAGGCTTGAATTTCCGCTAGACTTGGTAATTCATAGACTTGCTTGCCCTCTTCAAAAATTGGAATAAGGAGGGGACGGGCGTCGAAGTTTTCAACGGTCTTGTTGATGTAGGTATAGGTTGGATGGAACATATAAATGCTGTCCATTTGGCTGACATCCGTATCCGCAAAGGTGATATAGTCGCCTTCTGACTTGCCCTTTTCTTTTGAGGTGATGCGCCAGACTTGTTTTTTGCCAGGTGTCGATACTTTTTCCACGTTTGAAGACAGTTTGATGGTATCTCGCATGCTTCCGTCTTCATCTTCGATGGATACAATCTTATAGACAGCCCCCAAGGCTGGTTGGTCATAGGCGGTGATCAACTTAGTGCCCACTCCCCAGACATCAATTTTTGCCTTTTGCATTTTGAGGTTGAGGATGGTATTTTCATCCAGGTCATTGGACGCGTAGATTTTTGCCTCAGTGAAACCAGCCTCATCCAACTGTTGACGGACCTTCTTGGAAATATAGGCCATATCACCAGAATCAATCCGCACTCCTTTGAAGTTAATCTTATCGCCCATTTCCTTGGCAACTTTTATGGCGGCAGGAACACCGATTCGAAGGGTATCATAGGTATCTACCAAGAAAACACAGTCGTGATGGGTTTCAGCGTAGGCCTTGAAAGCCTTGTAATCATCGCCGTAGGTTTGGACTAGGGCATGGGCATGGGTACCAGCAACAGGAATGCCGAAGATTTTACCTGCTCGGACATTGGAAGTGGCAGAAGCACCACCGATAAAGGCTGCGCGGGTGCCCCAAATGGCAGCATCCATTTCTTGGGCACGACGGGTACCAAATTCCATCAGCATTTCATCTTCTATCACTGCCTTGATACGACGGGCCTTGGTAGCAATCAGGGTTTGGTAGTTGACGATATTGAGAATAGCTGTTTCAATCAACTGGCACTGGGCAAGTGGTCCTTCAATCTGCATGATAGGCTCGTTGGCATAGACCAGGTCACCTTCCTTGGCAGAACGAACGGTCAAGTTCATTTCTAGATTTGCCAAATAATCCAGGAAATCCTTGGGATAGCCTAATTCAGTCAAATAGTCAATATCTGTCTGGCTGAAGGAAAGAGTGTTGAGGTATTCTACTACACGCTCCAAACCAGCAAAGACGGCATAGCCATTTTTAAAGGGCTGAGAACGGAAATAGACTTCAAACACGGCATGTTTATTGTGGATCTTTTGATTAAAATAGACCTGCATCATATTGATCTGGTAAAGATCGGTATGCAGGGTTAAACTGTCATCTGTAAAAACTGTCATAGCTTTCTCCTTTATTCCTTCTATTATACCAAAAAAATCGAGCTAGGCTCGATTTAGAGAGTGATATTGATAATCAGGCTGGCAAGGAATAAAAAAGGTACATAGGGGAGGGATTTGGGTTTAAAGATGAAAAAGATAGCCAGTCCTAAAATGGAACTAAGTTGAATAATCCAGATAATTTCTGTAAAGCCAAACAAAAGTGACAGACTTGCCAGATAGAGAAAATCGCCAGAACCGATATTGAGTTGCCATTTTTCAGTCAGATAGGCCAGGAGCAAAAAGCCACAGAAAAGCCAGTTGAGCTGGGAGAGAATGAGGGCAACAAAAGTAAAAAGTAGCCAGACAGCGAAGGGATATTCCTGATGCTTGATGTCGTAAATGGTCAAGACCAACCCGGCTAAGATAAGAATAGTTTCAGCTATGGATAGGATATGAAAATGGCAGAGCAGGACTAATAGACCAGCTAAGAATTCCAGTCCCAGATACCAATAAGGAATTTTCGCCTTGCAGTAACGGCATTTAGATTTTGTGGAAAGCTGAGAAATAATAGGAACTAAATCCCAAGCCTTGAGCCGTCGTTTGCAGGCATTGCAGTGACTAGATGGGGCGATAATGGACTGTTCAGGGAAACGGTCGATGACCAATCCCAGGAAGGAGCCGATAGAAGCTCCCAGGAAAAATAGGATAATTGTCTTCATACCTATTTATTCGCAAATGGGAGAGGAAAATGAGATATTTTTAAAAAATTTTTTTACAAAATTTCGATGGTGCTTTGGACAATGCCAAAGGTGATGAGAGAATTCCGTATTTTTGCTTTGGTCTTGTCTGCTACAGCAGGATTTGTTAGTTTGACCGTCACTGTCGCACAATGGTCATATCCATCCATGGTCCAGACATTCAGTTGAGTGATTTCGTGAACATTTTCAAGAGCAAGGAGAATTTCTTTCACTTCTTCAAGATTTACTTCTTGCGGACTTGTTTCAAGTAGAATCTTGACACTATTCCAGGCTTTTGGCAGGGCTTTGGAGAGGATGAAGATAGCAATACCGAGTGAGAGGAGTGGGTCTAGAAAGTACCAATCAGTGAATTGAAGAATGATGGAAACAAGGATGACCGCCAGCCATCCCAAAATATCCTCTAAAAAGTGCAAGCTGAGAATGGATTCATTATGGCTATGGCCATTTTTTACAATACGGGAAGCGAGTAAATTGATGATGATAGCGATAATGCCGAGGACTAACATCCCATCTTGATTGACAGGGTTGGGATGGAAAAGATTGGGAATGTTTTCTACAAGGATCAAGCTGGAGCCGATAATCAGAATACTAGAAGTCAATAGAGCGGCCAAAATATTCCATCTCTTGTAGCCAAAAGGATAGTTCTTGTCAGCAGGTTTGTTGGCATAGGTTTGCATGATGGCAGAGCTTCCGATGGCGAGGGCGTCACCCAAATCATGAACAGCATCTGCTAAGATGGCACTGGAACCAAAGATCCAACCAAAGATAAACTCGATGATAGAAAAGCTGAGATTGAGGAGAAAAGCGATAAATGTATTTTTAGAAGATGACATGAGATTCCCTTTCTGTGTTATACTGTTTATAGGTTTATTATGTACTGTAATGAGCCGAAAAACTAGAAACAAGAGAAACGGTTTGTCTTTTTCTGAACAAATTGTTTGAAATGTACGAAAAATGGATAGACGAATTGCAAAAACAAAAAGAGCTATTTTTCAGGCTTTTTTGACCTTATTAAATGATAAAGGTTATGATGACATGCGCGTGCAGGATGTTATTGACCTGGCAGATGTGGGGCGTTCCACTTTCTATGCTCACTATGCCAGTAAAGAGGCTCTTTTGGAAGAACTTTGTCATGACCTCTTTCACCACTTATTTACAGGTCGTGAAGATGCGGATGTGAAGACCTTGTTGGCCCATATTTTCAAACACTTTCGGACCAATCAAGACCGAGTTGCCAGCCTTTTATTGTCCCGCAATGCCTATTTTCTAAGAGAACTGGAAGCGGAGCTGAAACACGACATTTTTCCAAAAGTGGTTGAAGACTACATGCAGGACAAGGGGAATCTTCCAGAGGATTTGCTGGTACATTTTGTTGTGACCACTTTTGTGGAGACGGTCAGCTGGTGGTTGCAGCAACGCAAAAAGGTGGACGAAGCCACCTTGACCGAATATTATGTAAGATTATTAGCTTAAGGAGTGAAAATGCTTAGACCTTTACACATGGCCCATGCCTTTTTAGACGAGATTTTAACTGACCAGGACCTAGCGGTCGATGCGACCATGGGAAATGGCCATGACACGCTATTTTTAGCCCAGCGAGCAGGAAAAGTTGTGGCCTTTGATATTCAGGAACAAGCCCTGACCACAACGGCTGAAAAACTAGAACAAGCTGGCTTGACCAATGCCCAATTAGTTTTGACTGGGCACGAAAATTTAGACCAGTATGTAGATGAATGCAAGGCAGCCATTTTCAATCTGGGCTATCTACCTTCGGCGGATAAATCAGTCATTACCCTGCCTGCAACTACTCTTCAGGCCATCGAAAAAGTCCTTGACCGTCTTGTTGTTGGCGGTCGCTTAGCCATCATGGTTTACTATGGTCACGAGGGCGGAGCTCTTGAGAAGGATGCGGTTTTAGATTTTATCAGCCAGCTAGACCAGACCGTTTTTACAGCCATGCTCTATAAACCACTCAATCAAATCAATACCCCACCATTTTTGGTCATGGTGGAACGATTAAAATCCAGCTCAAACTAGGCTGGATTTTTTTATAATATGGGCTTAATGAACAATCTTCCCTCACCCAAGTCAATCAATTCCACCTGATTGCCATAAAAATCGCTGAGGAGTTCAGGGGTTAAAATGTCTTGTTTTGGTCCCTGTGCCAAGACCTTGCCATCTTTGAGCAGGAGGACATGGGTAAAGTTGTCAGTGATTTCCTCTGCGTGATGGGTCACATAGATAATGGCAGGAGCCGTTGGGAGTTGGCAGATCTGGTCAATATGATGGAGCAGGCGTTCGCGAGCAAGTAAATCCAAGCCCACAGTTGCTTCGTCTAAAATCAAAATAGCAGGTTCTTCCATCAAACTGCGGGCGATGAGTAGCAGTTGGCGCTCGCCTTGTGATAAACTGGCATAGGTCCTGCCAATCAAGTGGTCAGCCTTGATTGTTTTCAGCATTTCAATAGCCTGGTCTAGCTCAGCTTGCCCGTACTCACGGTAGAGGATGGAGGATTTGTATTTTCCAGTCAGGACGATTTGCTCTGCCGTCAAGTCAATTGGAAATCGTTCTGCCAAAAAGGAGCCGACCACACCAATCTTAGTGCGCAGGCCGGGAATATCACCCTTACCAAATTCCACTCCCAGAACAGTCAACTCGCCAGATGTCTTCCAAAACTCTGCCATCAATATGCGCAGCAGTGTTGATTTTCCAGCACCGTTAAGGCCTAAAATAGCCCAACGCTCCCCTTTTTTAAATTCCCAGTTGATGTCTTTTAATAGGTACTTCCCCTGTCTTTTGTAGGACAGTTCTTTCATGGATAAAATCATACGGACCTCGCTTTTCTTTTTGACTATTTTATCACAGAAGTGTAGATTTACAGATATTTTTGGCGAATGTCACCTCGATTATACCAAAATGAAAAGAATATGGTATAATGGGAATGTTATAGATTTTATTATAGGAGAATATCATGGAAGACCCTGGTAGTCAGACCATTCATTTACAATTATTATTACTTTTATTGTTGACCTTGCTCAATGCCTTCTTTTCAGCTTCAGAAATGGCCCTTGTTTCCCTTAATCGTTCACGGGTGGAGCAAAAGGCAGCTGAGGGTGAGAAGAAGTATATTCGCTTACTGCAAGTTTTAGAAAATCCCAATAATTTCCTTTCTACTATTCAGGTCGGAATTACCTTTATTTCTATCCTTTCGGGTGCCAGCTTGGCCAATGATTTAGGTGCTGTTTTTGCCAAGTGGATGGGTAATTCAACAACAGCTCAAACTGCTGGTTACTGGTTGGCTTTAGCGATGTTGACCTTTGTATCTATCGTACTGGGTGAACTATATCCCAAGCGGATTGCCATGAATATGAAGGAAAATCTGGCAGTTGTTACGGCGCCAGTGATTATTTTCCTAGGGAAGATTGTTAGTCCTTTCGTTTGGCTCTTATCAGCCGCGACCAATCTCATCAGCCGCATTACACCCATGAATTTTGACGATGCGGACGAGCAGATGACCCGGGATGAGATTGAATATATCTTGACCAAGAGCGAGCAGACTTTGGATGCGGAAGAAATCGAGATGTTGCAAGGTGTATTCTCCTTGGATGAGCTGATGGCGCGTGAAGTCATGGTTCCCCGTACGGATGCCTTCATGGTCGATATTGAAGACGATACGGAAACCATTATGGCGGCCATTCTCAAACAGAATTTTTCTCGAATTCCAGTTTATGATGGCGATAAGGATAATATCATTGGTTTGATTCATACCAAAAAAATCTTGTCTGAAGCCTTTAGCAATGGTTTCGACAATCTCAATATCCGTCGTATTATGCAGGAGCCTCTCTTTGTTCCAGAAACCATTTTCGTGGATGATTTGTTAAAATCCTTGCGCAATACCCAAAACCAAATGGCTATCTTGCTGGACGAATATGGTGGGGTTGCTGGTCTGGTCACTTTAGAAGATTTGTTGGAAGAAATTGTTGGGGAAATTGATGATGAAACGGATAAAACGGAAATTTTTGTTCGTGAAATTGCTGAAAATACCTATATTGTCCAAGGGAATATGACTCTGAATGACTTCAACGAGCATTTTGATACAGAGCTAGAAAGTGATGATGTTGATACCATTGCAGGTTATTATTTGACCGGAGTCGGCACTATTCCAAGCCAGGAAGAAAAGGTGACCTTTGAAGTGGACAGTAAGGACCATCACTTAGTCTTTATCAATGATAAGGTGAAAAATGGTCGGGTGACCAAGCTTAAAATGATGAAGACTACTCTTGAAGAGGAAAACGAAAAAGAATAGGCTAAGACCAGTTGCCCGAAGGGGAGCTGGTTTTTCATAGCAATTCAAATAGTTAGTTAAAAACAATAAACTACAAGTATAGTAGCGTTTTCATTTTTGTGTTATACTAGATGTAATAATTTGTAAAGGTGAGATTATGACAGAAATAGATTATCGTAAAGTCACAGGCTTGGTTCATTCAACAGAAAGTTTTGGTTCGGTAGATGGACCGGGTGTACGTTTTGTAGTCTTTATGCAAGGCTGCCACATGCGCTGTCAGTATTGCCATAACCCAGATACTTGGGATTTGGTCAATCCATCTGCCACTGAGCGGACTGCAGAAGATGTGCTCAATGAAGCCCTGCGCTTTCGTATGTTCTGGGGAAAAGAGGGGGGAATCACTGTGTCAGGTGGTGAGGCCACTATCCAAATTGACTTTTTGATTGCCCTCTTTACCCTGGCCAAAGAAAAAGGCATCCACACAACCTTGGACACCTGTGCTCTGACCTTCCGTTCGACCGAGCGTTATCTGGAAAAATACAATCGCTTGATGGAAGTGACAGATTTGGTACTCTTGGATATTAAGGAAATCAATCCAGACCAGCACCGTATTGTAACGGGGCATAGCAATAAGACTATTTTAGAGTGCGCTCGTTATTTGTCGGATATTGGTAAGCCAGTTTGGATTCGTCATGTTTTGGTCCCTGGATTGACAGACCGAGATGAAGACTTGGTTGAATTGGGAAAATTTGTCAAAACCTTGAACAATGTGGAGCGTTTTGAAGTCTTGCCTTACCATAATCTTGGAGAATTTAAGTGGCGTGAGCTGGGTAGACCTTATCCACTTGAAGGGACCAAGCCACCAAGTAAGGAACGCGTTTTAAACGCTAAGAACTTGATGGAAACCGAATCCTATCAAGACTATATGAATCGAATAAAGGGATAGTAGTGCGTAGAGCTAGAGTAAATAAAAGTCTAGGTGTAGTCGGACCGCTTTTGGCATGTTTGTTGATTGCGGTCTGTGCATCCTTAGCATATTATGTATTTAATAAAAGAGAAGGACAGTCCAGCAACAGTCCTTCTTTTGTGCCTGTTCAAGAGGTTTCTATCAAAGACAAGCGGATCTCTGATTACCTACAACAAATGACCCTAGAAGAAAAAGTTGGTCAGATGATTTTTGCACGTATACCTGCTGAAAATCAATTAGAGGATCTTGCTTCCTATCACTTTGGTGGCTATATCTTATTTTCACGGGACTTTGAAGGAAAGACCTTAGAACAAGTTAAGGAAGACGTTGCAAGTTATCAAGCCAATTCTAAGCTACCACTTTTAATGGCTTCTGATGAAGAAGGTGGGACGGTAACGCGGGTTAGTCAGTTATTAGAAACTCCCTTTGCCTCCCCCTTGGAATTGTATCAGTCAGGGGGGCTGGAGGCTGTTTTAGAAGATAGCAAGTACAAAACCAGGCTTTTGAAAGGGATAGGTATTCATGCCGGTTTCTTTCCAGTTGCGGACTTATCCACAGATCCATGGTCATTTATTTATGATCGGACTATTGGTCAAGATGCTGCTACAACATCCACTTATATCAGCCAAGAGGTCCAGCTACTGAAACAAGAGCAATTTGCTTCGACTTTGAAACATTTCCCAGGCTATGGGAACAATGCTGATTCACATACAGATTTGGTCTATGACAATCGTAGTTTAGAAGAATTACGAGCCAATGATTTTCTTCCCTTTAAGGCTGGAATTGAAGCGGGGGCAGACTCCATCATGGTCAGTCACAATATCGTCCCTGCCATTGATGATGTCCCGTCTTCCGTTTCACCTGAAATCAATAATATTCTTCGGAATGAACTTGGTTTTGAAGGGGTTATTATGACCGATGACTTTGATATGCTAGGTCTATCGCAATTCGTTGATCAAAATTCGGGTGCCTTGCAGACTATTCAGGCTGGGACAGATATGATTTTATCTTCGAGCTATGCTAGTCAAATTCCTTATATTGTGGAACAAGTGAAGGCTGGAACCATTACAGAGGAGCGGCTTGACCAATCCGTCAAACGTATTTTAGGAATGAAATACGATCTTGGTTTAATCAAATAAACAAAGAAAAGGAAGTGCTAGATACTTCCTTTTCGTATTATTCTAAAACAAGCTTAGTTTTGATACCATCCACATCGACAAAGGCTGCAGAACTATCCATTCTTTCTATCTTTAAGTTTGCGGCGGAGGCACGTTCTAGGGTTGCTTCGAAGTCTGCTGGGCTAGAGTAGATGACTGTGTAGTAGGCAAGTCCAGGCATGCCTTCAGTTCGCGTCTGTAGTTCTTTTCCTCCCCATTCGTTGACTGCTAGGTGGTGATGGTAGTCGCCTGAGGCTAGCCAGGCTGCAGATGGGACCGAGAATTTATCCTCGATAGCTAGGACTTCTTGGTAGAATCGGCTTGAAGCGGAGCTTTCTCGGACAGATAGATGGACATGACCCATGCGACTGCCAGCTGGCATCTGATAGGCTGCGTCAGCTTTTTTCCCTAAAGCATAGATCGTTTCAGCATCCATAGGCTCAGTAATGCCGACGATGCGGCCGTCTGGGCGGACATCCCAATTGTCTTGAGGCAGGTCGCGGTAAATTTCGATGCCGTTACCTTCGGTGTCGGCTAGGTAAATGGCTTCGCTGTAACCGTGGTCGCTGGCGCCTTGGAGGGGAATCTTATTGTCGATAAAGTGGCGGAAAATGCTCCCTAGGTCCTCTCGGCTAGGTAGGACAATGGCCAAGTGGTAGAGTCCGTAGCTGTGGCTAACTTCACCTTTCTGCTCTGTTTGAATAAGTCGAATAAGGATGTTTTTTCCAACTCCTAGGTCAATCTGTTTAGAGTTTTCAGTCAGAACTTGGAGGCCTAATACCTGCTGGTAAAATAGGCTTTGTAGTTCTAAATCGCGGACATTGAGGGCAACATGGCCCAGCTCAAATTTGGAATTGTACATGGGAATACCTAGCTTTCTGATACAATTTATAGGAATTTTCGAGTTACTTAGTATCTTTTGGTGAAGAATATGTGACGAATAGACTTTTGAAAATTGATTTTTATCTCATAGCTTTCTCAACAAGTGCGCTATCTACGATTTGGATAAAGTGTGTAATTCTATTTTCAGCATTAAAATCGTAAATATGGACAAAGTCTGCTTGAAAGGATTTCTGAGTAAGGTTGTAGGTTCCCTTGTAGTAGCCATAAACCATGACACGGTTTCCTGAAAAGGCGTAATCAACAGGTGTGGCACTATAATTGGTCCATTCAGAACCTAGTCTTGCATGGACGTTTTCAATCACTGCATCTGGACCGATATAGGTACCAGCATAGGGAAAGCCTGCAGCTTCTGTCCAAGAGACATCAGCAGCCAAATGGCTCTTGAAATCTTCTATTCGACCTTGAGCAGTAGCTAGATAAGTTTCTTCTAAAATATTTTTATATAATTGATTTTTTGACATACATTACCCCCATGGTATTTCACCTGTTAAGACTTTAGCACTTAATTCCAAGACTCCCTCGTTACGAAGATTAGGGAATTCTTCTTTCATTTTAGCGACAAAAGTAGCTGAGTCCTTGACTTCTTTTTTTAATTTGATTGCTACTTCAATATAGGCAATTGAAAAATCAAGTGCTTGAGAATCAAATGAACCTTCACTATCTGCATGACCTGGAATAATGAGAGAGGCATCCAGTGCCTTCATATCTTTTAATCGATCTTGCCAGGCTTTCAATTTCTCGGTAGTTTGTGAATCTGCTAAGAAGAGGTGAATTTGATTAAAGGTATTGATACCGCCAATAATGGTTTTGGTTTCTGCATTCCAAAGATTGATTTGACTTGGTTCACTACCGAAAAATTCCCATTTATCACCTTCAAATTCTAATGTAGACTCTTGAAAGGGCGCTGGTAAAATAATATTTTTAGGAGCTTGGTCACCTAAAGAGTCTCCCCATACCTGTAATTTTTTCGATACTGTTTTTAAAATATGGTCGATAACATAAGACGTTGCATAGACAATGGCTTCTGGGAATGATTTTTTGATAGGCTCAAGAGCAAAATAATAATCTGGATCCCCTTGAATGATAAAGATTTTTTCTAATGTCAGTTGCGCGTCTTGCAGATAGCGAACAATTCGCTCTCCTTCTGATTGTTTAAACCCTGAACCTACAAGGAGAGCCTTGCCATTTTTAATGATTAAGGTCGCCGTAACCATAAAACTTGATTCGTCATTTGTAAAGATGTGCAATTCTGTTCCATTTTGTAGCTTATAATGTTTTTCCATAAATAGTTGCCCTTTCTATTGCGTAATAGCTGTTTGGAAATTTTTTTCCAAATCGTCTACTGTGCGAACTTTATTGATAAGATTAAAGAAGTTTCCGTCTTTTTCGAGTAACAAGGTTGGGAAAGAGGTTACCCCCATTTCATAAGCCTTGATAAAGTCTGGGTGTAGATTTTCTGGTTGATTCAAGATGCTTGATAGTTCTTCCATAGCCTTTGTAGGTAACTGATAGGTACCAATTAGGCTGGTGTAACTATCTGCTTGATTGAGGTCTAACCCATCTTCAAAAAATAAGGCTTGAATGTCTAATGTTAGTTGAGCATGGTTAGATGTCTCAACATAGTTTTTCAAGACTGAGTAGGCTCTAGCAGGACCAAGGGAGTCCATGGTAAAGTCCTTATCCTTAAACAATTGATTGTAGTTATCGCCAAAAGACATTTGGTAATAGCTTTCGATTTGTTTGTTGATGGTCTGTGCCTGCTGGAAATCAACCATTTTCTTTTTGTTATCTCCGACAAACAAGCCTCCGTTAATGACCTCTATTTCTATGTCAGGATGGTCTTGCATGAATTTTGTGAAAATGTGGTTAAAGCCGTAGGTCCAACCACAATAAGCATCGATGATGTAATATAGTTTCATATTAAATTTCTTTCTTTTCGATTTCTTGGTTTTGATTAGAATTTACCATTGCTATTGGAAGTTTTGGAATCTTCCTCGATTGGTACAACAACATCCCAGAGTTCTGCAATTTTATCATCTTCAACTCGATAAAGGTCATAGAAGGATGTATATTGACCTGTAGAGTCTAAGCTTCTAACAAAGCTTGAGCTTGAGCTTGCAGCCCAGCGATGGCTTCCTCTGACAATACCAACTGTCCATTTCCCCATGCTTCTGGGTTGACGGTAGTCCCTGTAAACTCACCTACAACTTGCATACGAACAAATGGTAGGAGTGCATGGTAGCTAGCGAACATTGGCTCATGTCCAGCATTGGCAACAGATGATACAGTAACAATTTTATCTTGTAGTGCAGATGGGCCACGTGTTTCTGACAAGTCTAGGGCACGGCTGAGCCAGTCAATCAAGTTTTTCACTGTGCCTGGAATAGCAAAGTTGTAAACTGGTGAGAAAATCCAGATAGCATCTGCAGCCATAATCGCATCGCGTGCAGCTTGGACAGCTGGCAAGACTGGTGTTTCAAGATCTTGGTTCATAAGCGGAATATCCTTATAATCAAGGTAAGTTACAGTTGCTTGCCCTGATAAGATGCTTTCAGCCTGTTTAGCCATTTGGTGGTTGAATGAACCTTCACGTAGTGAACCAACGATAAATAGAATGTTTTTCATGATGTTATACCTCTAACAATTTTTTCTTTCCTGCTCTCGCAGTTTATGGTATTATTGTATCAGGTACTAAAAATATTACAAGTACGATTTTTTTGAATAGTCACTATCTTTTTGTGAAGTAATGTGTAGTATCAAGGGAAAATAAAGGAGAATTTATGGCAACTTTCACACAACATACGGTTCCGGAGTGTCCTTTTGTGACCACTCAGAGTGTCTTATCTGGGAAATGGAGTATCTTATTACTACATCATATCGAAGAAGGTCCCATTCGGTTTAATGAAATGCACCGTCGATTGACAGGGATTTCCCAAGCAACCCTTACCAAGCAGTTACGTCAATTGGAGGATGATGGTTTAATCACTCGGAAGGTTTATGCACAGGTTCCGCCAAAAGTGGAATATGAACTGAGCGAGATTGGTCAGGAATTTAAGTTGGTTTTGGAGCAAATTGAAGTTTTTGGGGATAAGTACATCGAATTTGTCAAAGCAAAAAAATCTGAATGAGTTTGAATCTCATTCAGATTTTTGTCTTTTATAGGGCTCTATAATATCTGTAGTGGGTAAATCCTCTATGGATATTATGGAGTCTTTTTGATTGTAGAAAAAAAGTCCCATATGGCCTATAATGAAAAGCAACCAAACTCACATTAGAAAGACTCATATGGAACAACTAAATCTTATCACAAATCTTCTCAGAATTAAAGACAAAAATATCACTATCTCTAATGAATATGATATGGGAACTCACTTAGAACTTCATGGTCATTTGGATTATACAGCCCCTAAATGTCCCTCCTGCAAGGGACAAATGGCAAAATACGACTTCCAAAAACCCTCCAAAATTCCCTACCTAGAAACTGCTGGTTATCCCTTGCTTATCCGACTTAGAAAGCGTCGCTTCAAGTGTAAAGATTGCAGAAAAATAGCGGTCGCTGAAACTCCTCTTGTCAAGAAGAACCACCAAATCTCCGTCGCTGTTAACCAGAAGATTGCTCAATTACTCATCGAAAATCAAGCAATGACACATATTGCACACAGGCTATCTATCTCAACCTCATCAGTTATGAGAAAGCTTAATGAGTTCAAGTTTGAAACAGATTGGAATACCTTACCTGAGGTGATGAGCTGGGATGAGTATGCCTTCAAAAAGGGGAAAATGAGCTTTATCGCTCAAGATTTCAACTCCCTAAATGTCATAACTATTCTAGACGGAAGAACACAAGCAACCATCCGAAACCACTTTCTACGCTATCCTAGAAAGGTTAGAAATCAAGTCAAAGTCATTACCATGGATATGTTTAGTCCTTACTACAAATTGGCTAGACAGCTATTTCCAAACACCAAGATTGTTCTGGACCGCTTTCACATTGTGCAGCACCTTAGCCGTGCTATGAACCGCGTTCGTATTCTAATTATGAATCAATTCGACAGAAAATCGCAGGAATACCGGTCCTTGAAACGCTACTGGAAATTGATACAACAAGATAGCCGTAAACTCAGCGATAAACGATTTTATCGCCCTATGTTTCGCATGCACTTGACTAACAAGGAAATCCTAGAAAAACTACTGTCTTTTTCAGAGGAACTACGACAGCACTATGAACTCTATCAGCTTCTCTTGTTCCATTTCCAAGAGAAAAACTCAGATCATTTCTTTGACCTTATCGAACAGGAAATAGCCAATGTTAATCCTATTTTCCAGACGGTATTTAAGACATTTCTAAAGGATAAAGAAAAGGTTTTAAACGCCATGGAATTGCCTTATTCGAACGCCAAACTGGAAGCTACCAACAATCTCATCAAAGTCATTAAAAGAAATGCCTTTGGTTTCAGGAACTTTGAAAATTTTAAAAAACGTATTTTGATTGCTTTGAACATAAAGAAAGAGAGAACGAACTTCGTCCTCTCTAGGTGTTAGCTTTTCATCTACCCACTACAGTTGACAAAGAGCCTTTTATAGTTCGTCATCCTTAACTGCATTTAACCAATCGGCAGCAGCCTTGGCTGTGCTTTCAAGGGCACCTTCTTTGAACGGTGATTGGAGGTTTGCGGCTTCAACCACTTGCAAGAAGGACTTGGTGCCACCCAAATCACAGATGCGGATGTAGTCTGCCCAAGCTGTTTCATCGTGGTCCACCTGCGTGCGTTTCCAGAATTGAAGGGCACAGACTTGAGCCAAGGTATAGTCGATGTAGTAGAATGGGCTGGCAAAAATATGCCCCTGACGGTACCAGAAGATACCACGGTTGAGGGCTTCTGACTCAGAATAATCACGGTCTGGCAAGTAGAGGTCTTGGAGTTTCTTCCAAGTCGCCTTGCGTTCTGCTGGTGTCATCTCGGGGTGTTCATAGACTTCGTGCTGGAAGTGGTCTACCAAGACACCGTAAGGCAAGAAGAGTAGAGTGCCAGCCAAGTGGCTGAATTTATATTTATCAACTTGTTCCTTGAAGAAACGGTCCATCCACGGCCAGGTCATAAATTCCATAGACATGGAATGGATTTCACAGGTTTCGTAGGTTGGCCAGACAACTTCTGGACTTTGAATCCAACGCGAACGATAGACTTGGAAAGCATGACCTGCTTCGTGGGTCAAGACATCAATATCACCGCTGGTTCCGTTGAAGTTGGAGAAGATAAATGGGCTCTTGAAATCAGGGATATAGGTGCAGTAGCCACCGCTATCCTTGCCAGTTTTGGCAACTAGATCAAGCAATTCGTGTTCCACCATGAAGTCGAAGAACTCGCCTGTTTCTGCGGACAATTCGCGGTACATGTCTTGGGCTTGGCTGACGATAAAGTCAGGGTCACCTTGAGGAACAGCATTTCCGTCTAAGAACTCAAGATTGAGGTCGTAGTGTTTCAGGCTTGGTACCTGCAAGCGTTTGGCTTGGCGTTGACGAAGATTTTGTACAATCGGTACGATATGTTTGAGGATTTCCTCACGGTAAACTTTGACCATATCACGATTGTAATCAAAACGGTTCATCTTGAGATAGCCGTATTCTACGTAGTCCTTGAAGCCAAGTTTGTGGGCGATTTCCGTGCGGACCTTGACCAACTCATCGTAAACGCGGTCGAAATCAGCTTCCTTGCTTTCGAAGAAGGCAGTTGTAGCAGCAGAAGCAGCCTTGCGGACCTCGCGGTCAGTTGATTGACCGAATGGCCCCATTTGTGCCAAGTTGTAAGTCTGTCCTTGGAAATCAATCTCCGCACCCGCAATCAGTTTGCTGTATTCATCAGATAATTCATTTTCTTTTTGCAGTAATGGAATGACGTCTGATGAGAAGGTTTTGAGCTTGTTCTCAGCCAGCATGAAGAAGGTTTTAGGCAAGATATCTGACAACTCTTCCTTGTAAGGCGTCTGGACGATGACACGGTAGTAGTTGGTGGTCAATTCTTCAAAAAGTGGCGAATATTCATTCCAAAACTTGGTTTCTTCATTATAAAACTCATCGTTCATATCGATGGTGTGGCGGATCATCCAGAGATTGTACTGGGTATCGACCAAGCTGAGCAATTTGGTAATATCTGCAACAAGTGTGCGAGTTGTTTCCAAGTCACGTGCTTGAGCTAACTGGTCGGTTAGGTCAGTAAATTGAGCCTTGATGGCTTCATAATCGGGACGGACATAGGTATAGTCTGAAAATTTCATATCTTTCTCCTTTTGTATTGCTACCTTCTATCTTACTATTTTTGAAAAGGTTTGGCAAATCTGGACCCGTCCATGTTCACAAGTCTTTCTATTTATGGTAAAATGTAGGAGATTATTAGAAAAATGAGGTTGTAGACATGTCTAAATTTTTAGTTTTTGGTCACCAAAATCCTGATACAGATGCCATTGCGTCTTCATACGGCTGGGCTCACTTGGAGCGTGAAGTGTTTGGTCGTGATGCGGAAGCAGTTGCACTTGGAACGCCAAATGAAGAAACAGCGTTTGCGCTTGACTATTTTGGTGTTACTGCACCGCGCGTGGTTGAGTCTGCAAAAGCAGAAGGTGTTAGTCAAGTCATCTTGACAGACCATAATGAATTCCAACAATCAATCGCAGACATCAAGGAAGTGGAAGTGGCAGCTGTTATTGACCACCACCGTGTTGCAAACTTTGAAACTGCAAACCCATTGTACATGCGTTTGGAGCCAGTAGGTTCAGCATCATCAATCGTTTATCGTGCCTTCAAAGAAAACGGAGTAACACCTCCAAAAGAAGTAGCTGGACTTCTCCTATCAGGTTTGATTTCAGACACCCTCTTGCTCAAATCACCAACCACTCACGCAACAGATCCACAAGTAGCAGCTGAATTGGCAGAAATTGCTGGTGTGAACTTGGAAGAATACGGCTTGGCTCTTTTGAAAGCAGGAACCAACCTTGCCAGCAAGTCAGCAGAAGAATTGATTGACATCGATGCCAAAACCTTTGGTTTGAACGGCAATGACGTCCGTGTAGCTCAAGTCAACACAGTGGATATTGCAGAAGTCTTGGAACGCCAAGCAGAAATCGAAGCAGCTATGACAGCAGCATCAGCAGCAAATGGCTACTCTGACTTTGTTTTGATGATTACAGACATCGTTAACTCAAACTCTGAAATCCTTGCGCTTGGTAGCAACATGGATAAGGTGGAAGCGGCCTTCAACTTCAAGTTGGAAAACAACCATGCCTTCCTAGCAGGTACAGTTTCACGTAAGAAACAGGTTGTACCGCAATTAACAGAAGCATTTAACGCATAATGAATTTTTCTACCTACCTCGAACCTGAAGTTGGTAGGGAAACCTAACCTAGCACCTTCGGGTGCTTTTTTTTTAAAAAAGGATAAGAATGCCTTATTCTGTTAATTTTAAAGAAGTTGAAAGGACAGGTGTGCCTACAAAGGCTCCAAACTAGCTGGCGAAATCCGTGGACCCTTCTTTGTGGTCAAGGGTGACTATCTATCAGGTGGTCATGGAAAGTTTAGGAAAATAAAAAAAGGCTGAGAATGACTCTCTGCCTATTTTTTTACTTTGTTCGATATTCTTTTTTTAAGTCCAACTTGAACCAAACGAAAACCGATGAGGCCTGTAGCACTTGCTAATGCGAGGGCAAGAAAAACAGGGATATCTAAAGCTAGATAGATATAGCTAGCAATAACTGTAATTAGGCTAAATAGAACAATATTCACAAAGAACAAGAGTTCATTGATGCGTTCTTTTTTTGCATTTTTTACCTGATAGGCTTGAACAGTTGTGTTTTTCTCTTTCGGGATATACTCTTCGTACTGGTATTCTTGGGACTGATAGTGTCTTAATGCCATATCGTCTCCTTTTCTGCTTCTTAAGCATATCATAACATTTATAAAATTTTATGTCAGCAATATTACAATATGGTTACAAGAAAAAATGAGAAAAGTCTGAACATTAAAATGCTGGTGGTGACTTACCAGACATATCTCTTTTTGATATAATTATCTTTATGGGAAAAATTATCATTACAGCAACAGCTGAAAGTATTGAACAGGTCAAGGAACTGCTTGCGGCAGGGGTTGATCGCATTTATGTTGGTGAAGCTGACCATGCCCTTCGTATTCCGACAAACTTTACTTATGATGAGTTACGGGAAATAGCAGAGCTGGTCCATGGTGCAGGCAAGGAACTGACCGTTGCCGCAAACGCCCTTATGCACCAAGACATGATGGATAACATCAAGCCATTTATGGACTTGATGAAGGAAATCAAGGTGGATTATTTAGTTGTAGGCGATACAGGTATTTTTTATGTCAACAAGCGAGATGGTTACAATTTTAAGTTGATTTACGATACCTCTGTCTTTGTGACTTCTAGTCGCCAAATTAACTTCTGGAAGGACCATGGGGCTGTTGAGGCCGTTTTAGCACGGGAAATTCCGTCGGAGGAACTCTTTGACATTGCCAAAAATCTGGAAATTCCAGCGGAAATCTTGGTTTACGGTGCTTCGGTTATTCACCATTCCAAGCGAACCCTGTTACGGAATTACTATAATTTTACCAAGGCTGATGAAACTGACTTGTCACGTGGACGTGGTCTTTTCTTGGCTGAGCCGAGCGATCCAGATAGCCACTATTCAATTTTTGAGGACAAGCATGGCACACATATCTTTATTAACAATGACATTGATATGATGACCAAATTGGCAGAATTAGATGAGCATGGCTATCGTAACTGGAAGTTGGATGGTATCTATTGCCCAGGTCAAAATTTTGTTGAAATTGCTAAGCTTTTTGTTCAAGCAAGAGATTTGATTGAAAAAGGCGAATTTACTTATGATCAGGCCTTCCTTTTGGATGAACAGGTACGCAAACTCCACCCAGCTGAACGTGGTTTGGATACAGGTTTCTACGAATTTGACCGTAATAAGGTTAAATAGAGTTTACTGTACTTTATTGATTTGTGTCTTTTAACACTAAATTCCCCATCTGACTGGTGTGAGCGAATATGCTTGATTTCCAACTCACTTGGAAAATTTGCCTATCATTTTTATAAATCATCTATATTGCAAATAGAGGAGATTGTACATTATGTCAAAAACATTAAAGCGTCCCGAGGTCTTGTCACCTGCTGGGACTTTGGAGAAATTAAAGGTTGCCATTGACTATGGTGCTGATGCGGTCTTTGTCGGTGGTCAGGCCTATGGTTTGCGTAGCCGAGCTGGTAACTTTACCATGGACGAGATGCGGGAAGGGATTGAATATGCCCACGCCCGTGGCGCCAAGGTCTATGTGGCTGCCAACATGGTCACTCACGAAGGCAATGAAGAAGGAGCAGGAGCCTGGTTCCGCGAACTGCGGGATATGGGTTTGGATGCCGTTATCGTGTCCGATCCAGCCCTTATCGTTATCTGTGCCACTGAAGCACCTGGTCTTGAGATCCACCTGTCCACCCAGGCTTCATCGACCAACTATGAAACCTTCGAGTTCTGGAAGGAATTGGGTTTGACTCGTGTCGTTTTAGCCCGCGAAGTGACCATGGAAGAGGTGGCTGAAATCCGCAAACGGACAGATGTTGAAATCGAAGCCTTTGTTCACGGTGCCATGTGTATCTCCTACTCAGGTCGTTGCGTTCTCTCCAACCACATGAGCAAACGCGATGCCAACCGTGGCGGCTGCTCCCAGTCTTGCCGTTGGAAGTACAACCTCTACGACCTACCTTTCGGCGAAGAACGTCGCTCCATTAAGGGGGAAATACCAGAGGAGTTCTCTATGTCTGCGGTGGATATGTGCATGATTGACCATATCCCAGATATGATTGAAAATGGGGTCGATAGCCTGAAAATCGAAGGCCGTATGAAATCTGTCCACTACGTGTCAACCGTGACTAACTGCTACAAGGCGGCGGTCGATGCCTATCTAGAAAGTCCAGAAAAGTTTGAAGCGATCAAACAAGACTTGATTGACGAAATGTGGAAGGTTGCTCAACGGGAATTGGCGACAGGTTTCTACTACAGCCCACCGAGCGAAAACGAACAGCTTTTCGGTGCCCGCCGTAAGATTCCAGAATACAAATTTATCGCCGAAGTAGTGGCCTTTGACAAGGATGCTATGACTGCAACCATTCGCCAACGCAATGTCATCAACGAAGGTGACCAAGTAGAGTTTTACGGACCAGGTTTCCGCCACTTTGAAACCACTATTCAGGACTTGCATGATTCAAATGGAGAAAAGATTGACCGCGCCAACAAGCCGATGGAACTCTTAACTATTAAGCTGGACCGTGAAATCTATCCTGGTGACATGATTCGTGCCTGCAAGTCAGGTCTTATCAACCTCTACCAAGAAGATGGACAGTCATTGACTATTAGAGCATAAAATAAAAGGCTGAATGTCAGCCTTTTATTTGTTTTTGGGAGTTTTTCACACTTTCTGGAACCAGGGTGATTTTCTTAATATCTTGGATATTGATAATGCTGGTTACCCGACGTTTGAAATTTTTCATGATAATCCGTTGGCGTTCCTTATCGTATTTGACAATATCGCCTGTAAAACTGCGGTCGTTGTAGATAACATGAATGGCCGCTTTCTTGTAGAGGGCTAGTTCTAAATTGTTCTTAATCTCTTCCTTGCTGTCAGGCTCAATAGTCTTAGGAGCTTTGCTATTGCCCAAAAAGATATTGACCTGCTCTAAAATAACTTCCAAAAATCTCTTCATGGCATTATCCTTTCAAACTTGCTATAATTATAGTATCCAATTTTCGCAAAAATGACAAGTTTTTTCGAACAAATAAGTGAAGGAGGTAACAAATGGCAGAATTTACATTTGAAATCGAAGAAAAACTCTTGGTCCTATCTGAAAATGATAAGGGCTGGACTAAGGAACTCAATCGTGTATCATTCAATGGTGCACCAGCCAAGTATGATATCCGTACCTGGAGCCCTGACCACACTAAGATGGGCAAGGGAATCACGCTCAGCAATGAAGAATTCCAAGTGCTTTTGGATGCATTTGCTAATAAATAAATGAAAGAAGCCTAAGAGAAAAAGGCTTCTTTTTTTGTAATGGGCTGGAGAAGGCTGTGGCAGACAGTAACTAAGGTAATTTTTGCCAAATCTGGAAGGATAAAGGGTAGAACCGTCCATGCCAATGTATCTGACCAGCTCGCTCCTGAAACAAACTTAAAGACCAAACAGCCTAAAAGGAAGCAACTTGCTGTTCCGAGAAGGCAAGCTGAGAAAACAGTCACGGGTGAGGAAGTTGACTTGGTGAGGACAGAAGTAATAGCAGCATAGACTAGGAAGCCCCATAAAAAGCCGGCTGTTGGTCCGAAAAGAGCAGCGAATCCGCCTGAAAAACCAGCAAAGACAGGAAGGCCGATAGCGCCTAGAGTTAGATAAAGGGCTAAACTTGCAATGGCTTCTTTCGGCTTGTATAAACAAGCTACTAAGCCGATAGCCAAGGTCTGTAGAGTAAAGGGAACAGGCCCGATAGACAGGCTGACTTGTGACAGGGCAGCAATGATAGCTGTTCCGATAGCGATGTAAACAAGAGATTTCGTAGAATGGTTTGTCATTTTGTTATCCTTTATATTTTTTTAGGTTAACAAAATTATAGACATTCTAGTCGTGAAAGTCAATGCTTCTTCTATCTGCTGTCACAGTCTTATAGTTTTTATTTATAGCTGGGGATAAAAAATATATATTAGTAGGCTTAGTCATTTCGTGCTAGAATGATAAGAAAAAGAAAGCGAGAATTGCCATGTCAGAACTACTTGAAATTTACCGTACTCTTAAATCAAAAACATGGGTGGACTTGACCCATCAAATCAATGAGTATAGCCCGCATTTTCCAGCTCTTCCAGCCTTGGAGAAAAAGGCCTTGTTTACTCACAAAGACGGATTTTTTGTCGAACAATTTACAGTTGTAGGTCAGTACGGTACCCATATCGATCCGCCTATTCACTTTGTAGAAGGGGCTCGCTATTTAGATGAGATTGACTTGAAAGACCTGCTCTTGCCCCTTTATGTGATTGATAAGTCAGACGCGGTTGCTGCCAATAATGACTATGAGATTACTAAACAGGATATTTTGGATTTTGAGGCTGAGCATGGTCCAATTGCACCTGAATCTTTTGTTGCTTTTCGTTCGGATTGGTCAAAACGTTGGCCAAGTCAGGATGCTGTGCGAAACTTGGATGACCAAGGGGTACAGCATACACCAGGTTGGAGCCATGAGGCCTTGCAATACTTGATTGAAGTGCGTAAGGTAAAGGCCGTTGGACACGAAACGCTGGATACGGATTCAGGTTTATCTGCCGCTAAGCATGGTGGAAGCTTGCTAGAAGAATACTATCTCTTGTCCAAAGACATTTATCAGTTGGAAGTCTTGAATAATTTGGACCAGGTGCCAGCAACAGGAGCCTTGATTTCTATTGCCTTTCCACATTGGGAAAAGGCCTCGGGGTCGCCAGTGCGTGCCATAGCTATTTTACCATAAGAAAAAGCCGGACAGTGTACTTACCTACACTTGTCTGGCCTTTTTTTCTTATACTCAATGAAAATCAAAAGCAGACTAGGCGACGCAGATGCAGATAGAACTGAAGTTCATCAAATCAAGTCAACAACGTTTGCTTTTGATTTTCGAAGAGTATTAACGCATGGTAACGAATTCTTCTGAGCCAGTCGGATGGATGGCCACAACGGCATCAAATTCTTCCTTGCTTGCTCCCATCTTAATGGCAACGGAGAAACCTTGGATCATTTCATCGACACCATAGCCAATTCCGTGTAAACCGACGACCTGTTCATTCTCGCCAACTGTGACCAACTTAAACTTAGCCATTTGGCGATTGTTTGCTAGAGCTGTGTACATGGAAGTAAAGGCTGAAGTATAGACTTTTACCTGTTCTTGACCGTATTGGGCGATGGCTTCTTCTTCGGTTAAGCCAACTGTTCCGATAGCAGGATGAGAAAAAACAACAGTAGGAATGTTTGTATAATCCATTTTTGCATTCGGTTTATTGTTGAAGAGGCGTTCTGCCAATAAGCGACCAGCCTTGATGGCTACGGGTGTCAACTCTTTTTCACCTGTCACATCACCAAGAGCATAGATGCCAGGGACACCAGTTTCTTGGTATTCATCCACAGCGATATGGCCAGACGGTGTTAGTTGCACACCAGCTGCTTCAAGATTGAGCTGCTTCACATTTGGTTTACGACCAATTGCCCAGAGAACCTCTTGGGCAGTATGGCTACTTCCATCTTCAAAGTTAATTTGAATAAGACCGTCCTCTGTTTTTTCAAGGCTGACCGGTGTTTTTCCTGTATGGAGAGGAAGATTGGTCCGCTCCATTTCTTCCATAAGAGCTTGGATGATATAGCTATCGAAGTTGCGAAGAGGTCGATTGCCACGAACAAAGAGGTCAGTTTGGACACCTAATCCGTGGAGAAGTCCAGCCATTTCCACAGCGATATAGCCGGCTCCAATAACTGCCACAGAAGTAGGTAATTCTTCCCAGACAAAGACATCATCAGATACAATGCCTAGTTCACTTCCTGGAATGTTTGGCACAGCAGGCTTAGCACCAGTTGCAATGACGATGTGTTTGGCACGAATGAGCTCACCATTGACTTCCACCGTTTGAGCATCGACAAACTTGGCAAAACCTTTGATTACTTGTACACCATTATTGTTAAAAGTATTGCCATAAGAAGTACGAGAACGTTCGATATAGGCTTCACGGTTTTTTCGCAAGGTAGCAAAATCAAATGTTACATCCTGGCTGGTAAAACCATACTCTGGTCCATAGTGATGAATGGCTTCTGCCACTTGAGAGCCGTACCACATGATTTTTTTAGGAACACAGCCAAGGTTAACACAGGTTCCGCCAAGATGGCTCCCTTCGATCACAGCAGCCTTAGCCCCATAGATAGCAGCACGGTTCATAGTAGCAATACCGCCGCTACCTCCACCAATGGCAATAATATCAAATTCTTTCATGAGTTTTTCTCCTCTAAATGATCATTATCTTCATTCTATCGTTTTTTTAATTATCAATCAAAAATCCGCTACGTTCTCTTACAAAAATGTAAGTAGGAAAAATACCGAACTTTTTGTAAAATGATTAAGAAAACACTTGCAAAAAAACGTGTATTCGTGTATTATAAAGACAATACAAAATAAATATGTTTTGAATTAGAAAAGGAGTATCATATGTTAAAGACAAAGAAGGCTAAAATTGCTTTGTTTAGTGGTCTCGGTGTTGCGGCTATTGCCTTAATTGGTGGTGCCTTAGTATTTGGAGGTGTATTAGGTGGTTCCTCACCAACTTCCACAGAGCAAGTTGCGACCAGTTTGACCTATACAGTAGCTAAAGAGGGATCAATTGCTTCATCTACCCTCTTGACAGGAACCATCTCAGCTGCGGAAGAACAGTATGTTTACTATGATGCGTCCAAGGGTGATTTGAGTGAGGTCTTGGTTGAGCCAGGCACTCAAGTAGAAGTCGGAACTCCTTTGGTTAGTTATGATGCGACAGAATTACAGGCAGCCCTAGATACAGCTGTGCGAGGTCGGGATAAGATTGGGCGTCAGATTTACGATTTGAAAAATAATGGTCAAACTGTTCAAGAAACAGGTGACGCGGTGGCTGATGAAGCAGCCACTGCAGCAGCGCAACGCTCCGTAGATTCTCAATTAGCAGATTTGAATGATTCCTATGCTGATGCCCAAGCAGCTGTGGACAAGGCCTATACAGCATTGACAGAAGCAACTATTTACAGCACTGTCGCAGGTACAGTGGTTGAGGTCAATAAATCGGTTGCCAAAAGCTCGACAACTAGCCAGACCGTTGTTCATATCGTTAACCAAGGTAGCCTACAAGTTACAGGTAATTTAACGGAGTATGATTTGGCTAACATTGCAGTTGACCAAGAAGTAAAATTGACCAGTAAGGTTTATCCAGATAAGACATGGACTGGTAAGATTACCTACATTTCTAACTATCCATCGACAGAACAAGCTACAAGTGCAGTAGCAGGTGCAGGTGGTGGTTCAGGTGCCAAGTATCCTTTTAAAGCTGCCTTGACTAGTGAATTGGGTGAATTGAAACAAGGTTTCACTGTCAATATTGAAGTGGTCAATACTACCAACCATATTTTAATTCCAGTAACAGCAGTTGTGCCAGAAGGCGAAAAAAACTTTGTATGGACCATTGTTGAAGGGAAAGCTAAAAAAGTGGAAGTAACGTTGGGAAATGCTGATGCTCTCAACCAAGAGGTGACCGCCGGTATTGCAGTAGGAGATCAGGTCATCACCATTCCAACTCCAGACCTTGAAGAAGGAAAAGAGGTTGAAGCCTATGAAGAACCAGCTAATTAGATTAACCAATATAAATAAATCCTATAAAAATGGTGACCAAGAACTTCGTGTCCTCAAAGATATCGATTTAGAGGTGGAAGAAGGTGAGTTTCTTGCTATAATGGGACCATCTGGTTCAGGGAAATCCACCCTGATGAATATTATCGGGCTTTTGGATCGGTCTACAACAGGAAACTATTGGTTGGAGGGAGAAGAAGTCAGTCAACTGTCTGAGAAGAAATTAGCTTCCGTTCGTAATGACCAGATCGGTTTTGTCTTCCAACAATTCTTCTTACTCTCTAAACTCAATGCCCTTCAAAATGTTGAGTTACCTTTGATTTATGCAGGGGTTCCAGCCAATCAACGGAAAAAATTAGCCAAGCGATACTTAGAAAAAGTCGAATTGGCGGAACGGATGACCCACCTACCGTCAGAATTATCAGGTGGACAGAAACAGCGGGTGGCCATTGCACGTGCCTTGGTCAATACACCAGCTATTATTCTGGCGGATGAGCCTACTGGAGCCTTGGATACTAAAACAGGTGAGCAAATCATGGAACTCTTGACAGAGTTGAATAATGAAGGTAAGACCATTATTATGGTTACACACGAGCCTGAGATTGCTGCCTATGCCAAACGTAAAATTGTCCTACGCGATGGCATTATTACCGAAGATAGTCGAAGGGAGGATGTGTAGATGGAAAACTGGAAATTTGCCCTAAAATCTATCCTAGCCCACAAAATGCGTTCTCTCTTGACCATGTTAGGTATTATCATCGGTGTGGCTTCAGTTGTTATCATTGTAGCTTTAGGGACTGGGGTGTCTAAGAGATTCGAAAAGGCCTTGGCAGGCGATCAGAATAATGTTCAGGTCTATTTTACGCCTTATGTAGCTTCAGAAGGTGCTGCTTCAATGGGGATGCTTGGAAGCGTTGGTGGTGGTGAGCTATCCATGGAAGAAGAACCTGATTTGACAGATGCTATGTTAAAGGGACTTTTGGAAATCGATGGGCTTAGCGGCTACTATATTAGTTCTTCAAGCACCTCGACTGTAGCAGCAGGAAATACGCAAGCTGATAATGTCTTTATTACTGGCGTTAGTCAACCCTATTTTGACATAAAGGAATTAGAAATCTTGACTGGTCGTCGTTTCACAGCTAACGATTACAGCCAATTTTCCCGTATTATCATGTTGGATGTAGCTCTGGCAGAGAAACTCTTCGGTTCACAAGAATCGGCACTCAACCAAGTAGTGAGTGTCAATGCCAATTCTTACCTTGTAGTTGGTGTTTACAAAGATCCCAAAGCAGGTACTTCCCTCTATGGATTCAACTCTGGAGGAAATGCCATTATGACCAATACACAGCTGGCTGCTGAAATGGGGACTAAAGAAAATAGTGGTCTGTATGTTCATGTGGAAGATCTGAGCAGAGCTGCTGAGGTTGGACAGGCTGCAGCTGCCTATTTGACCAATATTACAGGTCTGAAGGAAGCTCGCTATGACATCTATGACATGTCCGCTATGTTGGATACCTATAGGACTGAAATGGCAGGGGTTACCATGTTTATCGGTTCCGTTGCAGGAATTTCACTTCTTGTAGGTGGTATCGGTGTTATGAACATTATGCTGGTATCTGTTACTGAGCGGACCCGTGAAATCGGTCTTCGTAAAGCTCTAGGAGCAACTCGTGGGAATATCCTTATGCAGTTCTTGATTGAAGCCATGGTATTGACTACCTTGGGTGGCGCTATTGGATTGATGATTGCTCAAACAATTGTATTTATTCTCAATACCACCAAAGCCATGGGACCAAATATGACGGCTGAAATTTCCCTTCCGGCTGTTCTAGGAAGTTTAGTCTTCTCAGCAGTAATTGGTATTGTCTTTGGTGTTCTACCAGCCAGCAAGGCTTCTAAGTTGGATCCGATTGAGGCCTTACGTTACGAATAAGATGTAAAACGATTAGGTTTTCCTAGTCGTTTTATTATTTTGAGCAAATCGATTGACTTTATCACTAATTAGAGATAAAATAAACGCATCAATTAAGAAATAGTGATTTTAAAGGAGAACACATCATGGTAGAATTAGGTATTTCAACATTTGGAGAAACAACCCCTCTTGAAAAGACAGGTATGCCATACAGTCACGCTGAGCGGATTCAGCAGCTGGTCAAAGAAATTGAGCTAGCAGATGCAGTGGGTCTGGATGTCTATGGGATTGGGGAACATCATCGCGAAGATTTTGCGGTTTCTGCACCTGAGATTGTGTTGGCAGCTGGTGCCGTCAATACCAAGCATATCAAACTAACATCAGCAGTTTCAATCCTTTCCTCCATGGACCCTGTAAGGCTTTATCAGCAATATACCACCATTGATGCTTTGTCAAATGGCAGAGCGGAAATCATGGCGGGTCGTGGTTCCTTTACGGAGTCCTTCCCCTTGTTTGGCTATGACTTGGCCGACTATGAGGAGTTGTTCGATGAGAAGCTGGATATGCTTTTGGAAATCGACAAGGAAACCAATCTCAAGTGGGATGGACATTTTACTCAGTCTGTCGATAACAAGCCTGTTTATCCGCGTCCTGTACAAGAAGATTTTCCCATTTGGGTGGCAACTGGGGGCAATGTAGAGTCCACCATCAAAATTGCTAAGAAAGGCCTGCCAATCGTGTATGCAGTCATTGGTGCAGGTGCCCATCGCTTTAAACCTTTAGTCGATGCCTATCGTAAGGTTGCTCGTAACTCAGGTCACGATCCGAAGAAAACAAAGGTTGCAGCTCATTCTTGGGGTTGGATTGCAGACGACCATGACAAGGCTGTGGAAGAATACTATCATCCAACCAAAGTAATTACGGACAATATTGCCAAAGACCGCCCACATTGGAGTGAGATGACCAAGGCGCAATATCTCTACTCTCTGACAGACGAAGGAGCAACCATCGTCGGAGATCCAAAACGAGTCGCTGAAAAAATTATCAAGACTATTGAAACACTTGACTTGGACCGTTTCTTCCTCCATCTCCCAATCGGCTCCATGCCATACGAGGATGTCCTCCGTGCCATTGAACTCTACGGAAAAGAAGTTGCGCCAATTGTCCGAGATTATTTTGCAAAAAAAGAAGAGAATCAGTCCTAAGACTGATGAGAGAAGGATGAGATTAGGTTATACTATAGTCAATCCTAAATATTTTTCATAATCTCCTGAAAATCCTGACCATGTGGTCGGGATTTTTTGCATGCAAAAACACTCTTGGAATTTCCAAGAGTGTTTCAGAATGAAGACAAACATCTCGCTTGATGTTTGTCTTTTTCTGTTTATTGGTCTGATAGTCCGTCTTTTTGCCAGAATAGTGGCTATTTGGACAAAATAAAAAGGCTTCCCTGCCCTCATTTTTACCAATTTCTTGAGATTTAAACACGCCAAAGTCAGTCCAACCTTATCCTCCATTTTGGACTTGCCTTTCTCTCTTGTGTAACGAAGATTGTGGTACTCTTTGGCTGTCCCAAAGAGGCGTTCAATGGTTTCTTTCCGCTTCTGGTAGAGCTCCTTCATACCTTTCCTGTGCCGAATCTCTTCACAGCTTTCTAAAGCCTCTTTCCAAATGTGTCGAGTTACCACTTTCTGCTTGTTCTTGCTTTCTGTACAAATTGATAGAAGTGGACAAGTAGCACAGATAGCTGAGTCACTCTTATATTCCCGATAACCTTCTCTGGTTGTAGTGCGATAGGTTAAGACCTGATTCTCAGGACAGATATAACAGTCATAGTATTCATCATAGACAAAATCCTTCGAGCGTAGTTTCCCTTTCTTTCCTTTCGGTCGTGTATACGGAAAGACTGGAGTAATCTCTTGTTCTAGGAGGAAGCGAGCGATACTTGGGGTCTTATAGCCAGAATCGGCAACGAGAAAGCTAGGCTGAAAGGGTTGGAGTTTAGCGAAGAGTACAGGAAAGGCCTGGCTGTCATGGACATTGCCAGCCTCCACGCTATAAGCCAGAGCCCAACCATGCTTGTCACAAGCAACCTGAGCTGTATAAGCAAATACTTCCTTATGGTCCCCTTTATGAAACCAGCCACTTTCAGGGTCAGTTGTAGAAATTTTCTTAGCGATGGGTCCCTCCTCTTTTGCGGGCCCTAGCGGCTTTTTTGCATGCTTTTCTCTATCCCTGTTAATTTCAATCTCTAGCTGGTCACTCATAAACTTGGCTTGCTTTTCAATTTCACGATTGATGAATTTACGATTATTCGCCGCAGCCTTGATATGGGTACCGTCAATGAAAATTTCTGTTGGATCTATGAAGCCTGCATTGACGCAGAGACCTAAGATATGGGTGAAAATGCCTTCAATAACTTGTCTATCTTGAAAACGACGGACATAGTTCTTTCCGTAGGTAGTGAAATGAGGCACCTTATCATCCAGTCGAAGACCAAGAAACCAACGGTAGGCAGTATTGACTTCGATTTCCTTAATGGTTTGACGCATGGAACGAATGCCGAAGAGACACTGAAGGATTGGAATTTTAATGAGCAGAATAGGGTCAAGACTAGGACGCCCTGTATCATCGCTATAGCTATCTGCGACTAAGTCATAGATAAAGGAGAAGTCAATAGCTTCCTCTATTTGACGAAGGAGATGATCTTGAGGAACAAGGTCATCTAAACTGTAGAAACCAAATTGACCGCGATTGTAGTCTGGATTTTCTTTGTGTAACATAGCGATTCTCCCTCTGCTTATTAGCTAGTATTCCTATCTCTATTATACTACTTTACATATGAAAAAGCCGTTAGAAATATAATTCTAACGACTTTGTCTTCATTCTGAAACACTCTTGGAATTTCCAAGAGTGTTTTAAGGAACGGTGTTAAACAGTTTGTAATTTTTATTTCATCGTCGGGAGTGACAAGGTCTGGGAGACCTTGTCAGCCAATCGCCAAGAAATTTGAAAGCGATTGGTACATTCTAGTGAAAACAAACCTAGCAAGCTACTCTTGCTTACTTCATTGTAGGAAATAGGAGTACATCCCGAATAGTAGTGGTGTCTGTCAAGAGCATGCAGAGGCGGTCGATACCGATTCCCAGGCCGCCTGTTGGTGGCATACCGTATTCGAGGGCTTCGATGTAGTCGTAGTCAACGCCTGTCGCTTCGTCGTCACCGAGTTCTTTAGCTTTGGCTTGGGCTTCAAAGCGTTCCAATTGGTCGATTGGGTCGTTCAATTCTGTAAAGGCGTTTCCATATTCCTTGGTCATGATGAAGAGCTCGAAGCGGTCTGTGAAGCGTGGGTCTTCATCGTTTTTCTTAGCCAGTGGAGATACGGCTACTGGGTGACCATAGACAAAGGTTGGTTGGATAAGAGTTGCTTCAACGTATTCTTCAAAGAAGCTGTTGATGATTTGACCAACTTCTGTATGGTGTTTTTCCACAGGGACCTTGTGTTCAGCTGCAAGGGCTTTAGCTTCCTCGAAGCTCATCTCTTGCCAGAAGTCCACGCCAGTTTGTTCCTTAATAGCATCAACCATGTGAATTCGCTTGAAAGGCTCGTGGATGTTAATGACAGTATCTTGATAGGTCACAGGACCATCGCCGACAACAGCCTTGGCAGTGTGCTGGATAATGCCCTCAGTCAAGTCCATGATGTCCAAGTAATCCGCGTAGGCTTGGTAAACCTCAATGGAAGTGAACTCAGGGTTGTGGGTCGCATCCATGCCTTCGTTACGGAAGATACGACCAATTTCATAAACGCGTTCCATACCGCCGACGATCAAGCGTTTGAGGTGGAGTTCTGTCGCGATACGAAGGACCATATCAATGTTTTGGGCATTGTGGTGGGTGATGAATGGACGAGCTGCAGCACCACCAGCTTCGTTGTGAAGGACAGGTGTTTCCACTTCCAAGAAACCAAGTCCGTCAAGGTAACGGCGGATTTCTGAGATGATTTTTGAGCGGGTCACAAAGCGGTCAAAGCTCTCACGGTTGGTAATCAAGTCCAAATAACGCTTGCGGTAGCGGGTCTCGATGTCTGTCAATCCGTGGAATTTTTCTGGCAATGGGCGGAGCGCTTTAGACAGGTGAGTTAACTTGCGAGCATGGATAGACAACTCACCAACGTTGGTCTTGAAGACATCTCCCTCGACACCGATAAAGTCACCAAGGTCTGCTTTTTTGAAGATTTCATAATTTTCTTCGCCAACATCATCCTTACGAACGTAGATTTGAATCTGGCCTTCGCGGTCTTGAATGTGAGCAAAACCCGCTTTACCCTTACCACGCTTGGTCATGATACGACCTGCGATGATAGCTGTTTGGCCCAATTCTTCTAAGTCTTCTTTTGATTTGTCTTCGTACTGGGCCTTCAATTCAGCTGAGTTGGTAGAACGCTCAAAACGTTTTCCAAATGGGTCAATGCCCTGTTCAGCAAGAGCCGTCATTTTTTCACGACGGACAATCTGTTGGTCATTTAATTCTTCAAAATGTTCAGTTGACATAAAAATTTCATTCCTCCAAAGTCTGTTCTTTCTATTCTATCATAGAATAGGCAAAAAATCAGCAAAAAAGAAAGCAAGAAACTGCTTTCTTAGTGAGATTTGTAGCTGGTATCATTCCAAGCCAGTTCGGTAAAGAGTTCAAAGTCTTTCGTTTCCAAAATGGAAATGGAAGCATTATCCAAACCACCTCGGTGACGTAGTTGGGCTGGTGGAAAACCAAGCAGGCGATGGATAGAAGCGGTTAGAAAGGCACCATGACTGACTATGAGGACTGTTTCCATGTCTTGTCCTTTCAGCGATTGGACAAAGTCCACCATTCGTTGAGTTACCTGGCGAACGCTTTCGGCTTCAAATAGGTCATTGTTAAAAAGGGCTAGATTATGTTTGAGAGCCCGTGCTTGCTTGGGATAGATAGCACGAAAAATCGACATCTTACTTCCTTCCAATTTTCCAAAACTCCATTCCCGTAATTGAGGGCTAGTCTGGACGGTTTGACAATATCGATTGGCTTTGGCAATCTGTTCAGCAGTGATTGTTGCACGTTGTAAATCACTAGAATAAATAGCATCAAAAGGCAGGTCTGCCAAGTGTTTTCCTAGCAATTCCAGCTCTTCAAAAGCTTGTGGCAAGAGAGCAGAATCTCCAGAAGCGCCTTGGAAACGGCCTTCCAAATTCCATTCGGTCTTTCCATGACGGACAAAATAGATTTTCAAGTCTAATCTCTCCCTTCAATCAAATCAGCAAAGTCAGCTTTTACAAAATCAGCTAAAACCTGGCTATCGATTTTGATCGACCGACCAATTTCTCCAGCAGAGACAATCAAGTGACCAAGTTCAAGGGCAGATTGGTCAATGTAGATTGGGAAGTTGTGCTTTTGACGAATACCGACAGGATTGTTGGCACCGTGAACATAGCCAGTTGTCTTTTCCAAGTCTTTTTGTGGGATCATGCTGACTTTTTTATTACCAGAAATTTTGGCTAATTTTTTCTCAGACAGGTGCTCAGTAATAGGCACAATACCAATGACAGGTCCTGTCTTATCACCTGTTAACGCCAGCGTTTTGTATATATCTTTTTCTTCAATTCCTGGTGGCAATTGGCCTTCAAGGGCATTTAAAACAAGGCTATCATGATCGATCTTAGCCTTGTCTAACATTTGGTCCACCAAGGTTTTTTTGATTTTAACCTTTTTAGCCATTATTTATACTTTTCCTCTAATTTGCTCATCCAAAGTCCTAGCCATGTTCCCAAAATGAAGAGAACTACAGCAGAAATCCATGTACCAAATCCTGCACCAGCATAGGAAATAGCTTCTTCATTGCCAGCTTGCGGAATTAAAATCAAGAGGGTAGATGATAAAACAATTCCGATGATGAAGTGGTAAACGCGTGAATGGTAAGCCTTTAAAGCATGATCCATAGCTTTTGAGAATGCGACCATTGCTAAGGCTCCACCAATAGCGATTGGCAAGAAGGTCCCCAACAAATCAAGTGACTTGAAACCATTGAGCATTGGCGTGTAGATACCTAAAATCAAGAGTAAGTTTGAAGGGCTAAGACCAGGTACTAGAATACCCAAAGCAATCAAGGCACCTGCCAATACAAAGCTTATGAAGTTTGCTGGAAGGGTTCCAACTAGACTATTGAGATTATAAAGGAAAAGTCCTGAAATGATAAAGGTTCCAATCAACCAAGCCCAGTCAATCGCATCACGTTGGCTTTTTAGTGTCGATTCCTTGACCAAGCTAGGAATGGTTCCGATGATTGCTCCTGCAAATGCCCACAAAACAGGAACTTGAAAATGCTGCAAGAGAAATTCAACAGGGAAAGAAAAGAGAGCAATCCCTAAAATTCCACCAATACCAACAGGTACAAAGAAAAGAAAGTTTTCCTTAAAATCCTTGCGAATATTTGCCAAAAATCCAATCAGTCGTTCATATATTCCCAAGATAGCAGCCAGTACTCCCCCAGAAACACCAGGTAAAATAAAACCAAGGGCGATAATCATACCTTTGATTATTCTTGAAATCCAAGCAGTCATAATATCCTCCATATCTATTTATAACGTTCCCATTATAGCATAAAGACCAGTAAAAAGTTTAAAAAGAAAGCCTGTCAGGAAAAATTGACAGGCTGTTTTGATTAAAGAGTGTAAAAATTTGGTCTTGCTTTATAGAGTAGAATGAGTAGGATACAAGCGATGATAGTTGAAGGGAGAATATAGCTGATATTATAGGTAAAGGAATAGAGCCAGACAGGCATACCAGGTGTAGCGTAGTCAGCATAGAAGATGATACCAGATAGGAAGGTAGCAAGTAGTCGAATGCTACCACCAAGTAAACCAGAAAGGCTGATGATGAGGGCAGCTTGTCTGAGGTCCTTATGTTTAGTGAGAAGCGGTGCCAATAATCCTGCTAAACCAATTCCAGCATAGGAGAGCGCATAGTCCAGAAAAACTTGGAAGATATTTAAAAAGTAACCACCATAGAAGAGTTGAATGGTTCCTACAATTCCACCGGTTACCAAGCCAATTTGCCAACCGTGGCGAAGAGAAAGGAGTAGGATGGGTAACATGACCAGAGAAACTGAACCACCTTGGGGCATGGTAAAGAGAGGGAACTTGTCAAAGACCAGGGCAATGGCAGAGAAAATAGCTACTTCAGCTAACACACGCATTTTGGATGGAAACATAAAAATACTCCTTTGTTTAGTGGACAAAGGAGTGTTTATAGTGGACAGAGTAACCGTCTATAAAGCACACAATCCCTACGCTAGTTCTAACTAGATCAGGTTCGAGGATTTCGCAAAAGCGATCTCAGCCGAAGCACTCCTTTGTGTATATGAAATTAGTAATAGTATATCATTTTATTATGGGGTTGTAAATAGTTTTTGATATACTTCATTAGGATCTTTTAGGGTTGTGATAAGGTTGAGGTCTAAATGATGGGCAAAGCCATTGACATAACCTCGAGATGTATATTGGTGTAAGTCGTAGTCGAGATCAGTATTTGGAGCAGCATTGTAGTAGCCAGAGTCGTCCCCGTAAGTTGGTATCCAGATGGCATCAAATTTATCAACATTGATACTATGGTCCTCCATGAAATAGGTCCCGATATAGATACCGATATTCTTAGCACCTAGGGTTTCCAACTCCTTGCGGAAGGCTTCTACACCAGCATTCATATCATTCATGGTGTATTCTTCTACGTCTAACCAATAAAAAGTAGGGTTGTATTGGTTGGCAGCCTTATAGAAACTACGGGCCTCTTCCTTCATATTTTCAATGCTGTTACCTGTTACATAGGCATAGACTGCAACTGGGATATTGCGAGCTTGAAACTCTTTGATATGGGTTGCAAAAGACTTATCTAGTCCATTCTTGTCAGTGGCTGTATTTTCACTCTTGGTATGTGAACCACTCTGAATACGGACGATAGCACCAGAAATATTCTGGCTTAGTGTGTCGTAATCAATCTCGGATGGTCTTTGCCAGGCTGAAACGTCAATGATTGGTTTCATTTCAAGGGCATTGGTGATATGATAGCTAGGCTTTGTTCCTGATTTTTTCGAGCTGGAGCTAGCAGTTGTACTTGATTGGGTTGTTACGGTTTCTTTCTTATTGGCAGTATTTCCCAGAACACCAGTTATGGAAATTAGAATAAAAAAAGATAGGAAAAAACCAATAACAACCATTGGATTTATTTTCTTTCTCATCCCTATTATTTTATCTTAAATAGTAAAAAAAATCAAAAAAATAATATTGAAAAGAGGATGTGAGGTAGATACTATTGACAGATGAGCTATAATAGGGTAGTCTAAAGCTATATGGGTAAATATCATGATACAGTGAAACGCTTGAGTAGAGTAGTGCTATTATCTTCCTTAACCATCGTGCTACGGATTGTTTTTGGTGCTTTTCCAAATATTAAACCCTTGACAGCAATATTCCTTGTTAGTCTTTCTTTTATGGGCTTGATGGATGCTTGGCTGGTTATGACCTTAACTATGGTTGGAAGTGGGCTTCTCTTTGGTTTTGGACCGGTAGTCCTGTGGCAAGTGCTTAGCTTCGGTCTAGTTCAGCTGCTTTGGTGGTGCTTGGTGAGGCCTTTGGTGCACAAGGAGCGATTGTCTATCTGGCCACAGTCAATGCTAGCTGCTCTATTGGTCTATGTTTATGGCCTGATTATTAGTATCTTGTCTGCTTGGCAATTTGGTTTGTCACCTCTTATCTTCTGGTTCAATGGTTTATTCTTTGATAGCCTTCATGCGATTTCGACGTTCTTGTTCTATCCCATTATTGACTACATTTTTAGGAGATTTTATAAATGAAACGAATATTTCTTATTGTTACATTTCTTATGACAATGGTTCTAGCTGCGTGTCAGGCAAATCCTGTAGAACAAGCTGAAACCAAGATAACAGTCACTTTGCAAATTACCAAAGACGGTAAAACAGCTAGCCAGGAAGTGCAGGCTGAGCAGGGCGATAGTGTCATGGATGTTTTAGAGGACTACCATCAAGTAGAAGAAGATAATGGCATGGTAACAGCTATTGATGGTGTTAGTCAAAATCCAAGTACTAATACCTACTGGATGTATAAAATCAATAATCAAATGGCAGACAAGGGGGCAGAAGAGCTGAAACTAGCTGCTGGCGATAAGATTGAATTTTATCTTGAAACATTTGAATAATGGAAGGAGGGGAGGTCCCCTCTTTTTTGTGCTAAGGTAGATTTCCGAAAGATGTCTTTACTTTATAGACCCTACTGGGTAATTTATAGTAAAGTATGCTATAATAGAACCCAGTACTCGAAAGAAGGTTGGATTATAAATGAAGATTGACAAACGGCAGTTATTGAACTATTCCATTCTCATTCCCTATCTAATTTTATCTGTGATAGGGTTGATAATCGTCTATTCAACAACCAGTGCCACGCAAATTATCAATGGGAGGGATCCTTTTAGAACAGTCATTAACCAATCGCTGTTCTGGGGTGTCAGCCTCTTTGCTATCTATACGATTTACCGTATGAAATTAAGCTTTTTGAGAAGGAAGGCTGTCATTTACTCAGTTATTTTATTCGAGGTGTTTCTCTTAGCCATTTCTCGATTGTTTCCGCCCATCAATGGGGCCCACGGTTGGATTCCCTTACCTGGAGCTGGTAATTTACAGCCTGCCGAATACCTCAAGTTGATTATCATCTGGTATTTGGCTCACGAATTTGCCAAACAGCAGGCTGATATTCGGACCTATGACTACCAGGCTCTAATACAGGGGAGCTGGATCCCTAGGGAATTTACCGATTGGCGTGTGGTCAGCCTCCTCTTGTTAGCTATGGTGGCAACCTTGCCTGACTTGGGAAATGCAACCATTGTCGTCTTGATTATGGTGATTATGATTAGTGTCAGTGGTATTGCTTATCGTTGGTTTTTGACAGCGGTTTTGAGTATCGTTGCAGTGTCAGGCTTTGTTCTGGGAACAATCTTTGTTCTTGGTGTGGAAACAGTTGAGAAAATTCCTCTGTTTGGCTATATCGCCCGTCGTTTCGCAGCCTTTTTTGACCCTTTTGGCAATGCCACGGGGGCAGGGTTGCAGTTGACCCATTCCTTCTATGCCATGAGTAATGGTGGCTGGTTGGGTCGCGGTTTGGGGAACTCCATTGAGAAAAAGGGATATCTACCAGAAGCGCAGACAGACTTTGTGTTTTCCATTGTGATTGAAGAGTTGGGATTTGTGGGTGCTAGCTTGATTTTGGCCCTGCTTTTCTTCCTCATCATTCGCATTATCATTGTAGGTGTTCGTGCCCGCAGTCCATTTAATTCCATGATGGCCTTGGGTGTGGCAGGAATGCTCCTCATTCAGACCTTTGTCAACATTGGTGGAATTGCAGGTATTATTCCTGCGACGGGAGTGACCTTCCCCTTCCTATCGCAAGGAGGGTCTAGCCTACTCATTATTTCGATTGGCATTGCCTTTGTCCTCAATATCGATGCCAACGAGAAGCGTAAATTGATTGAAGAAGAGATTGAACGGACAATCGGCTAAATAAGGAAAGAGAGTAGAAATGTCTATCCAAAAACTAGAAAACTATAACAACAAAGAAACCATTCAAGAAGAAATTGCGATTTTAACGACTATCCTTGAAGAAGTGGCGGCTCAGATGATGCCCCAGGAAACCTTCAATAAGATTATTGAATTGTCCCAGCTTTCTCGTGAGGATGATTACCAGTCCTTGATTGCGATTATTGGTCAATTAAATAACGAAGAATTAGCAGTCATTTCTCGTTACTTCGCTGTCCTTCCTTTGCTGATTAACATTTCAGAAGATGTGGATTTGGCCTATGAAATCAACCACCAGAATAATATCGACCAAGATTATCTTGGGAAAATCTCAACGACTATTGACATGGTGGCCAAGCAGGAAAATGCGGCAGAAATTTTGGAAAAACTCAATGTTGTACCCGTTTTGACAGCCCATCCAACCCAGGTGCAACGTCAATCTATGTTGGACTTGACCAAACATATCCATGAGTTGCTTCGTCGCTACCGTGATGTGAAAATGGGCTTGCTGAACAAAACTAAGTGGGAAGACCAACTTCGTTGCTACATTGAAATCATCATGCAAACGGATATGATTCGCGAGAAGAAGTTGAAGGTAACCAACGAAATCACCAACGTTATGGAATACTATAATTCTTCCTTTATCAAGGCCGTAACCAAGTTACAAGGTGAGTACAAGCGCTTGGCTGCAGAAAAAGGCATTGAGCTCAACAATCCTCGCCCCATTACCATGGGCATGTGGATCGGTGGTGACCGAGATGGCAATCCATTTGTAACGGCAGAAACACTGAAATTGTCAGCCTTGACCCAGTGTCAAGTCATCATGAATTACTACGATGAGCAACTCCATAAACTCTACCGTAATTTCTCTCTGTCTACTTCTATTGTCAAGGTATCAACAGCAGTCAAAATGCTGGCTGAGAAATCTGAAGACAGTTCTGTCTACCGTGAACATGAACCTTACCGTCGTGCCTTTCATTATATTCAGATGAAATTGGCCAATACGCGCGATTATTTGGTGGATAATAAGCCTTCGGATGTTCGCTACGCCAATGTCACTGAATTCAAAGAAGACTTGCTTGCTATTAAACAGTCCTTGATTGACAATAAGGCAAACGCCTTGATCAAGGGTGATTTTACAGAATTGCTGGAAGCAGTGGAGGCCTTTGGTTTCTACCTGGCAAGTATTGATATGCGTCAGGACTCTTCTATTCACGAGGCAAGTGTAGCAGAACTCTTGGCTTCAGCCCGCATTGTCGAAAATTACTCTAGTTTGTCTGAGGAAGCCAAATGCCATGTTCTCTTGAAACAGTTGGAAACAGATCCGCGTATTCTTTCTGCTACCCATGTTCCTAAGTCGGAGCAATTGCAAAAAGAATTGGCTATTTTTGCAGCAGCCCGTGAATTGAAAGACAAACTTGGTGAGGAGATCATCAAACAACACATTATCTCTCATTCTGAGAGTGTGTCTGACTTGTTAGAACTCGCCGTGCTCTTGAAAGAAGTTGGCTTGGTCGATATGGACAAGGCGCGTGTGCAGATTGTTCCACTCTTTGAAACCATCGAGGACTTAGACAATGCTTCAGCAACCATGCGCCAATACCTGCAACTTGATTTGGCTAAACGTTGGATTGCGGGCAATAAATATTATCAAGAAATCATGCTAGGCTACTCGGATTCCAATAAGGATGGAGGCTATCTCTCATCTGGTTGGACACTCTACAAGGCTCAGAATGAATTGACACAAATCGGTCAAGAATTTGGTGTTCATATTACCTTCTTCCATGGTCGTGGTGGTACCGTTGGTCGTGGTGGCGGTCCATCCTATGATGCCATTACTTCACAACCATTTGGTTCCATCAAAGACCGCCTTCGTCTGACAGAACAGGGGGAAGTGATTGGTAACAAGTACGGTAACAAGGATGCTGCTTACTACAATTTGGAAATGCTGGTATCAGCAACTCTTGACCGCATGATTACCCAAATGATTACCAATCCAAATGAGATTGATGGTTACCGTGAAACCATGGACGCCATTGTGGCGGATAGCTACTCGATCTATCGTGACTTAGTCTTTAACAATCCTCATTTCTACGATTACTTCTTTGCAGCAAGTCCAATTCGTGAGGTATCTAGTCTAAATATCGGTTCTCGTCCAGCAGCTCGTAAAACCATTACAGAAATCGGTGGACTTCGTGCCATTCCTTGGGTATTCTCATGGTCGCAAAACCGCGTCATGCTTCCTGGTTGGTACGGAGTAGGCTCCAGCTTTAAACGCTTTATTGACAAGGACCCAGCCAACTTAGCAAAATTACAGAAAATGTATGAAAGCTGGCCATTCTTCCGTTCACTCCTATCGAATGTGGACATGGTTCTGTCCAAATCCAACATGAACATCGCCTTTGAGTATGCGAAAATGTGCGAGAGCGAGGAAGTAAGAAATATCTTCCATATTATTTTAGATGAATGGCAGTTGACCAAGGATGTTATCCTGTCTATTGAGCAAAATGATGCGCTACTGGCAGAACTTCCTTTCCTCAAGGCCAGTCTAGACTACCGTATGCCATATTTCAACGTCCTCAACTATATTCAGATTGAACTGATTAACCGCCTTCGTCGTGGAGAACTCAGTAAGGAACAAGAAAACCTCATCCACATCACCATCAACGGTGTGGCGACAGGTTTACGAAATTCTGGTTAATTTTATTAAGCAACTTCTTCGGAGGTTGCTTTTTTAATACGGTAAGGGATATAATATTTTAAAAAAATGTGTAACCAAATAGAATTCCATTCGTTATATTAGTGAAAGGAGGAGATGAGCATCAAATTAGATGAATATGAAAAAGAAGTCATCGGTATTGCCGAGGAGATTTCCTACTACCTGCAAAAATCAGGCGCCACATTTGCAGATAGTCAGGATATAGCCCAGGATGTACTGGTGAAAATCTTAGAAGCAGAACTTGTCCTTCCTTTTGACAAATTACGAGCCTGGCTTTATCGTTCGGCAGTTAGAGCCTACATCGACAAATACAGGAGGGACAAGCACTATCATGAAATTCTACAAAGGGAATTTTTTGCCAGCGAAAAGGTTTTGGTTTATGACCAAGAAGGCTATGACGAACTCTATCAGGCGGTCGCAGACTTACCATCCAAGTATCAGCATGTCATTGACCTTTATTATTTTCAGGATATGAGTGTCAAAGAGATTGCCCATATCTTAGGATATAGTCAGAGTTTGGTGAAAATCAATCTTTACCGCGGTCGAAAACTTCTAGCAAAAAACTTAAAAGAGAAAGGGTATGAATATGAAAACTTTTGAAATTGCAACAAAGAAAAGTAAGAAAAAACACTTATGGAAAACGGTTGGTCTATCTATATTAGGGCTCTTGCTGATAACGGGGGCGACCTTGAAGACCTTGCAGATTTTGACTGCCAATAATGGTGAAAAAATCTATCAAGAACACGAATTATTGTCACAAGTTGCCTATCCAAACATTGAATACTCAACCTACTATTATAAAGCGACCTCTCTATTTGCTGGAGCTGTCCATGCAGATCGCCACAAAGACTTGGCAGGAGTTCCAGTTGCCTTTGGGGACTATGAATACCACTATGATTGGTTGGGAACGTATTTGAATTTTTCTCAGGATGGACCTTCTTATAAGGGAGAAATTGCCTATGATCGTCAAACCTGGTCAAAACTCCCTCTCTTCTATAATACGGAGAAAGTTGACACAGATGACTTTGCAAGGGTTCCAAGTCAAGAACTTTCTTTAGTGAAAGACATGCCCAATCAGCTAGTAGAAGTAGCCATCACTTTTGATAAAAAATATAGTTTTGGAGACTTGCAGACCATGCTTCCTCAAAATTTGAAAAAGAATTGGTACTGGATTGGAACAGCTTCTAAGGAGAACACAGCTGATTTTCGCATTGATCAGTTGTTTGGTTTTCAAGGAGAGGCTATAAAGGTTTATGAACCAGATGCTGAATTACCAACAGAAGTAGCTGCATGGAATCCTTTAACACCTATGAAAAAAATGGCTGAACAGTATAATCATTATTTAGGGGAATACGCACTCGTCACAGATGTCAAAACTTTCTTGGACAAATTTGGTAAAACGGACTTCTCTAAACAAGAAGAGATTGATAAGTTAGAATTTGCAGGCATTATCCTAACAGGGAAGGCAGAAGACTTTGCACAGTTGGAGGGTAAGGACTGGATTTATGCGTCAAGTATTGGTGCTTCAACTCCAAATCAACCCTACTATCGATTAGATTTCGAATAGCAGATGGCTAGTACCTTGTTTGAAGTGTATTCAGACAAGGTTTTTATATTTTGAAGAAAATTAAAAAAATATCTTATTTTTCATCATTTTTTTGTATTTTTTGCGAATAGTATAGATAGGGGAGATAAATATTTCTTTCTCGGTACAAATGTTACAAAAATATTACGAATGTTACAATTTTTACTTGTTTTATGACATGGATAAGTATATAATATAAGTGAAAAGGATAACAGAAAGGTAGGATATGATTTATGCGTCGCACAAGATTTGGTCAAGAAAAACAAAATTTTTCTATTCGTAAGTATTCTCTAGGTGCTGCTTCAGTACTGATTGGAACCAGTTTGGTCTTTGGGCTACAGGATGTAAAGGCTGATGAGCAAGTAGGGACAGTTGCATCAAGTAACCTACCGCTGGTACAAGTCCAAGAGAGTAGTCAGGTTGATAAGACAAACTCTCTTTCAAATCAAGTTGCCGTAGAAACAAAGGAAGTGACCGCTCAGACAAGTAAGGTGGAGGGCGAGCAGGTTCCGATGGTTCTCACAAGTCAGACGGGTGAAGAACCAGCTTCAAACAGTCAATCATCTTCAGAAGAAGCACGTACAGAACAAGCAGTAACTCCTACTAACCAGGAAGTAGCTGTTCAGTCAAGTCCTGCAGTGGAGCTTCCGCAAACTACAGCAGTGGCTGTAGAAGAACCAGTTGCCGAATTAGCACCTCAAGGACAATACATCTACGAGAAGGAAACAGCTGTCAAAAACCAACCAAGTAAAACTGCTCCAGTAGCCTTTTATGCACAGGTGGGTGACAAAGTTAATTATGATAAAAAACTAGAGGTAGATGGACATCAGTGGATTTCTTATCTATCCTATAGTGGTACCCGTCGCTATGTAGATTTGGGTCAGGTCGCAAGTTCACCTGCAACGGCCCCTAGTCAACCAGTAACAAGCCCCCCTCCAGTGACTAGTCAGTCAAATCCAACTCCGCAGTTAGAAAAACTAGCCAGCCGTGGTAGCTATCACTTTAGCAAACAGGTCGCGGTGAAAAATGAAGCCAAGCTAACCGCGCCAACTCAATTTACATTTGAAAAGGGCGACAAGGTCAATTACGACAAGACGCTAGTAGCAGATGGACATCAATGGATTTCTTATCTATCCTATAGTGGTACCCGTCGCTATGTAGATTTAGGTCAGGTTGCAAGTTCACCTGCGACCGCCCCTAGTCAACCGGTAACAAGCCCCCCTCCAGTGACTAGTCAGTCAAATCCATCTCCGCAGGTAGAAAAACTAGCCAGCCGTGGTAGCTATCACTTTAGTAAACAGGTCGCGGTGAAAAATGAAGCCAAGGCAGGTGCCCCAACTCAATTTACATTCGAAAAGGGCGACAAGGTCAATTACGACAAGACGCTAGAAGCAGACGGTCATCAATGGATTTCTTATCTATCCTATAGCGGTACCCGTCGCTATGTAGATTTAGGTCAGGTAGCAAGTTCAGTTGCAACGGCCCCTAGTCAACCAGCCCCAAGCCCCCCTCCGGTGACTAGTCAGTCCACTCCCGCTCCGCAGTCAGAAAACCTAGCCAGCCGTGGTAGCTATCACTTTAGCAAACAGGTTGCGGTGAAAAATGAAGCCAAGCTAACCGCGCCAACCCAATTCACATTCGAAAAGGGCGACAAGGTCAATTACGACAAGACGCTAGAAGCAGACGGTCATCAATGGATTTCTTATCTATCCTATAGTGGCACCCGTCGCTATGTCGATTTAGGTCAGGTTGCAAGTTCAGCTGCAACAGCCCCTAGTCAACCAGTACCAAGCACCCCTCCGGTGGCTAGTCAGCCCACTCCCGCTCCACAGGCAGAAAAACTAGCCAGCCGTGGTAGCTATCACTTTAACAAACAGGTTGCGGTGAAAAATGAAGCCAAGGCAATTGCCCCAACTCAATTTACATTCGAAAAGGGCGACAAGGTCAATTACGACAAGACGCTAGAAGCAGACGGTCATCAATGGATTTCTTATCTATCATATAGCGGCACCCGTCGCTATGTAGATTTAGGTCAGGTCGCAAGCTCAGCTGTGACCGCCTCAACAACCAATCTACCAGCTTCCGATCCAATCGAGAATAAGAATGAGCAGAAAACAGTTCTTTCCCAGAGTGGTAGCTACACCGTTACGAAAACTGTCCCAGTAAAAAACAAGGCAGAAAATCAAGCTCCAACTCAATTTGAGTTTACAAAAGGTGAAAAAATCAACTACGACCAAGTTGTTGAGGCAGATGGCTACCGTTGGTTGTCCTATCCTTCTTACAGTGGTACTCGTCGCTATGTCCGAACAGAAGCATTGCGTTCGACACACACTCAGCAACATCTAGGTTCCTCAGCGACAGAACAGCAAAGATTGGCAGCTCAAGGAGTTTATCAAGTGACCAAGAGAGTATCAGTTACAGCACAACCAAGTATCCAGGCAGCTGAAATTACCTACTATACAAGTGGTAGTTCAATTACCTATGATAAACTTATTCAAGCGGAAGGGCTTCAGTGGATTTCCTACCTTTCTTATTCTGGACATCGTCGTTATGTCAAAATTGATAATTAGAACCAAATAGGCCAAATTATTCCGTACTCGTCAGCAGGACTTGTTGGCGAGTTTTTTATGCTCAATGAAGGCGATAAAACATGACTTTCTGGCAATAAATAACAAAAACGATAGAAAATGCTTGCATTTCTGCTACAATTTGATAGAATAGTAAGGTAAAGTTAGACCGTATTGCCTACTGTCTATCTATAAAATATATTTTATTGGAGGCTTTTACCAAAATGGCAAAAGAAAAATACGATCGTAGTAAACCACACGTTAACATTGGTACAATTGGACACGTTGACCACGGTAAAACTACTTTGACTGCAGCTATCACAACTGTATTGGCACGTCGCTTGCCTTCATCAGTTAACCAACCTAAAGACTATGCGTCTATCGATGCTGCTCCAGAAGAGCGCGAGCGCGGTATCACAATCAACACTGCACACGTTGAGTACGAAACTGAAAAACGTCACTACGCTCACATCGACGCTCCAGGACACGCGGACTACGTTAAAAACATGATCACTGGTGCCGCTCAGATGGACGGTGCGATCCTTGTAGTAGCTTCTACTGACGGTCCAATGCCACAAACTCGTGAGCACATCCTTCTTTCACGTCAGGTTGGTGTTAAACACCTTATCGTCTTCATGAACAAAGTTGACTTGGTAGACGACGAAGAATTGCTTGAGTTGGTTGAAATGGAAATCCGTGACCTTCTTTCAGAATACGATTTCCCAGGTGACGATCTTCCAGTTATCCAAGGTTCAGCTCTTAAAGCCCTTGAAGGTGACGCTAAGTACGAAGACATCGTTATGGAATTGATGAACACTGTTGATGAGTACATTCCAGAACCAGAACGCGATACTGACAAGCCATTGCTTCTTCCAGTCGAGGACGTATTCTCAATCACTGGTCGTGGTACTGTAGCTTCAGGACGTATCGACCGTGGTACTGTTCGTGTCAACGACGAAATCGAAATCGTTGGTCTTCAAGAAGAAAAATCTAAAGCAGTTGTAACTGGTGTTGAAATGTTCCGTAAACAACTTGACGAAGGTCTTGCCGGCGATAACGTTGGTGTGCTTCTTCGTGGTGTTCAACGTGATGAAATCGAACGTGGTCAGGTTATCTCTAAACCAGGTTCTATCAACCCACACACTAAATTCAAAGGTGAAGTTTACATCCTTACTAAAGAAGAAGGTGGACGTCACACTCCATTCTTCGACAACTACCGTCCACAGTTCTACTTCCGTACAACTGACGTAACTGGTTCAATCAAATTGCCAGAAGGTACTGAAATGGTAATGCCTGGTGATAACGTTACTATCGACGTTGAATTGATCCACCCAATCGCCGTTGAACAAGGTACTACTTTCTCTATCCGTGAAGGTGGACGTACTGTTGGTTCAGGTATGGTTACAGAAATCGAAGCTTAATTCGATTGAGTTCCCAGAAATAACAATTATAGTCAGACAACTAAATTGTAACTCTCTACTTTCGGGTAGAGAGTTTTTCTGTAAGTATTCATAAAATGCACGGAAATGCTTTATCCTTGCCTGATTTTATGCTATAATGGGCTTTGTAAAATAAAAAAGAAGAGGTATGTGAAATGTCACGTAAACCAATCATTGCAGGAAACTGGAAAATGAACAAAAATCCTCAAGAAGCACAAGCTTTTGTTGAGGCTATTGCAGGTAAATTGCCTGCAGGCGACAAGATTGAAGCAGCAATCGCAGCACCGGCTGTTGATTTGAACGCTCTTTTGTGGTTCGCTAAAGATTCTGAATTGAAAGTTGCTGCTCAAAACTGCTACTTTGAAGATGCTGGTGCCTTCACTGGTGAAACTTCTCCAAAAGTATTGGCTGAAATGGGCGTTAACTATGTGGTTATTGGTCACTCAGAACGTCGTGATTACTTCCACGAAACTGATGAAGATATTAACAAGAAAGCACACGCTATCTTCCGTAATGGTTTGACACCAATCATCTGTTGTGGTGAGTCACTTGAAACTTACGAAGCTGGTAAAGCGGTTGAATTCGTAGGTGCTCAAGTTTCTGCAGCTTTGAAAGACTTGACTGCCGAGCAAGTTGCATCACTTGTTATTGCTTATGAGCCAATCTGGGCAATCGGTACTGGTAAATCAGCTACTAAAGATGATGCACAAAACATGTGTAAAGCTGTTCGTGACGTTGTTGCGGCTGACTTTGGTCAGGAAGTGGCTGACAAGGTTCGCGTTCAATACGGCGGTTCTGTAAACCCATCAAACGTTGCTGAATACATGGCTTGTCCAGACGTTGACGGTGCCCTTGTTGGTGGTGCTTCACTTGAAGCAGAAAGCTTCTTAGCTTTGTTGAACTTCTAATAAAAGCATAGAAAAAGACATCGGATTTTTTAAATCTGATGTCTTTTTTGACTATAATGTGTTATTGCAGTACCCATTCCCTAAGAGCATGAGCTACACCGCTCTCGTCATTTGATTTGGTGATGTACTTGGCAATTTTCTTGAGTTCTGGATTGCCATTTTCCATGACAACTGGATTACCGACGACTTCAAGCATGGGACGGTCATTTTCTTGGTCGCCGATAGCCATGGTTTGATCCATTGTCAGACCTAGTTTTTCAGCCAATTGGATGATGGCTTGCCCCTTATTAACTGTTTTTGGTGTGATTTCTAAGTAGAATGGTGCAGATTTGGCAACATTGTATTTGTCAGTCAAGCTGGTTGGAAGTTGAGGGATGGCAGCATCAAGAATTTCTGCCTCATCGACCATCATGATTTTGATAATTTCCTTATCAGCCATCTCTTCTGGAGTACGGTAGAAGACAGGGGAGCTGACTAACATGGACTCATAAATGGTATATTTTCCAATATCGCGGTTGGCAGTGTACATACCTTCTTTGGTACTGGCATGCATAGGAAGTTTGAGTTTGCGGGCAGCGAGTTCGATGTCCAGATAATCGTCATAGGTCAAGGTATCTTTGACAATATCTTCACCAGTTGCTGCATCCTGCACCAAACCACCGTTAAAGGTGATGACATAGTCGCCAACCTCGGTTAGATTGAGTTCTTCTAAAATGGCACGAACACCTGAGATGGGGCGACCTGTGGCAATAACAATTTTTACACCTGCTTTTTTGGCATCCTGAATGGCTGAAAATACTTGGGGTGTGATTTGGTGTTGGCTATTTAATAGTGTGCCATCGATGTCGATGGCAACAAGTTTAATGGACATGTTCTTCTCCAGTCGTAAAATGATCGTTATGAATATGGCTGATAAAATCAGTAGTGTGCTGGCTAAAAATACCAGTATCTTCCAGCATTTCTTTTGGGAAATAGAAACGGCTATCACCATGGATGGTTCCAGAAAGAGAGTGGACAATTGGTGATAGGGTGGAAAGCTCGACCTTGGTATCATCCTTGCGATAGATTTCAATCTGTGTCCGTTTCTTCTCGGCATTGGGACGGTAAATATCGTAAGGCAGATCAAAATTATGATGAATAGCTGTATAGTATTCTGGATCAAAGCCGACATCGGCTACTAAACTCCGCAGTTGGTTGAGGTCTTCTTCATTCTCTGCCTTGAAGGTGATGGATTTGAAGACCTTGCGGTTTATGTAGCGTTGGGCCAGGTCAGATAAGATATGGTCAGGTCCGTCAATCCAAGACTGGAAATAGGTATTCATGACACCATCATCCAGTGCTAGGTAGTCAGAAAGGCTAACACGGTGTTCAAAAAAGGGAACCAGGCGTGGAGAGGTTCGAGCAAAAAAATCTTGTTCACTCTTGTAGAGTAATTTTGCTCGATTGAGCAAATTTTGTAAGAGAACTTCCATGGAGCGACTGGCTGGATGGAAGTAAACCTGCATGTACATTTGGTAGCGACTGAGGACATAGTCTTCAACTGCGTGCATACCTGATTCTTTGAAGGCAATGCCATTTTCTGTAGGACGGATAACTCGTAATATTCTGGTTAGGTCAAATTCACCATAGTTGGTACCTGTAAAGTAGGAATCACGGAGTAGATAGTCCATGCGGTCGACATCAATTTGGCTGGAAATCAGCTGGACAACCTGTTTATTGGGATAGGTATGGTTGATGACGGAGGCAATTTTATCAGGAAAATCGGGAGCTACCTGTTTTAATATTTGATTGACCTCCGTTTCAGGGCTGGTGATAATAGCGCAGGTCATTTCTTCATGGTCGGTATCGAAGAGGCGCTCAAAGGTATGGGAATAGGCTCCGTGTCCAATATCATGTAAAAGAGCAGCAACCATGGTAATCAGACTTTCCGAGGGGTTCCAGACTTGTGGATATTTCTCTTCAAATTTTTCTGTAATCCTTCGAGCTATTTCATAGACACCAAGGCAGTGCGAAAAGCGGCTATGCTCGCCACCGTGGAAGGTATAGGAAGTGGTCCCTAGTTGCTTGATGCGGCGTAGTCGCTGGAATTCCTTTGTATTGATGAGTTTGTAAATCAATTCATGATCAACATGAACATAGTTATGGACAGGGTCACGAAAAACTTTTTCTATCATAGATTTATTATACCAAAAATCGTTAGAATTTCGGCTTTTTTTCTCATAAAACAAGGATATTGCTATGTACCAAATACTATCTTTTGAGTATAATGGAGGAATGACAAATAAACTTATTTTACATACTATCCAGTTTATCCTTGTGGGAATGATTGCCTGGATGCTTTACTTGATTGTTAGCTATGCTCGGAAGAATAAGATTTCTTTGAAAGACAGATTTTGGACGGGCTTTGCCATTGGTTATGTAACAGACTTGTTGGATACCTTGGGGATTGGTACCTTCGCAACAACGACAAGTTTGCTGAAGGCGACAAAATTGATAGAGGATGACCGACGGATTCCAGCAACTATGACGACGGCTCACATCATTCCTATCTTGTTGGAGGCCCTGCTCTTTATCACCATTGTAGAAGTAGAAATGACGACCTTGATTTCTCTGGCTATTGCTGCATTTACAGGTGCCTCAGTTGGTGCCCGTGTGACGCAACATTGGGATACCAAGAAAGTACAGCGCGTCTTGGGGATTTTGCTTATTGTCGCAGCGGGTATTATGGTCTATCGGATGGTGACCAACCCTGGTGCTGACTTAGCTAATGATGTTCGTGGTCTGACAGGTTGGAAGCTGCTTGTTGGGATTGTATTTGACTTTTTTATCGGGATGCTGTTGAGTATGGGCTTGGGCAACTACGCACCAGAATTGATTTTTTTCTCCTTGATGGGTATTAGTCCAGCGGTGGCTCTTCCTGTCATGATGCTGAATGCAGCTATGATGTTGTCTGCTGGGGCCAAGCAATTTATCCAATCGGGCCGGGTCAATTGGCCAGGAGTTCCTGGAATTATTGTAGGAGGAGTTTTGGGTGTCTTGACAGCGGCCTTCTTCCTATCTAATTTGGACATCAATAATTTGAAAATCTTAGTTGTCTTTATCGCAGCCTTTACAGGTCTAACCCTGCTTCGTTCATCATTCATTACCAATATTAAAGCATCATAGGAGGTAACATGAACATTCGTCTACGGAATGAAATTGATTTAGATGGCCAATTGGAAGTGATCGATCAGACTTTCTCAGTAGAGGTGAAGGAAAAAGATAAGAAGCTTTACCTCATCTATCAGAATGATGAGGAAGAAAAAGTTGTCATTAAGTGTGATGAAAACGAATTGGTTATGACACGTTTTTCCAATCCCAAATCTATCATGCGATTTGTGAAGAAACAAGAAGCAATAGTGACTATTCCAACGCCGATGGGGATCCAGCATTTTACAACACAAACCAGCCTGTATCAGTTGAGTGTTGAACAGCAAGAACTAATCCTTCATTATGATTTAAATGGGCTAGAAAATCAACAGAAATTTGCTAGCTATAAGATGCATATTGAATGGAAATGAAAAACGTTTTCATAGAAAATATTCTTTGAAATTCCTTAGAAATTTGTTATAATAGTTAGCAAATCGAGGGAGTAGCTAACGGAATTTTCCGTGGTAGTGTCGTCATTCCGAAAATCGTTTCCGGCACTATCTTAAATAGCGAGACTTGTTTTAATAAAACAGGTCTCTTTTTTATTGTACAAGGTAGAGAAGAGGCCGAAAAGGAGAAGGAAATTGTCAAAAGAACAAAAACGCGATTTGTTTTACACACAAAGCGAAGAGCAAGTATTGTCAAGCATGGAGTCTTCTTTAGACGGTTTGTCTAGCAGCGAAGCTAGCAAACGTCTGGCAGACTATGGTCGTAATGAATTGGATGAGGGTGAGAAACGCACACTCTTGGCTAAATTCTTGGATCAGTTCAAGGACTTGATGATTATCATCTTGATTGCAGCAGCACTCTTGACGGTGATTACTGAGGGTTCTCATGGTTTGACAGATGCTATTATCATCTTGGCTGTAGTTATCTTGAACGCTGCATTTGGTGTTTATCAGGAAGGTCAAGCAGAAGCGGCTATCGAAGCTCTAAAGAACATGTCAAGCCCTGTTGCGCGTGCCCTTCGTGACAGTCATGTAGTCGAGGTTGATTCTAAGGACTTGGTGCCAGGTGACATCGTCTTACTTGAGGCAGGTGACGTTGTTCCAGCTGATATGCGTTTATTAGAAGCTAACTCCCTCAAAATTGAAGAAGCTGCTCTTACAGGTGAATCTGTTCCAGTTGATAAGGATTTGTCAGCAGTCTTGGCTGAAGATGCTCCAATCGGTGACCGTGTCAACATGGCCTACCAAAACTCTAACGTTACCTACGGACGTGGTCTTGGTGTGGTTACCAACACTGGTATGTACACTGAGGTGGGGCATATCGCAGGCATGCTTGCCAATGCAGATGAAACAGACACTCCATTGAAACAGAACCTGCACCAATTGTCTAAGGTCTTGACCTATGCAGTATTGGTTATCGCAGTCATTACCATGTTGGTATCTGTATTCGTACGTGGTGAAGGTATCTTACCAGCCCTTATGACCTCTGTAGCTCTTGCGGTTGCAGCTATCCCAGAAGGATTGCCTGCTATCGTAACGGTTGTCCTTTCACTTGGTACTCAGGTCTTGGCTAAGCGTAACTCTATCATTCGTAAGTTGCCAGCGGTTGAAACACTTGGTTCAACTGAAATCATCGCATCAGATAAGACTGGTACCTTGACCATGAACCAGATGACTGTTGAAAAAGTCTATACAAATGGTCAATTGGTGGATGCTAAAGAAGCTTTGGATGCAAGCAATACAACGCTTCGTGTTATGAACTTTGCCAACGATACAAAAGTTGACCCAACTGGTAAATTGATCGGTGACCCAACTGAAACGGCACTTGTTCAATTTGGTTTGGATCAAAACTTTGACGTTCGTGAAGTCTTGGTTTCTGAGCCTCGTGTAGCAGAGTTGCCATTTGATTCAACGCGTAAATTGATGTCAACCATTCACCAACAAGCTGCTGGCAACTTCTTCGTAGCTGTTAAAGGTGCTCCAGACCAGTTGCTCAAACGTGTGACACAAATTGAAGAAAATGGTACTGTTCGTCCGATTACCGATGCGGATAAACAAGCCATTCTTGCAACTAACAAAGAGTTGGCAAAACAAGCACTTCGTGTCTTGATGATGGCTTACAAGTATGTGGATGCTATTCCTGAATTGGAGTCTGAGATTGTTGAAAATAATCTTGTCATCTCAGGTTTGGTTGGTATGATTGACCCTGAGCGTCCTGAAGCGGCAGAAGCTGTTCGTGTTGCTAAGGAAGCTGGTATCCGTCCAATCATGATTACGGGTGACCACCAAGATACAGCAGAAGCAATTGCCAAACGTCTTGGTATCATTGATCCGAATGATACAGAAGACCATGTATTTACTGGTGCGGAGCTCAATGAGTTGACAGATGAAGAGTTCCAGAAAGTCTTCAAACAATACTCAGTTTATGCGCGTGTATCTCCAGAACACAAGGTTCGTATCGTTAAGGCTTGGCAAAATGATGGTAAGGTTGTTGCCATGACTGGTGACGGTGTTAACGACGCACCATCACTTAAGACAGCCGACATCGGAATCGGTATGGGTATCACAGGTACGGAAGTTTCTAAAGGTGCCTCAGACATGGTCCTTGCTGATGATAACTTCGCAACCATTATTGTAGCGGTTGAAGAAGGACGTAAGGTCTTCTCAAACATCCAAAAAACAATCCAGTATCTCTTGTCAGCTAACACGGCTGAGGTATTGTGTATCTTCCTTGCAACCCTCTTTGGATGGGATGTATTGGAACCAGTTCATCTCCTTTGGATCAACTTGGTAACAGATACTCTTCCAGCTATCGCTCTTGGTGTTGAGCCTGCAGAACCAGGTGTCATGCACCACAAACCTCGTGGACGTAACTCAAGCTTCTTCTCAGGTGGTGTCTTGAGCTCTATCGTCTACCAAGGTATCCTTCAAACAATCCTTGTGTTGGGTGTTTATGGTTTTGCTCTTCTTTATCCAGAGCATGCTGGTGACGACCATGCCATCCACGCAGATGCTCTTACAATGGCTTACTTGACGCTTGGTTTGATCCAGCTGGTACATGCCTTTAACGTCAAGTCTGTTTACCAATCAATCTTCACAGTTGGTCCGTTCAAGAATAAACTCTTTAACTGGTCTATCGTGGCTGCCTTCTTACTCTTGATGGCAACCTTGGTTATTCCAGGCTTCAATACCTTCTTCAAGGTATCTATCTTGACCCCAACTCAATGGTTGGTAGCTGTTATCGGTTCTGGCCTCATGGTTGTCGTTGTTGAAATTGTTAAATTTGTTCAACGTAAGTTGGGATTGGATGAAAAAGCTATCTAATATAGTTATTCAGCTTATCTTTTATTACTTCGTTAACTCGCCTTGCCGTACTTCAGTACAGCCTGCGCCTCGTTGCCTTGTACTAAAAGCAAACTGAAGACGATATCATTTGAAAAAGCTCAGATTTATTGGTCTGAGCTTTTTTCTGTACTGATAAGGTATTTTGGGAAGATTGCTTGTCCCAACAAAGTGATGGCTAGTGCTAGTATGAAGAGGATGGTTTTGACAAGAGTTGGTAAGTTAAACAGTAAGGCGATTGGTAGGATAGCAAAGCTGAAGTAGTAGAGAATGAAGTACCTACTGTTTTCCATTATTTGGACCCTATCGCCCTCCTTAACTTGAATGGCTGATTTTTTATCCCCTCGAACGCTTAGTGTAACAGATGGTTGTGTAATTGGTAGGCTTAAAATTTTTCCTTGAGTAACTGTCCCAGCAATTTTTCCATCTACCAGAAGTGGAAGTCTTTGGGAGGATAGTTGTTTGATAGGTTTTGGATAATGAATAATAACTCTCATAAGAACCTCCTTGTAATCTAGTTTCATTATAGCAAAAAAGAAAAAAATGTAAACGATTTCTGCCGCTGTTTTCCCCTTCAGGCTTGCTTGAAGAATAAGAAACTGCTATAATTTCTGTGAGTGAGGGATCTATATGAATTATTTACAAAATTATGTGTTTAGTAAGAGTAGTTATTTACCATCTGATAAGTTAATTCTGCTTCAGAAAGAACTAGAGGATTTGGACGAGGGAGCTTTGAATGCACTGATGATGGTTGAATTGCGCCAGCCAGTGATTGCCCTTATCTTAGCCATCTTTTTTGGTGAGTTTGGCGTGGACCGTTTTTATATTGGGGACAAGCGGATGGGCTCGGCCAAGTTGATTACCTTTGGTGTGTCTTTTGTGACTCTTTTTATTCTCATTGGTATGCTCTTGTTTATGGGCTTATATGTGTGGAAATTTATAGACTGTTTTTTGATTATGAAGGCCTGTAAGGAGGCTAACTACCAACGGCTCATGGCTCAAATTCAACAGTTCAAAGCCTTTCAGTATGGCAATAGAACATTTTCCTAATAGAATGAGGAAGGAGGTTTTCAAGACCTTCTTTTCTTCATCACTTGTAAACTACTTGTAACAAGACCTGTGTATTGTCACAAAAGTGACATTTTTCATGTTCTTATTTGTGATATAATGATAAAATATGCTGGAAAGGGGGAGTTTTTATGCAGACTAGAAAAATGAGTATCCTTTTATTTCTAACCTACCTCCTTTTATTGACCTGGATGATTGTCTTTAAGATGGACTTGTCCATCCTGTACGGTCGGTATGATTTAGCCCAGTTCAATCTAATCCCTCTGGCAGGGACAGCCGTTTATAATGGGATTTTGAATTTTCCAGAAATTTTCTTTAATATTATTAGTTTCATTCCTTTTGGGATTTATATGGAAATCTTATTTCGCAAGGCATCTTGGGTTTCCAATCTTATGCTGATTTTGTTGGTCAGTCTTCTATTTGAAGTGACCCAATATTTGCTTTTGTTAGGGATTGCAGATATAACAGACTTGTTGGCCAATGGTTTGGGCGGTGCAATTGGCATCAATATCATGTATGTATTGACGAGTGTTTGGCGTGAGAAAGCCTACGAGCGCATGAATGTCTTTTGCTTGGTTTTAACAACCTTTGTTATATTAACAACTTATTTCCTTGTGTAATTCTTGCCAAAGATGAGAACTTTTTGTTAAAATGAATAGAATGAATATCAAAGAAGAGATTATCAAGCTCTCTCAGGAAATAGGGATTTCTAAGATTGGATTTACTACGGCAGATGATTTTGATTATCTGGAAAAATCCCTCCGGGCTAGCCAGGAAGAGGGGCGTTCGTCAGGATTTGAACACAAGAATATTGAAGAACGTATTCGTCCCAAGTTGTCTTTGCAGTCGGCTAAAACCATTATTTCTATAGCAGTAGCCTATCCGCGACACTTGCCAGTTAAACCAGAAAAAACGCAGTTTAAACGTGGGAAAATCACACCTAGTTCTTGGGGACTGGATTACCACTACATCTTGCAAGATAAGATGGAACGTTTGGCCCGTGGGATTGAGCAATTGACGGATGGTTTGGAGTATAAGGCTATGGTAGACACGGGAGCCTTGGTGGATACTGCAGTTGCTAGAAGAGCAGGAATCGGTTTTATTGGTAAGAATGGTCTGGTGATTTCTAAGGAATTTGGCTCCTATATGTTTTTAGGGGAATTAGTAACCAATCTAGAAATCGAACCAGATCAGCCAGTCGACTACGACTGTGGGGATTGTAACCGTTGTGTTGCAGCCTGTCCGACGTCTTGTTTATTAGGGGATACGACCATGAATGCCCGTCGTTGTCTGTCTTTTCAGACCCAGGATAAGGGCATGATGGACTTGGAGTTTCGTAAGAAAATCAAGACGGTTATCTATGGTTGTGATATTTGCCAGATTTGTTGTCCTTACAATAAAGGAATTTCCAGTCCGCCTGTGGTAGAGATTGATCCAGATTTGGCAGAACCAGAGTTAATTCCCTTTTTGGATTTGTCGAATGGACAATTCAAGGAAAAATTTGGCATGATTGCTGGTTCTTGGAGGGGAAAAAATATTCTTCAACGCAATGCCATCATTGCCTTGGCCAATAGCAATGACCGCTCTGCCATTCCCAAACTTTTAGAAATCATCGATAAGAAACAAAATCCTGTCCACATGGCGACGGCTATCTGGGCTTTGGGACAGTTAGTGAAAGAGCCTAATGATGAGATGATAGATTTTATCGCAGGCATTCAATCCGATAATGCAGATGTCATAGCGGAGCAGACAGCATTTCTCAACTTGGTAAATAGACTACAAATGTGATATAATACAAAGATAAATAAAAAATGAGGTGTATATGGATACAGCAGAAATTCGCCAAAAGATTGAAGAACTTGGCAAAAAATTAACGTCTTTTAGGGGGTCTCTTTGACTTAGAAGGTCTGGAAGAAGAGATTGCCATTCTTGAAAATAAGATGACCGAGCCAGATTTTTGGAATGATAATTTGGCAGCCCAGAAGACGTCTCAGGAGTTGAATGAATTAAAAAATACCTATGGAAATTTCCATCAGATGTTGGATTTATATGATGAATCTGAAATATTGCTAGATTTCCTAGCAGAAGATGAGTCGGTACGGGATGAGTTGGTCGAGAAGTTAGCAGAATTGGATAAGTCCATGACTGCCTATGAAATGACCTTGCTCTTGTCAGAACCCTATGACCACAATAATGCCATCTTGGAAATTCATCCAGGTTCGGGTGGTACTGAGGCTCAGGACTGGGGAGAAATGTTGCTTCGGATGTATCAGCGTTTTGGTAATGCCAAAGGTTTTACAGTAGAAACTTTGGATTATCAAGCTGGAGATGAGGCAGGTATTAAGTCAGTAACCCTTAGCTTTACAGGTCCAAATGCTTATGGTTTGCTCAAGTCAGAAATGGGTGTTCATCGCTTGGTGCGTATCTCACCATTTGACTCAGCAAAACGTCGCCATACTTCCTTTACTTCGGTAGAAGTCATGCCAGAATTGGATGATACCATTGAAATTGAAATCAGGGATGATGAGGTCAAAATGGACACCTTCCGTTCAGGTGGTGCCGGTGGACAGAACGTCAACAAGGTATCGACAGGTGTGCGTTTGACCCACATTCCGACAGGTATTGTGACCCAGTCAACAGTTGACCGTACTCAGTATGGCAACCGTGATCGTGCTATGAAACTCTTACAAGCTAAATTGTATCAATTGGAGCAGGAGAAGAAGGCTGCAGAGGTCGACTCACTCAAGGGAGATAAAAAAGAAATTACTTGGGGCAGTCAGATACGTTCCTACGTCTTTACGCCGTACACAATGGTTAAAGACCACCGGACAGGCTTTGAGGTAGCTCAGGTTGATAAGGTGATGGACGGTGATTTGGATGGCTTTATCGATGCTTACTTAAAATGGCGAATTAGCTAAAATCTAAAGAAAGGACTGTCTTAGACAGAATATCCTATGAGAATTATTGAAATGAAGAACGTTTCCAAGAAATATGGAAACGGAACGACGGCCCTTCGAGGAGTGTCCGTCAATGTTGAGGCTGGAGAGTTTGCCTATATTGTAGGTCCTTCAGGTGCAGGTAAGTCAACCTTTATCAAACTGTTATACCGTGAAGAAAAGCTTGATAAGGGTAGCTTGACAGTTGGGAAGTTTGACCTGGCTAAAATCAAGAAGAGAGATGTCCCTTTGCTCCGTCGTAGTGTCGGAGTCGTTTTCCAGGACTATAAACTCTTACCGAAAAAGACTGTGTTTGAAAATATTGCCTATGCTATGGAAGTTATTGGCGAAAAACCACGCAATATTAAAAAACGTGTTATGGAAGTCTTGGACTTGGTTGGTTTGAAACATAAAATTCGTTCCTTCCCCAATGAATTATCTGGTGGTGAGCAACAGCGTATTGCTATTGCCCGAGCTATTGTCAACAATCCTAAGGTATTGATTGCTGATGAACCAACTGGTAACTTGGACCCAGAAAATTCCTGGGAAATCATGAACCTCTTGGAGCGGATCAATTTGCAGGGGACGACCGTTCTGATGGCGACCCACAATAGTCAGATTGTAAATACCCTCCGCCACCGCGTTATCGCGATCGAAGACGGTCGAGTGGTACGGGATGAAGAACAAGGAGAGTATGGATACGATGATTAGACGATTTTTTAGACACTTTATTGAGTCGCTCAAGAGTTTGAAGCGAAATGGCTGGATGACCGTTGCGGCTATTTCTTCAGTAACCATCACATTGGCTATGGTTGGTTTATTTGCTTCAGTTATTTTAAATACGGCAAAATTGGCTTCTGATTTGGAGCACAATGTTCGTATCAATGTTTACTTACGGGCCAATTCAACAGATCAGGCTGAAACGATTGTCAATGAGGCTGGTGAAACAGTAGCCAACCCTGATTTCAATAAGGTTTACAACCAAATCACAGCCCTGCCAAATGTTCAATCTGTTACATATTCAAGTAAGGATGAACAGTTGAAAAAGCTGACTGATACACTTGGTGAAACTTGGAATTTGTTCCAGGGAGATGCTAACCCGCTTTACGATGCCTATATCATTGATACGACTGAGCCTCAGTACGTAAAATCGGTTGCGGCAGAAGTTGCAAAAATTGACGGCGTTACAGAAGTCCGTGATGGCGAGGTGGAAACGGAGCGTATCTTCAAATTGGCATCAATGGTGCGCACTTGGGGACTAGCAGCAACTGGCTTGCTCTTGTTTACAGCTATATTCTTGATTTCTAATACCATTCGTATTACCATCATTTCTCGTAGCCGTGAAATTCAGATTATGCGCTTGGTTGGTGCAAAGAATAGCTATATCCGTGGCCCCTTTCTTTGGGAGGGTGCTTGGGTAGGCTTGCTTGGTGCGATTTTACCATCTGCCTTGGTTTATTTCTTGTATCAGATGTTTTATAATTCAGTTAATGCTAGTCTTGCTAGTCAGGACTTGTCCTTGATTAGTTTGGATATTTTCATTCCAAGCATGGTTGGAGCCCTGTTTGTTATCGGTATCCTCATCGGTTCACTCGGTTCAGTTATTTCCATGAATCGCTACTTGAAAATTTAAAAAATGAAAAGGTCCGCACTTATTCTAGTGACGGACCATATTTTTTTGTCATTACGAGTGCGAGTGGTGAGAAGGAACATCCATTTCTTCTTTGCTTGTGCAGTTATAGGAATATTTTCTTGTATTAGTGGGCGCGGGTCATCTGTAGTGTTGTTAACTAAAAGCTAGGAAGAACTTTCAGGATTGAGGGGGTGCTTTTTTAAATAAGTGTTGACAAATAGATAAAATATGGTAAACTAATAAAGTACTGCTGGTTTAGCTCAGTCGGTAGAGCGCATCCATGGTAAGGATGAGGTCGCCGGTTCAATCCCGGCAACTAGCATAAAATAAGCTGAAAAACCCTTGAAACACAAGGGTTTTTGTTATGTCTGCCCCAAATTCTCCCCTGATATCAAAAAAATCTTGACTTGTCAGTTTATTATGTTAGAATAGGGCTTAGAAAAAAGAAAGGAGTAAAACAAATGAACACACAACTTGTCCTTCAGCAAGCTATTTTTTATCATACACTCCTTTCTAAGCAGGAAAACAGGGCTCATTGAAAGACTTTTGAAGTTTTCGTGGGCCTACTCTGGAATAGTGGGAAAGTCAAGCATGTCTTATCATGGTCAGGTGGGCTTCTCAGAACTGTTCGAGAGTTGGTCTATTTTTGTGGACTGAGCCATGCCTAGGTGGAGTGATAGACACCTAGGCTTTTTTGTGCTTAGAAAGGAATAGTTTTAACTTAAAGGAGAAATATGTTTAAATTGATATTTGATTACGTCAAACAACACAAGTGGCTCTACTTGCTGGTTGTTGTGACCTTGATTATTTACGATATAACCCTCTTGATACCAACGCAGATTATTCAGAGGATGGTGGATACGCTGACCAAGAATGGCTTGACTGAGCAGATTTTGGTTCAAGAAATGGGCCTCTTGCTTTTGGTGACCTTTCTCAATTATGGGATGGGTTTTATCTGGCATCTTAAGCTTTTTCAGGCCTCGGTCAATTTCAAATTTGATATGCAGCAACGAGCCTTTAAAAAGATGGTGACTATGCGAACACCTTTTTATGAAAAATTTCGGTCTGGGGATGTCATGACCAGATTTTCTACGGATGTTGATGGCCTGATGGAGATGGTCGGCTATGGGCTCATGATTGTGGTCTATTCCGGTGGTATGTTGGCATTTATCATTCCTACCATGCTTTTGATTGACTGGAAGATTTCCTTCCTGGCTATCTTACCGATGATTTTTATGGCAGTTGCTTTCTTTTTCATTGGTCGCAAGCAGGATTTGGCTATCGATGCTAACCGTGAGGCAGTTGCACAGCTCAATAATGAGGTCTTGGAAGTTGTCGAGGGTATTCGTGTAACACGCGCCTATAGCAAAAAGGTAACTCAAAAGGGGCAGTTTCAAGCTCGAACCAAGGAATTGGCGGATGGTGGGGACCGGATTACTACCCTGCAATCCCTTTATAACCCCTTGGCTACGGTCGGTCTGGGTTTGTCGACTATCCTGGTCTTGGTGCTTGGAGCAGGGGCAGTCAAGTCTGGTCAGCTCAGTCTAGGGCAGGTCATCGCCCTTCAACTCTATGTCAGTTCCCTCCTAGAGCCTTTCTGGACCCTGGCGGATTTCATACTAGTTTATCAGACAGGTAAGACTTCATTTGAAAAACTGCAGGAGCTGATTGAAACAGGAGATGACTTGGAAGTGGATGGCTCGGTAGAAATAGCCGAGCTAGATAGTATTTCTTTCAAGAACTACAGCTTTAGCTATCCTCAGTCGGACCGTCCGAGTTTGCGGGAGATTAACTGGACCTTGAAAGCCGGTCAGACAGTCGGGATTGTTGGGAAAACGGGTTCCGGCAAGACCAGTCTGGTTAGACAATTGTTACGTCAGTATCCAGTTGGGCAGGGTGAGTTTCTTGTTAATCATCAGTCTGTCCTTGACTTCAAACGCTCAAGCCTGGAGCAAAAAATTGGCTATGTTCCCCAAGAACACATTCTCTTTTCAAAATCTGTTGGGGAAAATATTGCCTTTGGTAAGCGTGACAGTAGTTTGGAAGAAATTGAAGCGGCTATCGCAACCGCAGCCTTTAGCCAGGACTTGGAGCGGATGAGTCATGGACTGGACACCATGATTGGCGAGCGGGGTGTGTCTATTTCTGGCGGTCAGAAACAACGGATTTCTATTGCGCGTGCCTTTTTACGAGAGCCAGACTTGCTTATTTTAGACGATTCCCTATCAGCAGTCGATGCTCGAACAGAAGGTCAGATTATCCAAAATATCCAGCAAGAACGTGCAGGCAGGACCAATGTCATCGTGACCCACCGCCTGTCTGCTGTCAACCATGCGGACTGGGTACTGGTCTTGGATGAAGGTCGCATTGTAGAAGAAGGACGACCGGCAGACCTGCTAGCTCAAGAAGGCTGGTACTATGAACAATACCAGCGCCAACAAAGTCAGGAAGGGGGAGAATAATGAAGGTTTTAGGATTTTTAGTGAAGCAAATTGGTCGCGTTAAGTGGCTCTTTACGTTTGCTGTTATCTGTTACTTAGCAGCTTCTAGCCTCTTGCGTTTTGCACCTCTCATTATTCAAAAAGCCATTGATGGACCTTTAAGGGCCTTGAGTGAAGGCCAACCCTTCCAAGAATCCCTTTTCTTGCAGATGGCAAGTCAATATGTGGCCATGATTTTCTTGGGTGCACTTGGCTATTACCTTTCCATGCGGATCTTAATGCACTCTGCCAATAGGATAGCAGAGTATTTGCGCAATCAGGCCTATGATGTTATGCAGCACTTGCCCATTTCTTATTTTGATGACAAACCTGCCGGGAAGATTGCCACTCGTATTGTTAACGATACTGAAACCTTGCGCAATCAGTTTTACGGTACTCTTGTTAATGTCTTTAATAGTTTTATTCGCTTGCTTCTTACCTACGGGATTGTTTTCTACATCAATCCTAGTCTAGGTTTTGCTCTCTTGCTACTAATTCCAGTCTTTATCGGTATTCAATTTATCTATAAAAAGTTGACCGATAAGCCTATGAAGGATTTTTACGATGCTCGAAGTGAGGTCAATACTCAGGTCAATGAAACCATGAATGGTGCTAGTTTGATCCAGCTCTATGGTCAGGAAGAGAGAGTGCTAGCTGAGTTTGAAGCGACAGCAGATAAGATGCGCCTTGCAGATAACCAGATTATCTGGGCCCAATCCTGCTCGACATGGACCTTGACGGAGTTTCTGAAATTTCTGGTTGTGACAGGGATTTTAACCATTATTGGCTATCAATTCTTACAAGGTCAATCGAGCTTGTCACCGGGTAAATTATTTGTGTATATTGATTATATTGAAGGGATTTTTGTGTCCCTTGGTGCCTTGGTCAAGCAGTTTCCCAATCTCCTTCGGTCGATTGAAACAGGTAAGAGGTTGATGGGCTTGCTGGAAGAAGAAACGGAGCCCGATAGTAGTGCTGAATTGACGGTGACAGACGGTCAGGTGGTCTTTGACCAAGTGACCTTTGCCTACGAAGTTGGCAAGCCTATTCTCAAGGACATCTCCATTCAGGCTGACAAGGGAGAAACCATTGCTCTGGTGGGCCACACAGGATCAGGCAAGTCCTCCATTATGAACCTCCTCTACCGTTTCTATGATCCTCAGGAGGGTCAGGTTTTGATTGATAGGAAAAACATCCGTGAATATTCTCGTGAGAGCCTGCGCAGTCACATGGGGATTGTCCTTCAGGATCCCTATCTCTTCACTGGGACCATCGCTAGCAACGTGGCTATGGATAAGGAGAAGATGGATAGACCGGCAGTTATAGAAGCCCTGGAAAAAGTTGGGGCAGGTCCAATGCTTGCTCGCTTGGAACAAGGTATCGATGAACCAGTATTTGAAAAGGGGTCAACCTTCTCTAGTGGGGAACGCCAGCTAATTGCTTTTGCCCGCACCCTTTACTCCAATCCCAAAATCTTGATTTTGGATGAGGCGACTTCCCATATCGATACGGAAACGGAAGAAATTATCCAGCACGCAATGGAAGTGGTCAAGGAAGGTCGGACAACCTTTATCATCGCCCATCGCCTGTCCACCATTCAAAATGCAGACCAGATTTTAGTCCTGGACCAAGGTCGCATTATTGAGCGTGGCAGACATGAGGACTTGATTGAACAAGGCGGTGTTTATGCACAGATGCATGAGATACAGGCTAGGGTGTAGGAGAAGGGGAGTATAGTCATTTTTTATAGGATGGATAAGTAATATATATTAGTAAGAGCTTTATTTTTCTGATAGGATAGGGGTAACTCGTTTAAACTTGTTACAATCAGTCACCATATCTATCATGGAGGTCCAATATGAAAAGAAGTTTAGTCCAAGTCCCCCTAGCCCTTTCAGGTCTGCTACTGGCTATGGTAGCTTTGGCCAATCTATTAGCTCCAGTTCATCCCCTTATCAAACCCAGTCTGCAAGCCTTAGCCTTGCTGGGCTATAGTATTTTGTTTTCCAGAATTTTTGCTGTCTGGTCAAAAACAAGGGCTGAATTAGGTCAGCCCATTGTTGCTTCTTGTTTTGCTACACTTTTTATGGGCTTGTTATTGCTGACAGCCAGCCTTTCTCCTCTACCTTTTGGAATTGGTAAAGGAATTTGGTTGACTCTGGTTTTGCTTTACGGTACCTATATCGTCTTTTTCTCCTATCGGTTTATCGGTCCAAGAAGGTTGGAGTTGGTTTTTCCAAGCTGGTTTATCGTCTATGTAGGCTTTGCCATGGTTGGGGTGACTGCGCCAGTCTATCAAGCTTTTAGACTGGGATGGTTTTCTCTGATTTTTGCGGGAATTTCCTTTGCTATCTTGTTGCCGGTTGTTGTGTATCGTTTGCTGCGTGTTAAATTGGTTCAGGCTCAGTTTCCCCTGCTGGCTATTTTTGCTGCTCCGACTGCCCTGCTTTTAACTGCCTATCTTCAATTGGCAGAGCAGGTAGATTTGCGCTTGCTTGTGTTTTTGTTAATCCTGTCCCAATCCTTCTATCTAGCAGTGGTTTTCTCGCTCAGACGATTGACCAAAAATGGTTTTAGTCCTCTCTTTGCAGCCTTTACTTTTCCGTTTATCAGCTCTGCTATTTCCCTAAAACTGACCCTAGGGAAGTTGGTGGGACTTCAATCCCTCCTGTCATTTGTCTTGCAAGTGGAGATCATTCTGGCGACGCTTGTGATTGCGGGAGTAGCTTTTCTATATGTCAATCACCTGTCAAGAGAGTTAGTCAGTGTTTGGTCCTCGGCTGAGGAGAGTGTGTAGGTCTGTGAAGGGATCTGGAAATGATTCAAAACAGAAAATCTAGTCAAGGGGCTAGGTTTTTTGTTATAATCAAAGCATGAAAGCAGTGATTTTTGACTTAGATGATACCTTGTACGACCAAATCCAGCCCTTCAAAAAGGCTTTGAATGGGCATTTGCAGGTGGATGATGAGCTAGTCGGTCCCCTTTATCTAGCCTTTCGTCATCATGCAGATCAGGTATTTGAAGCAGCAGCGACTGGCAAGATGAGTTTAAAGGACAGCCATATCTATCGGATGAAAGCAGCTCTAGCTGATTTTGGATTTCAGGTATCGGATGCTCTAGCTTTGACCATTCAGATTGATTATGATTATTTCCAAGGACAGCTGGAGCTTAGTCCTATGTTTCCAGCGATTTTTTCCCATTGTAAAGAAAGGGGACTTGCGCTTGGGATCATAACCAATGGTCCTCATCGCCACCAATTGCGGAAGATACGCACTTTGGGTCTTTTGGATTGGTTTGACCAAGATCTAATTCTAATTTCAGGTCAGCTTGGGGTAGCTAAACCAAATCCGCAGATTTTTAAGGTCATGGAGCAACGTTTGGGACTTACCTCTGATGAGATTTGCTATGTAGGCGATTCCTTTGAGAATGACGTTATAGGTGCCAAGGCTTGTGGTTGGCAGGCTATTTGGTTTAATCATCGGTTGCGTTTAGCCCCTGAAACCAGTGTCAGCCCAGACAAGATAGTAGATAAGTGGGAGGACTTGACAGTGGCGCTTCTCCCTATGGATTAGCCTTTATTTATGGGTGTGATAGGTAAAATATATTAGCAGACAGGCTATTTTTATGATAGGATAGTGCTATATCATGGAAGTCAGGATTGATGACTTGATGTAAAAAAAGCATGAAATGGAGTACCCCTATGACACAAACATTTTTCCCAATTCATACCTTGGACACTGTTAGACCTGATTTGAAAGAAAATCTGGAAACGGTCAAGAAAAATAATGGTGGCTACATTCCCAACTTGATTGGACTTTTGGCCAACTCCCCGACAGCCTTGGAAACCTATCAGACAGTAGGAGGTATCAATCGCCGCAATAGTCTGTCACCGACTGAGCGTGAAGTCGTGCAAATCACAGCGGCCGTAGCAAATGGATGTGGCTTCTGTGTAGCAGGTCATACTGCTATATCGATCAAACAAATCAAGATTCCAGATGAGATTTTGCAGGCTCTTCGTCAGGGGACACCTATTGAGGCAGATGCGAAATTGGATACATTGGCTCGCTTTACCTTGGCAGTCATTCATGAAAAAGGCAAGGTTGGTGATCAGTTACTAGAAGAACTTTTCCAAGCTGGCTATACAGCTGAGAATGCCTTGGATGTTGTGCTAGGTGTCAGCCTTGCGACCCTCTGTAACTATGCAAATAACCTGATTAACACCCCAATCAATCCTGAACTGCAGCCCTATGCTTTGAAAGATGAAGAATAGAATTTGAAAAACCAGTCGAACTAGTCGGCTGGTTTTTCAATTTTAGCAAGTGAAACTATTTTTATAAAAAAGTTAGAAAATAGAAAGTAGTTTCAAAAAATCCCCTTTTCTTTCTTCAGACAGAAATTAAAATTTAAATGTAAAAGTCTGTTGAAAAGATGTCAATATATTGTATAATAATAATGTAAGCGCTAACTCGGATCCGGTAATAGAAAGGAGAAATGAATGGCTACCATCAGCAAAGAAGCCTTAAAAGAACAAATTAAAGATGGCATTATTATTTCCTGTCAAGCTTTACCAGGTGAGCCTTTATATAGTGAAGAAGGCGGAGTTATTCCTCTATTGGTCAAGGCAGCCCAGGAAGCGGGTGCTGTAGGTATTCGAGCAAACAGTGTTCGAGATATTAAAGAAATCAAGGAAGTAACCGATTTACCTATTATCGGAATTATCAAGAGAGATTACCCTCCTCAGGAGCCTTTCATTACGGCAACGATGAGAGAAGTGGACGAGCTAGCTGAGCTAGACATTGCAGTTATTGCCCTGGATTGCACCAAACGTGAGCGTTATGATGGTCTGGACATCGTTGATTTCATCAAACAAATCAAGGAAAAATATCCACATCAACTCTTCATGGCAGATATTTCCACCTATGAAGAAGGTGTGACAGCCTACGAGGCAGGTATTGATTTTGTTGGAACGACCCTATCAGGCTATACATCCTATAGCCGACAAGAAGATGGACCGGATATTGAGCTGGTTGACCGACTTTGTCGTGCTGGGATTGATGTCATCGCAGAAGGAAAAATCCACTATCCAGATCAAGCTAGAACCATTCACGATTTAGGTGTGGCAGGTATCGTCGTTGGCGGAGCCATTACCCGTCCTAAGGAAATAGCAGAGCGGTTTATCCAGGCTCTGAAAAAATAGTTATATAGTCTAATAACCCCATATGGGGAAGCAAAAAAATAAAGGAGAAGAATGATGAAAAAAATCATACATTCATTGTTAGCTGGTGTGGCAGTTTTGTCACTTGCAGCATGTAGTGGTGGTAGCAGTAATACAACTGCTGAAAAAACAGCTGAATCAAGTGCTTCTGGTAAGACAGAAATCACTTGGTGGGCCTTCCCAGTATTCACACAAGAGAATACAGAAGACGGTGTTGGTACCTATGAGCAAAAAATTATTGCTGCTTTTGAGGAAGCTAACCCAGACATTACTGTCAAACTGGAAACCATTGACTTTACATCTGGTCCAGAAAAAATCACGACTGCTATTGAAGCAGGTACTGCTCCAGACGTTCTCTTCGATGCACCAGGCCGTATCATCACCTACGGAAAAAATGGTAAATTGGCTGAATTGAATGATCTCTTCACAGATGAATTTGTCAAAGATGTGAACAACGATAACATCATTCAAGCATCTAAGGCTGGTGATACTGCCTACATGTACCCACTCAGCTCAGCTCCATTCTATATGGCCTTCAACAAAGCGATGTTGAAAGATGCTGGTGTTCTTGACCTTGTAAAAGATGGCTGGACAACAGACGACTTTGAAAAAGTTATCAAAGCTTTGAAAGACAAGGGTTACAACCCTGGCTCCCTCTTCTCTAACGGTCAAGGTGGTGACCAAGGTACTCGTGCCTTCTTGGCAAACCTTTACAGCGGTAGCATCACAGACGAAGGCGTAACTAAGTATACAACTGATTCAGAGCAAATGATCAAAGCCTTGGATAAGGCAGCTGGCTGGATTAAAGACGGCTACATGATGAACGGCTCTCAATACGCAGGTGGCGATGACATCCAAAACTTTGCAAATGGTCAAACTTCTTACACTATCCTTTGGGGTCCTGCTCAAAATGGTATCCAAGGACAATTGTTAGAAGCATCTAAAGTAGAAGTTCTTGAAGTACCATTCCCATCTGAAGATGGTAAAGTAGCTCTTGAATACCTTGTAAACGGCTTTGCAGTCTTCAACAATGGCGACGAAGCTCGTGTAGCAGCGTCTAAGAAATTCATCCAGTTCATCGCAGATGACAAAGAATGGGGTCCTAAGAACGTTGTTCGTACAGGTGCCTTCCCAGTTCGTACATCATTTGGTGCTCTCTATGATGACGAACGCATGGCTATGATTGACAAGTGGACTGGCTACTACTCACCATACTACAACACCATTGACGGATTTGCTGAAATGAGAACTCTTTGGTTCCCAATGCTTCAAGCTGTATCAAATGGCGAAAAAGAAGCAGAGGCTGCTTTGAAAGAATTCACTGAGCAAGCAAACGCAACCATTAAATAAATGAATTGAATGAGGCTCCTTTTCTCTGTCAGTTACTACAAAGATATGGAAAGGGAGCTCTTCCTTTCATGCTTTGTGAAAATCAAAAAAATATTTTCAGTAGGTATTTTGATTTTCATAAAGAATGATTCCGAATAGACTGGAGGTGTTTTAAGTGCAGATAAATAAGATTAGAATGCGGGAAACCATTGTATCCTATACCTTCTTGGCTCCTATTCTCATTTTCTTCACCATTTTTGTACTCGCTCCAATGATCATGGGATTTGTCACCAGTTTCTTTAACTATACCATGACAGATTTCACCTTTGTTGGACTGGATAACTATGTACGGATGTTTAATGATCCGATCTTTATCAAATCTCTGATTAACACATTGATTATCGTGGTTGGTTCAGTGCCGGTAGTTGTTTTCTTTTCAGTCTTTGTCGCTTCGCAGACCTATGAAAAGAATGTCATCGCTCGTTCCTTCTACCGTGCAGTTTTCTTCCTGCCTGTTGTAACGGGTTCCGTTGCTGTAACGGTTGTTTGGAAATGGATTTACGATCCCCTGTCAGGTATCTTGAACTTTGTTTTGAAATCTGGCGGCCTTATTGAACAAAATATCAGTTGGTTAGGGGATAAACAGTGGGCCTTGTTGGCCATCATCATTATCCTCTTAACAACTTCAGTTGGTCAGCCCATTATTCTTTACATTGCAGCTCTTGGAAATATTGACAATTCTTTGGTAGAAGCTGCGCGTGTAGACGGTGCCAACGAACATCAGGTTTTCTGGCAAATCAAATGGCCAAGCCTCTTGCCAACCACTCTTTATATCGCAGTTATTACAACCATTAACTCCTTCCAGTGTTTTGCCCTTATTCAGCTCTTGACCTCAGGTGGACCTAACTATTCAACCTCCACCCTCATGTACTACTTGTACGAAAAAGCCTTCAAGTTGTCTGAGTATGGTTATGCAAATACCATGGGTGTTTTCCTGGCAGTCATGATTGCACTGATTTCCTTTGCCCAATTCAAGATTTTGGGTAATGATGTGGAATACTAGAAAGGAGGAAGCTATGAAAAAGAAAACCATTACACCCTTTGGTGTTATTTCAACGATTATCTTGCTCTTGTTGACCATCCTTTTCATATTCCCTTTCTATTGGATTATGACAGGTGCCTTTAAGTCACAACCTCATACAATTGTCATTCCGCCTCAGTGGTGGCCAACCCAGCCAACCATGGAAAACTTTACCAAGTTGACGGTTCAAAACCCAGCCTTGCAGTGGCTATGGAACTCAGTCTTTATCTCCTTGGCGACCATGATTTTGGTTTGTATGACCTCTTCTCTAGCTGGTTATGTCTTGGCTAAGAAACGGTTCTATGGACAGCGGATTTTGTTCTCAATCTTCATCGCTGCCATGGCTCTTCCTAAGCAGGTTGTGCTTGTGCCTCTGGTACGGATTATCAACTTTATGGGAATTCATGATACCTTAGCGGCGGTTATTCTACCCTTAGTTGGCTGGCCATTCGGGGTTTTCTTGATGAAGCAATTCTCAGAAAATATTCCGACAGAGCTCTTGGAATCTGCTAAGATTGATGGTTGTGGAGAAGTATCAACCTTCTGGAATGTTGCCTTTCCAATTGTCAAACCAGGTTTTGCAGCCTTGGCTATCTTTACCTTTATCAACTCTTGGAATGACTACTTCATGCAGTTGGTTATGTTGACTTCTCGTCAGAATTTGACTATTTCGCTAGGTGTTGCAACCATGCAGGCTGAAATGGCAACCAACTATGGTGTTATCATGGCGGGAGCTGCTATGGCTGCAGTGCCAATCGTTACTGTCTTCCTTGTCTTCCAAAAATCCTTTACTCAAGGTATCACCATGGGAGCGGTTAAAGGCTAAGAATTCGGATAGTTGGTGGAGAAAGATACATGATTTATGATCATATTGACAATTGTTCACAATATAAGGGACTACATCCCAATTTGGATCTTGCCTTGGCTGTTTTGGAAAAGGGTGATTTTCGCGAGCAGGGCCTAGGCAGGTATGAAATCGCTGGTCAGGCTGTCTATTACTTCCTTCAGGAAAATACTCTCTCTGAAGAGTTCAAGGAGGAATTTGAATACCATCGTTCCTACGCAGATATCCATTTTGTTATCAGTGGACAGGAACAAATTTCTTACGGTTGTCGTCTGGTTGGAGAAGATACTGGTTTTGATCCAGCAAGTGATATCGGTTTTGTTCCGAGTGAAAAATGGGTGGATTGCCTACTTGATGGGAATTACTTTGCCATTTTCCTACCTGGTGAGGTTCATCAGCCAAACCAATGGGCAGGTGGACAAAAGACTGTCCGCAAGTTTGTCATTAAAGTCTTACTAGACGATTAGTTCTCAACTAAAATAGAAAGGGGAAGGTGTAAATGAAAGGAAAGGGTGGTAGAACACTGGTTCAGTCCTTGTTTGATGTTAATCATCCAGCATGGCAACTGGTAGAAAAACTCTTTGATCTCATGCTCTTAAATGGCTTAACTGTTTTGGCAAGTCTTCCTCTTTTTACCTTGGGAATTGCCAAACTAGCCCTCCAAGCGAGTTTATGGGACATGAATGAAGAGGGGAAAGTAAAGGTCTGGTCGACCTACTGGGGTCATTTTGGTCGCCAGTGGAAACAGGGTTTTGTCTTGTCACTGGTAGAAATAGGGTTAACGACATTTTGCCTCTTGGATCTATATCTGATTTGGGGACAGGCTGGTATGGTATTTGACAGTTTTCGTGCAAGCTGTATTGCCATCCTGCTCTTTAGTCAGCTACTTTGGGTCTATATCTACCCGTTAGCCAGTCGATTTGATTTGCAGTTGAAAGACCTATTCCTAAAAGGAATTTTATGCCTGGGGAATATGTTGTCCTTGACCGCTATGGTTGGTCTGGTCTTTCTACTTGTAGCTGCTATCCTCTTTTATTCAGACCTGACATTTTTAATCGGTCTGGTTTGTCTGCTATTTTTTGCCTACGCTGGCCTATCCTTTCTATTCATTAGAGAATTTGGGTCAAGAATAAAAACAGTTAAAAAGGAATTAGAATGAAAGATTTATCGAAATATCATGGAATTATCCCAGCCTTCTATGCCTGTTATGACGAGGCTGGTGAGATTAGTTCAGAACGTGTAAAAGCCTTGGTTCAGTATTTCATTGACAAGGGTGTTCAAGGGCTATATGTCAATGGTTCGTCTGGTGAATGTATTTACCAAAGTGTAGAAGACCGCAAGCAAATTCTTGAAGCGGTCATGGAAGTTGCCAAGGGCAAATTGACCATCATCAACCATGTGGCCTGCAACAATTTGAAGGACAGTGTGGAGCTAGCTCGTCATTCGGAAGAATTGGGTGTTGATGCTATTGCGGCTATCCCACCTATTTACTTCCGTTTGCCAGAGTACAGTATCGCTGCTTACTGGAACGGTATTAGTGCAGCTGCACCAAACACTGATTTCATTATCTACAATATTCCGCAACTGGCTGGTGTGTCCTTGACACCAAGTCTGTATAAGGAAATGCTGAAAAATCCACGCGTGGTTGGTGTGAAGAATTCCTCTATGCCAGTTCAGGATATTGATACCTTTGTAACCCTTGGTGGCGAAGACTATGTGGTCTTCAATGGTCCAGATGAGCAATTCTTAGGTGGTCGCCTCATGGGGGCGAAGGGAGGAATTGGGGGTACCTACGGTGCTATGCCAGAACTCTTCCTGCGTTTGAACCAATTGATTGCGGACAAGGACTTGGAAACCGCCCGTCAATTGCAGGCGACTATCAATACTATTATTGGTAAACTGGTATCCGGTCATGGTCATATGTACGCTGTCATCAAGGAAGTCATCCGTATCAATGATGGCTTGGATATTGGTTCTGTTCGTGAACCTCTGACAGCCTTGACGGAAGAAGACTTGAACATTGCCCAAGAAGCAGCTCAGGTCATTCGCGATGCTAAGGAAAGATTTGGTGCCTAGGAGGTGTCTATGAAAACCTATCTTGCTATTGATATTGGCGGAACTCAGATTAAATATGGTCGTCTGGATGAAACAGGTCAGATCCTGGAAAGTTATAAGATGGATACGGAAGCCTACAAGGGCGGCCCCCATATCCTAGCGACAGTCAAAAAACTTGTGGAAGATTTTCATGCCCAAGATGCCCTTTCAGGTGTAGCTATTTCATCAGCTGGGATGGTTGACCCTGACAAGGGAGAGATTTTCTACTCAGGACCACAAATTCCAAACTATGCTGGTACCCAGTTTAAGTCTGAAATTGAAACAACTTTCGGACTTCCTTGTGAGATTGAAAATGATGTAAACTGTGCGGGCCTAGCAGAAGGTATTTCAGGTGCTGGTCAGGGCAGTCAGATCTCCATTTGTTTGACCATTGGCACGGGCATTGGAGGTTGCTTGCTAGTGGATGGTCAAATCTTCCATGGCTTTAGTAATTCAGCCTGTGAGGTCGGCTATCTCCACCTTTCAGATGGGGCTTTCCAAGACCTGGCTTCAACGACGGCTCTTGTCCAAGAAGTGGCTCGTTTACATGATCAGGATCCAGCAGACTGGAACGGCTATAAGATTTTCCAGGAAGCCAAGGCAGGAGATGCTCACTGTATTGCTGCCATTGACCGAATGGTCAACTATCTTGGTCAAGGTATTGCCAATATCTGCTATGTAGCCAATCCAGAAGTGGTCATTCTTGGCGGTGGTATTATGGCGCAAAAAGAGTATCTTTATGAGAAAATCCAAGCAGCTCTTAAGGCAAACCTGGTTTCAAGTCTAGCAGACAAGACCAAGCTGGCCTTTGCTGAGCATGAGAATGCTGCTGGTATGCTGGGAGCCTTCTATCACTTCCAACAGAAGCAGGGGCTACTATAATATACGATAAGATGGAGAGCTTCCTTCCCTTTCTCTTCTCCTTTAGATTTGGAAGCTTTCCGTCTTTTTTCTAGTTGTAGAGAGGTTGAATGATGATTGATGATTGATAATATGACCTTGCAGGATATGCTGACCTATCGTGGTCGGCAGGAAATACCTGCAGATTTTGATGCTTTCTGGCAGAATGAAAAAAATCAGTTGACTGGTCTAGCAGACCATGTATTACTTGAAAAAGAATGTGGCTTGCCTCATGTAGCTTGCTACGAACTGACCTTTACGGGTACAAATGGCTCCAAGGTTTTTGCCAAGTGCCTCTTTCCAAAGAGTGAGCAAGCTGTTCCAGTCCTCTTTTATTTCCATGGTTACCAAGGTCAAGGCCCCGACTGGTCGGAGAACTTGAAATTTTTAGCAGCTGGTTATGGGGTAGTAGCTATGGATGTCCGTGGTCAGGCGGGGCGTTCTCAGGATTTGGGGCAATTTGATGGTCTTACTGTTAAGGGGCAGGTTATTCGAGGGATGCTTCAAGGACCAGACCACTTGTTTTATAAGGATGTCTATCTGGATGTCTATCAGCTGATTGAGATTATTGCCAGCTTGGACTTTGTTGACCAGAAGCGCCTGGTGTCTTACGGTGCCTCACAGGGAGGGGCCTTGGCCTTGGTGGCTGCTGCTCTCAGTCCCCACATCAGTAAAACGGTAGCCATCTATCCTTTCCTATCTGACTTTAAACGGGTCTTGGAACTTGGCAACAACAGTGAAGCCTACGACGAATTGTTTCGTTATTTCAAATTTTCAGATCCGTTTCATGAAAGGGAAGAGGAGGTTCTTCGAACCCTATCCTATATTGATGTAAAAAATCTGGCTCACTTGATTTCATGCCCGGTAGCTATGGTGACGGGCTTAGAAGATGGAGTTTGTCCTCCATCAACCCAATTTGCTATCTACAATCGACTGGAAGTTGAAAAAGAAATGAAAATCTTACCAGAATATGCCCACGATGCCATGCATGTAAAGGTTAATGACTATGTCTATGATTATTTAATCGGGACACGTTTTTTGGCTAACTAATTAAGAGGCTGGGCAAAAAGCCCAGCGCTACTTCTTAGAGTTCGTGTCAACATCTCAGCGCAGTGGTTGATTGGCGGATTTGTTCGTGTTTTACACTCCAAATCCAACCTAATCAACTGTGCGGGGGTGGGAAGACGAACTCTTTTTAGACCACTCGAGTTCTTTCCCACTCCCTTTCTGCTTATTCCTTGATGGTTTGTTTGAAAATACTTTCTTTTCTGTCCTTGTCGATGGATAAAAAATAGGCGTAGATAACATCAAGCATGATGAGGAGGGGAATTTGAGGGGAAATGCGGTTGCCATAGTTGAGATGGCGGACAGAGGCGACTGGAATGACTTGGTCAAAGGGGGATTGAGAAGGTGGCTTGGTGGTCAGAAGGGCAGTTGTGCTCCCTTTCTGAGCAGCCAAGTGTAAGTGTTCGATGACTTCTTCTGTCTGACCGGACAAGGAGAGTCCAATGACCAAGCAGGTCTGATCTAGGATATTGGTTGTCCAAATGAGGTTGTTTTTATCTGTAATGGCATCACAAACGACCCCCAGTCGCATAAAACGGGATTTGATTTCCATGGCCACTAAGCCAGAACTGCCTATACCATAGAAGTAGACACGTTTGCTACTGTCAATGAGCTTGGCAATTTCTTCCAATTTTTCTTCATCCACTAAATTGTTGGTGGCAGTCAAGATTTCTTCGTAGTCGATCAAGACTTTTTTCGTCAGGCTGCGCTGCAATTTCTCAAAATGCTTATCCAAATACTGCTGGTTATTTTGAAATGCGAAAACAAATTCCCTGTAGCCAGAAAATCCACATTTTTTAGCAAACCTGGTCAGAGCAGATGGGGAAATATGCAGGGTTTGGGTGGTGTTTTCAAGGCTAAGATCAGCACTGGCAGGGTCCAACTGGGTAAAGTAGCTGGCTATTTGCTTTTCAAGCCTTGTCATTTGGTCCAAATGAGCTTCGATAATTGCTGTAATATGTTTCGGTGTTTGTAACATTTTCCATTCCTTTGATAGCTTCTGAGGATATTATACCACTAAAAACTCCTCATTGATAGGTTTTGTGTTATAATGGAACTGTAAAGGGAACGTAGTGTTATGTATATTGAAATGATTGATGAAACAGGGCAGGTTCCTGCTCAAATGCAAGAGCAGATTACGGATTTGCTCCAGTTTGCTGCCGAAAAAATTGGCAAGCAGAATAAGGAAATGGCTGTGACCTTTGTGGACAATAAGCGTGTCCATGAAGTGAACTTGGAGTACCGTGGGATTGACCGTCCTACAGATGTCGTTAGCCTAGAGTATAAGCCAGAAAACGAGATTTTCTTCGACGAGGAAGACTTGCAGGACAATCCTGAATTGGCTGAGATGATGGAAGACTTCGATGCCTATATTGGTGAGTTGTATATTTCTATCGATAAGGCGCGTGAGCAAGCTGAAGATTACGGACACAGCTACGAGCGCGAAATGGGCTTTTTAGCTGTACACGGTTTTCTGCATATCAATGGCTATGACCATTATAGACCAGAAGATGAGGCAGAAATGTTTGGTTTACAAGAAGAAATTTTGACAGCTTATGGACTTACAAGAGAATAATTCAAAAAATCGTTGGAAAAATAGGGAGTTGATGGCCAGTTTGGACTTTGCTATGTCAGGTCTTTTGACGGCTTTCAAGGAAGAGCGCAACATGAAGAAGCATCTAGCTTCAGCTGTCCTGGTTGTGCTTGCGGGATTGATTTTTCAGGTATCTGTTACAGAATGGCTTTTCCTCTTGCTTAGTATCAGTCTGGTCATTGCTTTTGAAATCATGAACTCAGCTATCGAGAGTGTAGTGGATTTGGCGTCAGACTATCATTTCCATCTATTAGCCAAGAATGCAAAAGACATGGCAGCAGGAGCAGTCTTGTTTGTGTCAGGATTTGCCTTGTTGACAGGATTGATTATCTTTTTGCCGAAAATTTGGGACTTTATTTTTTAGAAATTAAGGAGAATACATGACATTTAAGTCAGGTTTTGTGGCGATTTTAGGTCGTCCAAACGTTGGGAAATCAACCTTTCTCAACTATGTAATGGGGCAGAAAATTGCCATCATGAGCGATAAGGCTCAAACAACCCGTAATAAGATTATGGGCATTTATACGACAGAGGAAGAGCAGATTGTCTTCATTGACACACCAGGAATTCACAAACCCAAGACGGCTTTAGGAGATTTTATGGTGGAATCTGCCTACAGCACCCTGCGTGAAGTGGACACGGTCCTCTTTATGGTGCCAGCCGATGAAAAACGAGGCAAGGGTGACGACATGATTATGGAGCGGCTCAAGCAGGCAAAAGTTCCAGTTATCCTCGTTGTTAACAAGATTGATAAGGTTCATCCAGACCAACTTTTGGAACAGATTGATGATTTCCGTCAACAGATGGACTTCAAGGAAATTGTGCCCATTTCTGCTACCCAAGGCAATAATGTCAATCGCTTGATGGAAATTCTAAAAGAAAATCTGGACGAAGGATTCCAATATTTCCCTGCGGACCAAATCACTGACCACCCAGAACGTTTCTTGGTGTCTGAGATGATTCGAGAGAAGGTCTTACACCTGACCCGTGAGGAAATTCCGCACTCTGTCGCCGTAGTCATCGAATCTATGAAACGCGATGAATTTACCGACAAGGTTCACATTCGTGCGACCATTATGGTGGAGCGTGATAGCCAGAAAGGCATCATCATCGGCAAGCAAGGAGCCATGCTCAAGAAAATTGGCTCCATGGCCCGTCGTGATATTGAATTGATGTTGGGCGACAAAGTCTTTCTCGAAACCTGGGTCAAGGTCAAGAAAAACTGGCGAGACAAAAAACTCGACCTCGCCGACTTTGGATATAATGAGAAAGAGTATTAAAAACGTCCGGGGGACGTGTTCGACGTTTCTCACATCATTCGACCATAATGATGTGAGAAACTAGTAAGTCGCCTAGGCAATTCTGCTGGGAATTGCCGTAAGTTGAGTAGCTTTTCAAAGCACTCAACTTTGGCGAGTTGAACCCAAGCCAAGAAATTGGAGAGCGAGGAAGGTTGGGGATAGGCTCTATGGACTATCTAAACTTGAGAATAATAGTGTGAGGGTAAGTATGGGAGAAAAGGAAGAAGACAATCAACTAGAGAAGAGGCTTGAATGGCTATCATTAGCTTATCTTATCAGTTTAATTGGGTTTCTTTTTATGGTTTATAACTGGATGGGAGGGTTCATAATTTGGATTAGTATTTACTTTCTAGGCCTTCCCTTACTTTACGTATGTTTACCATTTCTAGGATTGCTAATGTTTATGCGAAGAGGTAAAGTACGAATCGTACTGAGTTTTCTGACAAGTTTGACTCCGCTTTATTATTTGATACCTGCCCTGCAGTCGTTTCCATTCACTGTTCAAACTACTGCTGCAGGTCATATCGATTCAATTTCTGTTCCTTTAACGATAGGTATTCTTTTGAGTGCATCTATATTTTTATTGGTATCTATAATTTCTTTTTGGTATTGCTTAAGAGCTTATTGTTTGAAAGTCTGAATTACCTAAGAAAAGAGGCGAATGCCTTTTTTTCTTAAAATATTGAAGATGGCTCGATATTTTTTAACTGAATTCAATTAGAAAGGACGAGTGTTTGCGTACTTGAACCCGAGCTAAAAGCTCGGAAAATAGATAGAGCTTCTTGTGTGCAAGTCACACAGCGTCGCTCTCCTTTTATCTTGTTATCATTATTTAGAAAGGAAAGCCGATTAGGTGTTGGAATTGAACTCGCCTAGGCCTCTGTGAAAATCACAACCGTGACCTAGGTGTCGAAGCACCGTCGGTCAGGTTTCTATTTTTCTTTGAGTCGCTTAACGGCTTAGTATCTTAGTATGCCCGAATTACCTGAGGTTGAGACGGTTCGTCGTGGTTTGAAACGATTGGTCAAGGGAAAGGTCATCGAAAAGGTCAAGGTGACCTATGCCCCTATGATTAAGACTGGTGTGGATGTCTTCTGTCAGGACTTGCTTGGTCAGGAAATAGAGCATGTGGAACGCCGAGGGAAGTACCTGCTGTTGTACTTAACAGATTTTGTTTTGATTTCCCATTTACGCATGGAAGGTAAGTACAATTTCTTTCCAGACCAGGTGCCTGCCAACAAGCATTTTTATGCCTTTTTTACTTTTTCAGATGGCTCGACCTTGGTTTATCAGGATGTCCGCAAGTTTGGAACCATGGAGTTGTTGGGGAAGGCGGATGTGGATGCCTATTTTATCAGTCGAAAAATTGGTCCTGAGCCGACGGAGGAAGATTTTGTCCTAGAAGAATTTGCACTCAAGTTAGCTAAGTCGAACAAGCCCATTAAGTCACATCTTTTGGACCAGTCTTTAGTTGCTGGTTTGGGCAATATCTATGTCGATGAGGTTCTGTTTAGAGCACAAGTTCATCCTGCTCAAGCAAGTAATCAGTTATCGGCTGAGCAGGTGGCAGACCTTCGTCAAGCCACCATTGAAGTCCTGCAACTGGGTATCGAAAAAGGTGGCTCAACCATTCGGACCTATAAGAATGCCTTGGGCATGGATGGGACCATGCAGGATTATTTACAAGTTTACGGAAAGACAGGGCAGGCCTGTCCCCGTTGCCAGACAGAGATTGTAAAAATCCAGTTGGGCGGACGGGGGACGCATTTCTGTCCCAAGTGTCAGGTGAAAGATGGCTAAAGTTATCGGAATAACAGGGGGCATTGCCTCTGGAAAATCAACCGTTACAGCTTTTTTGAGAGAACAAGGTTATCCAGTCATCGATGCGGATGCGGTCGTGCATGAGTTGCAGGCCAAAGGTGGCAAGCTCTATCAGGTTTTGGTGAAAGAGTTTGGTCAAGACATCCTATCAGATGATGGAAATTTAGATAGGGTAAAGCTGGGTCAGGCTGTTTTTGCGGATAGCAAATTGCGGGCTCGTTTGTCTAATTTGCAGGACCAAATTATCAGGCAGGAGCTGTTAGACAGAAGGGATGCTCTCAAGCAGACGGAGCCAGTGGTTTTCATGGATATTCCCCTGCTCTACGAGGCGGATTATAGCGGGGAAGTGGATGAAGTCTGGCTGGTTTATGTCGATCGAGCGCAGCAGTTGGAACGGCTGATGAAGCGCAACGGTTATTCAGCTCAAGATGCGGAAAATCGTCTGGCTGCTCAGCTTTCTTTAGAGGAAAAACGGGACAAATCCCAAGTGGTGATTGATAATAGGGGAGCAGTGGAGGCGACCTTGATGCAGGTTGCTCGGCTTTTGGAGGAGTTATAGGATGGAAGAAGGTAGTAGTTACTGGCAGCGAAATATGAAAGTGGCCTGGCTAGGGAATTTTTTAGCTGGAGCTAGTTTTACCTTGGTCATGCCCTTTATCTCGGTCTTCGTGGAGGAGTTGGGAGTGGCTGCTGGTCAGGTGGAATATTATGCGGGGCTGGCGGTTTCTGCCAATGCCTTTGCGGCGGCGGTTATGGCTCCTATCTGGGGCAGTCTGGCAGATCGTTACGGTCGCAAGCCCATGATGGTGCGGGCGGCCTTTGCCATGATTTTTACCATGGGAGGCATGGCCTTTGTGCCTAATGTTTTTTGGCTGATTGTCCTACGGGTCTTGAACGGTGTCTTTACGGGTTATATTCCTAATGCGACGGCCTTGATTGCTAGTCAGGTGCCAAAGGACAAAACAGGCTATGCTCTGGGGACCTTGTCAACAGGGGCAGTAGCGGGAAACTTGATTGGGCCAACGCTAGGCGGTATTCTGGCGGAGATGTTTGGTGTCCACAATGTCTTTCTGCTGGTCGGACTGCTTTATGCTTTGGTCGTCGTGCTAACCGTTTTTTACATTCGTGAGGATTTTGTTCCTGTCAAGAAGGAGGATGCCCTGTCTATTCGACAAGTTTTTGAACAGGTCAAAGATAAGCAGATGTTGGTAGGGCTCTTTGTGACTTCTATGATTATCATCGCGGCTGCTCAGGCTGTGGTGCCGATTTTGACTCTTTATGTACGGCATTTGGGTCAGACGGATAATCTGCTCTTTGTAGCTGGTTTTATCATCTCTCTACCCGGTATGGCCTCCTTAGTGACTTCAGGATATTTAGGGAAGTTGGGGGATAAGATTGGCAACCACAGGCTCTTGCTGATGGCTCTGGCTTACAGCTTGCTAATCAACGTTCTCTGTGTCTTTGCTCAAAATCCTTTTCAGCTTGGACTTTTACGTTTCCTATATGGCTTTGGAACAGGAGCCCTCTTGCCTTCAGTCAATTCGCTCTTGACCAAGCTGACACCCAAAGAAGGGATTTCCAGGATTTTTTCTTATAACCAGATTTTTAACAATCTAGGTTCTGTTGTGGGGCCAATGATGGGGTCAGCGGTGGCTGCTCAACTGGGCTATGACTGGGTGTTTTACTTATCCAGTGGCCTGGTCTTATTCAATTTACTTTGGTCCTTGACCAATTTTAGAAATTACTTGAAAGTAAGGGATGTTTCGTGAGAGTTAAAATCAATTTGCAGTGTTCAGAATGTGGGAGTAAAAACTATTTAACCAGTAAGAATGCCAAAACCCATCCAGATAAGATTGAGGTTTTGAAATACTGTCCAAAAGAGAGAAAAGTAACCCTCCACCTTGAAACCAAATAGGTATTGTGGTATAATATGCTAAGTTATTGTAGAAAGTGAAATCATATGTATCAACTATTATTAACCATTCTTTTGATTTTATCTGTTATTTTGATTGCGGTGATTTTTATCCAACCAGCCAAGAACCAGTCGAGCAACGTCTTTGATTCAACGAGCGGAGCCTTGTTTGAGCGTACTAAGGCGCGTGGTTTTGAGGCTGTGATGCAACGTATTACGGCTATTCTGATTTTCTTATGGATGTTGGATGCGCTAGCACTTGTTATCATTTCAAGTAAATAGATAAATCAGACTGGGACTTGTTCTTGGTCTATTTTTTTGGGAGTGGGCCAGAACTCGACAAGTATAAAGAGTTCGTCTGCCCACCCCCGCATAAGTTGAATAGGTATGGTTCGGAGCGTTATTCGCGAACTATTGAGATTTGCTTTGCAAATCCTATCTCCCACCTCCAACAATCATTTGATTGTTGGAGCAATCAACCACTGCGTCTGGATATAACGCAAAATACAGTCTTTTAGTTTGCTTTTAGTACTAGGCAACGAGCTGCAGACTGTACTGAAGTACGACAAAGCGAGTTAACGCAGTAATAAAAGATAAACTAAAGGACTGAAAGAGAAATAGTGCTAGGTTTTTATCCTGCACTCTGGTAAATACAACATGAAAAACGATATTATAAACTATATTAAAGAAGTTGGTCCTGTGACCATGGATCAGCTAGCAGACCAGTTTGGTGCTAGCTCTGCCAAGAGCTTTACAGACTTGGTCAAGCTGGTTTCCAGTATGGAAGGTAGCCGTCAGCTTGTCTTTGACAATGCGGGTCGGATTGCTCTGCCAGTTCCAAAAGTGTCCAAAAACAAGGTAACCTTACAGGGTATTTTCCGTGCCCATAAGTCTGGTTTTGGCTTTGTGACCATTGATGAAGAGGAAGATGACCTCTTTGTCAGCCGTGACGATGTCAACTTCGCTATCGAGGGCGACCGAGTGGAAGTAGCCATTAAGAAAGTGGCGGACAGGCTCAAGGGGACAGCTGCCGAAGCGGAAGTCATTGATATTTTGGAACATAGTCTGAAAACAGCGGTGGGCTTGATTGTTTTTGACGAAGATAAGCCAGAGTATGCAGGCTACATCAAGTCTAAAAACCAGAAAATCGCTCAGAAGATTTACATCAAGGAGTCACCTCTGGTATTGACCGGGACGGAAATCCTCAAGGTTGACATTGAAGCCTATCCAAACAAGAAACGGGACCACTTTGTTGCGACCATTCGGGACGTGGTGGGCCACAAGGATGATGTGGGCATCGATGTCTTGGAAGTTTTGGAATCCATGGACATCGTGTCGGAATTCCCTGATGAAGTTTTGGCGGAGGCCAATCGGGTGCCAGAAAGTCCGTCTGAGAAGGACTTTGAAGGACGCTTGGACCTGCGAGATGAGATCATCTTTACTATCGACGGTGCGGATGCCAAGGACTTGGACGATGCGGTCCATATCAAGCAGCTCAAGAACGGCAATCTGGAGCTAGGTGTCCATATCGCTGATGTCAGCTACTATGTGACGGAAGGCTCAGCCTTGGACCAGGAAGCTGTCAAGCGTGGGACTTCTGTCTATGTGACCGACCGAGTGGTACCCATGCTGCCAGAACGCCTGTCAAACGGCATTTGTTCCCTCAATCCAAATGTGGACCGTCTAACCCAGTCGGCTATTATGGAAATTGACCGCAAGGGCAAGGTTGTCAAGCATTGGATTGGGCAAACGGTTATCAAAACCACCTTCCGTATGACCTATTCCGATGTCAATGACATGATTGCAGGTAACAAGGAAAAGCTTGCTACATACAAGGCAATCGTACCGAGTGTGGACCTTATGGTTAAGCTCCATGAAACCCTGGAAACCATGCGCTACAAGCGTGGGGCTCTCAACTTTGACACGACTGAAGCCAAAATCATCGTCAACAAGGACGGTCTGCCAGTCGATATCCAGCTGCGTCAGCGGGGCATTGCCGAGCGGATGATTGAGTCCTTCATGCTGGCTGCCAATGAGTGCGTTGCTGAGCATTTTGCCAAGCTGGACTTGCCTTTCATCTATCGGATCCACGAGGAGCCCAAGTCGGACAAGCTGCAGAAGTTCATCGACTATGCGACTAGCTTTGGTCTGACGGTCTATGGTACGGCCAGCTCTATCAGTCAGGACGCCCTTCAGGACCTCATGGAGAGGGTCAAGGATGAACCCTATGCGGATGTCCTCAACATGATGTTGCTGCGTTCCATGCAGCAGGCACGCTACTCGGAGCACAACCACGGTCACTACGGACTGGGTGCGGAGTTCTACACCCACTTCACCAGTCCTATCCGTCGCTATCCCGACCTGCTGGTTCACCGTATGGTACGGGAATATGGTCACAATCCTGCGGAAAAAGCAGAGCATTTTGAGCAGGTTATTCCTGAGCTTGCCAAGTCTTCGTCCAGTTTAGAACGCCGTGCCATTGAGGCAGAGCGGGAAGTCGAAGCCATGAAGAAGGCAGAGTTCATGCAAGAATTTGTTGGGCAAGAGTTTGACGGTGTCGTGTCTAGCGTGGTCAAGTTTGGGCTCTTTGTCGAGTTGCCAAATACAGTTGAAGGTCTGATCCATGTCACCAACCTTAACGAATACTACCAGTTCCACGAGCGGACTCTGACCTTGCAGGGTGAGAAATCTGGTCGGGTCTTCCGTGTCGGTCAGCCAATCCGTATCAAACTAACGCGGGCGGACAAGATGACAGGGGAAATCGATTTTGCCCACGTGCCGTCCGAGCTGGATATTGTCGAAAAGGCCTTGAAAGCCAAGCGGAGAACGGCTAGTCACTCCAACCGAGATCGTGATGATCGGTCAGGGCGAGGACGAGGTAAGCACCACAAACAAGAAGCTGCTGGTCGCGATAGCGGACGTCACAAGTCTGGGAAAGACCACAAGTCAAAAAGTGGTAAAAAAGACAAGAAAAAGAAACCATTTTACAAAGAAGTGGCTAAAAAGAACAAGAAGAAAAGGAGATAGGCATGGCCAAGGGTGAGGGCAATGTGATTGCGCAGAATAAAAAAGCCCGCCACGACTATACCATTGTCGATACAGTGGAGGCGGGGATGGTCCTAACGGGGACGGAGATTAAGTCTATTCGTGCGGGGCGGATCAACCTTAAGGACGGCTTTGCCCAGATCAAGCAGGGCGAGGCTTGGTTGGTCAATGTCCATATCGCTCCCTACGATGAGGGCAATATCTGGAACCAGGAGCCAACGCGGACCCGCAAGCTCCTCTTGCGGAAGAAACAAATCGAGTCCTTGGGCAATGAGGTCAAGGGAACAGGGATGACCCTGGTTCCCCTCAAGGTCTATATCAAGGACGGCTTTGCCAAGGTCTTGATTGGGCTTGCCAAAGGGAAGCACGACTACGACAAGCGAGAGTCCATCAAACGCCGTGAGCAAGACCGTGATATCAAACGGACCATGAAGGCGATTAATGCGAGATGAGTTTGGTGTGTTAGTATCCAATTCATTGAATAACAGTCATAAAAACGAATACAATAGTTCAAATATCAGAATGAACTACTGTGTTCGTTTTTATTATAGGAGGTCTATTCTAGGTTCATTTTATGTTTAGTGTTAAAAAGTAAAATTTTTTAAATTTTTGTAATTTAATTCTAATTTTTTTAATAGCCTTTAAACAACCAATTTAATAATGCTTTCATAATATTTCTCCTCCTTCTGTGGGAGTTTGATTATAAAACAAAGAAAAAAGATTGTTAAAATCGTATTATTTATCAATTTATTAAATGTTCGTTTTTTAATGTTATTTGCTTCTGTTTTTTGAAAAAAGTTGAGAGTAATTCGTTTTTTGGTAAAATGGACTATGTTATATGAAAGGAGAATAAATTTGACCTCACTATTTTTATTTTACATGAAGCGAGACTTAAAATCCTTTAAAACAGCGATTGTCTCAGCAGTCTATTTTTTCATCACTTATCTTTTCATTAGATACGGAGATAGTGTTGGAAGAATCTTTGATAATTCCGATGGAATAGCAATTTTGAAAGTGATGTATGCCGTTTTTGCTTTTGTCGGCTTTCTATTCGGTGCATCCCTGTTCTCTAATATTATTTCTCAAGGGATATCATCAAGAGATTTTAGATTTATTTTGCCTTATCAATCTCGGCGGGCACTCTATTTTTCAAAGTTTTTAATGTCCTTTGTGTTTTTCCTTTTACAAATTTTGATTTCAACCATAGTTGTACTTGTGTTTCGAAAAGATGCAGTTTTTTCTTTCCAACAGTTTTGTAATATTAGTATTTTTTACTTCTATATGCTTTCGATTATCACCTTGATATCTACTATTAGTAAAAATGATCGAACAGCTATGCTAGTGAACATCATTATTAGTATTATTTACCCTACTATTTTTGTGTTTTCTAACTTTGTCAATCATGATTTTTTGGAACTGTTGTTATGGATCACTCCCTATCATTATATTGAAAAAACATGGGAAGTTCTATTTTTAATGCTCTTGTCAGTTGTTTTTTTAGGTATAGGGGTTTCAGTTTTTGAGAAGAAGGAGATATAAGATGATTGAAGTGAAGGACATTTCCAAATCATTTAAGGAAAACATGGTTTTGGACAGCATAACTATGACTGCATCAGATGGAGAAATCACATCTATCATTGGTAGTAATGGAGCAGGGAAGTCCACTTTAATAGCAATTATAATGGGTTATTATTTTTCAGATAGAGGAACAGTTCAGTCTGGAAATGTCTCTGTGATGCCAGATGCAAACGCTATGTTTGAGGATGTTACAGGTCTTGAATTTTTAAACTTTATATCAGACTTGAAAAACGTTCCTAGGGAAGAAGCTGTAAAATATGCTGAAATACTAGGAATCAAAGATGATTTACAAAAGAAGATTCAAGGCTATTCATTTGGAATGAGAAAGAAGATTAGCTTCATACAAGCTGCTATCGGAAATTTCCAAAACTATATTTTTGATGAGCCAACATCAGGAGTAGATGGTCCATCTGCTCAAAAAATGGTAGAGATTATTCTGACATTGAAACAGAATGGTGCGGCAATCTTATTAACATCGCACAATTTAGAAGAATTAGAGAGAGTTTCTGATTATATTTATGTATTGGAAGATGGCAAGATTACAAGAGAAGGAACTGTTAGAGACATTACTTCTAGGACGTGTTTGACAGAGAAAGATTCTTGGATAGAGTATATCCTTAGGGTTAGAAGCATTGATCTTTTACAATCGAAGTTGACAGAGTATTTTCCAGAGCAAATTGATTCAGAAACTCTTTTGATTAAACTTTCAAAAGGCGACACGATTTATTCTGTTTTTCAAACATTACAAGAAGTATCAGAGTACATTGACGAGTTTTACCTCTATAGAAGGTCGTTGAGAGATATTATATATGGGCAATGAGCCCAAACGCACGAAGGCTATCAATAGTCGCTAGGACTGGGAGAAATTCTAGTCTTTTTTGTTATAGGAAAACAAATACCCCAGACAGTTTCGAGACTATCTGGGGCTTATTATTTATCTTAATCCACCGTCACCATGGCTTTAATCGTTTTACGGTTGGCCATGTCTTTGTAGGCTTGGTCGATATTGTCTAGGCTGTAAGTTTGGGTGAAAACTCGACCTGGGTTGATGTCGCCTTTGAGAACAGCATCGAGCAAAATTTCCTTATCATAGGTTGTGACAGAAGCAGAGCCACCACCGATAATGATATTTTGAGCAAAAGTTGAGCCGAGGGCGTGGTTGTTGTAATGAGGCACACCAACAAAACCGATGCGACCACCATTGTGCAGAACACCGAGGGCTTGGTCAATTGAGGCTTCTGTTCCGACACATTCAAGGGCAGCATCAGCGCCACCGCCAAGAATTTCACGGACTTTGGCAATTCCTTCCTCGCCCCGTTCAGCAACAACAGCAGTGGCACCTGATTCCAAAGCCATTTGTTGGCGGTCTGCGTGACGGCTCATCATGATAATCTGAGAAGCTCCGCGCATTTTTGCGGCAATGACTGCGCATTGACCCACTGCACCATCACCGATGACAACAACCTTGTCACCTGGTTTGACATCCGCTACGCGGGCTGCGTGGTAGCCAGTTGGCATAACATCTGCCAGAGTCAAGAGAGATTTGATCATGCCTTCTGAGTAGTCACTTGGCTGACCAGGAATTTTGACCAAGGCCCAGTTGCCGTAGTGGAAACGAATGTATTGAGACTGGTAGTTGTTGCCCCAGTTGGTGTAGCCTGGATGGTTGTCACAAGTACCATCAAAGCCAGCACGACAGGCATCACAGTGTCCGCAACCATGCGTAAATGGAACAATCACAAAGTCACCAGGAACAAGTGTTGTAATGTCTTCGCCTACCTCTTCAACGATACCGATGGCTTCATGACCAGAGTTGGTGTCACCGTGGTCATGGTGAATGTCTTCTCCGTAGCCCCAAAGGTCCGACCCACAGACACAGGCCCGAACGACCTTGATAATGACATCATCTTTGGCTTGGAGGCTTGGTTTTTCGATTTCTGCAACAGTCATCTTACCGGCTTTTTCATAAATAGCTGCTTTCATATTCATCACATATTTACTTGTCAGTAAATATCCTTTCTAATTGATATGAATATTATACACCTTGGAGTCAACTCTAAGTCAAGTCAAAATGAATTGAAGGTAAGATTTCTTTGTGATAAACTATGTATATTAGAGTTAAGAAGGAGAGAATATGACAGTTTTAGTTCCCTATAAACGTATGCCCATTTGGAATCAGGATACGGTTCCCCAGCATTTTTTAACCAAGCACAATACCAAGGTGGGTACCTGGGCCAAAATCAAGGTTTTGAAGGGGAAGCTCAAATTTGAGCCGATTTCTGATGATAATGAAATTTTGGGAGAATATGTCTATGGTCCGACAGATGAGGTTCCTTTTGTTGAGCCACAGACTTGGCATCGGGTGACCTTGTTGACAGAGGATACGGAGTTTTTCTTGGAATTTTTCTGTCAGCCAGAGGATTATTTTGCTAAAAAGTACGACTACACGCGGACGCATTCGGAAGTCTTGGAGGCCTTGAATACTATCAAACCTTGTAAGGTATTGGACTTGGGTTGCGGTCATGGTCGTAACAGTCTTTACTTGGCCCAGCAGGGTTTTGAGGTGACGGCAGTTGATAAGCATGTGCCGAGCATTCAGACACTCTTGCAGGTCAAGGAAGCGGAAGATTTGGATTTGCAGGCTGGGACCTATGACATCAACTCAGCTAGTTTGGAGCAGGACTACGACTGGATTATCTCAACCGTGGTTTTCATGTTCTTGGAGCGTGACCGTGTACCCGCCATTATCCAAAATATGCAGGAACGAACAAGGCCGGGTGGTTACAACTTGATTGTAGCAGCCATGAATACGGAAGATGCCCCCTGTCCTATGAACTTCTCCTTTACCTTTGGGGCAGGGGAGTTGAAGGAATACTATCGTGACTGGGACTTGGTCAAGTACAACGAAGATTTTGGTCAACTTCATAAGCGGGATGAGAATGGCAATTTCCTCAAAATGCGGTTTGCGACTATGTTGGCTAGGAAAAAATAAATATTTTTTGAAAGCACTTGCAATGCAGGTGCTTTTGCGTTACAATATAGGTGCAAATGGGTATTTTATTATATGAAAGGAGAAAGTCTTATGAAAAAGACTTTAATTCGCATTGCAGCATGCTTTATGTTGATGTGCATGCTCCCTACCCAAATTGTTCAGGCCTGTTCAGGTTTTATCATTGGAAAGGGATTGACGTCAGATGGTTCTATCCTATACGGTAGAACGGAAGATTATCCATTTCCACCAACTAATGGTGCGCACAACAAGAACTATATTGTTGTACCAGCAACAAGCTATGCCGAGGGTGAATTGTTAGTGGATGAAACATTTGGATTCACTGCCCCGCATTTGTCTAGTGAATTCAAATACACAACGACACCAGATGCTGCGCGTGGTGATGGTTCAAATGGAAATTATGGTGCCCATGGATTCAATGAAAAGGGTGTATCCATGACTGCAACAGTAACAGCTATTCCAAATGAAAAAGTCCTAGCTGTCGATCCTCTTGTTGAAGCAGGTGGTCTGGGTGAGCCTATTTTGATTGACTATGTTCTTCCAAGAGTTTCAACTGCGCGTGAAGGTGTCGAACTGATTGCGAAGACGATTGATGAAAAAGGCTCTGCAGAAGGGAATATTGTTATTATTGCTGACAAAAATGAAGTTTGGTACATGGAAATTTTGTCAGGACACCAATACGTAGCCATCAAGTTCCCTGAAGATAAGTATGCAATTTTTGCAAATACTTACTATCTAGGTCATGTTGATTTTACCGATACAGAAAATGTGATTGCTTCTGCAAAGGTTGAAGAAGTAGCCAAACAAGCGGATAATTATGTGACAGTCGATGGACAGTTCCATATCGCTAAATCATATGGTCCTTCAGCTTATGCCGATGCCGACCGTTCCCGCGTTTATGCAGGTATCAAATGGATGGATCCAGCATCGCCTGTAACCTATGAAGATGCTGTTTACGACCTATTGCGTCAGCCAACAGATCCAAGTCGTCGCTTTAGTTTACAAGATACCTTTGCCTTACAACGTAACCGTTTTGAACATCTTCCAGAATTTCGTCCAGACGATGAAGCAGGCAAGGTAAAACAAGGGGATAATGGTGCGAATGACCAAGTGGCAGATGCGACTTATAAATATGCTCTTGGTAATGAAAATGTAATCGATGCTCATGTATATCAAATAAAAGATAGTCTTCCATCAGCTTTTGGGGGTATTGTTTGGTTAGGACTAGGCCAAACTAGAAATACACCATATGTACCTTTTTATGGAATTGTAACTGATACTTATGAAGCCTTTAAAAATCGCTCAGCTTCTTATGACACGAATTCATGGTACTGGACGGTACAAAATATTGATAAGATGGCCATCTCACACCCAGAGTTATTTGGTACATCAATTCAAGAAAAATGGATTGCACTTGAAAAAGAATGGATTGCTGCACAGGCCGCTCTAGATGCTCAATATGCTGGACTTTCAGAAGATGGAGCTGTAGCCCTGGCTCCAACTGTAACCGAGGAAACCTTGGCTCGTTCAGCAGAGATTTTTGCCCAACTAAAAGCTGTTGAAGCTGAAATGATGGCAAAAATTGAAGCAGCAACAACTCCGTCATCCAGCAGCACCGACTCATCAAGTAGTACTGAACTATCATCAAGTAGTACTGAGACCACAAGCAGTACGGAACCATCGACCAGCACTGAGCCATCATCAAGTGGTACCGAAACTTCAACTAGTACTTCAAGCAGTACAAGTCAGTCTACAAGTGCTTCTGACACTGGAGGAGCTACGGATACTTCCTCCTCAAGCGGAACTGTAGTGTCTTCTGATAAGAAAGTAACACCGACCAATAAAAAAGGTAAATCAAGTCTTCCTAGTACAGGTGAGCAAGTCAGCCTCTTGTTGGTGGCGCTAGGTGTTGCAGGAATTTTAACAGCAATTTTTCTTCATCGAAAAAAATCCAGTAAAGAATAAATGAATATGTAAAAGTAGGTTGGATTGATTTCAATCTACTTTTTTCAAACAAATTTGTTTACAAATGTAGTCAAGTTTTGTATAATTTGATTACAAACGTAGTCAAAAGGAGTGTTATCATGCAAAAAGAAAGTATTCGTATAGCAGGCATGACCTGTGCATCCTGTGCCATGACAGTAGAAAAAGCTGTCGGGAAGTTGACAGGAGTAGAAAAAGCTAGTGTCAATTTGGCAACTGAAAAATTGAGTGTTAGTTTTGATGAAAATGTCTTGAGCCTGAGCGACATTGGTCAAGCAGTTGAAAAGGCAGGTTATGGTTTGGTTCGCAATCTTATCACAGAAACCTATGCTATTGAAGGCATGACCTGTGCATCTTGTGCCATGACAGTTGAAAAAGCATTAGGGAAACTAGAGGGAGTGGAAGAAATCAGTGTCAATTTGGCAACGGAAAAGGCGACACTCCGCTACAATCGTGACCTGCAAAATCCAACCAGTCTAGAAAAGGCGGTTGAAGAAGCTGGCTATCAGCTTATTCGACCAGATGAAGTGGAAGAGATGGCGGATAAGGGACCAAGCAGGGAAGAAAAACTATGGGACCGCTTTGTCTGGTCAGCTGTTTTCACCCTTCCCTTGCTTTATATTGCCATGGGGCCAATGTTGCCTTGGGGCGGTCTTCCATTACCAGCCTTGCTCCATCAACCGCTCGTTTTTGCGGTCAGTCAACTCCTCTTTCTCATCCCTGTCCTTTATATCGGACGCAGTTTTTTCACAAAAGGCTTTAAAACCCTTTTGCAAGGCCATCCGAATATGGACTCACTAATCGCCGTTGGAACAGGTGCTGCCTTGCTTCAGGGGCTGTTGATGATTGTCTTTCTCCTGTTGGGGAAAGAAGTAGCCATGCACGGTCACCATCCTGAACTCTATTTTGAATCAGCTGCTGTTATTTTAACCCTGATTACCCTGGGGAAATATTTTGAAGCTAGGTCTAAAGGTCAGACTTCTGAGGCCATTAAGAAGCTGATGGATTTGGCTCCCAAGACTGCCCAAGTGCTACGAGATGGACAAGAAATCCAAGTGCCTTTGGAAGATGTGGTCGTGGGTGACATTGTCATTGTCCGCCCTGGTGAAAAAATTGCGGTGGATGGGGTTGTGGTTCAGGGACAATCGACTGTCGATGAGTCCATGTTGACGGGTGAGAGCCTGCCAGTTCAGAAGATGGAAGGTGATAGCATCTTTGGTGGAACCTTAAACCAGCAAGGCGCCATTACCATGCAGGCTACCAAGGTTGGTCGTGATACGACTCTGGCTCAGATCATTCGCTTGGTGGAAGAAGCCCAAGGTTCTAAGGCTCCCATTGCCAAATTGGCTGACCAAGTGTCTGCCGTCTTTGTGCCCATTGTCATGGGACTTGCGGTCCTCTCAGGACTGGCTTGGTTGCTCTTGGGGCAACATTCCTGGATTTTCTCCCTGTCCATTACCATTTCGGTCTTGGTCATCGCCTGTCCCTGTGCACTGGGTCTAGCAACTCCGACGGCTATCATGGTCGGGACTGGAAAAGGTGCGGAAAATGGTCTTTTGTTCAAGTCTGGTCAAGCTATTGAAACCTTGCAAGGTGTGAACACCATTGTTTTCGACAAGACAGGGACCATTACAGAGGGCAAGCCACAGGTGACAGATATTCATCTCTTGTCTGATAAAAATCGTGAGCAAGTCCTCCAGCTGGCCGCAAGTAGCGAGCAATTTTCCGAGCATCCTCTGGCTCAGGCCCTCCTGCAAGCTGCTCAGACAGAAAAGATTGATTTGTTGCCTGCCACCGATTTTCAGGCACTTTCAGGTCGAGGTCTTTCGGTAACAATAGCAGAGCAGTCTATTTATCTGGGCAATGAGCGGTTGATGAGGGAAAAAGAAATAGATTTATCTCAAGGACGTGCAGTAGCGGAGGCATTTGCCCGACAAGCTAAGACGCCTGTTTTCCTAGCCAACCAAGAAGGCTTGCTGGCAGTCATTGCCATTGCTGATAAAGTGAAAGAGACCAGTCGCCAAGCTATCCAGGCTTTGCAAGCTATGGGCTTAGATGTTGTCATGCTGACTGGTGACAATGAAAACACTGCCCAAGCTATTGCTAGGGAAGTCGGCATTACACAGGTGGTCAGTCAGGTTCTGCCAGATGACAAGGCCAACCAAGTCAAGCTCTTACAAGAAGAGGGTAAGACTGTTGCTATGGTAGGTGACGGTATCAACGATGCCCCAGCTCTAGCTCAAGCCCATGTGGGTCTAGCCATTGGTTCAGGGACTGATATTGCTATTGAGTCTGCCGACATTGTCCTCATGCATAGTGACATTTTGGATGTGGTTAAGGCTGTCAAACTCAGCCAGGCAACCATGCGGACCATCAAACAAAATCTCTTCTGGGCCTTTGCTTACAATGTGATCGGTATTCCAATCGCCATGGGTCTGTTACATGTATTTGGTGGACCTCTGCTCAATCCTATGTTTGCAGGTGCAGCCATGGCCCTCAGCTCAGTGTCAGTCGTCTTGAACGCTCTGCGATTGAAAAGGGTGAACATAAACTAAAATACCAGTCAAAAAACTGGTATTTTTTTACATAAACGCTTACAATAGATATATTAAGTGCAAGGGAGATAGATATGACAACCTTTATTGGAAAACCAGTGACCTTGGTAGGTCCGCAGTTACGAGTGGGAGATACGGCTCCTGACTTTGTCCTCATGGCCAATGACCTGAGTTTGAAAAGTCTGAAAGACTTTGGCAAGCAGACCAAGGTTATCAGTGTTGTGCCTTCTATTGATACAGGGATTTGTGATACTCAGACCCGTCGCTTCAATCAGGAGCTGGCTGACCGTGACAATACAGTTGTCATTACCATCTCAGCAGACCTGCCATTTGCCCAAAAACGCTGGTGCGGGGCTGCAGGTTTGGAAGATGCAGTGACCCTGTCTGATTACTATGACCATGCCTTTGGTAAATCCTACGGTGTGCTCATGCGGGAGTGGAATTTGCTGGTGCGTGCGGTCTTTGTCCTCAATGCCGACAATGAAATCACCTACGTAGAATATCTGGACAACGTCAACGAACATCCAGATTATGAGGCAGCTTTGGAGGCTGTTAAATAAAAGAATATAACGGTGTCTGAACAGGCATCGTTTTTTGACGCTCAGTTATCCTGCTAGAAATTTATTGTGAAGATACGTTGTGATAAGAGGGGAAGATTATGGTTTAGTATGAAACGAAGAGATGACATACATATTCTAATATAGATTTCATAAATAATATGCAAATGGATATTTTTATTGTCTTTAAAATTCATAAGTGCTAGAATAGTTATATAATACGAGTGGGGTAACAACAATGAGTATACAACTAGGCTCTAGGTTAAAACAAAAAAGAAAAGAGATGAAATTATCTCAGAAAGAATTGGCAGAAGGTGTATGTAAACAAGGTCAAATTAGTAGAATTGAGAGTGGCGCTTATACTCCAGGATCTGAATTGCTTTTTGAATTATCAAAAAAATTAAATGTTTCGATGAATTACTTTTTTGAAGACACTGTTTCTGAGCAGGAGGAGGAATTAGTAGAATTTAAAACTGTTATCCGAAATTTCTTAGTCCATAGAGACTACCAAGGACTACGATATGTTTATGAATTGGAGTCTAATAATAAACATCGTTTATCGGTAGCAAATCAATTATACTTAGAGTGGATAGGTGGATTAGTTGATTTTTATTTTTATGATAAAAAGAAGGAAGCTATATCCAAAATGGAATATTTACTAGAAAAATTGGAGAGTTCTAATTTATTTTTTTTACAAGTATCAAATACACTCCTAAATTTTTATTTTGATATTAATGATGAAGAATTATTTGATGTACAATTTGAAAGACTGATAGAAAAAACGGATAATTTCCAACCTATCACGATTGAAGAATTGGAATTAAAAATTAAGCTTCAATATAACATTTCACGTTATCTTTGGCTAAAGAAGGATTACATCCAAGCTATAGCTAGCATCACAAAGGCTATCGAATTTTGTAGGTCACACAGAAGCTATTATTCATTACCCGATTTATTTTGTTTACTAGGCAATATCCATGAAGAACTTGGAAATACAGAGAGTGCGAAACAACATTTTCGTCAGGCATATTTTTTATATAAATTGGATGCTAACCGACAAATGGAATTGAATCTGGAGCGATATATAGAAGAAGACAAAATCTAGGAACCCCAACGACTTGGAGATTGGTAAGAGTTGTGAGTAGATAAAAATACTGGGTTGTACATATTTAAACGCAATTTCTGCGTTTTTATTTGCAAAATTCTTTTAATTATATCGTTCAAAATATGCATATTTACATACAATTTAAAAAAATACAAATAGGTTGTTTTTTGTATTGACAAGCTAAAAGAGTTGTGATAATCTATAAATGAAAGGGGTTACAAAAAAGCCTGCCATGAGAAAATTGAAAATGGAAGAAAAAACAAAAATAACAGCTGGTCAAATTTGTCTATACTATTGGTATGGAATCGGTTTCCTTTGCTGGGATTAGTTTACATGGTTCCGTTCACCAAATAATTTAATAACTTGACTGGTCGATAGTTTGTCACTTCTCTATCGACTTTTCTTTTTAGGAGGTTGCTATGGCAAATACATTATTAAATGTTACAGCAGTATCCAAAACTTACGGAAAGCAAAAAGTTTTAGATAATATTAGTTTTGATATTAACTGTGGAGAAATTTGTGGTCTAGTGGGAGAAAATGGTGCTGGCAAGACTACCTTAATCCGAATTCTTGCAGGATTGATTTCGAATAATTCTGGAGAAATAAGCGGTTTAGAGAGTCAAGCTGTTTCCTGTATAGTAGAATCACCTGCTCTGTATCCTCATTTATCTGCAGGTGACAATCTTCGTGTTCAAATGATAGGTTTAGGAATCGAAGCGGATAAAGATAAAGTCAAAAATCTATTACGTATGGTTGGACTTGAGGGTGTAGATTCTAAGAAAAAAGTGAAAGATTTTTCTCTTGGAATGAAGCAACGTTTGGCAATAGCCTTGGCTATCTGTGATTGGCCCAAACTACTTATATTAGATGAGCCAATAAATGGTCTGGACCCTGTGGGTATTAAGGAAATTCGTGAGATTCTTCTGCTTTTGAAAAATGAGTATCGTATGACTATTCTAGTTTCAAGTCATATCTTGTCTGAACTAGACTTGGTCGTTGATAAGTATATTATCATGAGCAAAGGAAAAGTGTTACAAATAATACAAAAAGATGCTCTGAAAAAACTACTTCAAACCAAACGGATTGTTAGAGTGGATAAGGAGCATGAAGCACTTGAAGTGTTGCTTTCCGAGGGAATTGAGGCGATAGTGACCGACGATGGAATTGAGCTTTCAGAAAGTGGAAAATCAACTAGCTGGATTATTGATTGCTTACGGGAAAAAGGTATTCAAATTGAGGAAATCATTAAATTTCAACCGAGTTTTGAATCCTATTATCTATCTTTGATTACAAGAGAGGAGGTTCCTCATGTTCCATAAAGTGAAATCAGACTTTTATAGGGTATGGAAAGAAAGGAGTTTAATTTTTCCAGTCTCGCTAGTGATTCTTTTAGGAGTACTCTTCGCTTATCTGATGAGAGAAACTGATGGACAAGGAGGTATTACGATTATTTTGTCTTCAGTGGCAGGGTTTATTCCTCTATTCTTCTCAAGTGCTTGTAATCTAGTCTGGGGAGAAGAATTTACCAATCGCACCATTAACCATGCAATCATAAAAAGCTCCTCTCGTTTTTCAGTTTACTTTTATAAATTGTTTGAAACCTTGTCCCTGTGTTTTGCATATACGCTTTTACTATTTTTTACAGTAATTGTATGTAGAATTTTTTTGAATGGACAAGTAGATGTGGGTGAAGCATTTGACCTGTTCATTAAACAGTTGCCATTTCATCTTTGTTTTTCTCAATTATGTCTGTTTATTTTTCAGTATGTAGATAAGATTTATCAAGCCTACCTTATTTATACCATGATTGTCTTGATGTTTGATAATTTAGTCTCGTATGTAACAACAAGTCTCTTGGCAAATGATGTCTTTTCTCATTTCTTTCTTTTTAATCAGGTAAAGTTAATCACCAATCAAACAGAATTTTTTACTCCGTCTAGTCTGATTGCATTGATATTTAGTGTTGTCTATTTATTGAGTTCGTACTTACTTTTTTCTAGTAGGGAGTTTAAATAGTTTAAGGAGGGCACTTGTAATGAAAAAAATAATTCCATTTTTCATTTTAATCATTACTTTTTTAGGAGTTGCGATTTACCTAAGTTTAGAGAGTGACAAAACAGATGTAGAGATTGCTAAGTCTTGGACTGTAACAAGCAAAGAAATTAATACTATTGAAATCTATGGTAGTGAGCAACCTTTTGAACTTGAAATTGTGGAAACAGACCAAGAAGTGACGACGATTAGTTTGACAGGGAAAATTTCTGAATCAGCAATGTCAACACTTGAGAAGGCAGATATTAGCGAAAACGATGCTTATATACCATTGGGTAAAAAGGGTTTTAAGTTAGTTACCGTAGCAAGTGGGAAGAGTAGTTTAAAAGCAAAAATTGAATTGGCAAAGGGTGCTACTTTTAAAGAAGTTTATGTTGATACATGGAACGGTACTGTAGATATTACTCTGCCTCGAAGTTACGATGGAGGCTTTGATGTCAAGTTGAATAGTGGGGCAAAGTTACTAGAAATTCCTGAAGAAGGAGCTAATAAGGAAAGTATCCTTAAAATAGATGCCTATGCCGATGTTAGCATCAGAAAGGGTGATTAGGATGATTACTCATCATAAACAGGTTTCTATGTTGGATTGTGGCTTGGCTTGTATCAAGATATAACGGTGCCGGAACAGGCATCGTTTTTTTGCCAGCAAAAAGCCACCATTTTCGAGGTGGCTTATTTTCGCTTGTATGTTTGTAGGACTTTAGCTGTTGCTAATCGGATAAAGGTCAGATAGAAACCTGTCACTCCAGCCATTACCAGCAGGAGTTTCTGTAATTGTTCCCTGATAGATATGGTAGATAGAGTATTTGTGCCGACTAGTAGAGGATAGTCTTCTTGGAAGGTAAATTGGAACTGATGTGCCAATAGAAGTAGCGTGAACAGGATGAGGGCATAGATAGCAACTTGGAGGAGAAGAGCAAGTAAGGTCAGGCTAGTGGCATATTGACTAGGGGATAGTCCGTTGATAAAGAGGAGACCACGATGTTTTGAAAGGTCAGTCATAAGGAGCCAGACTATCAAAGAGCAGATGACAAGGGGGATCATATAGTTACTAGCTGGAAGAAGTTGCAAGAAGGTCATATAAAAGTCCTTAGGAGCAGTAGGGTAGTGAAAAGTAAGAGCTTGCTCTAGAACGTTTTTATAGACTGTGATACGTTCTGCCAGTTCGCTGTTCGTAAAATGGTTGATATTATGCCCCTTTGCCTCCCAGTTTTGCAAGGTCTGGTAGAGTTCTAACTCCGTTTCCAAGACCTCCTGACTTTTTCCTTGGATATGTTCCTTTTCTAAGTAGGTGGTCGTCAGTTCCAAGAGTTTTTTATAATAATCCATGCTTTCCTGGTCTAAGGCTTGGGCTTCCTTATCGTCAGCATACAAGAAGGTTTCAGCTTCTTTTTTGACTTGTATGATACGGGTTCGGTCCTCAAAGCGCAAGTTTTCGGCCTCTAGAACATTCCGATAGGACAGAGCAAGCGGGATAAGAGCCACAGCAGTCATGAGGGCTAGAAAAATAGCATTACGTTTCAGTCGTAGAATGAAAAGAGTTAGGGTGTTCATAGTCAGACCTCCCTATTCAAATAGTTCTTTATAGATTTCTTCGGACTGGTGCTCCTGAATGCTAATATCCAAAATTTCCACCTGACAAGTCATGACTTGGTCAAGGTAGAAATGCAGACTGTGAACACTGGTGTCTACCTGAATGCTATCATTGGCCAAAGTCAGTCCCTTCACTTGCCCAAGTTTCTGATACACTGTCTGATTGTCACTAGTCTGAATGGCATATTGTCGCCCAACCTGTTCCAGTTTCCACTCAATGATTTTTCCCTGTTTAAGAAAGAGCAGTTGGTCGGTTAGTTGGTCCACCTCGTTTAATTGGTGGGAAGACACGATAATGGTTGAACCATTTTTGGCTAGTTTCTGGAGCAATTTTCGGGTTTGAATGTAGCTGGTCGGGTCCAAGCCGTTCAAGGGTTCATCCAAGAGCATGACCTGGGGCTTGTTCATAATACCGATTGCCAGCAGGAGATGTTGTTTCATCCCCAGTGAATAATTTTTGACAGGAATGTTCACGTAATCACGGATGCCGATTTCTTGGATGACTTCCTCAATCCGCTCTTTGGGTAACCCTTGGATAGTTTGGACCAATCGCAAGTGTTCCAGCCCTGTCAATTCAGGGTAGAGGACCCGGTTGTCCTGCAGGTAGGAAAAGGTTTGGTAGACATTTGGATTATCGTGCTTCTTGCCGTTTATAGAAATCTCTCCCGAATCAAAGGTTTGCAGGTTGGCAATGCAGTCTAGGAGGGTTGTCTTTCCAGAACCGTTTGGTCCAATCAAGGCCCAGATTCCAGGTTCCACCAGTTCTAGGTTTAGCTGGTCTAGTATTTTCTTTTTTCCGTAGGATTTGCACAAATTGTGAATGGATAATCGCATGGTTAGACCTCACTTTTTCTTGTCAGGAGATAGAATTGCAGGATATAGATGAGCAGGTTACTGATGAGAAGAACCATAAAGACTTTTGGAATGCTGTATCCTGTTAATTGTTGGTAGATGATAGCACTTCCGTCCGCCAGATTGCCTGCATTCCATAGGCTAAATGGATTGAAGATATGGGGAAAGAAGTTGGCAGAGATGACAAGTCCTAGTGTGACCACTAGTCCAGCCAGTCCATTTTTTAAGACTCTAGCCAAGGTCTGTGCCACTCCCAGCAGAAATAGAAGGTAGAGATAGTGCATGCCACAGGCCAGCAAGATGACTTGATATATAGGTTTAATGGTTGTGGTGATAAAACTGTAAGCCAGTCCCCTACTGCTATAGGTGGTTACAGGATAGATCCAGCTACTATTGCCATTTAGCAAAAATGTGATGAGAAAATGGCTCAGATAGAGAGTGAGAAAGAGGGTGGTATATAGTGTCAGGTAGGCTAGGTATTTATTGGTTGTAATTCGAATTCTAGTCAGCCCCAGGGTCTGTAAAAGGCGAATCTGTCGGCTAGTTCCCTGCTGGTCTTTGATGAAAAAATTGGTGAAAGTTAAGAGAAAGAGAGGAAGGGTGATGACCAGTCCCAGCTGTTTTTGACCCTGCCAGATTTCATGACTGGTTCCCTTTAAGGCCTGCTGGCCCAGGCTCTTGACGATTTCTCTATCTGTTGGTGTTTGGGGATTCTCAAAGGCTGTTAGGTAAAGCTCAGTTGGAAAGGCTGAGGGTATCTCCTTTTCAAGCAGATACTTGGACATCAAGAAGGTATTTTCGATGGTTTGTGGGGTAAAATCATAGCTTTGGTAGGAAAGGCTGATGTATTGGCCATCCTGCTGATAGTGCTGGATATTTTTCTCATAAAAATAGGTCCAGTCCTCCTTCTTGACCGCCTCAATCTCCTTTTGGTAGTTGGCAATATAGTCTATAAAGAAGTCCTTTTCAGCCTGATAATCTTCTTGGCTGAGTGCTTGATTCTGATACTGTGTTTCTAAATCTTGTATGATGTTTTCAAATTTTTGAATGTATTGTTCATGGTTCTGGATGACCCCTAATTTAGCTTGCCGATTGTGGTAGCCTGCTAGAAAGGAACTAGCTAGGATTGCAATCAGCATGACCAAGATAGCGAACAAGTTTTTCTTGCTACGGAAAAATAGCTTTCCTTCAATTTGAAACATAGATACCTCCAGGGGAGAAATGGTGAAGGGATGGATGAATAAATGTGTTATTTTCTATAATTATAATATCAACATAAATATTAATCAAGGGATTGCACAAATAACTTGAATATCTTTGTTTAATTTGATATACTAAATTTATCAAAAAAAGGAGGGTCTTTTATGGAAAAGACACAGATTATTCAAGACGTTTTGGCCCTCATTCAAGACTTGAATCGGGCCTTCCAAGCAGACAAACGAGGAACAGCTGATGAACAGCGATTGCAACATAATCTGACAGAGATGACACGCATATTGTCGGAGGCCAAGTCGGTCACCAATTCTGAGTTGATTGCGATTGAGAAATTCTACCGTTCGACCAGTTTTTTGGTTGGATTAGGCGACCTGCGATTGAGTGAGTCTAGTCATCAGGCTTGGCAGGCATTTGACCGCTATTACTACCAAACGATCAGAGAAGAACTCAAACTCTATGGTGGCTCTGCTATTGCCCAAGTGTAAAAGATGAAGGAGAGGGTGAAAACCCTCTTTTGTGCTATAATAAGTAGTAAGAATACAGTTGTTAGGAAGAGAAGAAGCGAGGTGTGCCATGTCCTACATCCAAGTAAAGAATTCGTCAAAATACTACCAAATGGGGGATGCGACCATTGTGGCAAATGACAGCGTGTCCTTTGAGATTGAGCAGGGTGAGTTGGTCATCATTCTTGGCTCATCTGGTGCTGGAAAATCCACTCTGCTCAATATCTTAGGTGGCATGGATAGCAATGATGAGGGGGAGGTTTGGATTGACGGTGTGGATATTGCCAAGCTTTCCAGTCATGAACTGACCAATTATCGTAGAGATGATGTAGGTTTTGTCTTTCAATTTTATAACTTGGTTGCTAATCTGACCGCTAAGGAAAATGTGGAACTGGCAGCAGAAATCGTCAAGGATGCCTTGGATGCCGAGGAGGTCTTGGAACAAGTTGGACTAGGCCATCGTATCAATAATTTCCCTGCTCAGCTTTCAGGTGGCGAGCAGCAACGGGTTGCCATTGCCCGTGCGGTTGCCAAAAAGCCTAAAATTTTGCTTTGCGATGAACCAACTGGCGCTCTGGATTATCAGACAGGTAAGCAGGTCTTGCAAATCCTGCAAGATATGTCCCGCACACAAGGGGCAACGGTGATTATCGTGACCCACAATAGCTCTCTGGCACCTATTGCAGATAGGGTCATTCGGATGCGGGATGCCCGTGTGCATTCTGTTGAGCTGAATGCAGAACCGCAGGATATTGCTAGCCTAGAATATTAGTGGGTGATATGATGAAAAAGAAAATCTACTGGAAGGATATGAGGCAATCTTTGCTTTCTTCCAAGGGACGTTTTTTATCCATTTTTAGCCTGATGATGCTAGGAGCACTAGCATTGACAGGTCTGAAAGTAACAGCTCCAAATATGGAAAAAACTGCCCAAAGCTATATCGCTGACCATTGGACAATGGATTTGGCAGTCATTTCAGGCCTGGGAATCAGCCAGACTGACCTGGACGAATTGGCATCCATTAAAGGTGTGACAGTAGAGGCTGGCTATTTTAAGGATGTAGTAGCCAAGAAAAATCAGACTGCCATTCGGCTATTTTCAGTACCAAAATCTATTTCCACCTATAAATTATTAGAAGGTAAACTCCCGAGCAAGAAGGACCAGATAGCTCTATCTCCATCCCTACAAGCAAGTTACAAATTGGGTGACACCTTTCAGGTGACTGAGCCAGATAAGGATGGGACTATTCTGATTCAAACGACTTTTACAGTTGTTGGTTTTGTGGCTTCTGCAGAAATTTGGGACAATAAAACCATGGGACTGGCCACGAGTGGCGATGGGCAACTGGCTGGCTATGGGGTGGTGAGCAAGGACAGTTTCCAATCAGAAGCCTACACAATCGCCCGACTTGCTTATGATGATTTGAAAGACCTGCCTTATTCTAGTCAAGCCTATCAGGAGAAACTGGACCACCACCAAGAAGCCCTAGAAAAGTTATTGGCTGATAATGATGAAAAACGCTTGGCCAGCATTCAAGCAGAAGGGCAAACGGAAATTGCTAAGGGGGAAGAAGACATTGCCCAGGCTCAATCCCAGCTTGACCAAGCGGCAACAGACTTGGCAGCGGGTCAGGAGCAGGTCGCAAGTGGTCGCAGTGAGTTTGCGCGTGGCAGGGCCAAACTAGTTCAATCGGAAATGGAATTGCGGACTGCCCTGGCTCAATTATTGCAAACCAAGTTTCAATTGGAAGAAAGCAAGAAAGAACTGGATAGCCAGAAGGCTAAACTGGACCAAACCAAATCCTTCTTGGATGGAAGTCATACCGAACTGCTTCAAAGGGCGCAACAACTAGACAGTGCCAAGCAGCAACTAGATAGGCAGAATACCCAACTCAGTCAGACCGCTTCGGAAATATCAACAGGTCGTTCCAATTGGTACCAAGGACAAGAAATACTAAACCAACAGATTGCTAGTCAGGTCCAGGCGGGACAGACCTTATCTGACTATCCAGATTTACTGTCTAGGCAGGAAGCCTTGGATAGCGAGAAAGCTCGTCTAGACCAACTTGAAGCTGACTATGAGCAAGTTAACCAATCCTATGTAAATAACTATGATTACTACCAATCAAAGATAGCCACATATGAAACAAATCTAGCTGACTACAACATTTGGAACCAGGAATACCAGACTGGATTGGCCCAGTACCAAGCTGGTTTTGCTCAATATGAGCAAGGACTTGCGGCCTATCATAAGGGTGTTTCTGATTATGAATGGGGTGTCAGTCAATTGGAATCTTCTGACTTAACCTTACTTCAAGAAGAGTTGCGCTTGGAAGCAGCAGACAAGGAATTAGCCCAGGCTCAAACTCAATTGTCTGAAAAGCAGACAGAAGCCAATCAAGAAATAGGTCAAGCCAAGACAGAGCTTGCCCAGGCCAAGTCAGACCTGAGCAAGTTGGAAAAATCTCCGTATCAGATTTACACCAGGTCCAGTTTACCAGGTGGGGATGGCTACACGACCTATAGCAATGCGACCAAGTCCATCGCGGCAGTAGGCAATGTTTTCCCTCTAGTTCTCTATCTAGTCGCTGCTCTAGTCACCTTTACCACCATGGCTCGTTTTGTCGATGAGGAACGGACCCAGTCAGGCATTTTCAAGGCCCTTGGCTATACCAATAGGCAAATCATGGCCAAATTCATTTTGTATGGACTAGCAGCTGGCCTAGTTGGTACTCTTGTCGGCATACTTATGGGAAATCTTGTCCTATCACCTATCATTTCTAGCATTATCACGCAGACTACGGTGATTGGATCCGCCAAGTTACACTTTTATCCCCTCTGGACTGGTTTAGCCGTGCTCCTATCATTGATTTCCTCCGTTTTGCCTGCCTATCTGGTAGCACGGAGAGAATTGACAGAGAAACCGGCTCAATTACTCCTTCCCAAACCTCCAGCAGCAGGTTCTAGTATTTGGCTAGAAAAATGGCCAGCTATCTGGTCCCGCCTGAGCTTCACCCACAAGGTGACTGCCCGCAACATCTTCCGTTACAAGCTCCGCATGCTCATGACCATCTTCGGTGTGGCAGGGACGGTCGCCCTTCTTTTCGGTGGCTTAGGCATTCGCTCCTCCATCTCAGGGGTTGTCCAACGGCAGTTTGGGGAACTCATTCATTATGATCTGTTGGTAGTGGAAAATAGCAGAGCAAATGAGGAGGACTTAGACAAATTAACAGCCTTTCTCCAGTCGGATCAGGTTGGTCAATCCTTGCCAGTGGCTTTTGAACAGCTCAGTCAAACAGTGGAAACTAGTGGCCAGAGAAAAAATATTTCCATTGGTCTGTATATTTCAGACCGTCAGGATTTGGGAAATCTAGTCAGCCTAGAAAATTCTTCTGGTAAAGCTATCCAGCTGAGTGGCAGGGGCATTGTCCTCACGGAAAAACTAGCCCAAATCTACGGTGTAAGTGTCGGGGATAAAATAGGACTTACTCTGGAAGATAAGGAAGTGCAGGTCAGGGTCGCAGCTATTGCTGATATGTATGCCGGGCACTTTATCTATATGACTAGAGGCTACTACGAGCAGGTGACGGGTCGTCAAAAGACTGCCAATGCCTATCTAGTACAGTTAAAAAATGATAAGACAGGTCATGTACAGCAACTGGCTAGCCAGCTTCTAGCCATGCCAGCTGTCAAAAGTCTGGTGCAAAATACCTCACTTATGGCTATGCTGACCACTATTGCAGGCTCTCTTCAGACTATTATGACCATTCTGGTCCTTCTGTCTATCTTACTTGGACTGGTCATTCTCTATAATCTCACTATCATCAATATGTCTGAGCGGATTCGAGAATTGTCTACTATAAAAGTCTTAGGATTCCATAATCGGGAAGTGACCATGTATATCTATAGAGAAACCATTGTTCTGTCAATTATCGGAATTGTGGTCGGTCTGGTAGGTGGGATATATCTGCACAGGTTACTTCTTGAAATGATTGGGTCTGATAGCATTCGATTTAATCCCGCTGTCGGACTGGAAGTTTATATCATTCCGGTTGTGGCTATTATCGGAATTCTGGCAGCCCTTGGTATTTATGTCAACCTTCATCTGAGAAAGGTGGACATGCTGGAAGCCTTGAAGTCGGTTGATTAGGGAGTGGGAAAGAACTCGAGTGGTCTAAAAAGAGTTCGTCTTCCCACCCCCGCACAGTTGATTAGGTTGGATTTGGAGTGTAAAACACGAACAAATCCGCCAATCAACCACTGCGCTGAGATGTTGACACGAACTCTAAGAAGTAGCGCTGGGCTTTTTGCCCAGCCTCTAACCCGAGCCTGAAAACACGAAAGCGAGGACTAACTGTGAGAAAAGTTTTATAACTTTGGTCTAGGGGTATCAATCTATTTATGCTATAATAGGGGAGATTGAAAAGGAGAAGTCTATGTTTTATTCTTATCTACGAACGCTATTAACTTTTTTACTTTGGGCTATCAATGGCAATATTCATTATCATGACAGAGAAAATATTTTGCCAAAGGAAGAAAATTATATCCTCATCGCCCCGCATAAAACCTTCTGGGATCCTGTTTTTCTGGGCTATGCGGCTGCACCCAAGCAGTTTATCTTTATGGCTAAAAAAGAACTCTTCAAGGACCGAGGGTTTGGCTGGTGGATTTCAAAATGTGGAGCATTTCCCATTGACCGTGACAATCCTGGTATGGCAGCCATCAAGTATCCTGTCAACATGTTGAAAAAAAGTGACCGCTCACTTGTCATGTTCCCGTCTGGTAGCCGTCATTCATCTGAACTCAAAGGTGGAGTAGCAGTCATCGCAAAGTCAGCCAAGGTCAAACTCATGCCAGCAACCTATGTGGGACCAATGACTATCAAAGGACTTTTAGCTGGTGAACGAATTGACGTAGCCTTCGGAAATCCAATCGATATTTCAGACATCAAGCGCATGGATGACGCGGGTACGGCAGAAGTGACCAGCCGTATCGAAGCGGAATTCAAGCGATTGGATAACCATGCAGCTTCTTTCCAGACCAAGAAAAAGCCAAATATCTTGACCTATATCTATCGTATTCCTGTGCTCCTACTGGTTGCCCTTATTCTAGGTCTAACCTATGTCTTTAGCTATATCGCTAGTTTTTTCTGGCAACCAAGCACGCAGTTGGATAAAAAATAGGATGATGAAACTCGCTGATGGCGGGTTTTTTGTTTCTTTCAATGTGCTAACAATATATTTGGAGCACCATATTTTTTTAATATTAGAATTATACAAAAAATAATCATAAAAATTTTTGTAAGCTCTTTACATTCTTGTCTTTTTTGGTATACTAAAAGCATAATATATAAATATTTACACATAAGGAGTTCGTCATGAAGAACTATAAAAAAATGTTGGCAATGGGTTTGGCTACTCTAGTATTGGGAGCATGCGTACCGACACAAACTGTTCCAGGTGCAAGTACTGACACCATTAACATTGGTTACTCTCAACTTCCGGCTAATATCCATCCAGCTGAAGATTACAATGGCTGGTTCACCGTGCGCTACGGTGTCGGAGAAACCTTGTTCAAATTGAACAACGATTTACAAGTAGAACCTTGGTTAGCTGAAAAAATCGAATCGATCAGTGATTTGGAGTGGAAAATTACTTTAAAAGATAATGTTACTTTCCAAAATGGTGAAAAAATGACAGGTGAAAAGGTCAAGCAGTCATTGGAGCATCTTCTATCGAAGAGTGATCGAGCAAAAGCGGACTTAGGAATTACGTCTATCAGTGCAGACGGTCAAACGGTTATTATAAAAACAGAGCAACGACAACCTATCATGGCTAACCTCTTAGCAGAGCCATATTCGGTCATTATTGATGTTAGTGCAGAGCCGCTAGCAAAACAAGGACCGGTTGCTACAGGTCCTTATAAATTAACCAAATATATTGCAGAGAGTGGTGCCGAATTGGAAGCCTATGAAGGCTACTGGGCAGGTACACCAAAAACAAAGAATTTAAAGATTAAGTACTTTACAGATGCAACAGCTATTGCTGCTGCTCTAAAATCAGGTGAAGTGGATGCGGTATATGGTCTGCCTTATGCCAACCTTGAAACCTTCAAATCAGACAGTAGCAATTTTAAAACTTCTGAAGTAGAGGGATCCAGATATGTTCAATTTAGCTATAACTTGGAGCAAGCAGAAGGTCAGGATAAACAATTCCGCCAGGCTTTAGATACTCTGGTAGATAAGGAAACTTACACTGCTTCCTTGTTCAAAGGTGCAGCTAAAGTAGCAGATACTGCTTTTCCAAATAACTTCGAATTTGCCTTGGGAACAAGTGTTCACGAGTACAATGTAGAAAAAGCAGTACAATTGTTGGATGAGGCAGGATACAAAGATACAAACGGAGATGGACTAAGAGAGGCCAATGGTCAGAATATAAAATTGGACTTGGTCACTTATAATCGTCTCGCAGAGATGCCATTATCTGTTCAAGCTTTCCAACAACAACTGAAGGAAGTTGGTATTGATTCGGAAATTATCACTGTGGACAAAGCGACTACGGCGGTTTCTGAGAATATATATGATGTCCTCACCTATACAGTAGTTGCAGCCCCAATTGGGGATCCATATGCCTATTACAAGAGTGTCTTTTATACTAACGGATCTGCAAATATTGCCCACTATTCAAATCCAGCAGTAGACAGCCTTATTGATCAGTTGCAGGTTGAGCCTGATCAAGCAAAGCGTAATGAATTAAGCAAACAAATTCAAAAATTAGTAGATGAGGATTATATCTTTACCTATATTGGTCATTTTAAAGTAGCACTTGTCATGGACAATAATCTTCAAGGCTTTGAATCACATGCGACAGATTATTACCATGTGACAAATCAGATTGTGAAGGAATAATATATGCTAGATATTAGCAATTTAACTATCTCCTCTCCAAGTCGTGATATTTTGGATGATGTCAGTCTTAGAGTGGCAAGTGGAGAAAGTATCGCTATTGTCGGTGAGAGTGGGAGTGGAAAAACAACTTTAATCAAGAGTATTCTAGCCCTTCCATTAACGAGCTTAAGGCAGACAGCTGGTCGCATTCAGTTTGAGGGACAGACCATCCAGTTAACCAATAAAAGGCAGGAACTGCCTTTTATTGGTATTGATATTGCTTGGATTACTCAAAATGCTAAAGCAAGTTTTAATGAAAAGCGGACTATCTGGGCACATTATCAGGATTTGTATAAAACCTATAGTAAATATAGTAGCGACTTACGAACCTTGGAGGAGTGCTTTTCCTTAGTTGATTTACCCTATAGTAAGGAAATCACTAGAAAATACCCTTTTGAATTTAGTGGTGGACAGATGCAACGAATAGGGATTGCACTTGCCTTGGTGGCGAAGCCCAAGCTACTCTTAGCAGATGAACCAACCAGTGCCTTAGATGCCCTAAATAAAAAAATACTTGTTCACTTACTAAAGAAATTGCATAAAAACGAAGGGATAACTCTTGTGATAGTGACCCATGACATGAGTGTTGCAAAGGATATTTCAGAACGCTTAGTTGTGATGAAGGATGGTAAGATTGTTGAAACTGGTAAGACTTTCGAGGTTTTATCCCATCCAAAGGAAGCCTATACGAGAAAATTACTAGCTGCCATCCCAAGGTTAAGAACAGTCTAGAAATGGATGTAGAGTATGAAAAGTATTTTACGATGTCAGAATTTAACCTATTTTTATAAAAATGATGTAGGTATAAAAAACATTAACTTTGAGTTATTTACAGGTCAAGCACTAGGGCTGGTTGGTGAAAGTGGAAGTGGAAAGAGTACGATTGCTCAATTGCTTTGTCGATTAATGACGTTGCAAGAGGGGAGTATAACATTGTTTGATAAACCTTTTCAGACAGTATCAGACAAAGAATTCTACAGGCTTGTTCAATATATCCCTCAAAATCCTCAGGAGTTTTTTCATCCTAAGAGAAGGATTAAAGAGAGTTTGGAAGAGGCTATTGATAATTTTAAGCTTTTTCCAGGTGAGAACAAACTAGATGTGCTGATGCGTTCTATTTCAGAAGTTGGTCTGAAGGAAAGTCATCTCTATCAATTTCCCCATCAATTAAGCGGGGGAGAGTGTCAGCGTGCTAGTATTGCTAGAGCCTTATTGGTCAATCCTTCTCTTATTATTTGTGACGAAGTAACGAGTGCTTTGGATGTGACCATCCAGGCTGAAATCATGAAATTATTAGGGAAAATAAAAGAAAAGCATGATGCCGCTTTTCTTTTTATCGGCCATGACATTGCCTTGGTTAGTCAGTTTTGTGAACAGATTATCGTTTTAAAGGATGGTCAAGTAGTTGAGCAGGCGGATACCTTGGCCATGGTCCGTCATCCACGAAGTAGCTATACCAAGCTACTCTTAGAAGCTTATGGAAATGGTTAGATATGGTAATTGAACTTGTTGAACAGGCTCCTTGTAATACCTGTGTTAAGGATAATTTTGCCATTGCAGATAATTTTTCACTCCCCTATACATTGATAAAAGGAGGAGGGAGCCGCCCCTTGGTATTGATTACAGCAGGCGTACATGGTTGTGAATACGTTGGTATAAAAACAAGTATGTCTTTAGTGGAGGATATTGAACTCAAACAATATAAAGGATCAGTATTGCTTCTCCATACTGTTAATCCAACGGGTTTCTATCAAAAAATGACCAGCTTAGTACCAGAGGATATGGTTAACCTCAATCGGATATTTCAAAATAGTTATCAAGAGCCGACCTTGAGTTATCATATCAAGCAGTTTTTTAGAGAGCGCTTGTTACCGCATGTTGACTATCTCATAGATTTGCATGGTGGCAATAAGGAAGAGCTTCTGACTCCTCATGTTTATTATTCGATTTTAGGAGATTCATCAGTTATTCACCAATCTAAAGAACTTGCCCAAGTAAGCGGCAGTCCAGTTATTTTTGCGTCATCCGATGTTGGTGGTCTGTATCAGGCAGCAGCTATTGATTATGGCATTCCTAGCATTTTATTAGAGCAAGGGGATAGCGGAACCTGTCTGCCTGAAGATGTTCATAAAATGAGAGAATCTGTACGAGCTCTTTTAGCATCTATTTTTGAAGGAAAAGAAGCACCAAAGTCCGACCAAGTCTATTATCAGAAATCCTATTCGTTTTATAGTGGTCATCTAGCTTGTTGGACCTGTTTTGTAAGACCAGGAGATAGGGTTAATAAGGGCCAAATTCTTGGTCAATTACATACCCTACACGGAGATGTCTTGGAGGATTTTTTTGCCTTGGAAACAGGTCTAGTCCTTTATCAGAAGTCAAATTTGGTCACACATATAGGAGAATCGTTAATAACCATTGCATACTAGCTTGGGAGTGGGAAAGAACTCGACCATTCCTAGAAGAGTTCGTCAACAAGTCCTTATTTCCAATTGTTGAGCTGAAACAGTCTATCCCCAGACTGTTTCACTCCCACCCCGCACAGCTCCAACAGTCAGAGTAGTGACTGTTGGAGGTTGGAGATAGAGCGAACAAGGTTCGTTACAAAAAGGTTCAGTGAACCTTTTGAGGTTGGAGATAGAGCGAACAAGGTTCGTTACAAAAAGGTTCAGTGAACCTTTAACAGTCCACTGTACTGTTAAAGCCAAGCAACCACTGCGCTGAGATGTTGACACTAACTTTGAGAAGCGGTGCTGGGCTTGAGCCCAGCCTCCGCATGAGTGCTTGTCTGGCAACCTGTATTTGTTGAATCAGAAGGAGAACTATGTTAAAGAGTATTACAAAGATAGTATTAAAATTTATTCTTATCCTATTTTGTGTCAGTTTTATCTCATTCTTGCTTTCTTATCTGGCTCCAGGAGATCCTGCTGAAGCTATTTTGAACCAAGAAGGTGTTCCAGTCACTCAAGAACTGTTGGATTTAACGAGAGAAAAGTTAGGATTAAATGATCCTTTTCTAACTCAGTATTTCAGATGGCTGTCAAAAATTGTGGTCTTTGATTTTGGCGTGACCTACAATACTGGCGCACCCGTATGGGATCAATTAGTGTTTTATTTTCCAAATACCCTCTACCTGTCAATGTATATTCTATTGACTACCCTGTTCATGTCTGTTCCCACAGCCTTGGCAATGGCTTACAAGAAGGATAGTTTGTTTGATAGGTGCTTGATGTCCCTGCTAGGTATTTTGAATGCCATTCCTACCTTTGTTTTCGGGATTATCCTTATATTAATTTTCTCAGTTCACTTAAAATGGTTCCCAGTGCAATCAACTGCTAATTCCTTGGGGATTGTTTTACCGGTGGTGACCCTGGCCTTAGCTATGTCATCTGTTTATACACCGCAACTACGAACGGCTTTTCTTGAGGAACTACACAACCCTTTTGTAGAAGGGGCTAGGGGAAGAGGCATCAGTGAATGGCGCATTATCATTTTTGATGTTTTACAAAATACCGTGCCGTTTATCATTACGTTAGTTAGTCTTTCTATGGGGGCCTTGGTCAGCGGAGTGACCATTATTGAACATTTGTATTCATGGCCAGGGATGGGTAAACTCCTAGTGACAGTCGTAGCAAATCAGGATTATCCCATTATTCAAGGAACTGTGCTTTTTGTAACGGTAGGAGTATTAACGGTTAATCTGGTGTCACAAGTTGTAATTGCTTGGCTAAATCCTAAAATTCGTTTAGGGAATAAGTAGGTGGAGATATGCTAAAAGGAAATAAAAGGTTATTGATTTTAGGGTTCATTCTTCTTGCTTGGCTAGTGCTGATGTATGTCCTTCCCTATTTTTTTACTGACAGTATTACCAAGGTGGATTTAGGCCATGCCTTGCAAGGACCAAGTCAATCAGAGTGGTTTGGGACAGATGCGCTTGGTCGCTCTGTTTTTGCACGGGTAATGAGTGGCGGTAGAGAAAGTATTTTTTCAGGCCTATTGGTCTTGTTTACCATCGTAACTATTGGCTCCTTGATTGGTATCTCTAGTGGATTAGTTGGTGGTAAGGTTGATCAGGTTATTTTGCTTATTATTACAGCTTTCCAAGCCTTTCCTGCCATTGTCTTGGTTATTGCCATAGTTGGGATTTTAGGTGTTGGGCTCCAGCAGACTGTATTGGCCATGTGCATGGTAGCTTGGACCAAGTACGCTTATCTGACACGTTCCATCACCCTACAACTAAAAGAAGAGTCCTACATTAAATCAGCTAAAATGTATGGAAATGGTTTTTTGGCAACCATCACCAATTATTATATTCCAATGATCAAACCTCAAATATTGACAACCATGAGTTTTGATATTGGTATTGTCATTATGGAGATTTCGGGACTGAGCTTCATTGGTTTAGGCGCGCAGGTGCCTAGTCCAGAATGGGGAACTATGATCAATGACGGGAGGATTTATATTCAGGAAGCACCGTGGATTGTCATTTTTCCTTGTATCATGCTCATGATTACCATTTTACTCTTTACGAAATTTGGGGATGAATTGAAAAAGCATTATAATAACGAAGTGACAGATTTTCCTCTTCAACTATCGGAATAGGAGCTTGAAACGAAATTGTACTAAATAGCAGAAAGTATTCAAGTAATCGTTTTAATCTTGATAATCGGACAAAATATGAAAATCTCGGCTTATAAGGCCGGGATTTTCGTGTTTTTTACGCACTATATAGGTGGAGGTAATTTATGGATACAATCAAAACTTATATAGAAATGCTTAAAGAATACAAGTGGCAGATTGCTCTGCCAGCAGCTGCAGGTTTGCTTCTGACGACATTCTTAATGTTCAGTCAACCTGCCAAGTCTGATCAGACAGGACTGACAGACTTTCCACAGACCGAGCAAACTTCTAGCAGCTCTGAGTTGGTCGAGGAAAACAGTACAGAAGAAAGTGAGGAGTCCAGCCAGCTGGTCGTTGATGTCAAGGGAGCGGTGGAAAAGCCGGGGCTCTACACTTTAGAAGCTGGTGCGCGTGTTAATGATGCGGTTGATGCGGCTGGCGGTTTGACCAGTCAGGCAGACCCCAAGTCTATCAATCTGGCTCAGAAGCTCAGCGACGAGGCGGTGGTCTATGTGGCCAGCAAGGACGAAAAGATCTCGGTGGTAGCCAGCACGACTGCCAGCTCTGCTATGTCCCCAGAAGGAAATGAAAGTAAGGTCAATCTCAACACGGCGACCGAGGCGGATCTGCAGACCATTTCCGGTATCGGTGCCAAGCGGGCGGCGGACATTATCGCCTATCGTGAGGCCAATGGTGGCTTCAAGTCGGTGGACGACCTCAACAATGTGTCGGGTATCGGCGACAAGACCATGGAAAGCATCAGGCCTTATGTCACGGTCGATTAAGCTCCCCTGCCAGTCCATCCACTTGGCAGTATTGGCGGTGGCGGTCTATTTTGTAGTCCACTCGTTTTCCCTCTTGACAATGGGCCTGCTGAGTCTGTTACTAGTTGTCTTTTGGTTTCGGCAAGGTAAGACGGTTTTCCTCAGAACGCTGCCGCTTCTAGCCTTGTGTGGTCTGTTTTTCTGCTACCAAAAGGTCCAATGGGAGCGAGCAGATCGGTCAGCCCCCAGCCATGTCGAACAGGTCCAGCTGATTCCCGACACCATCAATATAAACGGGGACAGCCTGTCCTTCCGCGGTCGGGCTGACGGACAAACCTATCAGGTGTTCTACAAATTAGCCAGTCAGGAGGAGCAGACTTATTTTCAAAAGTTGACAGATTTGGTCTGGCTTGAAGTGGAAGCAGAGGTCAGCCTGCCAGCAGGTCAGCGGAATTTCAAGGGCTTTGATTATCAGGCCTATCTGAAAACACAGGGGATTTATCGGACAGTCACGATTACGGCGATAAAAAAGATTTCCCCAGTCCAGTCTTGGAATGTCTTTGACTGGCTGTCAAGCGGGAGGAGGCAGGCCTTGGTCTATATCAAAACCAACTTTCCAGCTCCTATGAGCCACTACATGACAGGGCTTTTGTTTGGGGAGCTGGATAGTGATTTCGACCAGATGAGTGACCTCTATTCTAGTCTAGGAATCATTCATCTCTTTGCCCTGTCAGGTATGCAGGTTGGATTTTTCATCGATAAGTTTCGCTGGATTTTACTGCGTTTGGGCTTGACCAAGGAAACGGTTGATAAATTACAAATTCCCTTTTCCCTTGTCTATGCGGGCTTAACTGGCTTTTCTGTGTCGGTTGTGCGGTCCTTGGTCCAGAAAATTCTGGGTAATATGGGCTTGCGGAAGCTGGATAACTTTGCGGTGACGGTCTTTGTCTGTCTGCTGATTCTGCCCCGATTTCTGCTGACAGCTGGCGGTGTCCTGACATTTACCTATGCTTTTTTGCTGACGGTTTTTGATTTTGAGGACTTGGGGCAGGTCAAAAAGGCTGCGGTGGAGAGCCTCAGTATTTCACTGGGAATTTTGCCGGTACTTATGACCTATTTCTATGCCTTTCAGCCGTTGTCTATCCTCCTGACCTTTGCCTTTTCCTTTGTCTTTGATGTCCTGCTCTTGCCAGGCTTGTCGGTCATTTTTCTTCTATCGCCCTTGGTTAAGATTACTTGGGTCAACGGATTTTTCGTCTTGATGGAAAAAATCATTGTCTGGGTGGCGGATTTGGGCTTGCGACCTTGGATACTGGGCCAGCCGTCTGGGGTAATTCTTGTTCTCTTGCTGGTCTGTCTCTTCTTACTTTACGATTTCCACAGGAAAAAGAAATGGCTCTTAGGACTGAGCTTGGTCCTCGCTCTGCTATTTTTCATAACCAAACACCCGCTGGAAAACGAGGTGACGGTGGTGGACATCGGGCAGGGGGACAGCATCTTTTTGCGGGATATGCGGGGACGGACGGCTCTGATTGATGTAGGCGGTCGGGTCGATTTTGCGGCTAAGGAGGAGTGGCAGGAGCGGTCTTCGCAGGCAAATGCAGAGCGGACCTTGATTCCCTATCTGCATAGTCGAGGTGTGGATAGGATTGATAGTCTAGTGCTGACTCACACCGATACGGACCATGTGGGCGATGTGCTGGAAGTAGCTAAGCAGGTTCAGATTGGTCGGATTGTCGTGTCGCCGGGAAGTCTGACGGTACCTGACTTTGTAGCAACTCTGAAAAAAATCAATGTGCCTGTCCATGTGGTAAAAGTGGGCGACCGCCTGCCGATGTTTGACGCCTATCTGGAGGTCCTCTATCCAGACGGGACAGGCGACGGTGGCAATAATGATTCCATTGTCCTTTACGGTCGCTTGTTGGAAACCAATTTTCTCTTTACAGGGGACTTGGAGCAAGGGGAGCTGGACTTGATAAAAGCTTATCCGCGACTACCTGTCGATGTCCTCAAAGCTGGTCACCATGGCTCCAAAGGTTCTTCCTATCCTGAATTTTTAGACCATATCGGTGCCAAGATTGCCCTGGTATCAGCTGGAGAAAATAACCGCTACAAGCATCCCCACCAAGAAACCTTGGACCGCTTTGACAGTCGGAATATCCAAGTCTATCGTACCGACCAGCAAGGAGCCATTCGTTTCCGAGGTTGGAAGGAGTGGACGATTGAGACGGTGAGGGAGTGATGATTGAAGAGGTTGCTTTGAAATAATGGTTTTCATTAGTTTCCTGACGGTTATCGTTGGGAAATTTTTTTGATTCTATAAGATTGCTAGCGTTTTCTTTGCATTTCACGTTTATTACTTATATAATTGTAGTAGAGTTTTTATTTGGCTCAAAAGGAGACTATATTTTAATGAATTTACATTTTTTACAAAAGAAGCACCATTTTGGCATTCGTAAGTTTTCCATTGGTGTCGTGTCAGTTGCTTTGGCCATTAGCTTTAGCGTCCTAGGAGGGCAGGTTGCGGCTGCGCAAGAGGTAAGTCAAGTGCCTACTAGTAGTCAACAAACTAGTCAGTCAGTAACAGATGAGGCAAGTCAAGAGCTGGTAACCAATGAGGTAGCTGTTCAAACTCCAGAAACCGTTGCTTCCTCACTAAACGAAGCCATACAGGAGAACCCAGCTCAAGAAAGCCAGCTTGTAGAAGTAGAACCAGCTATTCAGAAGGAAGTGGTCTCTCAAGACCTTTCAGCCCCCCAAGCAGCACTTCCAGCAGAAGCAGGGCAAGAGCAGCCTGCACTGGAGCAGGTAAATGAGAACACGCTCCCAGCAGAAAATTCTCATCAGGTTATTGAGCCAGTAGAACCAGAGTCTGTTCAAACGGTACAAGAACCAGCAGGTTCAAGGGACGAGGCTACTCAACCAGTTCAACCAACAGAAACAGCAGCAGGGGAAGTCGCTCCGACTGAACAAGCAGTAGAGGAAGTCGTTCAGCCTGTGCTACGTTCAGCACGAAGAGCACGCAGTGTGGCAGTTACTGAAGTAGCAAAACTACCATTAGATGCCCAAGGTCAGCTAATGACTTCAGTCAGTGGAGCTACTGTTCATAAATTCCAAGTACTCAATTCAGATGGTAGTAGCCAGATAGTTCCTGCGGATTCTCAGCCAACAACAAGCCAGACCAGCGATGCAGTTGCGCAACAGGTTGCTTCACTGAAGGCTGACTTTGCTAAAGTGACCTATGATTCACTTTATCCTCACCTCAGTCATCGAGTAAGTTCTATTGTGGACAATGAGCTGGTAAAGAGCCTTAGCCAAGAAAAAGGTGGGCAAGCCCCTACCGCAGCGGAAAAGCAAACAGCCTACATGGATTTGCTGGACATGAGATCAAGCTTTGAGCGTGTTCAGACAGACTTGGAACAGATTTTAACTGGAGTATTTGAAAAGGCTGCTGCTGTGAATATTGACAGAGTAAGAGCCAAGAAGGAGCAAATTCTCACAGCCTTAAGTTACTTGGATCGCCGCTATTCATTCACATTTGGAAATTATGCAGCCAAAGATTTAATTCTCTTCCATCCTCAAGTTTTCGGAGGTAGGGGAGATACCCTTGAGAATCTCCTTGGACTTGCAAATCTGACTTATCAAGATTTGACCATGGATCAGAGTGCGAATACCTATCAGAGGAAATTAGCTCCGCTTACAAGCCAAACAGATTTGGCAGCATTTGTGGAAAAGGGGGTCAGTCTCTTTGACCCGAGCCTATCAGAGGAAGAGTGGTTTAAACAGACTACTAAAGCCCATATTGTTGAAGCAACCAATGCTTACAGCTCTGCTTCCTTGTATGAAAAAATCAAAACAGACGGTCGTTTAAAAAATCACCTTATTCCACTGTTGAGCTTATCATCAGATAGTATCTATGCAATTTCAACCTCAAATACAGTCAATTATGGCTTAAAAGAGACCTATGTAAATCCAAGCCAAGCTGGCAGTCAGCAGGATTTTCTAGCTACCTTGTCCAGATACGCAGAACACCAACAGGAATTTTTAAACTTCTGGTACCGCATGACCCAGAAGAAAGAGCAGTTGACCAACCATGCACCGATTATTGTGGTGGATAGTGTGCAAAAATACGGTCAGTCGCCTCAGAGTGCAAGTGAATTGTATTCGCCTAAATTCGGTTCTAAGGTGTTGGAGGGAGTTAGAGAGTTTATTCGTCCTTTGAATATCTACTCCAATTTTTTCCGAGCAGATGGTCAAGCCAATGGCAGTTCCAGTGTCAATCTCTACCTGAAAAAATCCCTTACTGATGATGGGCAATCTGTCTATACCCATGAATTAACGCACATACTGGATAAGACAATTTGGCTCAATGGCCACGGTAGGAGAGCAGGTCAAGGTCCAGAAGTTTATGCACGAGGGCTCTTTGAGTCAATCAATAACAGTTTAGGTACTGCCTACGATCCTGTTTTTAACCTCAATACTGCCTATACATTGACAGGCAATCGCACTCAAAACAGCCTGCCAACTCGGTTTCAAACGACTGAGGATATGAAGACTTATATGCAAGGTATCTTGGATGTTCTTTACACCCTTGACTATGCAGAGGCGCAATCTATCTTAAACCGTAGCGCAGAAGACAGGGCTGTTTTGCTTAATAAAATCAGCATCATTCCAAACCCCAAAAATAATGGAATCGGACTAGTGACAGAGAGGGTCAGCCATATTGATACCAGTCTAGCAGCCAGTCTGACCTCTATTGATGATTTTATAAATCAAAGCCTGATTTCGGCGCGCTATAAATTTGATGGAATGTATACAGTCGGAACAGCCCGAACCAATTCCTACTATACCATCCCTCTTTTTGAACCAATTTATGCCGCCCTCCAAAACAATAGTGGAAGTGTTGGCGACATTGGTTTTAAACGAAATGCCTATGAGATTTTAGGGGAATATGGCTATGAAAATGGAATGGTAGCCTATATCTCAAACCAGTATGCCACCGACCAAGCAGCCCTTTCTGCCATCATGCCTGCATACGGTGGCGATTTATCCGCCTTCAAAAAAGCCATGTTTGCACGCCGCATTGCCAAGGTATCTGAACTAAAACCGACTAGTGTAGCCAGTGATTTTGCCACGATTCAAACCATGATGGATCAGGCTATTGCTAAGGATTTACTTCAATTGAAAACCAATGCGAAAAACAATACCTATCTGTCACATAGAGTGACAGCAGTGAGGGAATTAAAAACAAGCCTCTACCAAGCCTATTTGCGGGACACAAATGACTTCCGTACAAGCATTTATCAGGAACAAGTAGCGCGTGATTTGTATGTAACCAATGGTGATGAGAAATCCCAAGATGGTAACGGGACCCTTGATAATCCTTATCAGAGTTTATCTTTTGCTCTTGCACAGGCAAAAAATGGGGATAGGATCAAGCTTGTTAGCAACATCATGCACCGGCAGGATAAACCTTTCCTCCTTGATAAGGCTGTCACTATTGATGGTCAAGGTCATCGCCTAAGTTTCCGCGGTCCAGATGTGGAGCTAGGGGCTGATGTGACCTTTGCGGATTTAACATTAAATATGTTAGTAGATGGTAGTAAACAACCCAATATTTATGCCAATGGCTATCACTTGACCTTAGATCAGGTATCTACAACAATGAGTCAGGCACAAAGTGACTTACGTCCCACTCTAGTTGCCGGTTCTCGTTCAGGTCAACCAGCAGGCAGTCATGGGAAAATTACCATCCTTAATGGAAATTCAGACACTCGGTTTAACACCATTTATGCTGGAAATGCTGATTCAGTAAGTAACATTCCAGTAACTATTTCTATCCTGTCGGATTTTGTTAGTGTAGACCAAGGAATCAAACTGTCAGGTGTTAATGGAGAAGTTGTGATGGAGCCAGTTTTGGTAACATCAAAGTCTAGCAGTCTGAAGTCAATTGACGGCAACGGAAGTTGGGATAATAAGGTTACGATTGATACTGCACGTGTTTATGGTCTTAACTTACAAAATATCCAAACGCTCGAATTGGTCAATCAGGCGGATGTTAGTTTAGCTAGTCAGGTATCTGAAATCTCGACTGGTGTAGAGCTAGAATCGGGTACTCAGTTGACTATTGCCAATGATCCAGTCACCTTAGGTAGCTTATCTGGTCAGGGGACAGTCATTATTCCAGTGGAATCCAGTCTCAATGTAATAGGAGATATTGAGGGAAATGTTGAGGTACTGGTTAGAGGATTTGAACAAAATCTAGCCAAGAATATAGACAAGGAATATGTCAGGGTTGAGGGAATGTTATCTCCTACAGCTCGTATTACCTTGGAGAAAGGCTATAATCGTTTTGACCTGGTCAAAGATGAAATTATTTATCGCTTGGTAGAGCTAAAACAGCCTGTTCAAACTCATACAGTAACCTTGCACTTCACCCAGTCAGGTCAGTTGTTAAAAGAGAAGCAGGTGCAAGTTGATAATGGGCAATCAATCACAGGTGTGGAGAACGATTTGCCTATAGCAACAGAGGGAACCTATCAGTTGGATCCAAACTTTGACAGAACGGTGTTGACAGCTATCACTAGCAGTAAAACGATTGAGATTCCAGTAGTCTTGGTTCTGCCAAAAGCAAGTCGCTACCAGCCTCATGTTAATGGGGAAGCCCGTGTCCTACCGACAAGCAGTAGTGAGGAAACAAAAGCTGAAATTGTGAAGCAAATCAATCTACCAGCTGACGCAGGTCAATTTGATGTTGTAGTAGTTACTCCAATTCCACAGTCTAGTGGCGACCACTCCATGACTGTTCGTGTGGTCTATGACGACCGTAGCCAAGAAGAGCTTGTAGTACCTCTTCATATCCTCACAATAAAAAATGGAGAAGTTGTCAAACACAGCTTACCAGAAGGCGTTCTTCCTAAAGCGGATCGCTACCAGCCTCATGTTAATGGGGAAGCCCGTGTCCTACCGACAAGCAGTAGTGAGGAAACAAAAGCTGAAATTGTGAAGCAAATCAATCTACCAGCTGACGCAGGTCAATTTGATGTTGTAGTAGTCACTCCAATTCCACAGTCTAGTGGTGATTACTCCATGACTGTTCGTGTGGTCTATGATGATCGCAGCCAAGAAGAGCTTGTAGTACCTCTTCATATCCTCACAATAAAAAATGGAGAAGTTGTCAAACACAGCTTGCCAGTAGGCGTTTTAGAACCGTTGGTAACTGCCAAAGGCAAGGGAGTTACCCATGAATTGCCGGTCGGAATTCTTCCACCTCTTGAAACGGCAAATGGAGGAGGTGTTCGTCATGAATTGCCAGCAGGCGTTTTAGAACCGTTGGTAACTGCCAAAGGCAAGGGAGTTACCCATGAATTACCGGTCGGAATTCTTCCACCTCTTGAAACGGCAAATGGAGGAGGTGTTCGTCATGAATTGCCAGCAGGCGTTTTAGAACCGTTGGTTACTGCCAAAGGCAAGGGAGTTACCCATGAATTGCCGGTCGGAATTCTTCCGCCTCTTGAAACGGCAAATGGTGGAGGTGTTCGTCATGAATTGCCAGCAGGCGTTTTAGAACCGTTGGTTACTGCCAAAGGCAAGGGAGTTACCCATGAATTGCCAGTCGGAATTCTCCCACCTCTTGAAACGGCAAATGGTGGAGCCTTATTGCACAGTCTTCCGACTTTCTCTGTAGACGCTATTGTCCAACTCCTGAATGCTGGTCATAAGATTTCACTTGGTCTATTAGATGGAGCAATTTGGTCTACAGGTGATGGTCTAGACCATAGTTTACCAAGTTTGGAGATTGCTAAAGGTAGTTCTGTCAATCATCAGTTACTAGAGGGAACACTTCCATTGATGGTAACTTCCAAAGGGGCAAGTATCAGCCACTTCTTGCCAGAGGGGATTTTGCCATTATTGGTGACTGCAAAAGGCAAGGGGGTTACTCATTTTATTCCAAGTGGTACCTTACCTCTAACAGTAACAAGAAGTGAAGCTTATACTCCGGCAATGCCAGCCGCTTCATTGTTACAGCAACGGCAGAAAAATATGGAGACCAAGCCAGCTGTGTTACCGTTGGTAGCCGTACCTCAGAAGCAGGCAGACCAGTTCAGTGCCACCTTGACAAGTAGCAATTCAGCCACGTCAACTTCCAATCGTTTACCTGAAACAGGGGAGAGAAACAATCTAAGTCTTCTAGGATTCTTACTTGCATCCCTAGGCTTTAGTTTCTGGATTGGTCGCAAAAAAGCTGAATAAAGCGGAATAGATTTTGCTTAAGAATTAGTATCAGAAACGGACAAACATCTGGAATTACAAGAGCAGATAGTTTGTTCGTTTTCTTTTTCTTTTTTCAAGGAGTGCTAGCCTTGCTCAAAAACAATTGACTTTTCCAATCAATAAGTATGCAAAATAGAGTATATATGGTATAATGATATAAATAAAACGTGTAAAAGAAGAGAAGGGGAAGCACTTCTCTTAAAATTGGTCCTTGTAATAGAAGGAGTAGTGTAATGGGCATGGATATTGTACAAATGGGATACCTGATCAATATCGTGGAGTGCAGATGTAATTTATCCCTTGCAGCTAAGAAAATTCATATCAGCCAGTCTGCCTTAAGTCAATTTATCACGCATTTTGAAGCAAGTGAAGGCATTCAATTATTTAATCGGAAAAATGGGCGCTTGGATGGTATGACAGAAGCGGGTCGCATGGTCTATCGTTTTGCGACAGAAATTGTTGCCAAATACGAAGAAATGCAGGATGTTATTCAAAAAGAAGCTGCCAAACAGCAAGGAACTATCCGACTTGGTCTTCCGTCCATCATTTTGAGAGCTTATTTTTCTCATCTTTTGCCCAAATTTTATGTCAATTACCCCACTATCAATATCGAAATTTTAGAGGGGGGTGGCTTGGAAATATGGAAAAAATTTGTGCACAATGAGCTAAATATAGCTCTCCTAGTCGAGCCGACCAAGCTGGATAGCAAAAAATATGAACAGCACCTAATCCACAAAGATGAGTACGTTGCTTTTATGGATAAAGACCATCCGCTAGCCAGTAAGGAATATTTGGAATGGAGCGACTTGCAGGACTATCCCATAACGACCTTTAATCAAAACTTTACCAGCTATAGCAATATTATGCAGAAGTTGAAGGATGAGAATATAGATATTCAACGTCTACATCATTCCTCTTCTTGGGACTATATGGTCGCTGCAACAGCAGGAAATGATATCGTTAGTGTGTTGCCGAATAGTGTCGAAGAATTGATTGATGAAAGTCAGTTTAGGGTCGTTCACTTTCGTGATGCCCTACCCTTTAATGTCTGGCTGTGTCGACCGCATCGTAAACGAGTGGGGGAGGCAGAGAATTTCATCTATGAGGAAATACTGAAGTTTCATGTCCCAACTAGTGAGGAGCAAACGGGTGGTTGCAATTGCATGAGCAGTCTGAATGTACCAGTCGGATAAAGGAGAAACCATGTTACAAGCATTTGAATTTGGAGAAATGAGGATTACCTGGCTACGGGGAGCTGACAAATATACAGATGCAGGTACCTTGTTTGGGCCTGTCCCCAAGGCTGTTTGGTCCAGATATTATCCAACAACAGCCGACGGCTTGGTAGCTGATTTGACAGATCCTATACTCATTGAATATAAGGGGAAGAAATTTCTGATTGATAGCAGTTTGGGGACTGAAAAATTAGATGCCAAACAAGTTAGAAATTTAGGGGTTGTTTCTGAGAACAGAATGTTAGAAAGTTTGGCTGAATTGGGCTATAGCAGACAGGATATTGACGGAGTGCTGATGACCCACATGCACAATGACCATGCGGGTGGCTTGACCTGTCTTGAAGAAGGCGGGCTTGTTTCGACCTTTCCCAATGCCAACATTTACATCAATGAAATAGAATGGGATGAAGTCCGTCTTCCAAATCCTCGTACCCGTGCAACCTATCTCAAGGAGAATTGGCAAGCTATTCAATCTCAAGTCAAAACCTTTGGTCCATCTATTGAAATCATCCCAGGTATTGAGATGCACAAGACAGGTGGACACAGCAAGGGGCATTCTATCATTCTATTAAAACAAGACCAGCAGACCATTATTCACATGGCAGATTTACTCCTAACGCATGCCCATCGTAATCCCTTATGGGTTGCGGCTGTGGATGACTATCCAATGGATAGTATTGCTGCTAAGACCAAGTGGATAAAAGAAGCCTATGAAAATGGCTATATTTTCCTTTTTTATCATGATTCATTTTATTCCCTGCTACAATTTACACCAGAAGGGAAAGAAGTAATGGCTTATATGGAAAGATCTCGTCCTCCCCTTGTCCCATTTACAAGTCAGCAAGACAGGAAGCTGATGATTCCACCTACTGCTAAAAAACTTGGTTAGCCAGCACCCAGTGACCTACTGGGTGTCTTTTTATGGTAAAATGGAGAGAGAAGTAGAGGATGATATGACAATTATTGGACAGATTGAGAAGTTAAGAAAAGAACATTTAGGGTCCCTGACAGTCTTATGCGGTGAGGATGTTGGACAATATCAGATTGCCAAGGACTTACTTTTAAGGCAGGTGGATTTTGATCCCGCAGATTTGGGTTTTGCCTATTTTGATATGTCTGAGGCTGACTACAGTCAGGTCGATTTGGATTTGGTATCTTTGCCATTTTTTTCAGATGAAAAAGTAGTTATATTAGACTATTTTGCCGATTTGACGACGGATAAAAAGCGGTATTTGACGGATGACGAGCTCAAGCAGTTTGAGGCTTATTTGGAAAATCCTGTCGAAACAACCCGTTTGATAATCCTAGCCCCAGGTAAGTTGGACAGCAAGCGTCGCCTGGTCAAACTCCTCAAACGAGATGGTCTTGTTTTAGAAGCCAGTCCTTTGAAAGAAATGGATTTAAAGAACCATTTTCAAAAAGAGGCCAATCAACTAGGCTTGCAGATGGCGTCCGATGTTTTTCAATACTTATTGGTCAAATCTAATTTTGATTTTGCAGAAATTAGTAAAAACCTAGCCTTTTTACAGTCTTACAAGGGACAAAATCTGATTAGGATGGCAGATATTGATGCCGCTATTCCCAAGACGCTGCAGGACAATATTTTTGACTTGACCCAAATGGTTCTCCAATCGAACATCGACGAGGCCCGTCAACTTGTTCGTGACTTACGCTTACAGGGGGAGGATGAAATCAAGTTGATCGCCATTATGCTGACCCAATTCCGTACTTATTTACAGGTTCAACTTCTTCGAGAACAAGGCAAGAGTGAGCCACAAATGGTAGCAGAATTGTCAGAAATCATGGGGCGAAAGGTCAATCCCTATCAAATCAAATTTGCACTTCGGGATTCGCGCTACTTATCTCTTGGATTTCTGAAAAAGGTGGTCAAATTGTTGATTGAAACAGACTACCAAATTAAAACAGGTGTGTTTGAGAAAGATTACCTCTTTGACCTAGCGTTACTAAAAATTTCAAGTCTATAGTCAGACAAAAAAGTTGAAAAGGCTCTCATTATGGAGTACAATAGGACTATCAATTAGTATAGGAGTACAAAAAATGGCAATTATTTTACCAGATTTACCATACGCATACGATGCCTTGGAACCACATATTGATGCAGAAACAATGACCCTGCACCATGACAAGCACCATGCAACTTATGTTGCAAATGCCAATGCTGCCCTTGAAAAACACCCAGAAATCGGCGAAGACTTGGTAGCACTCTTGTCAGATGTGGAGCAAATTCCAGCTGACATCCGTCAAGCACTTATCAACAACGGTGGCGGTCACCTTAACCACGCACTTTTCTGGGAATTGCTTTCACCAGAAAAAACAGAAATTTCAGCAGAATTGGCAGCCGATATTGATGCGACTTTTGGTTCATTTGCAGCCTTCCAAGAAGCATTCACTACAGCAGCAACAACTCGCTTCGGTTCAGGTTGGGCTTTCTTAGTAGTCAATAAAGATGGCAAGTTGGAAGTTATCTCAACTGCTAACCAAGACACACCGATTATGCAAGGTTTGAAACCAATCTTGGCACTAGACGTTTGGGAGCACGCATACTACCTCAACTACCGTAACGTCCGTCCAAACTACATCAAAGCTTTCTTTGAAGTGATTAACTGGAATAAGGTAGATGAGCTGTATAAAGAGGCTCTCAGCAACTAATCTACTAGCTTACTGCGACGTTTTTTCGAGGAAACGATCTTTTTCCGAGAAAAAACTAGTCAGTCCTCTAGGAAAGCTAATCGGGCTTTCCGTGCTACAAGGAGCAAGGCCCTTGTAGCTGAGGAGTGGAACAAAGTTGACGAGCTTTATAAAGCAGCTAAATAAGATGGTAAAACAGGCGATTTTTCGCTTGTTTTTTAAATATTTTAAGTATTTTTCTTTACAAGAGAAGAGGATTTTAGTATAATTTATTTTGTGTGTAATGGACGCACAAAAATACAGTTTATCCGCTGGGTTTAAAAGCACCTATGATTGACAAAGATAGGAGAATAAAATGAATCCATTGATCCAAAGTTTGACAGAAGGTCAACTTCGTACTGACATCCCTTCATTCCGTCCTGGTGACACTGTACGTGTTCACGCTAAGGTTGTCGAAGGTAACCGCGAACGTATCCAGATTTTCGAGGGTGTTGTTATCTCTCGTAAAGGCCAAGGCATCTCAGAAATGTACACTGTACGTAAAATCTCTGGTGGTGTAGGTGTTGAGCGTACATTCCCAATCCACACTCCACGTGTTGATAAGATTGAAGTAGTACGTTACGGTAAAGTACGTCGTGCTAAATTGTACTACCTACGTGCATTGCAAGGTAAAGCAGCGCGTATCAAAGAAATCCGTCGCTAAGATGGGAGGAAGCAGCAAAAGTTGCTTCTTTTTTTGTTTATAGAGCTAGCTTCCTATCTGACCTGTCTGTATGTATAGTCATTTGAAGAGCTTTGATACATCGTCACTTTCGCTTTGCTGTACTCTACTAAAGTGACTTGCTTCGCAAGTCTTATTTCCAACCTAGAACCCCCTCTAGGCTGTTCTAGCTGCCTGCACCTCAGTTCCTTGTCTGAAAGCTCTTCACTCGACTATATAAAGGACAATCAAGAATAGATGTTTACTATATCTCCCTACATAAAAATATGTTATACTGTTACTATATATACAGAGGAGGTCTAGTATGAGCAAACAAGTTATTCCGTCTGTTTTGTCTGATTTACGCCAGGATATTGTGCAAGTACCTGACATTATTAAGGAATGCAGCGGCATTCGCATTTATGGTCGTCGGATCCGCTCGGTTTTATTTACAACGGATGTGGCGATTATTGCCAATCATAATGCAGATGCCGTTTTAGCAGTTTATCCATTTACTCCTAGTCCAGCCATCCTTAAAAGTATTATGATGGTTGCCTCTGTCCCGGTTTTAGCTGGTGTTGGTGGTGGACTAACGACAGGAATGCGGTCGGCCAATATGAGTTTGCTTTCTGAGTCCGAAGGAGCTTACGCTGTTGTGGTCAATGGTCCTACTAACGTGAAAACGATTGAGCAAATTAACAAGATGGCTGATATTCCCATTATCTACACAGTCGTTTCAGAGAAGGCAGACTTGTTATCACGAATTGAGGCCGGCGTAGATATTTTAAACGTTTCCTGTGGACTAGAAACTCCTGAGGTAGTGAAAAAAATACGTGAAGTTCTTCCAGATTTTCCTATCATTGCGACAGGCGGTCCAACTGAAGAATCCATCCGTCGTGTTATCGAAGCAGGAGCCAATGCCATTTCCTATACCGCTCCAAGCAATGCCGAACTCTTTAAAAAGAAAATGGAAAAATATCGAATATCAAGTAAGGACTAGCCCGACCTTGCAATCTTCTATTTTATGAGTTAAAATAGAAGAGTAGCTTCCCTTAGTTAAATGGATATAACAAATTCCTCCTAAGAATTAGTTGCAGGTTCGATTCCTGCAGGGGAGATAGAAATACAACGAAAACCCTTGATACACAAGGGTTTTTAACTTTCTTGCCCCAAATTCGCCCCAAATTTTTCCATTAAATTTCTGACTTTGTCGAATGATTCTTCTTGTTTAGCCTTGAATAGGTGCGAATATGTTTTCAATGTTTCGGTTGCATCCTTGTGTCCTACTAACTTGGCAATGGTTACAACGTCCACGTCATGATAGATCAACCAGCTAACGTAAGTATGACGTAAGCCGTGTACATTAAATGTTTGACGTGTCTTTTTCTTTAAAATTTTATTTTCGCCAGTCCCGGTCAATTTGGTAAATAATCTTTTATCTGGATTGTCTATATATCCAACTTTCATGTACTCGTCGTATGCTTTCAGCCACTCACTATCAAATGGCACATCTCGTTCTGATTGTGGATTCTTAGTAGGTCCCCAACCTTTCTTCTTTCCATAAACTTTGTAAGTCCTGCGGATTCGTAAACATATATTTTCACGGTCAACGATAGGCTCTGTAATGCCTGCTGCTTCCGAGAAACGAAGTCCAGTTTTTCCGATAGTGTACAGGAAGAAGTGAGACTGGTACTTGATTGTCTTTCGATAATCTGTGATTAATTGTTCGTATTCATCTAGCTCTATGTATTTATCCTCCTCTTTCTTGGATTCGACATCGGAGAAAATCTTAACAATTTCGGTAAAATCTTTTTTTAAAATCCCTTGATGGATAGCAACTTTAATTGATGCCCTTATGTGCGAATTGAACCTTTTGACACTTTCTTTCACATAACATTTTGCTAATTCGTTAATTATGTTTTGATAAGAAGTGGCGTTTATTTTCGAAAGTTTCGTTTCGTGAAAGTATATAGTAATCAGTTTAAGGGTGTATTCATATTTACCAAACGTTTCTGGTCCAACATGAGGCTTCTTGTGGATTTCCATCCATTTTTCAAAGTATTCCGCAAGGGTAATGTTCTTATCTTCCACAATGCCATTGGACAGCTCAATTTCAGCCTGTGAGGCAGCCTGAACAGCCTCCGCCTTGGTTCTATATCCAGACTTGGATTTCTGCTTATATGAGCCGTCTGGGGCTTTATAGGAGATACGGTATTCCCATCCGTTATCCCTTTTTCTAAAGTATGCCACTGATTTACCCTTCAAATTTGATAAAATGGGTATAGTAAAGAGACCTACTGCAAAGCAGGTTTCTGACTATCCGCCACCCTACGCTCTCCTCGACCAAAATTTGAGTGTAGGGCTTTTTCTACCATTTGTCAAGCCTATCAAGGTATTTGATGAAAAATATTTTGAGTTCAATAGTCAAAATAAGGAAATTGTTTTCTTTTGGACTAAAGTTTCGTGTAAAAAAGAGTACACGAAATTAACACCTTATGTTGAAAATTTTTGATAAGGTGTTACAATGATAGAGCATAAACAATCTTACTGATTTTGGGTTAAAGTGTAATCGTAAAGTTTGTTATGCGTTATGAGGTAATACATTGTCCGAATGAGACGATGTATGGAGGCAATCGTGTGTGGCTTTGTAGAAGTCGTTTGCGATTGTCTTTTTCGTTTCTCATAAAAGTCGGCGATATGGCAAGGATTGGTGTGACTGGCTGAAGCGATATTGTGAATGCATTTGAACAGAATCTTTCTAGCGTAGGGATTGCCACGCTTGGTAATGTGTTCCTTAGCTAAAAAGTTACCCGATTCATAGTGTCTCAGGTCAATACCGATAAAGGCATTGATTTGATTGGCAGACTGAAAACGGCGAATATCTCCCAGTTCACCAATAATACTTGTTGCAGTAGTCTCAGCTATTCCAGGAATAGAGAGCAGAATGTCATATTCAGGTAATGGCTGAGCTAGTTCCACCATTTGGTCTAGGACAGTTTGTCTCTGTTCAGAAAGCCGAAGCAATTCTTTTGCATAGTAACGCACCTCTTCTAGTATTGGAGAGGTTTTCTTGACGGCACAGTAAGATTGATTAGCTAGTGCTATCAACTTCTCAGCTAAATACGCCACACGCTTGTCCGAAATCCGTTTTGAGGTGGACTGACGAATGCTCTCTGAGAGTTCGTCCTTGCTTAACTCAAGCACGAAGTCCTTGCAAGGAAAAGCTATGACTAGGTTCCAGTATTGTTCGCCAGATGGTGTTGATAAGATAGTTTCCAATTCAGGAAAAGTGACTTGTAAGACCTTGTGCAGACGGTTTTTAGCTCGAACAATGTCCTCGGTCAGATTCTGATAGAAACGGCTGAGATCCCGCAAGTTTTGGTAGACTTCTTCTTGGACATAAGTGGGTTTACGATTCAGCACAAATTGAGATTGAGCCAGTTTTTCGGCGTCAATTTGATCTGTTTTCCGCACACGCAAGCTATCCAGTTGCTTCTTAGCTTCTAAGGGATTAAGCCGTGTATAAGCGTAGCCATGTTCATCCAGAAAAGCTTGAAGACGACGAGAATAGACACCTGTTGCTTCAAAGATGATTTCTGGCTTATGGACGGTTTTCAAATCGCCAAGTAGCCGAGCAAAGCCGATGGCGTCATTGGACATGGTATAGCCATGAACTTTCTCACTATTGACTAGAATGGCCACTTCTGAACTTGCCTTACTCACATCAATCCCAAAAACTGCACGCATGATATTACCTCTTTGTCTTGAATGATTCCTTGTTTTAGTGATGTCATTTTCAATACTCGACGTCAGGCGTCCCACATACTTTGATAACATTCTTTCTAAAACAGGTGCCTTGCCAGTTTTTGATGCGACGTCTAGCGTCAAAAAGCCCTACGACTTAACAAGACACCTCTACTTTATCATAAAGAAAAAGTAGTGAGTACTTTCTCCCGTCGGAGATTTCTTCACTACTAATCTTAGTATGTTTGTGTTTAAAATTTTCTTATCTGCTGTCCATAAATCGTCTGTTTTCTGTTTACAAGATAAGCTAGGGCAAGCACTGGAATGGCATAGGGGATGATATTCCAACCAAATACCTCGTAGCTGATTAAAATCGGTGTCAGTAAGGTATTGGTTGCAGAGCCAAACACAGCACAATAGCCAAGGGCTGCAACAAGTTCTACTGGTAGGCCAAGTAATCCAGCTAAAAGAGCTCCAGAACTAGCGCCAATAGCAAAGAGCGGAGTGACCTCACCACCTTGAAAACCTGCAGCTAAACACAAGCAAGTGAGCAGAAGTTTGAGTAGCCAGTCATAAGCAAATACATGCTCCCCAACCAAACTAGCATCAATCAAATTGGTTCCCAAACCAGCATAACGACCTTGATGGAAGAAGAAAAGTATAACGCTTAGTCCAACTCCCAGGATAGCTATTTTAATGTAAGGATTTGGCAACCAGCGAGACGAATACCTTTTTGCCTGTTCTAAAAGCCAGGCAAAAAGATTACCAATAACCCCAAAGCATAGGGCAATAAAAATCCATTTGAAACTATCTGTAAACTGGAAAGTGGGGACCGAAATGGTATGAGTAAATTTTTCCAAGCCCAATAAATGTGAGGTAGTAGAGGCTGTAAAGGCAGCTATTAAACAATAGACCAAATTTCTCCAAGCATATTGACCAACGATCAAGACCTCAATAGCAAAGAAACTGGCAGCCAAGGGCGTTTGAAAGAGCCCAGCAAAACCTGCTGCCATACCCATCTTCGTTACTATATCCTTGGACAAACCTGTAAAACCTTGTTTCCGTAGCCAATGCGAAAGACTAGCTCCAAGCTGAACGGCCACACCTTCACGACCAACGGAAGCCCCAAAAAGATGGCCGAGCCAGGTCGTGCAGATGATGAGCGGTACTAAGACTGGAGAAATTTGCACTTTCTCCCCTTGTCCAGCTTTGAAGACTAAGCCCATACCTGCTTGGACTTCCCTCCCCCATTTTTGATAAATGAAAACAATCACCACCCCGGCAAGTGGCAGAAAGGGGATTAGAAAAGTAAAATATTCAGATCGTAAGTCTCCAACCTCTAGTAGAATTTTCCCAAAAAGTGTGGTGACCAGTCCAGCTAACAGTCCCATGAGGACGGAAAAGAGCAGGAGTTGAAGTATTTGTTTACCTTTACTGGTCATCGCTAGCTAGTTTTCCAGCTTGATAGGCTCTGGACTGGGCCATGATGTCGCTAAAGGTCGCTTGAATAGCTGAGCGGTAGTCGTCCTTTTGAACCAGGTTTCCAACTCGTTCAAGTACAGCGTTTTCTCTGCTAGTGTCCAAAACAGGTTTGCCAGTTGCTCGCTTAAAGGCTGTGACTTGGTCAACTAGCTTCATGCGTTGTTCAAGCAAGTCAACTAATTGACTGTCAATAGCGTTAATATTTTCCCGGATATGATCTAGATTCATTTTTTCTCCTTTTAAGAAAACCAGTAACAGATGTTACTGGTTGATTTGATTATTCATTTACTTTGGCAGCAAGGTCAGTTGCAAATTTTTCTAGGTTTACGATATCCTCGTCTTCAGCAGCAAGGTCTACCTTGACATTTTCAGCCCCCTTGACTGCACCACGTGAACCCAGCATGACATCAAAGTCATCTACTGCACTACAGAAGTCATCATAGAAGGTATCACCAGAACCGCAAACACCGTACACCTTACCAGTCAAATCCAAGTCCGCTAGGTCAGCATAGAAATCAACGATTTCATCTGGAAGCTCACCATCACCACCATAAGAATAAGTGTAGCTGGCTACGACAATTAAGTCAGCATCCAAGATTTCTTCTGTTTCAATGGTCGTACATTCGTGCACCTGTACTTCCAAACCCAACTCTTCTAGCTTACTGGCGACGATATCAGCAATTTCTTCTGTGTTACCAGTCATACTAGCGTAAACAATTTTTGCTAGTGCCATAATTTCCTCCAAATTACATAGTAATCTCATTATACCATACTCCCATCATTTTCAAAAGGGGAAGTTTATGCTAAAATGATGAAAAGGAGTTGCTATGACTATTTACAGTACAATTATCGAAAAAATTCGCGAATATGACACTATTATCATTCATCGTCACCAACGACCAGATCCAGATGCTATCGGTAGTCAGGTTGGCTTACAGAAGCTCTTGCAGAAGAATTTTCCTGAAAAAACCATTAAGGTGACCGGTTTCAATGAGCCGAATCTTGCTTGGATGGCAGAAATGGATCAGGTTTCCGACCAAGATTATCAAGGGGCCTTGGTTATCGTAACGGATACTGCCAATACAGCCCGTGTGGATGATGACCGCTACACTCAGGGTGAATTCCTGATAAAAATCGACCACCATCCAAATGAAGAGCCTTATGGTGACCTGCTCTGGGTCAATACTGAGGCTAGCTCATGCAGTGAAATGATTGCAGAATTGGGCCTTCAAAGCCAGTTGGAATTGGATGGGGAAACTGCTCGACTGCTATATGCTGGTATTGTTGGCGATACGGGACGTTTTCTTTATCCGGCGACTAGCTCACGCACTTTTGAAATTGTTGCCCGCCTTCGTCAGGAAGATTTTGACTTTGCAAGGATGTCTCGCCAGATGGATACCATTGATTTCAAGATTGCCAAGCTGACAGGTTACGTTTACGACAACTTGGAAGTTGATGAGCACGGTGCAGCACGGGTCATTTTGACACAGGACATTCTCAAAAAATACGGGGTGACCGATGCGGATACATCATTTATCGTTGGAGCTCCAGGACGGATTGGCACTGTACAATCTTGGGGGATTTTTGTGGAACAAACTGACGGAAATTACAGGGTTCGTTTACGCAGCAAGTACATTCCGATAAACGAGATTGCCAAGCGCCACGATGGCGGTGGCCACCCACTAGCCAGCGGTGCTAACTCTTATTCCCTTTCCGAAAATGAGCAAATCTATCAAGAAATTCAAGAGGTTGTGAGGAATGCAAGCAAGTAGCCGTTCCCTTCGTCTAATGGGAACCATCATAGAAACTAAAATTTGGCACCCAGATGCAGAACCAATTTTAGATCAGGTTGAAGAGTTGCTCTATCTATATAAGGACAGATTCTCTGCCAATGATTTGACGTCAGAATTGATGGAGGTCAATCTAAACGCTGGTGTTCAAGCAGTTCCTGTTGCCGATGACCTGTATGAATTGATTAAATTGGGCAAAGAACACAGTCTGGCTCAGGGATCTTTTTTGAATATTACCATCGGTCCACTTGTGCAAAGCTGGCGGATTGGATTTAGCGATGCTAAACTTCCAACTCAAGAAATGATCAGTGAAAAACTCCAACTCATCAATCCAAGGGACATTGAATTATATGACCAAGAGCAGACGGTCTATCTAAAAAAAGAAGGCATGGCCATTGATCTGGGTGCTCTTGCTAAAGGATATGTAGCAGATAAGATTGTTGACTTCTTGAAAAGAATAGGTGTGGAGGCTGGGCTGATTAACCTGGGAGGCAATGTCTTGACGTTTGGACAAGCTCCGCATAATCCAGATGGCCATTGGAGAATTGGTATTCAGGATCCTCAGAAAGCGCGTGGAGAAAATGCCCTCGTCCTCAAGATAGGCGAAGAGTCGGTTGTCACCTCTGGTATTTACGAACGTAGCCTCACGGTAGATGGTCAGACCTATCATCACATTTTAAGTTCTCAAACGGGTTATCCTATCCAAAGTCCGCTTGCCAGTGTGAGCATTGTGTCAAAAAACTCTGTCGATGGGGAGATTTGGACGACCAGACTGTTCGGTCAAACCATAAATCAGACTTTGAAAGAAGTCGAAGAGACGGATGGTCTTGAGGCGGTCTTGATAGGTCTCGATGGGAAGATATTTGTGACCTCAGGACTTACAGAAAAAATACTGGCAGGTAGGGAGCGAATCTCAGATAGTTTGGGGAGCCCATCCAGAGGTGGATTTGGGGCAAGAGTGACTTCTGATCTTGCTTCTGGAGCCTCTGTCCTATAATCTGTTAAAAATCTTTGAAAAATCGGTAAAAAGACTTGCCAGAAGAAAAAAGTTTTGGTAAACTTAAATGGTTATAATCTATGGCTCGGAAAGAGACCATGGCAGAAAGGAATTTTTAAAATGAAAAAAGATATCCATCCAGAATATCGCACTGTTGTCTTCATGGACACAACTACTGGCTACAAGTTCCTTAGTGGTTCAACTAAGAAAACTAGCGAAACTGTAGAATTCGAAGGTGAAACTTACCCATTGATCCGTGTGGAAATTTCATCAGACTCACACCCATTCTATACTGGACGTCAAAAGTTCACTCAAGCAGATGGACGTGTGGATCGTTTCAACAAAAAATACGGTCTCAAATAAGAAACCATATTTACATTACAGAAATGTTGATACAAAGCCTTTTCCAAGAAATTGGAGAGGGCTTTTTTCTACCATTTGTCAAGTCTATCAAGGTATTTGATGAAAAATATGTTGAGTTCAATAGTCAAAATAAGGAAATTGTTTTCTTTTGGACTAAAGTTTCGTGTAAAAAAGAGTACACGAAATTAACACCTTATGTTGAAAATTTTTGATAAGGTGTTACAATAATATTGCATAAACAATCTTACTGACTTTGGGTTAAAGTGTAATCGTAAAGTTTGTTATGCGTTATGAGGTAATACATTGTCCGAATGAGACGATGTATGGAGGCAATCGTGTGTGGCTTCGTAGAAGTCGTTTGCGATTGTCTTTTTCGTTTCTCATAAAAGTCGGCGATATGGCAAGGATTGGTGTGACTAGCTGAAGCGATATTGTGAATACATTTGAACAGAATCTTTCTAGCGTAGGGATTGCCACGCTTGGTAATGTGTTCCTTAGCTAAAAAGTTACCCGATTCATAGTGTCTCAGGTCAATACCGATAAAGGCATTGATTTGATTGGTAGACTGAAAACGGCGAATATCTCCCAGTTCACCAATAATACTTGTCGCAGTCGTCTCAGCTATTCCAGGAATAGAGAGCAGAATGTCATATTCAGGTAATGGCTGAGCTAGTTCCACCATTTGGTCTAGGACAGTTTGTCTCTGTTCAGAAAGCCGAAGCAATTCTTTTGCATAGTAATGAACCTCTTCCAGCATTGGAGAGGTTTTCTTGACGGCACAATACGATTGATTAGCTAGTGCTGTAAGTTTCTCTGCTAAGTACGCCACACGCTTGTCCGAAATCCGTTTTGAGGTGGACTGACGAATGCTCTCTGAGAGTTCGTCCTTGCTTAACTCAAGAACGAAGTCCTTGCAAGGAAAAGCTATGACCAGGTTCCAGTATTGCTCGCCAGATGGTGTTGATAAGATAGTTTCCAATTCAGGAAAAGTGACTTGTAAGACCTTGTGCAGACGGTTTTTAGCTCGAACAATATCCTCGGTCAGATTCTGATAGAAACGGCTGAGATCCCGCAAGTTTTGGTAGACTTCTTCTTGGACATAAGTGGGTTTACGATTCAGTACAAATTGAGATTGAGCCAGTTTTTCGGCGTCAATTTGATCTGTTTTCCGCACACGCAAGCTATCCAGTTGCTTCTTAGCTTCTAAGGGATTAAGCCGTGTATAAGCGTAGCTATGTTCATCCAGAAAAGCTTGAAGACGACGAGAGTAGACACCTGTTGCTTCAAAGATGATTTCTGGCTTATGGACGGTTTTCAAATCGCCAAGTAGCCGAGCAAAGCCGATGGCGTCATTGGACATGGTATAGCCATGAACTTTCTCACTATTGACTAGAATGGTCACTTCTGAACTGGCCTTACTCACATCAATCCCAAAAACTGCACGCATGATATTACCTCTTGGTCTTGAATGATTCCTTGTTTTAGTGATGTCATTTTCAATACTCGACGTCTGGCGTCCCACATACTTTGATAACATTCTTTCTAAAACAGGTGTCTTGCCAGTTTTTGTTGCGACGTCTAGCGTCAAAAAGCCCTACGACTTAACAAGACACCTCTACTTTATCATAAAGAAAAAGTAGTGAGTACTTTCTCCCGTCGGAGATTTCCTCACTACTAATCTTAGTATGTTTTCGTGCGTGATTGCCAAAATGATTGCCATTTGTCTTAGTATACATTGTAGATAAATGTTCGAGTTTTTAGTGTGTTGACCAGATGATTTTTTCTTCCTGCTAGAGCCTTTTCGTTTTTTTTGCTATAATGTTAAAAGCTATATTTAGTGCTGTATTCACAGTTTAGCACTTTACTTGTGAATGCCAGTTCTTAGAAACGAAAGTATGAGGTAATCTATGAAATACAGAGGAACGATAGATAGTCGAATTGACTACTCTCTCATTTTACCAGTCTTTTTTTTATTGGTTGTAGGCATCTTAGCTCTTTTTATTGCAGTGAGCCAGGACTATCCAGATAGCGTCCTACAAATGGTGGGGCAACAAATTGCCTGGATAGGTATTGGAATCGGAGCAGCATTCCTGGTGATGTTCTTTTCGACCAAATTTCTCTGGCAGATAACTCCATTTTTATATGTACTTGGCCTAGGATTGATGGTCCTTCCCCTGTTCTTCTATAGTCCCGACTTGGTGGCTTCGACAGGTGCGAAAAACTGGGTAACCATTGGAGGAATGACCCTCTTTCAGCCGTCGGAATTTATGAAAATATCCTATATTGTCATGATTGCAAGGGTTATTGTCACCTTCCATAAGCATCATACTGAACGAGGTCTTCGAGAAGATTTTATGCTGATTGGTTATATGTCTCTCTTTACTCTTCCTGTTTTGGTGCTACTGGCCTTGCAGAGTGACTTGGGAACTTCTTTGGTATTCGTGGCCATCTTCAGCGGGATGCTTCTCCTGTCGGGGGTGTCATGGAAAATTCTCCTACCGACAGCTGTGACCATCTTGGTACTGGTTGCAGGCTTTATGCTGATTTTTGTATCGCCAGGTGGGACAACCTTCCTGCATAATATGGGAATGGACACCTATAAAATCAACCGTATTTCAGCTTGGTTAGACCCCTTTAAACACGCCCAGTCAACAACCTACCAACAAGCACAAAGTTTGATTGCTATCGGTAGCGGTGGTCTGAAAGGTCTAGGGTTCAATAAAACAAATCTGCTCATTCCGGTTCGTGAAAGTGATATGATTTTTACAGTTATCGGTGAGGATTTTGGTTTTATTGGTGGGACAGTCTTGATTGGCCTCTACCTCCTGCTGATTTATCGGATGTTACGGATTACATTAAAATCCAATAATCGTTATTATACCTACATCTCTACAGGTTATATTATGATGCTCCTCTTCCATGTATTTGAAAATATCGGGGCAGCTACTGGTTTACTACCTCTGACAGGTATCCCACTTCCATTCATCTCTCAAGGTGGCTCTTCTATAGTGTCCAATCTGATTGGGATTGGCTTGGTACTATCCATGAGTTACCAGTCGCATCTGGCGGATGAAAAAGAAGAAGTGAGATTACGGAAATACAGGAAAATTACGTTAGAACGTTAGAAAGTTGGTTACTATGGTAAAAGTTGCAGTTATGTTGGCAAATGGCTTTGAAGAAATTGAAGCCTTGGCCCCTGTTGATATTTTTCGAAGAGCAGATTTTCAATGCGATATGATTGGTTTAACTAGTATTCGTGTGGAAGGCTCACATGCTATCAGGGTTGAAGCAGACAGTTTGTTTGATGGGGATTTGAGCCAGTATGATTTGATTGTCCTGCCGGGAGGTATGCCTGGTTCATTAAATCTTCGTGATGATGACCGTTTGATTGCAGAATTGCAAAAGGCGGTAGCAAATGGGAAACGGGTTGCGGCTATCTGTGCGGCTCCGATCGTTCTAGACAGGGCTGGTTTACTGGATGGTCGTCGCTATACATGTTTCCCAGGGAAAGAAGCAGATATTTCCACTGGTATTCATTTTGCAGAAAATGTAGTCGTAGATGGACCAATTATTACCAGTCGCGGTGCAGGTACTAGCTTGGAGTTTGCCTACAAATTGGTTGACTTACTTGGTGGCGATGGTCAAGGTCTGGCAAGGGTCATGGTTCATAAAAATTAGAGGAACATAGTGTTGGAAAGTAGGGAGCTGAAGTAGAAATTCAGCTCCTTTTTGGTGGGAATTTTATGAAAAATATGGTATAATGTTGGGTACGATTGTAAAGTTTTTATACTCTTGTTTTTCCTATCCAGATACTTCAAATCTTGTCGGATGGTTTAACGTTTTTGAGAGTAGAGCTTAGAAATAAAGGAATAAGAATGACAGAAGAAATCAAAGATTTACAAGAAAAAGCACAAGAATATGATGCCAGTCAGATTCAGGTTTTGGAAGGTCTGGAAGCCGTTCGTATGCGTCCAGGTATGTATATCGGAACAACCTCTAAAGAGGGCCTTCACCATCTTGTATGGGAAATTGTCGATAACTCGATTGACGAGGCCTTGGCCGGTTTTGCCAGCAAGATTGAAGTTTATATCGAACCAGATAATTCCATCACGGTTGTGGACAATGGTCGTGGTATCCCGGTCGATATTCAGGAAAAAACAGGTCGTCCAGCCGTAGAAACTGTTTTCACAGTTCTCCATGCCGGTGGTAAATTTGGCGGAGGCGGATATAAGGTATCAGGTGGTCTGCATGGCGTAGGTTCATCCGTAGTAAATGCCCTTTCGACCCAATTAGATGTCCATGTTTATAAAAATGGTCAGGTTTATTTCCAAGAATACCGTCGTGGTGAGGTGGTTGCTGATTTGAAGATTGTGGGTGAAACAGACCGCACTGGTACGACTGTACATTTTACACCAGACCCAGAAATCTTTACTGAAACGACGGAGTTCGAGTTTGCTAAACTAAATAAGCGGATCCAAGAACTAGCCTTCCTAAACCGCGGTTTAAATCTTTCGATTACGGACAAGCGTGAGGGAATGGAACAGACTAAGGAATATCACTATGAAGGTGGTATTGCTTCATATGTGGAATACCTCAATGAGAACAAAGATGTTATCTTTGAAACACCTATTTACACAGAGGGTGAAATGGATGACATCACAGTCGAAGTAGCTATGCAATACACGACTAGCTACCATGAAAATGTGGTCAGCTTTGCTAACAATATTCACACCCATGAAGGCGGTACCCACGAACAAGGTTTCCGTACAGCTTTGACGCGTGTCATCAATGACTATGCTAAGAAGAATAAAATTCTCAAGGAAAATGATGACAACTTAACTGGTGAGGATGTGCGTGAAGGTTTGACAGCTGTTATTTCTGTTAAGCACCCAGGTCCTCAGTTTGAAGGGCAAACCAAGACCAAGCTTGGAAATAGTGAAGTTGTTAAAATTACTAACCGTCTATTCTCGGATGCATTTTCAGAATTCCTTTTGGAGCATCCTCAGATTGCTCGTCGCATTGTGGATAAGGGGATTGTTGCGGCCAAGGCGCGGATTGCTGCCAAACGTGCTCGTGAGGTGACCCGTAAGAAATCAGGTCTTGAAATTTCTAACCTGCCAGGTAAATTGGCGGATTGTTCGTCAAACGATGCAACTAAGACAGAGCTCTTTATCGTGGAGGGAGATTCTGCGGGAGGTTCAGCAAAATCTGGTCGTGACCGTGAGTTTCAGGCTATTTTGCCAATTCGTGGTAAGATTTTGAACGTGGAAAAGGCCAGCATGGATAAGATTTTGGCCAACGAGGAAATCCGCAGCTTGTTCACAGCTATGGGAACTGGCTTTGGAGCGGACTTTGATGTAGAGAAGGCTCGTTATCAAAAATTGGTTATCATGACCGATGCCGATGTTGACGGAGCCCATATTCGTACCCTGCTCTTAACCCTCTTCTACCGTTATATGCGTCCGATTGTAGAAGCTGGTTATGTTTACATTGCCCAGCCGCCAATTTATGGTGTTAAGGTTGGAAGTGAGATTAAAGAATACATTCAACCGGGTGCCAATCAGGAACAAGAATTGCAAGAAGCCTTAGAAAGACATAGTACTGGACGTTCTAAACCAACCATCCAACGTTATAAGGGATTGGGTGAAATGGATGACCATCAGTTGTGGGAAACAACCATGAATCCAGAGAATCGTCTGATGGCGCGTGTTTCAGTTGATGATGCTGCAGAAGCAGATAAGATTTTCGATATGTTGATGGGGGACAAGGTTGAACCTCGCCGTGAGTTTATCGAAGAAAATGCGGTATATTCAACATTAGATGTCTAAAAACTGAGAAAACAAGTGCATAAGCTAGAGATTTATGGTATAATAAAGCGATATTTTCTAGTAATTACTATGAACTAAGGAGATTTACATGCCTACAGGAACAATCATCTTAATCGTTTCGATTGTTATTATTTTAATCGTTGCCTACGTAGCCTGCCTGATTGTTCGCAAACGTAATGACAACCTCTTGGTTGCATTAGAAGAGCGCAAGGAAGAGCTATTTAACCTCCCTGTAAATGAAGAAGTTGAAGCGGTAAAGGCCCTTCACTTGATTGGTCAAAGCCAGGTTTCCTTCCGTGAGTGGAATCAAAAATGGGTTGATTTATCCCTCAATTCATTTGCAGATATTGAAAATCATATTTTTGAAGCAGAAGCTTTCAATAATTCTTTCCGTTTCGTCAGCGCTAAGAATGCTATTGATAGCATTGAAAGTCAGATTGACCTAATTGAAGAAGATATTTCTTCTATCCGCCATGGTTTGATGGATTTGAAGGAACAGGAGGAGAAGAACTCAGGTCGTGTCAAACATGCCTTGGATTTGTTCGAAAATCTGCAAGCCTCTGTTCGTGACAATTCTGAAAGTTATGGAGAAACCTTGCCAGAGCTTGAAAAACAACTGAAAAATATTGAAGTTGAATTTTCTGAGTTTGTTATGCTCAACTCATCTGGTGATCCGATTGAAGCATCTGAAATTCTTGATAAGACAGAGGAGCACATGATTGCTCTCAATCAGATTATGGATCGTATTCCGCATTTGATTGAACGTGTTAGTAAGGATTTTCCAGAGCAGTTGGAAGACTTGGAATCAGGCTACCGTAAACTTGTAGAGCAAAACTACTTGTTTACAGAAGGAAATATCGAATCCCAATTCCAAAATATTCGCGTTTCTATTCGAGAAAATACTGCCTTGATTGTCTCCTTTGATTTGGATGCGGCAGAAGCTGAAAATGAGGGCATTCAAGCTAAGATTGACCATTTATATAAGCTCTTTAATCGGGAAATTGAGGCTAACAAGTCTGCTAATAAGATTAGTAAGAACCTACCAAAATTTTTGGAGCATGTGGTACAAAATACACAGCTTTTGGATGAAGAAAGTCAGCGTTTAAATGCCAACTATCTATTGGCAGACAGCAAGCTTTCTCGAATTAACCAACTGAAAAAACGTTTGGAAACTATTGAAATCGTCGTCGCTGAGAGTGTTGAAGGGATTGAGACGCCGCAGGTGGCATATTCTATTCTGGAAGAGCGATTGGATCATTCGCTTTCAAGTTTGAAAGAAATTGAAGAAGAACAGCTAGTACTGGCTGAATACCTTAAATCACAAGAATTATCAGAAAGTACAGCTCGTAAGAAAGCTACTCTCTATATCAATAAGCTTCATACCCTAAAACGCTACATGGAGAAACGCAATCTTCCTGGTATCCCGGCTGAGTTTCTGACAAACTTCTTCAGAACCAGTGACCATGTGGAAGGTCTGATTGCAGAATTGGATTATAAACGAATTAATATCGAAGTTGTTAATCGTTTGTTAGAAAATGCGACTTACGATATGAATCAGTTGGAAGAATTAGCTTACCTTATCGTTCAGAATGCGACCTTGACAGAACAACTCTTGCAGTATTCTAACCGCTATCGTTCAACTGATGAAGGAATTCAAGCAGCTTTCAATCGTTCACTAGACATTTTTGAAAGAAACTTTGACTACCAAGCAGCCTTTGAAGAGATTTCATTTGCCTTGGAAACAGTTGAACCTGGCGTAACAGAACGTTTTGTTCGTTCTTATGAAAAAACAAGAGAAGCAATTCGTTACTAAATAAAAAGCCGTTTGGCTTTTTATTTTTATACAAGAAAGGATATGAAACATGACAAAAGGATTATTGGTTATGGATGTGGATTCTACACTGATTATGGAAGAAGGTATTGACCTTCTTGGTGAGGAAGCGGGTGTAGGCGAGCAGGTTGCAGATATTACAGAACGTGCTATGCGTGGGGAATTGGATTTTGAAGAAGCATTACGCGAGCGTGTTGCCTTGTTAAAGGGACTGTCTGTTTCTGTTTTTAATCGGATTATGGAAAAAATTCATTTTACACCAGGGGCAGTGGAATTGGTTGCGGAATTAAAAAATCGTGGTTTCAAGGTTGCAGTCGTATCAGGTGGATTTCATGAAACAGTGGATCGTCTTGCTAGTCAGCTAGAATTAGATTATGTTCGTGCCAATCGTTTAGAAGTAGTTGATGGATTTTTGACAGGTCAAGTTTTGGGCGATATTGTGACCAAGGATACCAAGAAGGCTTGTTTGGAAGCCTGGGCGGCTGAAAATGGCCTAGCTCTATCTCAGACTATTGCTATGGGGGATGGTGCTAATGACCTACCGATGATTCAAAGAGCAGGAATTGGAGTTGCTTTTTGCGCCAAGCCAATTGTGCAAGAACAGGCAGCTTATCAAATCAATGAAAAAAATCTCTATAAACTAATAGAGATTTTGGATGGTAAATAATGAGGAAGTCAGCTGTTTGCTGGCTTTTTCTGTTTGCCTAGACTAAGAGTTGTTTTAAGTCAAGAAGGGTTTCGGCTATCATTGTTGCGCCAGCCTCTTCCAATTCTAGTCGATTTCCGTAGCCATAAAGGACTCCGATAGAAGCTAGCTGGTTGGCCTGGGCTCCTTCGATATCATGTTCACGATCCCCGACCATAATCGTTGTTTGTAGATTGTAGTCCAGTTGGGCTAAGGCGTAGGTGATGACGTCTGCCTTACTAATACGACTGTTATCTAAACTAGCTCCGGCAATGACATCAAAATAATGAGCAATGCCAAAATAATCCAGAATTTGCTTGGCAAAGACTTCGGGTTTAGAGGTGGCGATAGCCAAGGTTTTACCTGCTTCCGTCAGAGCTTCTAAAAGAGGAATAACACCGTCGTAGAGTTGGTTTTCAAACATGCCCTTTTCTTTAAAATAAACCCGAAAGGCGTCAACAGCTGCCTGGGTATCTGCTGGATTTAGTTGATAAAAACGGGCAAAGGATTCATAGAGCGGTGGACCGATAAAGCGTTGTAAACTAGCCAAGTCAGGCTCTTCAATACCCATTTGGTCCAATGCGTAGGCGACGGAATTTAGGATACCTTGTCCAGAATCTGTTAAGGTACCGTCAAGGTCAAATAAAATAGTCTGATACATGGAAGCCTCCTTTTGTCCAGTATATCATGTTTTAAGGAAATACTCGAATTTTTCTTGAAAGACCTGGAAAGGAGTGCTACAATTATATAGAAAGGTGGGATATCTATGCGTATTCTAATTGCTCCAGATTCCTTCAAAGAATCTCTCTCAGCAATAGAGGTTGCTAAAGCCATAAAGCAAGGATTTTCAAAGGTCTATCCCCAGGCAAGTTATGATTTGCTTCCCTTGGGTGATGGAGGTGAAGGAACCCTCGACAGTTTGACGCAAGCCTTAGATTTAGAGAAATACCAGACAGAAGTGACAGGACCATTTGGGGATAGGATATGTGTTGACTATGCAATGCGAGATGGTCTGGCTGTTTTTGAAATGGCTGCGATAGTGGGACTTGCCAGCATTCCGCTAGAAAAAAGAAATCCTTTGCTAGTTTCTACTAGAGGAGTGGGTGAACTGCTGGTTGAACTGGTGCAGAAAGGTGCCAACCAGTTTTTCATCGGAATTGGTGGCTCTGCCAGCCATGATGGCGGCATTGGAATGGCAGCAGGTCTTGGTGTGAAATTCTATGACAGAGAGGGGCAGGAACTGGAAGCCATCGGTGCCAATCTGGGTAAGATTGCGGACTTTTCCCAAGATGACATAGGTATTGATTTGTCGTCTGTTCAGATTGATTTGGTAACTGACGTGGATAATTTTCTCTGTGGACATCAGGGAGCCACTTATGTTTTTGCTGGTCAGAAGGGGCTGGAAGCCACGAAGTTTGAGCAAGTGGATAGAGAGATGGAAAGATTTTATCAGCTTGTCAATCCAGCAATCTTGACACTGGCTGGTGCTGGTGCAGGCGGTGGGATGGCGGCAGGCTTGGTGCAGTTTGCAGGTGCCCGCATCCAAACAGGTATAAACTTTGTTCTGGATCAATTAGATTTTGACAAGCGAGTAGCTGAGGCTGACCTAGTTATTGTCGGTGAGGGACGAATGGATGCCCAGAGTTTGGCAGGCAAAACGCCAATCGGTGTAGCTCGAAGGACTCCGGATCATATTCCTATCATCGCTATTTGTGGCAGTTTGAAGGATGATTTACCTGATTTTCCTTTTGAAAATATCTGTGCCGCTTTTCCGATAATCGCAAGCGTTGAAAATCTAGAGGACACGCTTCAAAAAGCAGAAAAAAACCTGGTCCGCACAGCAGAACAGGTGGCAAGAATTCTTCAGTTGGGAGGAAAATTGGAAGGATTTAATTGAAGAAATAGCTTATCCAAATAATTTTTTCCAGAAGGAGGGTTTTTGCTCTTCCTTTTTTTCTTCCTTCTTGACAAGATTTGGAAAGATAACTTCTAAGTTAATTTCTTCTAAATCAACTGCATGATCTGTATGGAAGACCAGAGCGTACGGAGATTGCCCAATTTTCTCATCGATGATGGAAGTAGTAATTCCATGGGCTTGAGCGAGTTTCATCAGGGAAATTTGTTGCTTGTCCGCCAGAGAGGGAGAGAGTTTAAGAAAGAGAGGTATGTAGCTATTTGCTAGCTTTTGGCAGATGGTATCGAATGCCGATATGGCAAACTCATTTGCTAAGTCCTCGAAGGTGAGAAGAAGAACAACGCGCTCGCGATAAGTTCCCATGTATAAGCGCTGTTCATCAGGGTTTAGACGGGTTTCACCAGAGGCTTTTTGTAGGATTGTAGTATGTAAATTAGTCATAGTTTTAGTATAGCATATCCTAGTAAAAACGCAAAGGAAGGCGTTTACATTATTTCTTTCAGTAAAATAGCCTATTTTTTCTTGAAAAATCTCTTATTTTAGGGTATGATAGCAGTGTAACTATTTTAAACTCAAAGGAGAGTAATATAATGTCAATTATTACTGATGTTTACGCTCGCGAAGTCCTTGACTCACGCGGTAACCCTACACTTGAAGTTGAAGTTTATACTGAATCAGGTGCTTTCGGACGTGGTATGGTTCCTTCAGGAGCTTCTACTGGTGAGCACGAAGCAGTTGAGCTTCGCGACGGTGACAAATCTCGTTACCTTGGTCTTGGTACTCAAAAAGCTGTTGACAACGTAAATAACGTGATTGCTGACGCTATCATCGGTTATGACGTTCGTGATCAACAAGCTATCGACCGTGCTATGATCGCTCTTGACGGTACTCCTAACAAAGGTAAATTGGGTGCAAACGCAATCCTTGGTGTTTCTATCGCTGTTGCACGTGCAGCTGCTGACTACCTTGAAGTGCCACTTTACACTTACCTTGGCGGATTCAACACTAAAGTATTGCCAACTCCAATGATGAACATCATCAACGGTGGTTCTCACTCAGACGCTCCTATCGCTTTCCAAGAATTCATGATCTTGCCAGTTGGTGCTCCTTCATTCAAAGAAGGTCTTCGCTGGGGTGCTGAAGTATTCCACGCTTTGAAGAAAATCTTGAAAGCTCGTGGTTTGGTAACAGCTGTTGGTGACGAAGGTGGTTTCGCTCCTAAGTTCGAAGGAACTGAAGACGGTGTTGAAACAATCATCGAAGCTATCGAAGCTGCTGGTTACGAAGCTGGCGAAAACGGCATCATGATCGGTTTCGACTGTGCGTCATCTGAATTCTACGACAAAGAGCGTAAAGTTTACGACTACACTAAATTCGAAGGTGAAGGCGCTGCTGTTCGTACATCTGCAGAGCAAATTGACTACCTTGAAGAATTGGTTAACAAATACCCAATCATCACTATCGAAGATGGTATGGATGAGAACGACTGGGATGGCTGGAAAGCTCTTACTGAGCGTCTTGGCAAACGCGTTCAATTGGTTGGTGACGACTTCTTCGTAACAAACACTGACTACCTTGCACGTGGTATCAAAGAAGGTGCTGCTAACTCAATCCTTATCAAAGTTAACCAAATCGGTACTCTTACTGAAACATTCGAAGCTATCGAAATGGCTAAAGAAGCTGGCTACACTGCAGTTGTATCACACCGTTCAGGTGAAACTGAAGATTCAACAATCGCTGACATCGCAGTTGCAACTAACGCTGGCCAAATCAAGACTGGTTCATTGTCACGTACAGACCGTATCGCTAAATACAACCAATTGCTTCGTATCGAAGATCAATTGGGTGAAGTTGCAGTCTACAAAGGCTTGAACTCATTCTACAACTTGAAAAAATAAATTAGTACAGTGTACTAATTTATCCCCGAGCTAGTATAGCGAGGGTCATAATAAGAACAAGTCTGGAAATTTCCAGACTTGTTTTTCAATGTCTGGGAGACTGTTTTATCCGGCTCTTTGTCAACTGTAGTGGGTAGATGAAAAGCTAACACCTAGAGAGGACGAAGTTCGTTCTCTCTTTCTTTATGTTCAAAGCAATCAAAATACGTTTTTTAAAATTTTCAAAGTTCCTGAAACCAAAGGCATTTCTTTTAATGACTTTGATGAGATTGTTGGTAGCTTCCAGTTTGGCGTTCGAATAAGGCAATTCCATGGCGTTTAAAACCTTTTCTTTATCCTTTAGAAATGTCTTAAATACCGTCTGGAAAATAGGATTAACATTGGCTATTTCCTGTTCGATAAGGTCAAAGAAATGATCTGAGTTTTTCTCTTGGAAATGGAACAAGAGAAGCTGATAGAGTTCATAGTGCTGTCGTAGTTCCTCTGAAAAAGACAGTAGTTTTTCTAGGATTTCCTTGTTAGTCAAGTGCATGCGAAACATAGGGCGATAAAATCGTTTATCGCTGAGTTTACGGCTATCTTGTTGTATCAATTTCCAGTAGCGTTTCAAGGACCGGTATTCCTGCGATTTTCTGTCGAATTGATTCATAATTAGAATACGAACGCGGTTCATAGCACGGCTAAGGTGCTGCACAATGTGAAAGCGGTCCAGAACAATCTTGGTGTTTGGAAATAGCTGTCTAGCCAATTTGTAGTAAGGACTAAACATATCCATGGTAATGACTTTGACTTGATTTCTAACCTTTCTAGGATAGCGTAGAAAGTGGTTTCGGATGGTTGCTTGTGTTCTTCCGTCTAGAATAGTTATGACATTTAGGGAGTTGAAATCTTGAGCGATAAAGCTCATTTTCCCCTTTTTGAAGGCATACTCATCCCAGCTCATCACCTCAGGTAAGGTATTCCAATCTGTTTCAAACTTGAACTCATTAAGCTTTCTCATAACTGATGAGGTTGAGATAGATAGCCTGTGTGCAATATGTGTCATTGCTTGATTTTCGATGAGTAATTGAGCAATCTTCTGGTTAACAGCGACGGAGATTTGGTGGTTCTTCTTGACAAGAGGAGTTTCAGCGACCGCTATTTTTCTGCAATCTTTACACTTGAAGCGACGCTTTCTAAGTCGGATAAGCAAGGGATAACCAGCAGTTTCTAGGTAGGGAATTTTGGAGGGTTTTTGGAAGTCGTATTTTGCCATTTGTCCCTTGCAGGAGGGACATTTAGGGGCTGTATAATCCAAATGACCATGAAGTTCTAAGTGAGTTCCCATATCATATTCATTAGAGATAGTGATATTTTTGTCTTTAATTCTGAGAAGATTTGTGATAAGATTTAGTTGTTCCATATGAGTCTTTCTAATGTGAGTTTGGTTGCTTTTCATTATAGGCCATATGGGACTTTTTTTCTACAATCAAAAAGACTCCATAATATCCATAGAGGATTTACCCACTACAGATATTATAGAGCCTTTTATCCCCGAGCTAGTATAGCGAGGGTCATAATAAGAACAAGTCTGGAAATTTCCAGACTTGTTTTTCAATGTCTTGTAGACTGTTTTATTCCCGAGTTAGAATAACGAGGGATTAGTAAAACTCTCTAGGTTTTCCTATGGAGTTTTCTTTGCGTTACTATTAAAATATGCTATCCTAAAATGAAGTGATGCTAGTGTAAGTGTCCGCAGATTGAATGTAAATGGAGAGCGGGATGATAGAGTGGATATTTTTTGATTTAGGTTCGACGCTTTTAGATGAAGAGGCTGCTTATGGTAATTATATAGAAAAGTGTGTGAAGAAGTTAGAGTCTCTGGATATAGAGGTTTCATCAGATTCTTATAAAAAGAAAATGGCGGAGTATGCTCATAAGTCGCTGGACCCAATTCGTGCTACCTGGCAATATTTTGCACCGACCGAGCCACGTCCTTTATGGACAAATGAAGGGATAAAGCTCTATTCAGAAGTATGAGAGGTTCTTGAAACATTATCAAAACACTATCGATTGGGGATTGTTGCCAATCAGTCTAGTAGTGTTAGAGAACTGCTTCAAAAGTGGGGAATTGAGTCTTATTTTCAACTCATCATCCTCTCTGAAGAAGTTGGGTTATCTAAACCAAATACAGCTATTTTCACACTTGCCTTGCAAAAAGCAAACATCCCTGCCGATAGAGTTGTCTATGTTGGGGATAGGTATGATAATGATATTCTACCTGCTAAATCTTTGGGAATGTGGACTGTACGGATACTGACTGGTTTTGGGAAGCATGCCAGTGAAAATGAAAGATTGAAGAGTGATTGGGTAATTACTTCATTGCAAGAGATAACAAATATTTTTGAAGAAACAAAAAAACTAGACTGAACATTCTCAGCCTAGTTTTTACATGTATTAGAACAAGCCTTTAACCTTGTCCAAAAGACCGCTTACGCCTTCAGAACCTGACAACAAGCCTTTTGCTTGCTCCAAGTATTCGCCGAAGTTGTCTTTGTTTTCTTCGATAAATTGTTTAGCTCCGTCAAAGTCTTTGTTTGCGATTAAGTCTTTAACTTCGTTGAAAAGATCTACTGGATTCATGTAATTCACCTCCTATACAAATATTAAACCAAAAATAGAGCGATTTCACAACTGATTAGTCTTCAAAAAATGTGACAGATACAGCTTCTGGTAGGTAAAAATCATGAGAAAGTTCCGTCAGTCGACCTGTTTCTGTATCTCTTGAAAAAACAGTCGTATTATCAGAGTCTTGATGGACGGCAATCAGATGTTTCTCGTCTGGGCTTAGGGTAAAGTCACGGGGTGTCTTGCCATGGGTTGACACGATTTGGACCAATTCAAGACTGGCATCACCAAGTGTTTTATAGACGGCGATTGAGTCGTTACCACGGTTAGAACCGTAGACAAATTTTCCATCTTTGGTGATACGAATAGCAGCTGTGCCATTGAAGCCTGTATGGTCTTGTGGAAGTGTAGAGATAGTTTGTAGGTGCTCGAACTCTCCCCAGCCATCGTAAATAAGGATTTCAATAGTTGAATTAAGTTCACAGATGAGGTAGGCAATTTTCGCAACTGGATGGAAAACGATGTGGCGTGGACCACTTCCAGCAGCGGCCTGATAGGTCGCAAGTTTCTCTATTTTTCCTTGGTCTGAAACCTTGTAGGTTACAACTTGGTCAGCACCTAAATCACAGGTCACCAAGAACTTATCAGGTGTCAAATCAGAAAAGTGAACATGGGCGGATGCTTGATTTTCATGTGGACCAGAACCTTGGTGCTGAGCAATATCAGCAAGTTCTAGGGAGCCATCTTCTAGTCGTTTATAGACCAGAACTTGCCCCTTGTGGTAATTGGCGGCATAAACTAGATTTCGTTCGTCATCTACGGCTACATAGCAGTGAGGTGCACCCTCGCTAACCACATGGTTTAGCAAGCTGAAATCTGTATCGAAAGCTACGATTCCCCCTTGTCCATTTTCATCTCCGACTGAGTATAGTCGACCAGCCTTATCAAAAGCAAGATAGGTTGGGTTTGGTTCTTCAGCAACCAATTCTAAGTTACTGAGTTGCCCAGTTTCGCTATTAAATTGTGCCTTATAAATACCTTTTGATTCACGTTTGGTGTAAGTACCGAAATAGACAGCCATGCTTATCTCCTTTGAAAATGATTGCTAAAATTATACCATATTTCTCCTGTAAAGTCTGAGAAAGCCTATGGTTTATTTGTCTAAAATACTCCATTACATGATACAATAGAGAAAAAGAATGAGGAGTGAGCGAGATGGATGAACAGCAGCAACGATTTAGAATGTCCTGGTTTTTTAAGTGGTTTGTAAACAATCAGGCTGTTACTTTTTTTCTAGTAACCTTATTGGTTCTATTAACTATTTTTGTTTTTACTAAGGTCAGCTTTTTGCTGAAGCCGATTGGGAGTTTTATTGAAATTATTCTCCTGCCCATGTTGTTGACAGGTTTGCTCTATTATCTCTTAAATCCTATTGTGGATTGGTTGGAGAAATATAAGATTACACGGACAGCTGCTATTTCGGTCTTATTTGTATTGATTGGCATGCTTTTGGTTTGGGGCTTGGCTGTTGTTATTCCAAGTATTCAAGGGCAGGTCGTTTCTTTCGCCCAAAATCTGCCGTCTAATATTCAAAAGATTGAAAGTCAAGTGACGACCTTATTGGAAAATGAACAATTTGAACAGTTCCGTCCAACTGCCTTGGAAATTTTGAATAAGGTCAATGACCAAATTGTTTCCTATGCGCAGAAATTTTCTTCCAGTGCGGTAAACTGGGCTAGTAGCTTGATTTCAACGGCATCGCAGATTATAGTGGCTATTTTGATTATGCCCTTTATTCTCTTCTATCTATTACGAGATGGTCAGCATTTAAATCGTCATGTCACCCAGTACTTACCGACAAAATGGCGTTCATCCGTCAGCAAGGTTTTGACAGATGTCAATGCTCAGTTGTCTAACTATGTTCGTGGTCAGGTGACGGTCGCTATTATTGTTGCTCTCATGTTTTCTGTCATGTTTTCAGTGATTGGACTTAGTTATCCTGTAACCTTGGGGGTTATGGCTGGTTTTCTTAATCTGATACCCTACTTGGGTTCATTTTTGGCTATGATTCCGGCAGTAGTGTTAGGATTGATTGCTGGACCGGTCATGTTGGTCAAGGTTTTGATTGTTTTCATGTTGGAGCAGACCATTGAAGGTCGTTTCGTGACCCCGCTCATTATTGGTAGCTCTTTGAGTATCCATCCCATTACCATTTTGTTTGTCTTGTTGACGGCAGGTCAGATGTATGGAGTACTGGGGGTTCTGCTCGGTATTCCAATCTATGCCTCTATTAAGGTCTTGGTCAAGGCTGTATTTGAATGGTATAAGGTCTACAGTGGTTTATATGAAAAAGAAGGAGAAACTGAAGAAGTTCATGAACAATAGTGAAAAAATGTTGGCTTGTTTGGACCAACAGGATTTAGATAAGGCAGATAAGTATTTCAAGCGTGCCTTGGAGCAAGATGATAATGACACCCTTTTGTCCTTGGCTGCCTATCTGGAAAGTATTGGTTTTTTCCCCCAGGCTGCACAAATCTATGATCAGCTCAAGGAAACCTATCCTGAGGTGGTTCTCAATCTGGCTCAGATTGCTTTTGAAGATGGCTTGGTTGAAGAAGCCTTTGCTTATTTGGAGGAAATTTCGGAAGACAGTCCTGCCTATGTGGAAGCCTTGTTGGTCAAGGCAGACTTGTATCAGGCGGAAGGATTATCAGATGTGGCGCGTGAAAAATTGCTAGAAGCCAGTCATTTGTCTGATGAACCAATTATCCTCTTTGGCTTGGCAGAGTTGGACATGGAATTGGAATACTTTAAGGAGGCTATTTCCTACTATGCCCAGCTGGATAATCGTGAAATCTACGAATTAACAGGGGTTTCGACCTATCAGCGAATTGGGCTTGCCTATGCAAGTTTGGGGAAATTTGAAGCGGCCATTGAATTTTTGGAAAAGGCTGTTGAGTTGGAATACGATGACCAGACTGTTTTTGAGTTAGCTGCTCTGCTATTTGAAAGCGAAGAATACCAAAAGGCCAATCTCTACTTCAAGCAGCTGGATACCATCAATCCTGATTTTGAGGGCTATGAATATGCCTACGCCCAATCCCTTCGTGCCGAACATAAGATTGAAGAAGCCTTGGCAATGACAGAAAAGGGCTTGGCCAAAAATGATTTTGATGCCAATCTCTTGCTTCAAGCTTCTCAGTATGCCTATGAAATGCACGATGAGGCAGCTGCTGAAGACTATCTTCTCAAAGCAAGGGAAGTGGCAGATGACAGCAATGAATTAGCCCTCCGCTTGTCCAATCTCTATTTGGAGCAGGAGCGGTTTGATGAGGTTGTGGCCCTCTTTGACGAGGAGCTGGACAATGTCTTGGCGCGTTGGAATGTAGCTAAGGCCTATCAAGCTCTGGAAAGAGATGAGGAAGCGAGTGAGCTTTACGCTGAATTAGCTGGGGAATTGGCGGAAAATCCTGAATTTTTGGCTGATTATGTAGGTTTATTACGTCAACTTGGTCGCTTGGATGAGGCAAGAGAGCAAGCTAGCCGTTATATCCAATTGGTGCCAGATGATTTGGCCATGCAAGAATTTTTGAATGAAGAGTAGGTTATGCAAGTAAATCGATTATTTCAATACAATACACTTGGTGCCTTGATGGCGGGTTTATATGATGGTTCTTTGACGGTGGGCGAATTGCTGGAACATGGTGATTTAGGCTTGGGAACTCTGGATTCCATTGATGGTGAGTTGATTGTCCTAGATGGAAAGGCCTATCAGGCCAAAGGAGCAGGGGAGAAACCAGAGGTGGTGGAGGTTCCTGCTGCTATGAAGGTTCCCTATGCAGCGGTTATTTTCCATGAAGCAGAAGTGATTTTCAAACAACGCTTTGAAATGACCAGTGATGAATTGCACCAGCGGATTGAATCCTATTATGATGGAGAAAATCTTTTTCGTTCTATCAAAATCAAAGGGACGTTTTCACGGATGCATGTTCGTATGATTCCTAAATCGGCTTCGGATGTTCGATTTGCGGAGGTGGCTAGTCGTCAGCCTGAGTATACCGCCGAGAACATTTCGGGTACTATTGTTGGTATTTGGACACCAGAGATTTTTCATGGGGTCAGTGTGGCAGGTTACCATTTGCATTTTATCTCAGACGATTTGACCTTTGGGGGTCATGTCATGGACTATATCATTTCACAAGGAATGGTTGAAGTGGGACCAGTCGATCAGCTGGATCAACGCTTCCCAGTCCAAGACCGCCAATATTTGTTTGCTAAGTTCAACGCCAAGGAAGTCAGAGAAGATATTAATAAGGCGGAGTAGGTTATACACAAAAATCCATGAACTAGATTTTCATGGATTTTATTTTGTCTTCTGTTGGGGTGACACGGAGGGTCTTCTGACCTCGGTAGGTCACAAAACCAGGCTTACCACCTGTTGGCTTATGGAGTTTCTTGGCTTCAATCATATCGACTTGGACCAAGTTAGAATGCCTTGCCTTAGAGAAGTAGGCAGCCAACTCGGCCGCATCTGTCTTGACCTCGTCGCTTGGGTCCAAGTTGTCTGTGATGACCACGTGGCTACCAGGAATGTCTTTGGCATGGAACCAGAGTTCGCCCTTTTTAGCCATTTTGAAGGTCAATTCATCATTTTGCAGGTTATTTTTTCCTACCAGAATAATAGTCTTCCCGTCCGTCGCCAAATAGCGTTCAGGTTTCTGACGCTTATGGATTTTCTCACGGTGGCGGCGCTTGAGGTAGCCTGTTTCAATCAACTCCTCACGGATTTCATCGATTTCAGCCAGACTAGCCTGTCCCAGCATGGTGTCAACGGACTCCAGATAGACAATGGTCGTCTTGGTTTCCTCAATCAAGCTGGTCAAGTGCTTGACCGCCTCCTTGAGTTTCTGGTATTTCTTGAAGTACCGCTGGGCATTCTGGCTAGGAGTCAAAGCCACATCCAACTCAATCTCCAACTCCTCGCCCGTATAGTAGTTGTCTAAGGTCACACTAGCCTGGTCATTTGGCACCTGATGCAGATAGGTGGTCAGGAGCTCGCCCTTTTGTCGCACCAACTCCGCACCTTCCGTATCCGCCAATTCCTGCTCCTGCTTGACCAACTTTTTGCGATTTTTCTCTAGCTCACTGGCTACCCGCTTGATCAGCTCATTGGCCTGCTGGGCCACTCGGTCCCGCTCCGCCTTGTCCTGATAGTAGAAGTCCAGCAGACTGCTTAGGCTCTCAAAGTGTGGCTGGTTTTCAGGACTATTGGCAAATGGCAGAGCAGTATAGGATTTGTCTGTCAGGCTAGGCTGAGTTGCCTGGTCAAAAAAGGCACGGAAGTTCTTCAGGCGGTCCGTCTGCAAGTGACTAGCCAGTTCAGAAGCTGTATCCCGACCCAAACCTTGAAAGGCCTGTTGGAGATTTTTTGGACTCAGTTCCTGAGTCGATAAGATTTCAAACAATTTCTCGTCAGACACCGTATAAGGATTGAGAGAATGCGTCTCCGGTGGACGAATGTAGGTGGAACCTGGCAGGATGGTCCGGTAGGAATTTTGCGAGAAACCAACGTGCTTGATAGCCTCGATAATCCGTTGTTCAGATTTATCCACCAAGATGATATTGCTGTGCTTGCCCATGATTTCCACAATTAAGGTTGCTTGGATATGGTCGCCAATCTCGTCCTTGTTGGACACCGAAAATTCTAAGATACGGTCATTGTCCAACTGACGAATGTCTTCGATAATGGCACCCTGCAAGTATTTTCGTAAAATCATGGTAAAGGTATTGGGCACCTTGGGATTGGTAAAATCCGACTGGGTCAGCTGAACCCGTCCGAAAACTGAGTGGGCAGACAGGAGCAACTTATGGCTCTGGCGGTTGCTGCGGATGTTGAGGACAATCTCCTGTTCAAAGGGCTGGTTGATTTTCTGAATCCGCCCGCCCTCTAGGTTGGCTTTCAATTCAGCTGTCATGTGATGTAAAAAAAATCCGTCAAAAGACATGGTGTTCCTCTTTCTAATCGCTCTAACTCAGACTAGTATATCACACTTCGTTGATTTTTTGATGAGAGTTGCAGAACGGGAGTAGAAAAATTTTCAGAAAATTTAATCAAAAGTCTTGACAAAGTCTTTGGGATGCCGTATAATCGTCTGTAATCAGAAGAAGTAGTAAAGCAGAAGTCTTCAGGGAGCCTGTGGTGCTGGGAACAGGTGGCGGAGTTTTATGAAATGGGCTGATGTGCATTTATGTCTATTTTATGACGTCGTTAGTCGGTCTTGCCGTACACCAGTACTGCCTTCACCCGACTGCCTAGTCCTAAAATGCCCTAAATTCACAAGGATTGTTTGTGGTGGTATAGCAAGGAGAGCTAACGAAGGTTTCAGCCAAAACAGTCACGTAAAAGAACTTAAAACAATGATAGTTCGGTCCGCACACCTTACAGTGCAACTCCTTGTTAGAGGAGATGAGATATGGGAGGATTCTAGACAATTCCCATAAGTGAGGTGGCACCGTGTCATTGACGCCCTCGCATACTGTTTTTCAGTATGCGGGGGCTTTTCCATTGTCTTGGTAGATTGGCGTTCAAATGAAAAATGAAATACAGATAATGATATTCTACTTTGACAATGATAGAAATTACGAGGTAATCATGATGAAACGATGGCGATGGTGGAATAAAATTTTGAAGACGTAGAAATTGGATATTATGTATTTTACGAGGAGAATGAATATGTTGAAAAATAAAAACTTACTAGCTACAATTGTTGCCCTTACTGTTATGGTGGTTGCTGCCCTGTTTATGACGCAAAAAGAGCAGAGCAGTTCATCTAATTCGACTGAAAAAGTTAAAATTGGTGTTCTGCAGTTTGTGACCCATGATTCACTAGATGAGATTTATAAGGGGATCAAGGATGGACTAAAAGAGGGTGGCTATTCAACGACGGATAATTTGGACATTGATTTTATGAATGCTGAGGCTGACCAGTCACAGGTACAGACCATGAGTAAAAAATTGGTGGACAATGGTAATGAACTCTTAATCGGTATCGCGACACCAGCTGCACAAGGTTTGGCAAACGCAACGACTGAATTGCCAATCATCATGGGTGCGGTAACAGACCCAGTTGGTGCCAACTTGGTCAAAGACTTGAAAAATCCTGGTGGCAATATCACTGGTGTGTCTGATCAGACACCTGTAGCAGATGCTGTTTCCCTCATCAAAGAAATCACACCAGAGGCAAAAACAATCGGCGTCCTTTATTCTTCTAACGAAGACAATTCAAAAATTCAAGTAGCAGAATTTAAGGCTGCAGCGGAAGAAGCAGGCTATACTGTCCTTGAATATGCAGTTGCTTCAAGTAATGAATTGGCCTCTACAGTAGAAGTGGCAACCAGCAAAGCAGACGTTCTTTTCACACCAGTTGATAACACGGTCGCATCAGCATTTTCAACAGTCGTTTCTGTGGCAAATAAAACAAAAACTCCGATTTTCACTAGTGTAGAAGACATGGTCGAAGGTGGAGGTATTGCATCTGTAACTCTCAGCCAATATGACTTGGGTGTGGCAACAGGTAAAATGGCTGCCAAAATCTTAGACGGTGCAAATCCTGGGGATACACCAGTCCAAATTTTCAATGAAGGTACGGTCGTTGTTAACCAGAAAGTTGCAAAAGAATTAGGTATCAGCTTGTCAGAAGAGATTATCAATAAGGCAAGCAAGGTTATCGAATAAAACAAAGGAATGTTATGATTGTATCAACAGTTTCACAGGCTCTTTTATGGGCTGTACTAGGAATGGGAATATTCGTCACCTTTCGGATTTTGAATTTCCCGGATATGACGACAGAGGGCTCTTTTCCACTGGGAGGAGCAGTTGCAGTAACCTTATTGACACAGGGAGTTCATCCTGTCTTGGCAACGCTGGCAGCCGTTTTGGCAGGCTGTTTGGCAGGTTTGGTCACAGGCTTGCTCTATACCAAGGGGAAAATCCCTACACTTTTAGCTGGTATTCTGGTCATGTCTTCTTGTCACTCCATTATTCTCTTTATCATGGGTCGGGCAAATTTGGGTTTGTTAAATACCAGTCGATTGCAGGACTTGCTTCCCTTTTCTGAGCAAGTGAATGGACTTTTACTTGGTTTGGGAAGTGTTGCCCTAGTCATTGGATCCTTGATGTTCTTCCTCTATACTCGCCTGGGTCAAGCCTTTATCGCGACGGGGGACAATCCAGATATGGCTCGCAGTTTTGGTATCAATACCAGCAGAATGGAGCTGCTTGGGTTGATTCTTTCTAATGGGATTATTGCTCTTGCGGGTGCCTTGATTGCTCAACAAGAAGGTTATGCGGATGTATCCCGTGGTATCGGGGTCATCGTAGTTGGGATGGCTAGCTTGATTATCGGTGAGGTCTTGTATGGAAATTTGACCATGTTGGAACGGTTCTTGGCCATTGCAGTAGGTGCTATCTTCTATCAGTTCTTGATTTTGGTGGTTATTTCCCTCGGTATCAATACCAGCTACCTCCGTATCTTCTCAGCCATGATTTTGGCAGTCTGCCTCATGGTTCCTGAGTTGAAAAATAAAGTCTTGAAAGGAGCCAGCCTGTCACGATGAAAGCAATTGTTGAATTAAAAAATGCCACCAAGGTGGTGACCAACGGTTTTGATGAAGAGCGCGTGATTTTGGACAATGTCAATCTGACCATCTACCAAGGGGATTTTATTACTATTTTAGGTGGAAACGGTGCTGGGAAATCAACCCTCTTCAATGTCATTGCTGGTACCCTGCCCTTGACAAGTGGTTCGGTCCACATACTCGGTGAGGATGTGACCAACTGGCCTGCTGAAAAACGGGCCAAGTATCTGGCTCGTGTCTTCCAAGATCCTAAAATGGGAACTGCTCCGCGGATGACAGTGGCAGAAAACATGCTCATCGCCAAGTATCGTGGTGAGGGGCGGGGCTTGGTGCCACGTAGATTGGTCCAAGAAAGGGAAGAATTTGCCCAGCTTTTGCCGAGAGTGGGAAATGGTTTGGAAAAGCATTTGGACACACCAGCAGGGCTTTTATCAGGTGGGCAAAGACAGGCCTTGAGTTTGTTAATGGCTAGCTTGAAACAACCAGAGCTCTTGCTCTTGGACGAGCATACTGCCGCTCTCGACCCTAAAACTAGCCAATCCTTAATGCAACTGACGGATGAATTGATTGCGACCAAGGGAATGACAGCCCTCATGGTCACTCATCAAATGGAAGATGCTCTCCGTCACGGCAATCGCTTGATTGTCATGAAAAATGGTCAGATTATTCAGGACCAAACGGCAGAGGAAAAATCCAAGATGAAACTGGAAGATTATTACAAGTTGTTTGATTAGTTTGATGTTTATGTGTCAATAAAGGTAAAGAAAGAATCCTGTGTTTGTAGCAGGATTCTTATTTTTTATAGTAGATTTTTGTAGTAAAATTCGATAATAGGTCTGGCAATTTTCTCAGCAAGAACAACAGGGACTGCATTTCCGATTTGCTTATATTGTTCATTTAATCGATGGTTCTCTGTCACATTTCCTTTATTTCCATTAGAAAATTCAAACCAATCCGGAAAGGTTTGAATGCGAGCACATTCTCTGACAGATAATCTACGATTTTGGTTTCCCTGAAATACCCATGTTTCCTTGTCTATTTTTTTCATAGGTAATCCGTGGGGGTGCTGTGGTGCCTGTCTAGCACTGGCTTGAATCGTAAAGCTCTGTTCTTCCCAAGATTTCTTACGGTTTCGACTCATGTACATAGAAGAATATGTTGAATCAAAGACGTCACTTGGTTCAAGTGGCAAATCTCCAATCGCATCTTTGAGTGTCACATATTTTTCTTTTTCCGGACCGTGTGTTGCTGGTGGAAGTTGATAGACATAGTTGAATTTCTTCTGAATATCTTTTCTTACACCAATAATGAAAACACGTTCTCTTAATTGTGGAACTCCATAATCTCGTGCATTGACAAGGTGGGCAGTAACGACATAGCCAGCCGCGGCAAAGTCTTCTGTAATTTGTTCTAGCACTTTTCCTTTTCCGAGTGTCATTAGACCTTTAACATTTTCTGCAATGAAGAACTCAGGTTTTGATTGCATGAGTGCACGGATGTAATGAATGTATAAAAAATTACGCTCATCATCAAGCAAGCGCGGACCTGCCACACTAAAGCCTGGGCAAGGAAATCCTCCGAGCATGATATTAGCTTTTGGAAAAAGGGAAACTTTCTGGATATTTTTAGAACTTTTGTAAATCGTATCAGGGAAGTTTTTTAGGTAAGACTGATTTGCTGATTCAAATAAATCATTTGAAAAAATGAAATTGATAAGCTTATTTCTGTGACTATCATAGGACAGCTTTGATTGGAATAGTTGATAGGCTTTTTCCTGACCGTACTGAGCAACAAGGCCAGCTAATTCGATACCTAAATCAAGTCCACCACAGCCACTAAAGAGAGAAACAATATTGATTTTACTTTCATCGTATTGAATAGTATCAATAATAGCTTGTTCCTTATCTTTTTCCTCTTGCGTAATGGCCTCTTCGACTTTTTGAGTTTCTTCCTTGATTTTCGCCTGTAGTATTTCTTCAATTTCTTCCACAGTGAAGGTGGATGAAGATATGAATTGCTTGTCTGTTTTTTTCATAAGAACTCCCAACTGAATATATACTTTACAAGTATAACAAAAAAAAATAAACTTGGCCAGTAGAAACTATTGTGGGATAATAAAGCTAATAAAATATATAGGAGTAGTAGAAATGGCTAAGCAGACAGTACAAGGAAAAGGATTTGAATATGCTTGTATTACAACTTTTTACAAGGCTTTGACAGAATTGGGTATGAGATGTGAAATTGAAGAGAGCAAGGCCTATCTAACTGCACAAGATAATTTCCAAAAATTAGATGGCATTCTACAGGAAGATATGTTCCAAGCCGCTAAGGCGAGTCTAACTACCATTTTAAAGGCAGAACCAAATCTGTCTAATGGTCAGGAATTAGTAACCTTATCCATTTTAGTTGATAAAAGTGGTGGAGATGGTGATGTTAGGGATATTGTATTTATCAAAGGTGAAACTGATTGGGAGATTGGGATTTCTTGTAAACATAATCATCATGCCCTAAAACATTCTAGGCTATCCAATGACATAGATTTTGGTTTGAAATGGTTGGGACTTCCAGTTTCTAACGATTACTTTGAAGCCATTAAGCCCGTATTCACTAGGTTAGCAACTTTGAGGGATGAAACCAAGCACCTTGATAAAGCTGAGCAGCATAAATGGACTATGTTTGAAAATAAAGAAGTGGAGATTTATTTACCTGTTCTTGAAGCTTTTAAATTTGAGTTGCTTCGATTATACGAGCAACATCAGGATGTCCCCCAACTTCTAATTGAGTATCTACTAGGACGAAAAGACTTTTATAAAGTAATAGCAAAGGATAAGGAACGGAAAACGATTGTTCAGGCATTTAACTTAAACGATACCTTATCTATCAATTATCAAACCATTCGTCCAAAGACAAGGGTTAAGGGCTTGTCAACTGTTTTACCAACAAGAATTTTCTCTTTAGACTACAAGAGAGGTTCTAAAAATACTCTGGAGTTGATTATGGATAATGGTTGGTCTATCAGTTTTCGCATTCACAATGCTTCTTCAAGAGTAGAACCGTCCTTAAAATTTGATATTCAGTTAATTGGTATCCCTCAGAGCGTGACAAATGTTGAGGAGTATTGGGAAGATTGATTATTAAATAGGGCAGTCAGTTTGACTAAAGTCTGGAGCAATCCAGGCTTTTCTTATCCTTTGAATTTTCGGTTAAAAAGCAGTATAATATACTAAATATAGCAAGAGTGCTATCATGGATAAATTGGTTTTTAAAACATTAGCTGACTTTGGAATGGACTACACTATTGTAGAACATCCGCCAGCTCTGACCACTGAGGAAGCAGACTGTTATATTGAAGGGTTCGAAGGGGTAAGGACCAAGTCCATGTTTCTGACCAATAAGAAAAAGACAGCTTTTTATTTGCTAATTATGGATGACAATAAGCAGTTGGATATGGACCGGTTTCGTGATTTGCTAGGAGCCAATCGTATTCGCATGGCCGCGAGTGATAGCCAGATGCAAAAAATGCACCTACCTGCTGGTGTGGTGTCTGTTTTTGGCTTGTTGCATAATGGTGCTAGGGATATCCAAGTCTATTTTGATAAGGAAATCCTATCCGAACCCATTCTAACCTTCCACCCCAATGTTAATACGAAAACAATTTTTGTAAAGACAGAAGATGTTTTGCATTTTGTAGAAGAGATTGGCTTTTCAGCAACGATTGTTGACTTGGGGTAACAAATATGAGAAAATGTTTAGCTATTTGTAGTCTGTTGTGTTGTCTATTTTTGGTAGGATGTCGGACAGGAGCAGCTTATCAGGCAAAGATTGAACCGATGGAAGCATCGGAATTATACTCGGAAAAAGAAATTCAGGATGCTGTAGTTGTCGTTCAAGATTACTTTGATAAGCATTTTAAGAGTTGCCAATTATTGACCATTGGATATGGTGGCGATGATGAAAAGTTATTTGATGACTGGGCTGAAAACTATGGTGCAGAGGAGGCTATAGTGTTAACCTCTTCTTTCAAGGTAGCCGCTGAAGGGGCAGAACCAACCTTGGAACCAAATAGTATTCATCGGGATTGGAAATGGATTTTAGTGCGTAATGCTGGTGGAAAGTGGGAACATAGGGGACATGGTTATTGATTAAATGGGAGAACTCTGTTGAATTTCAGCAGAGTTTTTTGTAAATTTTCCTGAAAAAAGGTATAATAGAAGCGATAGCTAAAATCATTAGCAGACTGTAATTCGACTTGGGCATCCCAAGGACCGTTGGTAAGAAAAATAAACTGGACACCTGTGGGATGTCCAAAAGGAGAAAAAATGAGTAGCATAAAAATCATGGCTCTCGGTGGTGTACGTGAAAATGGTAAAAACCTCTACATTGCCGAAGTAAATGAGCATATTTTTGTCATGGATGCTGGTGCCAAGTATCCAGAAAATGAACAGTTGGGTGTTGATGTAGTTGTTCCCAACTTTGATTACTTGGAAGAAAACAAGCACCGTGTAGCTGGGGTCTTTTTGACACATGGTCACGCTGATTCGATTGGAGCCTTGCCTTATCTTTTAGAAAAAGTGAAAGTTCCTGTTTTTGGCTCACACCTGACCATTGAATTGGCGAAATTGATTGTCAAGAACAATAATGCAACTAAGAAATTCAAGGATTTCCACGTCATCAATGCAGCGACTGAGATTGATTTTGGTGATTCAGTTGTATCTTTCTTTAAGACAACTCACTCTATTCCGGAGAGTTTGGGAATTGTAGTCAAGACAGACCAAGGAAACATCGTTTATACTGGTGACTTCAAATTTGATCAGGCTGCGGATAAGTACTACCGGACAGACTTTGGTCGTCTGGCTGAGATTGGTTCAGAAGGGGTATTGGCTCTCTTATCTGATTCTGCCAATGCAGATAGCAATGTGCAGTCAGCTAGTATGCATGAAGCTGGGGAAGAAATTCTCAATACCATTGCAGACTGTGAAGGTCGTGTGATTGTAGCTGCTGTGGCAAGTAACATTGTCCGTATCCAGCAAATCTTTGATGCGGCAGAGGCTACAGGTCGCCGTGTTGTTTTGACGGGGCACGATGTGGAAAATATTGTCCGTACCGCTATCCAATTGAAAAAACTTCGATTGGTTAGTGAGCGACTTTTGGTCAAGCCAAAGGATATGGGCAAATACGAAGACCATGAATTGATTATCCTGGAAACAGGCCGTATGGGGGAACCCTTGAACGGGCTTCGTAAGATGGCCATTGGTCGCCACCGTTATGTTGAAATCAAGGAAGGTGATCTGGTTTACATCGTTACGACACCAAGTGTTTCTAAAGAAGCAGTCGTTGCCCGTGTTGAAAACTTGATTTACAAGGCTGGTGGAACGGTCAAATCCATTACCAAAAACCTGCGTGTGTCTGGTCACGGCAATGCGCGTGATTTGCAGCTCATGCTCAATATCCTCCGTCCTAAGTATCTCTTCCCAGTTCAAGGGGAGTATCGTCAGCTAGATGCCCATGCCAAAGCTGCGCTTGAGATCGGCATGTTCCCAGAGAATATTATTATCGTCAAGCGTGGGGATGTCATGGCTTATGAAGATGGGGATTTTGTCCATAGCGGAGCGGTTCCTGCTGGTGATGTCATGATTGACGGAAATGCCATGGGAGATGTTGGAAATATTGTCCTTCGTGACCGTAAAATCCTCTCAGAAGATGGTATCTTTATCGTGGCAATCACTGTCAACCGCCGTGAGAAGAAAATCATTTCCAAGGCCAAGGTCAATACGCGTGGATTTGTCTATGTCAAGAAGAGCAAGGATATCTTGCGTGAGGCATCAGATTTGGTTAATGCAACGGTGGAAAATTACTTCACCAAGGATAGTTTTGATTGGACAGAACTCAAGAGTGCTGTTCGCGATGACTTAGCTAAATTCCTCTTTGATCAAACCAAACGTCGCCCAGCAATTTTGCCGGTGATTATGGAAGTAAAATAAGTGAATAGTTTGTGAAGAGCCGAGGAGAACTTAGGCTCTTTACCATAAGGAGAACATTTATGGCAATTATGAAAATCGAATACCATTCAGAAGTGTTGGATATGTCTAGACAGGTTACGGTCTTGTATCCAGATCGCAATCGTGTGGACAATCCTGATGATAAAGACATTCCTGTTTTGTATTTGTTGCATGGAATGGGAGGAAATCAAGATTCCTGGCTCAATCGCTCGACTGTTGAACGACTAGTACGTTATACCAATCTCATCGTTGTTATGGTCAATACAGACAAGGGTTGGTACACCAATACCACCTATGGCATGAATTATTATGATGCTATTGCGATTGAGCTTCCTCAAATCCTCAAGCGATTTTTCCCAAATATGTCTGACATGCGGGAGAAGAATTTTATTGCTGGCTTGTCTATGGGGGGCTATGGTACCTTTAAGATTGCCATGACAACCAATCGTTTTTCATACGCAGCTTCACTTTCAGGAGCCTTGCTAGTTGATTTCTCTAGTCCATCTGCCTTGGAATTAGGTAGTTCTGCCTATTGGAAGGGTGTGTTTGGGGATTTCAATGACCCAGAAAATCCAAATCTACTGACTAATATTTCTAGATTTTCGGACAAGAAAACCAAGTTTTATGCCTGGTGTGGTGAGGAAGATTTTCTCTTTGAAGGGCATCAGAAGGCAGTCGGGGAGTTAAAGGAACTGGGGGTTGATATAGAGGCAAGTTTCGGACCTGGTAAACATGAGTGGTATTATTGGAACCAACAGATTGAAAAGGTCTTGGCTTGGCTGCCTATTGATTTCAAATTAGAAGAAAGATTGTCCTAGAATTTAAGAAAAATTTCAGAAAATAAGACTATACTGAAATCTATTTCTAGAGAGAGGTATAGTGTATGAAATTTTTTGCTTCAATTTTTAAATGGATCTGGCGAACGGTTTGGAGCTTGGTTTGGCTCTCCATGGTTTTAATCGCATGTGGTTTTGGGATGTTGTTCTATTTTCAACAGGAAGCTGCGCCTCAGATGCTACAAACTTTGGCTCAGGAAGTACAATTGATGGTTAAAGGTCAATCCGAGGTCAGTATTGAAGAGGGTGTTGATACCATTAAACACCTGACTACTGATACGGTTAATACAGCTGACCATGGACGTTGGGAAACCAATACTGCGACTATCTATATTGAAACCCAAAATCCAACATTTAGGACTGCTTATGAAACGGCCATCGCAAATTGGAATGTGACCGGGGCCTTTACTCTAGTCCTTACCACAGATCCAAATCAGGCGGATATCATTGCTACTGAGATGAATGATGGCAATACCCAGGCGGCAGGTGAGGCTAATTCAACGACCAATTTATTGACCAATTATTATAGCTCGGTGACAGTTCGCTTGAATAGTTATTATCTCTTGAATGAAGAGTATGGCTATGATATGGACAGAATTATCCATACAGCTGAACATGAATTGGGTCATGCCATTGGTTTGGATCATGATGATAGTCAGGCTTCTGTTATGGAATCGGCCGGTTCTAATCATGGTATTCAGCAGGCAGATATTGATGCGGTCCTTGCCTTGTATTCAGAATAAAAGGGAAAATATGTTTCAAACAATTACAAATACGATAAAACGTTACCCAGAGCAAGCCTTGCTCTTTCTCTATAATGCTGGGATTTTTGCATGGTTACAATCGACCAGTCATTCCATTATGGAGCAAATCGGTATAGATAGCAGCTGGTTTGATAAAATTCCAGAACCTATTAAGGCTTGGACAGGGGCGAGCTTGGAGAGTATGCAGACCTTGCTTAATTCTTCGGCTTGGGGCTGGTTAATTGTGTCCATGATTTTGATGATGCTTATCCGATTTGTCAAAGGTGTGATTAAGTTTGTCATCATGCTCATCATTATTGGTGGTGGTCTTTATCTGCTCTGGCAGAATAAGGAGCTTGTTCAATCCTTGGTATAAATAGAGGAATCAAATCAGCCTTGTGCTGATTTTTTTGGTATAATATTTTCATGATTATTCTAAGTGGAAACAAGATTGAACGCTCTTTTGCGGGCGAAGTTTTATTTAACAATATCAACATTCAAGTCGATGAGCGGGATCGGATTGCCCTTGTCGGAAAAAATGGGGCTGGCAAGTCAACTCTTCTTAAAATTCTTGTCGGAGAAGAAGCAGCTACCAGCGGTGACATTTCAACCAAGCGTGATTTGTCCCTTTCTTATCTGGCACAGGACAGTCGATTCCAGTCGGAAAATACTATTTACGATGAAATGCTCCACGTCTTTGATGACCTGCGAACGACGGAAAAACGCCTGCGGTCTATGGAAGAGCAAATGGGTAGCTTGTCTGGTAGTGAACTCGACCAGCTCATGAAGACCTACGATAGTCTGTCGGAAGAATTTCGTCTGGCAGGTGGCTTTAACTATGAGGCGGATATCCGTGCTATTTTGAATGGTTTCAAGTTTGACCAGACCATGTGGGACATGAAAATCTCCGAACTCTCTGGTGGGCAAAATACCCGACTGGCACTGGCAAAAATGCTGCTTGAAAGCCCAGAGTTATTGGTCCTGGACGAGCCAACCAACCACCTGGATATTGAAACCATTGCTTGGTTAGAAAACTACCTCGTGCATTACAAGGGAGCCTTGATTATCGTCAGCCATGACCGCTATTTCTTGGACAAGGTGGCGACCATAACGCTGGATTTGACCAAGTATTCCTTGGATCGCTATATAGGTAATTATTCTCAGTTTGTCGAGCTCAAAGAGCAGAAGTTGCAAACGGAATTGCAAAACTATGAAAAGCAGCAGAAGGAAATTGCCAAGTTAGAAGACTTTGTCCAGAAAAATATTGTCCGTGCTTCGACCACCAAGCGTGCCCAGGCTAGACGCAAGCAGTTGGAAAAGATGGAGCGACTGGACAAGCCGACAGCTGGTCAGAAGTCAGCTAATATGACCTTTCAGTCGGACAAGACTTCTGGCAATATCGTCTTGACAGTGGAAAATGCTACGGTGGGCTACGATGGAGAAATACTTTCTCAGCCTATTTCCATTGACCAACGGAAACTAGATGCCATTGCCATTGTCGGACCAAATGGTATCGGAAAAACAACCCTGCTCAAGTCCATCATCGGAGCTCTGCCATTTATCAAAGGGGAAGCCAAGCTCGGTGCCAATGTGGAAGTGGGCTACTACGACCAGACCCAGTCGGCCCTGACGCCTTCCAACACGGTCTTGGAGGAGCTCTGGTCCGCCTTTCCGACTACACCTGAAGTGGAAATTCGCAACCGCCTAGGAGCCTTTCTCTTCTCAGGAGATGACGTCAAAAAGTCCGTTTCCATGCTATCGGGTGGGGAAAAAGCCCGCCTGCTCCTGGCCAAGCTGTCCATGGAAAACAACAACTTCCTCATCCTCGACGAGCCGACCAACCATCTGGACATAGACAGCAAGGAAGTCCTGGAAAATGCCCTCATCGACTTTGACGGCACCCTGCTCTTTGTCAGCCACGACCGCTATTTCATCAACCGCGTCGCCACCAAGGTCCTGGAAATCTCGGAAACTGGCTCCACGCTCTACTTGGGCGACTATGACTATTATTTGGAGAAAAAGGCAGAGCAGGAAGCAGATGCCCAGCCTGACCAGCTAGAAAGTACCAGCCAATCAGCCGGGGCTATGGACTACCAAGCCCAAAAGGAAAACCAAAAAGAGCAACGCAAACTAGCTCGCCGCATCGAGCAAATTGAGGCAGAAATAGAGACCATCGAAAACCGCCTGAGCGAACTCAACCAAGCCATGTTAGAAACCAATGATATCGGACAGCTGACCGATTATCAGAAAGAAATCGATCAATTGACTGCCCAACAAGAAAACCTTATGGAAGAATGGGAAGCATTATCTGAGCAAATGGGCTAGGCTGACAGGGAGTTGACAAGAGGTTCAAACCCTTGATAGAACAAGCTTGCAAGCCAGTCTTGCGGAGTTGGCAAGACCACCTTTCGCTAAAAAAGTCCAGAGCAAGCCAGCCTTTCTTGGCAAACATCGACCAACAAGCTAAGATAAGTTTAGGACCTGCTAGACAGGATCCCGAGAGGAGAAAAAATGAACTTTGGACAGCAAATCAAAGACTTACGTAAGAAGGAAGGCTTGACCCAGGAGCAGTTTGCCCTCAAACTCAATGTGACCAGGCAGGGCGTATCCAACTGGGAAAATGACAAAAACCTGCCCGACTTGGAACTCTTGATTCTCATGTCCTCTGTCTTTTCGATCTCCTTAGATCACCTTATCTTAGGAGGAACTGACATGAACAATATGACAGAAAAACTTGTAAAAGACGGTCGCGAAGGCCGCCGTACCCAGATGCACCTGACCATTACCATTATCGGCACTTTTCTCATGCTTCTCGGATTCGTCTGCTTTGTCATCAAGGCAAACTCGGTCGAGTATATCGATGCCGAGGGCATTCTGCATGAAAATTTTTATCTCATTCCAGTCGGCTACTTGCTGGTCTTTACAGGAGCCATTGCCACGCTCCTATCAGGACTAGCCCTGCACCGCTTTAGAAAAGAAAATAAGTAAGATGACCAAACACCAACGTTTTGCCAATAGCGACCAATTTTTCGCCTGTCCACATTGTGGGCAGGGTCTTGGTCTTGACCTCAACAGCCTCCGCTGTCCCAACCGTCATACCTTCGACATTGCCAAGCAGGGCTACGTCAACCTGGCACCCCAGGTCAAGCAGTCCGCCAACTACCACAAGTCTAGCTTTGAAAACCGTCAGGCCTTTTTAGAGGCGGGCTATTACGATCATCTCTACGAGGCTTTGGAGGGGAAAATAGCAGAGCTGGGCTTGCGGTCTGTCTTGGATATCGGCTGTGGGGAGGGCTTTTATTCCCGTAAGTTAGCCGAGAAAATGGACTTGGACATTCTTGCTTTTGATATTTCCAAGGATTCCATTATCTTGGCAGCCAAATCTGACAGGACCAAGTCGGTCAAATGGTTTGTCGGTGACTTGACCAAGTTGCCCATTCAAGACAAGACGATTGACGGGATCTTGGATATCTTTTCCCCAGCCAATTATCAGGAGTTTGCCAGAGTGTTAAAAAATGGTGGGGCAATTCTAAAATTAGTTCCAGGACCAAATCACCTCAAGGAGCTCCGCCATTTAGCCAAAGACCAACTCCGCAAGGAGTCCTATGACAACCAGGATATCGTGGACCATTTCAAGTCTTACCTGGGACAGGTAGAGCAAGTGCTGGTCAGTCGAACCATGCCCATAACTGTCGCCCATGCTCAAGTCTTGGCAGATATGACCCCCCTCTTTTTCCAAGTAGACCAGTCCAAGCTGGACTTGAGCCAGTTGACCGAGATTACGATTGAGGGATTGCTCTTGATTGGAACTATATAAAAAATAAAGAGTGTGTTGATAGTGCATTATCTTAAAATTTTGTATAATAGGAATTGAAGTTAAATTAGATGCTAAAAATTTGTAATTAAGAAGGAGGGATTCGTCATGTTGGTATTCAAAATGTAGATAAAACATCTACTGTTTTGAAACAGACTAAAAACAGTGATTACGCAGATAAATAAATACGTTAGATTAATTCCTACCAGTGACTAATCTTATGACTTTTTAAACAGATAACTAAAATTACAAACAAATCGTTTAACTTCTGTATTTGTTTATAGATGTAATCACTTCAGGAGTGATTAAATGAACAAAAATATAAAATATTCTCAAAACTTTTTAACGAGTGAAAAAGTACTCAACCAAATAATAAAACAATTGAATTTAAAAGAAACCGATACCGTTTACGAAATTGGAACAGGTAAAGGGCATTTAACGACGAAACTGGCTAAAATAAGTAAACAGGTAACGTCTATTGAATTAGACAGTCATCTATTCAACTTATCGTCAGAAAAATTAAAACTGAATACTCGTGTCACTTTAATTCACCAAGATATTCTACAGTTTCAATTCCCTAACAAACAGAGGTATAAAATTGTTGGGAATATTCCTTTCCATTTAAGCACACAAATTATTAAAAAAGTGGTTTTTGAAAGCCATGCGTCTGACATCTATCTGATTGTTGAAGAAGGATTCTACAAGCGTACCTTGGATATTCACCGAACACTAGGGTTGCTCTTGCACACTCAAGTCTCGATTCAGCAATTGCTTAAGCTGCCAGCGGAATGCTTTCATCCTAAACCAAAAGTAAACAGTGTCTTAATAAAACTTACCCGCCATACCACAGATGTTCCAGATAAATATTGGAAGCTATATACGTACTTTGTTTCAAAATGGGTCAATCGAGAATATCGTCAACTGTTTACTAAAAATCAGTTTCATCAAGCAATGAAACACGCCAAAGTAAACAATTTAAGTACCGTTACTTATGAGCAAGTATTGTCTATTTTTAATAGTTATCTATTATTTAACGGGAGGAAATAATTCTATGAGTCGCTTTTTTAAATTTGGAAAGTTACACGTTACTAAAGGGAATGTAAGTTAATAGAAAATAACAAAACCGCCTCTGAATATCAGAAGCGGTTTTGCTTTATTTATCAAATTCTGCCTTGCTTTTCACATCTCCGTATTCTTCAGCGACTTCTTTGCTGAGGATGTCAGCGTAGCTGGCAAGTTGGATGTCTTGTCCATATTTTTTACGGAGGGCAGTTGTGACCAGGCGGTAGGCCAGGTTAGCATTGCGGGATAAGATTGGTCCGTGGAAGTAGCTACCAAAGGTATTCTTATAGTGTAAGCCTTCGCCGCCGTCTTCCTTGTTATTGCCATTACCATAGACCACCTTGCCCAGCGGTTTTTGGTTGTCAGCTAGGAAGGTGCGACCTTGGTGGTTTTCAAAACCGTAGTAGGTTTCGTTGAACTCCTCATTGTGAATTTTGATGTCACCGATGTAGCGGTTATTGGTCTGGTTGAGGGTGTAGTGTCCCATGATACCTAGACCGTCAATCTTGCGGCCGCCAGCTTCGATGTAGTATTGACCGAGCAACTGGAAGCCACCGCAGATGGCCAACATGACACCATCGTTTTCGATAAAGTCTGCTAGGCTGTCTTTTTTAGTCGGTAAATCCTTAGCAAGAATGGATTGTTCATAGTCCTGTCCACCGCCGAAAAAGGCGATGTCGTAGAAATCCTTGTCAAATTCATCTGTCAGGGAAACGATGTCCACCTGAACACGAGCCCCCAGCTTTTCAGCCACATACTTGAGCATGAGGATGTTGCCGTTGTCCCCGTAGGTGTTCATCAAATCACCGTAGAGGTGGGCGATGTGGAGATCGTAAGTGTAGTCTTTTGCAGGACTTTTTAATGACGTATAGACCATTATTTCATCTCCTTTCCAACGGCTTGGCGTTGAGCCAGCAGGTCGCGGAATTCCAACATAGCCGTATAGGTGGCTAGAATATAAGCGTGCTGACTGCTTGACTGTTCAATCAAGGTCATGATGTCTTCCAGTTTTGGCGTTTCAGTAATCTGGTCCTCTGGATAGCCAGTCACACGGAGGCGACGAGCAATTTCAGATGAACGCACACCGCCTGCAAAGACTTGTGGAATGTCCATTTGAGTGATTTGTTCAAAGTCAGCATCCCAAATCCAGCTGGTGTCAATCCCGTCAGCGTAGTTGGCATTGAGAAGAACAGATAGGCTAAAATCGTATGGAGCCAGTTTCATCATTTCAATGGCCTGGGTTGCACCGACAGGGTTTTTAATGAGGACCAAGGTACAATCCTTATCACCGAGTTTAAAGGTTTCTTGGCGACCAAAGACTGCCTTGGACTTGTCAAAACCAGCCTTGATTTTCTCAGGAGATACGCCGAAAAATGCTGCTACGCTGACAGCTGCTAGGGCATTGTAGATATTGTAAAGCCCACCGATGTTGATTTTGTAATCCTGACCGTCAATGGCAAAGGTAGAAGAGGTATTGGTGATTTCTTTCAACTCAGTCAACTTGTAGTCCAGATCAGGTCGGCTAAAGCCACAGTTGCTACATATATAGCTACCCAAGTTAGCGTAGGTATTGAGCTTGTACTGGATAATCTGGTGGCAATGCGGGCAGAGAACACCTTCGGTATTGTAATGGGCCAGACGAGGCTCATGCTCTTCCGTCGCAAAACCGTAGTATTTAACTGGATTGATAATGCTCGTCGAGTTGAAAAGCGGGCTGTCACCGTTGGCCAAAATGGTTGCTTGTGGAGCTTTTGCAGCTCCGTCCAAAATCATCTGGTAGGTGGTATAAATCTCACCGTAACGGTCCATTTGGTCGCGGAAGATATTGGTAAAGACAATCAGGCTAGGCTTGATAAAGTCGGTCACACGGGCCAGGCTGGCTTCGTCAATCTCCAAGACGGCAATCTTCTTGCCGTTTTTATTTTTCTTGGCTGATAAAAATGTTGCCGTAATCCCTGTAATCATATTGGCACCGCTGGTGTTGGTCGTAATTTCTCCAAAAGCTTCCTGAAGGATACCAACGGTCAAGGCAGTTGTCAAAGTCTTGCCATTGGTACCAGTGATGACAACGACTTCGTAATCCTTAGCCAAACTATCTAAAATGTGTTTATCAAATGTGAGGGCAATTTTACCAGGCAGAGTGGTACCCCGTCCGAGTTTGTTGAGGACAAACTGGCTGGCTTTCCCTGCGGCAATCCCTAATAATGTATTTAATTTCATGGGACTATTTTATCATAAAGGTTATTGATTTTCTAGAATGGAGTATGTAGAAATAAAGATACAGATTTGAATTTTACCTGTAATAAAATTAATAGAAACTTTATTGTTTTCTAAAGAAATGCCGTGAAAATATGGTATAATAGAAACGTTATCATGTATGTGTTAGAAAGTATGAGAACATATGTTAAATTTAAGCCAGTTATTAGATGCTGGTTATTGGTCAAGTTTGATCGCTAGTCCCTGGATAGCGATTCTACACTTGATTGACATCAGTATCGTTGTTTATTTAATCTATAATTTTAGTAAGGCCATTGCTGGTACGAAGATTATGACCCTTATTCGAGGGGTATTTCTTTTTATCATTGCACAACTTCTAGCTAGCCTATTTGGTTTACAGACCATTGCCTGGTTGATCAATCAAGTCATTACCTATGGAGTGATTGCAGCAGTTGTGATTTTTACCCCAGAATTGCGGGCCATGCTCGAAAAACTGGGACGGACAACACAGATTTTTTCTGCCAATACCTTGAGTACAGAAGAAAAGTTAATCGATGCTTTTGTAAAGTCGGTTGCCTATATGTCTCCCCGTAAAATTGGAGCCCTCGTTGCTATTGAGCAAGCTCAAACCTTGCAAGAATATAGGGCAACGGGTATCTCGCTGAACGCAGATATTTCTCGCGAGTTATTGATCAATATTTTCATTCCTAATACTCCACTGCATGATGGAGCGGTTATCATCAAAGAGGACAAGGTAGCAGTTTCTTGTGCCTATCTTCCCTTGTCTGAAAGTGCGGGAATTTCAAAAGAATTTGGCACTCGTCACCGCGCAGCCATTGGTCTATCAGAAGTTTCGGATGCCTTTGTCTTTATTGTTTCCGAGGAAACGGGCAGTATTTCGATTGCTCATAATGGTAATTTCAAGCATGATTTGAGCTTGGAAGAATTTGAGGAAGAATTGTGGACAATTTTCGGTTCTGACAATCAAGAGAAAAACACATTCTTGAAGCGATTGAGAGGAGGCAAGCATGCAAGAAAAATTTAAAGCTGTAGGTCACTTGCTTCTCTCCTTGTTTTTAGCACTCTTACTCTTTTTCTACGCAACTACAACCAATTATAAAAATTCGGAAACAGCCGCTCAGAATACAGAGTCAGAAACCTACGTTCACACCTTGAACAATGTTCCGATTGATATTGAATATGATACCAGTAAATATTTTATTTCGGGATTTTCTTCAACGGTAACGGTCGAATTGAGAGGTTCCAATCGTGTGCTCTTGCAACGGGAATCCGATGAAGCCACCAGAACTTTTCAGATTGTTGCAAATTTAAAAGAATTGGATGCTGGAACCAATACCGTCAAACTCCAGTTAGCCAATCTGCCAGCAGGAGTGACAGCCACCCTGGCACCAGATGCTATTACGGTTAAAATTGGAAAACGGGTCAGCAAGGCTCTGCCTGTTGAGGCTAAAGTTTATAGCAATCAGTTGGCAGAAGGCTATAGTCTTTCTAAGGTTTCGGTTAATGTCGATACTGTAAAAGTAACGACTGATGATGAAACCATGGCTAAGATTGATCGCATTGAAGCCATTGCCGTAGACGTAAGCAACCTTTCTGCAAACTATAGTGGAATTGCCAAACTTCAGGCAGTCGACAGTGATGGCAATGTCTTGCCAGTTGTACTGTCACAAACAGAAGCAAATATGCAAGTTGTGATAACAAAAACGAAATAAGAGGTAACATTTAAAATGGGTAAATATTTTGGTACGGATGGTGTCCGTGGAGAAGCAAACGTAGAATTGACGCCGGAATTGGCATTTAAACTAGGTCGTTTTGGCGGCTATGTTCTCAGTCAGCATGAAACAGATGTTCCCCGTGTCTTTGTGGCGCGTGATACTCGTATCTCAGGTCAGATGTTGGAAGCTGCCTTGGTAGCGGGACTGTTGTCAGCTGGAATTCATGTCTATAAGCTTGGCGTGCTTGCAACACCAGGTGTAGCTCACTTGGTCAAAACAGAAAAAGCGAGTGCGGGTGTCATGATCTCAGCCAGCCACAACCCTGCCCAAGATAACGGAATAAAGTTCTTTGCAGGTGATGGCTTTAAACTTGATGATGCCTTAGAAGCGGAAATCGAAGCCCTCTTGGATGCCGAAGAAGATACCCTTCCTCGTCCCTCAGCACAAGGTTTGGGCGATGTGGTTGATTATCCAGAAGGTTTGCGTAAATATGAATCCTTCCTTGTATCGACTGGTATCCAGTTGGAAGGCATGAAAGTGGCCTTGGACACTGCCAACGGTGCAGCCTCAACTTCTGCCCGTCAAATCTTTGCAGATTTGGGAGCTGATTTAACAGTCATGGCTGAGAACCCAGATGGTTTGAACATCAACGAAGGAGTTGGATCAACCCACCCAGAAAAACTGCAGGAATTGGTGAAAGAAACTGGCAGTCAAATCGGTCTTGCCTTTGATGGTGATAGTGACCGCTTGATTGCTGTTGATGAAAATGGTGACTTGGTCGATGGCGACCGTATCATGTATATCGTCGGCAAGTACCTATCTGAAAAAGGACTTTTGGCCAAAAATACCATTGTGACAACCGTTATGTCCAACCTTGGTTTCCATAAGGCTTTGGACCGTGAGGGGATTGAAAAAGCTGTGACCGCAGTCGGCGACCGTTATGTTGTAGAAGAAATGCGTAAAGGTGGCTACAATGTCGGTGGTGAGCAGTCTGGACATGTGATTCTGATGGATTATAACACCACAGGTGACGGCCAGTTGACCGCTGTGCAATTGACCAAGATCATGAAAGAAACTGGTAAGAAGTTGTCAGAATTGGCAGCAGAAGTGACCATTTACCCACAAAAATTGGTCAATATCCGTGTGGAAAACAGCATGAAAGACAAGGCAATGGAAGTGCCTGCTATTGCAGCTATCATCGAGAAGATGGAAGCAGAAATGGCTGGCAACGGTCGTATCTTGGTTCGCCCAAGTGGTACCGAGCCCCTCTTGCGTGTCATGGCAGAAGCGCCAACGGATGCTGAGGTCGATTACTATGTGGACACCATTGCTGATGTGGTCCGTGCAGAGATTGGTTTAGATTAAGAAAAAGTCAGAGACTGGAAGGATTTCCAGCCTCTTTTGTGAGGAAAATATGAGTATTTTAGAAGTAAAGAATTTAAGTCATGGTTTTGGTGACCGTGCGATTTTTGAGAATGTCTCCTTCCGTCTCTTGAAAGGGGAACATATCGGTCTTGTCGGCGCCAACGGTGAAGGAAAATCAACCTTCATGTCTATTGTGACAGGTCAGTTGCAGCCTGATGAGGGCAAGGTGGAATGGTCTCGTTATGTGACCGCAGGTTATTTGGACCAGCATGCTAAATTAGAAAAGGGTCAATCAGTCCGTGATGTCTTGCGGACAGCATTCGATGAACTCTTCAAGACAGAAGCTCGTATCAATGACATTTACATGTCTATGGCAGAAGAGGATGCCGATATGGATGCCCTCATGGAAGAGGTTGGCGAACTGCAGGATCGTTTGGAAAGCCGTGATTTCTATACGCTGGATGCCAAGATTGACGAAGTGGCGCGTGCTCTGGGTGTTATGGATTATGGTATGGACAAGGATGTGACGGAGTTATCAGGTGGCCAACGTACTAAGGTTCTTTTGGCAAAATTGCTCTTGGAAAAGCCTGACATCTTGCTTCTGGATGAGCCGACCAACTACTTGGATGCCGAACACATTGACTGGCTCAAACGCTACTTGCAGAACTATGAAAATGCCTTTGTCTTGATTTCACACGATATTCCATTCTTGAATGATGTGATTAACATTGTCTACCATGTGGAAAATCAGCTTTTGACTCGTTACACAGGCGACTATTACCAATTCCAAGAAGTCCATGCTATGAAGCGGGCTCAGTTGGAGGCAGCTTATGAGCGCCAGCAGAAGGAAATCGCAGACTTGCAAGACTTCGTTAACCGTAACAAGGCCCGAGTTGCAACTCGAAACATGGCCATGTCTCGTCAGAAGAAGTTGGATAAGATGGAGATTATTGAACTCCAAGCTGAGAAACCAAAGCCATCCTTTGATTTCAAAATGGCTCGAACTCCAAGTCGCTTTATCTTCCAAACGACTGATTTGGAAATTGGTTATGACCGTGTATTGACACGTAAACCGCTCAATCTGACCTTTGAACGCAACCAGAAGATTGCCATTGTTGGTGCTAACGGTATCGGTAAATCCACTCTTCTTAAAAGTTTGCTGGGGATTATTCCACCGCTGGGTGGTTCTGTGGAGCGTGGGGAGTATTTGGAACTAGGCTATTTCGAGCAAGAAGTAGCTGGAGGTAATCGTCAGACCCCGCTGGAAGCCGTTTGGGATGCCTTCCCAGCCCTTAACCAGGCAGAAGTACGAGCAGCCTTGGCTCGTTGCGGTCTGACTTCCAAACATATCGAAAGCCAGATTCAAGTCCTTTCGGGTGGTGAGCAGGCCAAAGTTCGCTTCTGCTTGCTTATGAACCGTGAAAACAATGTCTTGGTTCTCGACGAGCCGACCAACCACTTGGATGTGGATGCCAAGGACGAACTCAAACGTGCCCTTCAAGCCTACAAGGGCTCAATTCTCATGGTCTGCCACGAGCCTGATTTCTATGAAGGCTGGGTGGACGATATTTGGGATTTTAATGAATTGACATAAGAAGCAAGCTGCCGAAAGGTAGCTTTTTCTCTTTCTTTATGCCATAATAGAATTAGCATAGTAAAGGAGGTAAAAACATGAAAAGAAGAGAACGAGGCCATATTGGCTAGGCCTCAAGCGAGGAAAGAAAAATGATAGATTATGTAAACTACAATCAAGAACGTTGGAATCGGGTTTCAGCTAGACAGGGAAATGCCTATACAGTTCCGCTCAGTCATGAGGAATTTCTTGTTGCCAAAGATAAGCCCTTATCCGTTTCTTTGACGGTTGGAAAGACAGTACCGCTTGACTGGTTTGAAAAAGCCCAAGGTAAGAAATTGCTGGGTCTAGCATGCGGTGGTGGTCAACAGGGACCGATCTTTGTGGCTTATGGCTATGAGACAACTATTTTGGACTTCTCCAAGGAACAGTTGGACAAGGATAGGCTGGTTGCGGAGCGGGAAAATCTGAATTTGCAAACGGTCCAGGCAGATATGACGCAAGTATTTCCTTTTGAGGACGAGAGTTTTGACATCATCTTTTGTCCGGTTTCAAATGTTTATATCGAAGATTTGACAAATATGTGGCAGGAGTCTTATCGGGTTTTGAAAAAAGGTGGTCTGCTCATGGTCGGTTATATGAACCCTTGGATTTATGTCTTTGATGCTAATGATGTTTGGGAGCATCCAGACAAAACCTTGGTTCCAAAGTACAGCCTACCTTTCAACGCACGACAATTAGAAGAAGCAGGACAAATCACGATTGATCCAGAATATGGCTATGAATTTAGCCATACCTTAGAAGAACAGATTGCAGGGCAATTACGAGCTGGTTTTGCCATGATTGATTTTTACGAATCCAGAGACAGTCGCAATCGCCTGTCCCAATTTGGTCCAGATTATCTGGCTAATTTATCTGTAAAATTGTAGAAAACAGCTGCCGAAAGGTGGCTTTTTCTTAGCTATTCGCTAAGTATATTCTGAAAATTATAATGTTTCTAAAAAAACTTGACAAGTAGTTCAAAAAGAGTATAATTAGAATTGTTCTAAAGAAAGTTTAGAATAGTTATAATTTAGAGGTAAAAACTTATGACAACTAAAGATTACGGAAAAGCACCATTTGTAACCAACATTGAAACAGCTACGCTTGAAAATACCAACTACCGCACAGCCCTTTGGACTGGGGAACTCTTGCAAGTTACACTGATGTCCATCCCAGTTGGTGGCGACATCGGAGCGGAAGTACACAACGAAAACGACCAATTCCTCCGCATTGAGCAAGGTCACGGTCGTGTTATTATGGGAGAGTCCGAAGACAAGATTACACTTGATACTGAAGTTGGACCAGAAGATGCCATCTTAATTCCAAACGGTGCCTACCACAATGTCATCAACATTGGTCAAGAAGACCTTAAAATCTACTCTATTTATGGACCTGCCCATCACGCTCACGGGACAGTTCATGAAACACAAGCCATTGCCATTGCTGCAGAAGAAGCAGAAGAGCACGGACATTAAGATGAACCTTTTCCAACTTCAATCTGTCGGCTTATCTGATAGGGATAAGTCGATTTTAACTGATATTAGCTTCACTGTTTTAGAAGGAGAGCGGCTAACCTTGGTTGGACCTTCGGGCAGTGGAAAAAGCTCCATCCTCAAGCTCTTGGCAGGTTTGACATCCACGACAAGTGGGACCATTTTCTTTCAGGGTCGGGACATAGCAGAGCTGGATATGCCGACTTATAGAAGAGAAGTTTCTTATTGTTTTCAACAGCCAGTTCTCTTTGGGCAAACTGTTCAAGACAATCTCCAGTTTCCATTTACTATTCGTCAGATTGCATTTGACCAAAGCAAAGCCCTCAAAGCTTTAGAAAGGGTCAATCTAGCGCCAGCATTTTTGACCAAGAAAATCACAGAATTATCAGGAGGAGAAAAACAGCGAGTGGCCCTCGTTCGCAATTTGCTCTTTGAACCCAAAGTCTTACTTTTAGACGAAATCTCTGCGGGACTGGACTCTGAAACCAAGGCCATTGTCAACAAGCTTTTAGCAGATTACCATGCAGCTGGAAATACCCTGATTGAAGTCACTCATGACCAATCAGAGATTGAGGCAGCCCAAAAGATTTTGAAAATAGAAGGAGGTCGGGTCCAAGTATGAATGTTACTGTAGATAACCTATCACTAGCTCTTATTTTTGGACTGGTCTTGGTGGCCATGGGCATCAGTCAGAAGGAAAAACTAGGCTTGACCAAGGATATTTTCATGGCCGTTGTCAGAACTGTCCTTCAGTTGATTTTTGTTGGCTATGTGCTCAAGTTTATCTTCCAAGCTTCAACTGTCTTTCTCAGTTTGGCCATGGTCTTGATTATTCTCTACAATGCCAGTGTCCAAGCCAACAAGCGCAATCCCAATGGCAAGAAATCCTTACTTCATCCTTTTCTTGCCCTATTGGTTGCGACAGGATTGACCTTGACAATCTTGGTACTATCGGGTGCTATTCAATTTATTCCTTCACAGGTCATTCCCATTTCAGGGATGTTGGCAAGTAATGCCATGACGGCCATCGGTCTGTCCTATCGGGCTATGTACAAGTCCTTCACAGACAACCGCCAGCAAGTTTTAGAAAAATTAAGTCTGGGTGCAACTGTCAAATTGGCTTCACAGGATATTTTGCGAGAGGCTATCAAAACAGGTATGCAGCCCACCATTGACTCAGCCAAGACAGTCGGTCTGGTCAGCCTGCCAGGGATGATGTCCGGTTTGATTTTTGCAGGCGTTGATCCAGTCCATGCCATTCGCTATCAGATTATGGTCATGTTCATGTTGCTGTCTGCGACCAGTCTGGCTTCAGTAATTGCCTCCTATGCAGCCTACCAGACCTATTTCACCAACAAGGCCCAGTTGGAGTTTGAATAAAGCAAAATGATCTTTCTTTGTGAAAGGTCATTTTTTAGCAGTGAAGTCTTGAAAAATATGATAAAATAGACTTACTTTGATATAGTCTTTTGGTTTACTTTTAGAACTAGGCAACGAGTTGCAGACTGTACTGAAGTACGGCAAAACGAGTTAACGACGTAATAATAGATAAACCAAATGACGATACTGAAAAGGAGAACACATGACAGTAAATTTTAGAGCAGAGTTTGACAAACGCAAAGACGAGTTTCTAGCGGACCTCTTTGACCTCCTCCGCATCAATTCCGAGCGTGACGACAGCCAGGCAGATGCCCAGCACCCATTTGGCCCTGGTCCAGTGTGTGCCTTGGACAAGTTCCTGGAAATCGCTCAGCGTGATGGCTATCCAACCAAGAACGTTGACAACTACGCAGGTCACTTTGAATTTGGCGAGGGCGACGAAGTCCTTGGTATCTTTGGTCACTTGGACGTGGTACCAGCAGGAAGCGGTTGGAACACTGACCCATACGAGCCGCAAATCATCGACGGCAAGCTCTTTGCCCGCGGATCCTCTGACGACAAGGGACCGACCATGGCTTGCTACTACGGCTTGAAAATCATCAAGGAGTTGGGGCTTCCGACTTCTAAAAAAGTCCGCTTCATCGTTGGTACCGACGAAGAGTCAGGCTGGGCGGACATGGATTACTACTTCGAACACGTCGGCCTTCCCCTGCCAGACTTCGGATTCTCTCCAGATGCTGAGTTCCCGATTATCAACGGAGAAAAGGGCAATATCACAGCTTATCTTCATTTTGTGGGGGAAAATAGCGGAGCTGCTAAACTGCATTCCTTCACAGGTGGTTTGCGTGAGAACATGGTGCCTGAATCTGCGACAGCTATTATCTCCGGCGACCTAGCAGACTTGGACAGCAAGTTGGCAGACTTCACAGCCGCTTACGGCCTAAAAGCTGACGCGGAAACCCTTGAAAACGGACAGGTACAAGTGACAGTCATCGGAAAATCAGCCCACGGTTCAACCCCTGAAGAAGGTGTCAACGGAGCAACCTACTTGGCTAAATTCCTCAGTCAATTCGCCTTTGACGGAGCAGCTAAAGCCTATCTTGACTTAGCAGGACAAGTCCTTCTGGAAGACCATGACGCTAAAAAACTCGGCGTAGCCATCTACGATGAGCAAATGGGTGCCCTTTCTATGAACGCTGGTGTCTTCAAGTTTGAAGAAACTTCATCAGACAATACCATTGCCCTCAACTTCCGCTATCCAAAAAATACCAACCCTGAAACCATCAAGGCTGGTTTGGAAAAACTGGGTGTAGAAGCTGTCAGCCTATCAGCGCATGGTCATACTCCACACTATTGCCCAATCGATGACCCAATGGTCGCAATCCTCCTGTCTGTTTATGAAAAACACACAGGATTGAAAGGTCATGAACAAGTGATCGGTGGCGGAACATTTGGACGCTTGCTCAAACGTGGCGTTGCCTACGGAGCCATGTTCCCAGGAGATGTCAACACCATGCACCAAGCCAACGAATTTATCGAAGTCGAGCAACTTTACCGTGCAGCTGCCATCTATGCAGAAGCTATCTACGAACTCATTAAGTAATACATGAAGACGGGGATACCCGTCTTTTTTAGGAGGAAGAATGAAACTGAAAGAACTTTGTTTTTCAGATTTGGAAATGGTCAAACAGCTCTTTTTGTCTGTCTTTAGCCAGGATCCCTGGAATGATGATTGGTCTGACGCGGAGCAACTGAACCGCTACATAGGCGATTTACTGGCACATCCAAGAGCACTCTGTTTTGGCTTGTTTGACCAGGGAAAATTGCTAGGTCTATCACTTGGCTACATCCGCTATTGGTATGAGGGAACAGAGTATCGAATTCAAGAGCTCTGCATTTCCCGTGATTACCAAGGGCAAGGACATGGTGCTAGTTTTTTAGCGGACATAGAGAAGCAGTTAGCTGATAGAAAAATTGTTCATATTCTTCTGCAAACCGAACGAAACCTTTCAGCCTATTCTTTCTACAAAAAATGCGGTTTCCGAGCCTTAGAAGAAGATGTGACCATGTTTAAGAAAGTTGGACATTATGGAATTTGCTGATATTCGTCAAGCCATCATTGAGGATGTTGCTAACCGAGACTTTACGAACAAGGGAATAGCTCCCCTTTTCCAAGCCCCTTCGACCGCAAAAATTCTCATTATAGGACAGGCACCTGGCTTGAAAACCCAGGAAAAAGGGCGTTTATTTGACGACGCCAGTGGTGACAACCTTCGTCAATGGTTGGGCGTGGATCGACAGATTTTTTATGAATCGGGTCATTTTGCCATTCTTCCTATGGATTTCTATTATCCAGGAAAAGGGAAGTCTGGGGATTTGCCTCCTCGCAAGGATTTTGCGCCCAAATGGCACCCGCTTATTCTGGACCAACTGCCAGAGCTTGAGCTGACCATATTGGTAGGCAATTATGCTCAAACTTATTATTTGGAAAAATCCCAAAGGAACCTGATGGAGAGAGTGAAACATGCAGATGATTACCTTCCCACTTATTTTCCTTTGCCCCATCCATCACCTAGAAACAATATCTGGCAGGCAAAGAATCCCTGGTTTCAAGCGGAAATCATTCCAAATTTACAAAATATACTTAAGCAAATACTTGAAAAACAAGGCAAAAATGATACAATAATATAAAGATGTTGTTTCTACCTTCAGAGGAGGTGCCGTATGAAAAAATATCTGTTCTATTTATTAGGGTTCTTGCTTTTACTCTTCAGCCTAGGTCAGCCTAGTCTGGTAGGAGCTGAGGGAATTCCAGCCCGTCCAGTTGATACGACGGTGGTTGATGAAACCCAGCTTCTTTCTAGTGAAACCATTGCCAACATTGACCAGCTCAATCAGACCTGGGCAGCAAGTGAACAGCAGTTACAGGTTGGGGTCTATGTGACGGAAAGTCTTTCTGCTGATATTGAAAGTTTAGCCAACGCAACTTTCCGTGATTGGCAGGTCGGCTTTGCAGGGACGGACAATGGCATTCTCTTGGTGATTTCCATTGCCGACCGAGAATTTCGGATAGAAACCTCCGACAATGCTGCAACGGTGTTGACAGATGTGGAAGCCAAGGATATTCTGGAAAGTGCTAGGGAGTTTTTCCGTCAGGAAGATTATGATGGAGGAGTGACCTACATTGTTCAATCTATCGGAGATCGTTTCTACGGGACTAGTCTGGGTCAAGAACAGCTGGCTGCAATGGAAGAAAGGACCAGTGCAGAAAGTGACAGCTTTGTATGGTTTATGATTTTTATTCTCGTGATCATCATCTTTATGATTATTGATAAATCCAGCCGAGGTGGCGGAGGTCCGGGCAATCTGCTTTGGATGTTGGTAGATGACCACCATCATTACCACAACAATCATTCTTCCCATTCTTCATCATCCTATGGTGGAGGTGGTTGGTCTGGCGGCGGTGGTGGCGGTGGCGGAGCCTCATCTGGTTGGTAAGAAAAGAAAGGAAAGTCTATGAAAAAGAAATGGTTAGCTATACTAATCCCGGTTTTCGCTCTGCTATTTTTAGGAATGGGAGCAGTCGGTCAATACAATGGGCTGGTCGATAGCCATGCAGAAGTGGAAAATGCCCAGGCCAATGTGGACACCCAACTCCAACGGCGCTATGATCTGATACCGAATGTCGTGGCAGCAGTCAAGGGAGCCATGGAGCATGAGGAAGAGATTTTCACTGCCATAGCGGATGCGCGTGCGAAAATCGGCTCCAGCCAAGTTGGAACCAGCGACTACAATCAGGCCCAAAGTCAGCTGGATTCGGCAGTTTCACGTTTGCTGATGGTGACGGAAAATTATCCGCAATTAACAGCCAATCAACAGGTATCTGACCTCATTACCGAGCTAGAGGGGACTGAAAATCGGATTTTGGTTGCCCGCAAGGATTATAATGCGGTGGCAACTGCCTACAATAAAAAAATCAAACGATTCCCGACTTCCCTCTATGCCAACCTATTTGGCTATGAAAAAGTCGACCTGTTCCAAGCTAGCAACGATGCGGCGACAACAGTGCCAAGTGTGGATTTACAAGATGAAGAATAAAGAGAACTCGGCTCCCTGAGCCGAGTTCTTTATTTTATGGATTGATCCAAACTCCAGAAACGTAGTCTTCTGACAGAGTGGTCTGGCTGATAATGCTCTTAGCCTCTGTATCATAGATAAGGAGTTGATTTGCTAGAATAATCATTAAGCGTTTGTCATCAATTTGACGGATATGGTCGATGTAATGAGGACGAGGATTTAAGTCCTTCAAAGTATGGTAGGATTGCTCGCCAGTTTGGGTATTGTAAATGGTAAATGAGATTGGGCTAAACATGCCATTTTGGTGCTCGATGAGAAGAAGGTTTTCGTTTTTGAGAGCATGGAGTGTGCTTGGGGAAGGGTGTTCCAGCTTGATAGATGAAAATGTTTTGGAACGCGTATCGAAGGCCAGGAGTTCGGATGACTGCTCAATGTCCTCATATTCACTTGTTTTTTTCCCTAAATTTGGGAGATAGATGGATGCATTGACCAAAAGCCCTTCTCCTGTGGCAATGGTATTGTCGTACTTAAATACCTCTTGTTCTGAAAAATCCTTCTTATCAAATACAATCAAGACATTTTCTTCGGGTCCTTCTTGGGTAAAATCTTTCACAAAGCCAGTTAAATAGACTGATGTTTGGTCTACCATGACTGGAGCATTTGGTATGAAGTCGTCATTGAGGACAAACGTTTGAAAGGCTTCAAATTGCTTATCAAATTGTGCCAAAGTATGAAAGGGCCCTGCTGTATAAAAGTCTTGTCCATCTGTTCCACTGATATAGCTACTATACTGACTTGGCTTTCGCAAGACAGTGCCAGTATTGAAATCAATGGATATCAGATTGTCGTTAATGAATTTTTGCTGATTGTTGGCAAAGACTAGATACTGATTGTCTATGACATAATTTTCACCAGAGCCAAAATAGCCTTCTGAATTCATTTTCTGTGTATGAAGGAGTTGAGGTTCTTGGCCATTTAGTTGAAAGGCTTCGACCTTACCGGGATAAACCAAGTAGAAATCCGCATTCTCAGTCAAACTTATTTTGTTGTGCTGGTAGGCGTAGAGTTTCCAGCCGATAAAGGGAAAAACTAGACAGGATAGAAGTGCAATACAGATGATGATTTTTTTCATGGAAAGACCTCCTCTCTATTTTTAGTATATCCTAAATAGTAAATAAAATCAATCGTTTATGTGTTAATATAACAAAAAATCATACAAGTTTCCTTGCATGATAGTTGATATTATTTTCCAAGACAGAATTGGCTAAAGAGCTGGGTAATGAGTTCGTCTGGAGCAGCATCGCCTGTTATTTCTCCCAAAATCTGCCAACAACGTGTCAGGTCAACCTGTAACAAGTCAACAGGCATGCCCATTTCCAGTCCGTCATTAACAGCTTGTAGGCTTTGAACGGCTTGTTCAATCAGGGAAATATGACGAGAATTGGAGAGGTAGGTGGCATCTTGCTCTACCAGACCAGCATTTTCAAAGAAGAGCTGATTGATTTTTTCTTCAATCTGGTCGATGTTCTGGTTTTTTAAGACGGAAATGCGGATGACATCCTCAGGCAGCTGGTCTGCTTCAATCTGCTCTTCCAGGTCGGTCTTGTTGAGCAGGACGATGCGATTGGCCATATCTGAAATGGCTAGGAGATTGCGATCTTGCTCGGTTAGAGGTTCGGATGCGTTGAGGACCAGCAGGATCAGGTCGGCCTCCTCAAGGGCTTTTTTAGACCGTTCCACACCGATTTTTTCAACGATGTCATCTGTCTCACGGATACCTGCTGTATCAATCAGCTTGAGGGGGACGCCTTTGATGTTGACGTATTCTTCGATAACGTCACGGGTTGTTCCTGCGATATCTGTAACGATGGCTTTTTCCTCGCGGAGGAGGTTATTGAGCAGACTGGATTTTCCCACATTTGGACGACCGATAATAGCAGTTGCGATACCTTCACGTAGGATTTTTCCACGGCGGGCAGTACGGAGGAGATTTTCCAAAAGGGCTTGGAACTGGAGGGTTTTCTCGCGGACCAGCTCTGTCGTCGCCTCCTCGACATCGTCGTACTCAGGGTAGTCGATGTTGACCTCGACCTGTGCCAGTGTGTTGAGAATCTCCTGGCGGGTGTCGTTGATGAGCTGGGAGAGGGAGCCATCAAGCTGGCGGACGGCATTGTGCATGGCCTTGTCGGTCTTGGCACGTATAACATCCATGACGGCCTCGGCCTGGGTCAAATCCACACGGCCGTTGAGAAAGGCACGCTTGGTAAACTCGCCTGGCTCAGCCATTCGAGCCCCTTGGCGAATCAGGAGCTGGAGGATTTCGTTGGTAACGGCAATGCCTCCGTGGGTGTTAATCTCGATGACATCTTCGCGGGTGAAGGTGCGTGGGGAACGCATGGCTCCAACCATAACTTCGTCCAGAACTTGACCTGTCGCAGGATCGATAATGTGGCCGTAGTTGAGGCTGTGGCTGGGAACCGTTGCTAAGTCTTTGCCCTTGAAAACCTTGCTGGCAATGGCAAATGCATCCGTCCCAGACAGGCGGACAATCCCAATGGCCCCCTCACCGAGAGGGGTGGAAATAGCGGTAATAGTGTCGAATTCTTTGGTAATCATTTTAGTCCTTTTATATAGCGTATTTACAAGGTTTTGCCCCAAATTCGCCCCAAAAGTTTAAAAAAGTGTTTTGATTTTATTGAAGTTGGGAACTTTTTTATATGAAGGTTATTAGCTCTCAGTATCTACAATTGTTCCTTTGGCTTAGTGGGGATATTCACTGGAACAGGCTGTATTACCTTGCAGTTATTAAATCTATTTAGTCTTTTATTCTACCATTATTCAGGGTAGCTGTCATAACTGATTGCCCACATTATTTTGTGACGACATCATAACATTTAGGGTTATTACAAGTCTTATGTGTGGCTGATTAAACTGGTTCCTAAGAGCCAGTTTTTTGCTTATCATGTTCAACCGCTAAAGAATAATGCTTGCTGACCTCGGTGTAGTAGCTGACCACCAGCCCTGACAGACTTCCTAGAAAGAGAATACCGTAAATAGCTAAGATAATACTGATGATGCGACCAAGAGCAGTAGTGACCAGCAAATCTCCATAACCAACCGTCGTCGCTGTGACAAAGCTGTACCAAAGACTGTCCCCATAGCTAGTAAAGTCAGGTTCCAACCAGAGCAGTAATCCAGCTGCTAGAAAGATAAAACTGAAAAAGGAAGTGAGAAAAGTGGCAAAACCAGTCACTCTCAAAATATGCCAAATAATGCGAAGGCGGTGGATTTGTTTCTTATTTTGTATCATTTTTTCTGCATTCTGCAATATAATCTAATTTACCCTGTCGACTGCGTTTCTTAAATAAAGCCTCGGCAGACATGGCTTCCTGCTTGCTGGCAAAGGCTTCTTGATAGAGCAAGCTGACAGGCAAGCGTGCGCGGGTGTACTTGGCCCCTTTCCCACGATTATGGGTAGCAAGCCGCTTCTCCACATCAGTCGTATAACCAGTGTATAGACTTCCGTCGGCACATTCCAAAACATACAAGTAGGCCTTATTTTCCATAATAAATCTCGCGAATGGCAGGAGTATAGTCGCCATTTTCCTCATGGACAACCAGAGGTGGCAGGATATGCAGCCCATCTACCGAGCCGTCCTTGATAGCTTCAATCAGCAACATATTGGCCTCCTTGCTGGCCTTGGGATAGACAAACTGGATGCGTTTGGGAGCCAATTTGTAGGTTCTCAACTTGTCCAAAATATCTAAAAATCGGTCAGGCCTGTGGACCATGGCCAAGCGACCATTGGATTTGAGCACCTGTTGGGCCACCTGACAAATACTGTCTAGGTTGGTCGCAATCTCGTGTCTGGCTAGCAGGTAATGCTCGCTTTCATTGAGGTTTGACTGCTCATCGACTTTAAAATAAGGTGGATTGCAGAGTATTAAATCAACCTTGGACCGCAGGTCATACTGGGGCAGATTTGCCAAGTCGTCATTGATAACCGAAACCTGTTCCTCCAGACCGTTGAGAGCAATGGAACGGCGGTTCATATCCGCCAAGCGTTCCTGTAATTCAACCTGAATAATCTGGGCTTTGGTGCGTGTGGAGGCGAAGAGCCCCACCGCCCCATTTCCACTACAAAGGTCAACAATCAGCCCTTTCTGAGCAGGCATTTTTGGAAACCGCGAAAGAAGAACGCTGTCAATCGAGTAGCTAAAAACCTCCCGATTTTGAATAATCTGAACATCTGTCGAGAAGAGCTGATCAATCCGCTCTCCGTCTAGTAAATCAATTTTTTGCATAGGTATATTATACCATCTTTGAATGAAAATCACTGTTTATTTTGAAACAAAAAGAGAGCGAATACCTCGCCCTCAACATTATACAAAAAATTCTACCCAAGCTCCAACAAGCAAGAATGCGATGCAGAGATAGATTTGCCAATTTGCCCTCAACATCCATTCTTTAGACCAAAAGGCACTACGGGCTGTACCGACAGTAGCAAATAGCAAAAGTCCAAGCCAGAGGGTAGGCCCCTTGTCTAGCCATTCTCCTATGCTACCTAGTAACAACAATATCATCAAATAAAAATTCAAACTCCGATAATATTCTTTATTAAATTCCTTAAACATTGAAAATCCTCACAATACAAAAAAGTAAATGCTTGTCCAAGCGACAATGAAACTAATGACTAAGTATAGTTGCCATGTTTTTTTAATCCAGCTACGAGGTTTGAAGAAGGCAAGGTAGCCGGCATAAAGCCCTATCCCAAGCTTGACTAGATGGATAAACCAAAATGGTCCATGTATAGTAGCAGAAATCACTTGTAGGATACAAATGACAGAGAAATAAAATTCCCAGGTTCGATAAAATGCTGTATTGAATTGTTTAAACATAGTGGGCTCCAATCTACTTACCCAAAATGAATTTCAGATAGATAATCACCACAATCAATCCGATATAGAAGATGTAGCCCATGCGAGTGAGTTCCTTTTCTTCCTTGAAGAAGAATACCCGAATGGCATTGATAAAAATAATCAGACAGGCTAGTAGGCTATACCATGCAGGAGTTTGGGAAGGGTCTATCAAAATGTCTGAAAGAAAAAAACAAGTCCAAAAAATCATAGAATAGAAGGCACTATACCGATAAAAATGCTTGTTAAACTGGAATTTCATGATAATCACCTCTCTTTCTTTTATTATATCAAATAATTTATAGGTTTAAAAGTATTTATAGGCAAATCCAGCCTTGTCTTGTTATAAAGATAAACTATAACAAGGCTCCCTATTTTTCTATAAGCATTTTTTGAGGTTTTTCACACCAAATCGTTCATTTCATGCTAGACTAGTTAGTAAGTTAGAATGAGGTATTTGTAATGACAGACTATAAAATTGATACGATACTAGCCCGCACGGGTATTAACAACGATGAAAAAACAGGGGCCTTGATTTCCCCAATTCACCTTTCGACCACCTACCAACATCCCGAATTTGGTCAATCGACAGGCTTTGACTATACGCGGACCAAAAATCCGACCAGAGCCAGCTTGGAGAAAACCTTAGCCGCCATCGAAAAGGCTGATTATGCGCTCGTGACCAGTTCGGGCATGGCTGCTTTGGTCTTGCTCTTTAACGGTTTCCCGGTCGGTAGTCAAGTTGTAGCGGCGCGTGACCTCTACGGCGGCTCTTTCCGCTGGTTCAACGAGCAGGAGCAGTTGGGGCGCTTTAGTTTCACCTATGCTAACACAGAAGAGGACTTGTTGGCTGCTATCACAGACCAGACAGACTATGTATTCCTGGAAACACCTACCAATCCTCTCATGGTTGAGTTTGATATTGCTAAGGTTTCGGCTGTCGCCCATGCCAAAGGTGCCAAGGTGATTGTCGATAACACTTTTTATAGCCCTATTTATCAAAATCCTCTCATGCTTGGTGCCGATGTTGTCTTACACTCAGCGACCAAGTATCTGTCAGGGCATAATGATGTCCTTGCAGGCGTACTCATGACCAATGACCAGGCCCTCTATGACAAGCTCTTCTATGACCAAAATACAACAGGTCCAACCCTCTCGCCACTAGATGCCTACCTGCTCATGCGTGGACTGAAAACCCTCTCTCTGCGTATGGAACGGGCAACGCAAAATGCCCAGAAGATTGTCGCTTATTTACAAGCTAGCCCAGCTGTCAAGCAGGTCTATTACACGGGCAAGGGTGGCATGATTTCTGTCAAGGTAGCGGATGAAAGTCGAATTCCTCACATTCTCAATACCCTAGAGGTCTTTACCTTTGCGGAAAGTTTGGGAGGAGTGGAAAGCTTGATTACCTACCCAGCCACTCAGACCCACGCAGATATTCCGGCTCAAACCCGCCATTCTTACGGGCTAACGGATGACCTGCTCCGTCTGTCTATTGGCATTGAGGATGCGGATGACTTGATTGCAGATTTGAAAACAGCCTTGGAGGAATAAGATATGACCCAGTATGATTTTACAACTAGGCCTAATCGCTTAAATCACCATTCAGAAAAGTGGAAGGCCAGTGAGCAGGATCCAGAACTCTTACAGCTTTGGGTTGCTGATATGGATTTCGAACCTCTGCCTGAAATTCGCTCTGCCATTCGCCAGTATGCGGACCAACATATCTTTGGCTATCCCTACGCTAGTGATTCCCTCTTTCAATCCATTATTGACTGGGAAAAAGACCAACACGGCTATGAGATTGGAAGAGAGAGTATCGTTTTAATTGAAGGAGTGGTACCAGCGCTTTCTGTTGCAATTCAGGCATTCACTGAAGAGGGAGATGCCGTCCTCATCAATACACCTGTCTATCCACCCTTTGCCCGCACGGTAAAATTAAACAATCGTCAGTTGGTGACCAATTCCTTGCGCGTGGAAAATGGCCAGTTCCAAATCGATTTTGAGAAACTAGAGCGTGACCTTGTGGAACAGGAAGTAAAACTCTACATTTTCTGTAATCCTCATAACCCAGGTGGTCGGGTTTGGACAAAGGAAGAAGTGGAAAAAATTGGCCAACTTTGTCGTAAGCATAAGGTATTGTTGGTTTCAGATGAAATTCACCAAGACCTTACGCTTTACGGAAATAAGCACCACAGTTTCAATACGGTGGACTCAGATTTTAAAGATTTTTCCATTATTCTATCTTCTGCCACGAAGACATTTAATATTGCTGGTACCAAAAATAGCTTTGCCATCATTGAAAATCCAGACTTGAGAAAGGCTTTCACGAGGAGACAGTTGGTCAATAACCAACATGAAATTCCAGCGATTGGTCTTATAACGACTGAAACAGCCTTTCGCTACGGTCGACCTTGGTTAGCAGAATTGAAAACAATTCTTGAGAAAAACATCGACTTTGTGACGGACTATCTGACCCAGCATACCAAGATAAAGGTATTGAAACCACAGGGGACTTATCTGGTTTGGTTAGATTTCTCAGCTTACGATGTGGAACATGTTGAAATCCATCGAAAATTAAGAGAAGAGGCAAAAGTTGTCCTAAACGATGGCCAAACTTTTGGAAAAGAAGGACACAATCATGCCCGACTCAACGCTGCAGCACCATTTGAAACTATAAAAGAAGCTTGTGAACGGATTACAAGGGTATTTGGTTAGCATCAAAAAAGGATGTTCTGATTTCTGAACTGCACCCCAAAAGTTAGACACAAAATCTAACGATTGGGGTGTTTTTCTTATGAAATTAAGTTATGAAGATAAACTAGAAATATATGAGCTTAGAAAGAGTGGCGTGTCGTGGGTCAACCTTAGCCAGATATACAAGGTCACTATTGCCAATCTCACCTACATGATAAATCTCATGGATCGATATGGCGTGGAAATCGTTGAAAAAGGTAAAAATAGGTATTATTCACCTGAATTAAAGCAAGAAATAATGGATAAGGTCTTGATTCATGGATGTTCTCAACTCTCAGTTTGCCTTGATTATGCCTTGCCAAATCGAGGAATGCTTCCCAATTGGATAGCACAATACAAGAAAAACGGGTATACTATTCTTGAAAAACCAAGAGGGAGACCGAGCAAGATGGGACGTAAACGCAAGAAAACCTGGGAAGAGATGACGGAATTAGAGCGCCTTCAAGAGGAAAATGAACGTCTTCGAACTGAGGTGGCCTTCCTAAAAAAGTTGAGAGAACTTCGCTTGAGGGACGAAACACTAGTGCGCGAACAGCAGAAACAATTAGAGATATGGTCCAAGGAGGATTCCGACTAGACCTCCTACTTGCGACAGCTAAAATGCCTCGCTCAACTTATTATTATCAAGTCAAGCAACTGGATAAACCCGACAAGAACAAAGCAATTAAGGCTGAAATTCAAGCCATTTATGATTACCATAAAGGTAATTACGGCTATCGTCGGATTTATTTAGAACTCAGAAATCGAGGTTTCTTCATTAACCACAAAAAGGTGCAACGCTTGATGACAGTCATGGGCTTAGCGGCTCGTATTCGTCGTAAGCGCAAGTATGCTTCTTACAAAGGTGAGGTGGGTAAGAAGGCTAATAATCTGATTAAACGTCAGTTTGAGGGCTCTAAGCCTTATGAAAAATGTTATACCGATGTGACGGAGTTTGCTTTACCTGAAGGGAAACTCTACTTATCGCCTGTTCTTGACGGCTATAATAGTGAGATTATTGATTTTACCCTGTCTCGGTCACCTGACTTGAAGCAGGTTCAAACCATGCTTGCGAAGGCTTTTCCAGCAGATTTATACAGTGGGACTATTCTCCACAGCGATCAAGGTTGGCAATACCAGCACCAGTCTTACCATTACTTTTTGGAAACCAAAGGCATTCGACCATCCATGTCCCGCAAAGGGAATAGCCCAGATAATGGGATGATGGAGTCTTTCTTTGGCGTCTTGAAAACAGAAATGTTTTACGGATTTGAAAAGAGTTTCAAGTCTCTGGATCAACTGGAGAAAGCTATCACTGATTATATTTTTTACTACAACAACAAACGAATCAAAGCAAAATTAAAAGGACTTAGTCCTGTCCAATACAGAACTAAATCCTTTCAATAATTATTTGTCCAACTTTTTGGGGTCAGTTCATTCAAATCAGACATCCTTTTATTTTCATAAGGGAATCTATTGTTTTGCATACTGAGTGAGATTGAATTTCCGATAATCACTAGGACTCATATGATATTGGTTTTTAAATGCATTGCTAAAGGCAAGTGGATCAAAATATCCAACCGAATTCGCAATTTCTGTGATACTTAGATCGGGGTTAGCAAGTAGTTGACAAGCGTGGTTCATCTTGACTTGGACAATATAATCTTTGATAGAGTATCCTGTTTCCTGCTTAAAAATTTTATACAAGTAGCTGCGACTCAACGCAAGTTGATGAGCAATTTCAGAAACTTTGATTGGGCTATTGTACTGAGAGTGAATGATTTTAATAGCATGATGGACGTAATTCTTGGCGAGAGTAGAGGATTCTTTCAATGACTCGTTTGGAAACTCTTGTACTAAGGCTGCAAGCAATTGATTCAAATGACCGATGAGAATAAGCTCAGTAATCATTGGGTGTGTCTGATTCTTAGTATGATTGATATCAATCATCTTATTTAAGATCGGAGAGTCGAGATGGGAATGTAGATAACACTTTTCTAGAAGTTGAGTCTGAGTAAGAATGTTTTCAGCACGAGAGCCACTGAAACCGACCCAAGTATAAGTCCATGGATCAAATCCATCTGCTTGGTAAAAAATAGATTGATTTTTTGGAAGTATAAAAATATCCCCTGCTGCTAATTCAGTTGTTTCACCATTGATTATAATCTTCCCTTTGCCATTCGTGATAAAATGAAGCACATAGTTATTTCGAATAGTCGGTCCAAAGGAGTAGTTCTTGTCGCACTGTTCGGCACCATAGTGATCAACATTCAAATCAAAATGATGACTGTCTAATTCATTATAGATATTCAAAATGTTCATGTTCGTTTTCATCTCCTGTTAGGAAACATTATACCATATCCTAATAACAAAAAACCATTTATTTAAGCGCTTACATTTTGTAGAATAAAACATATAAAAGAGATAGGAGGCGTGAACATGATTCAATATTTAGAAGAAAATAACCTGTTCCACCTACAAACGAGAGAGTTTTCATACATTATTCAAATCTTGGAAACAGGGGATGTGGTTCATAGATATTTCGGAAAAAAGGTTAAACATTTTAGTCCGGGAAACAAAATCACATATCTAGATCGTTCTTTTTCACCCAGTCCGATTTCTGGAAATAGAACCTACTCCTTGGATACCTTACAACAGGAATATTCTAGTAATGGCTTAGGTGATTTTCGAACAGCAGCCCTTGAATTGAGAAATGAATTTGGTGTGGCCTTGGATTTAAAGTACAAGGGACACCGCATTCAAAGAGGGAAACCGATACTAGAAGGTCTTCCATCAAGTTTTGGCAGTGAAAAAGATGTGGAGAGTTTGGAGATTGATCTATATGATCAGTTGACTGATATCACCATAACCTTGCAATATAGTATTTTTGAGAATTCAAATTACCTCAGTCGTTCTGCGAACATTCAAACTGGTCGGTATGCTACAAAAATCGAAAAGGCTTTGTCTTTTACCCTCGATTTTCCACATAAAGATTTTACAGTCCATAGCTTAGCTGGACGCTATGGTTACGAGAAAGAGTGGACACAAACACCATTAACCAAAGGAAAATTTTCCATTGGAAGTATTCGTGGAGCCTCAAGTCATTCAAAAACACCATTCTTAGCGTTGGCTGATCCAGCAGCAACCGAAGATAGTGGTCATGTCTATGTTGCTCAATTGGTTTATAGTGGAAATTTCGCTGGATTTGTTGAGGTAACATCACTAGAGACATGTCGTTGGGGTATGGGACTAAATGATGAACAATTTAGTTGGGAGTTAAGCAATAATTCTAGTTTCCAGACACCTGAAGTCCTCTTATCATTCACTGATAAAGGCTTAACTGGTATGACACAAGACAGTCATGAGTTCATAAAAAATCATATTGTAACTCCGAAGTTTAGTCATCAAGAACGACCAATTCTCATTAACAACTGGGAAGGAACATATTTTGACTTTACTGAAGATAAGATTGTAGAACTGGCTAAAACGGCTAGCCAAGTAGGAGTTGAGCTTTTTGTACTGGATGATGGCTGGTTTGGCAAACGAAATAATGATGAGAGTTCATTAGGCGATTGGAAAGTCAATTTGGAGAAATTGCCAAATGGCTTAAATGGTCTGGCAGATAGAATCAACCAACTTGGTATGGAATTTGGTCTGTGGTTTGAACCGGAAATGATTTCAATTGATAGTGATCTGTATAGGGAACATCCAGACTGGGCCATTCAAATTGACGGAAGACAACCAATTTACAGTCGTGAGCAACTGGTCTTGGATTTAACTAAGTCAGAAGTTTGTGATTATATTATTGATTCGGTCTCAAGCATATTGGAATCAGCTCCAATTAATTATGTAAAATGGGATATGAATCGTAATATCACAAGTATGTCACCTGTTTATGCAAATCATCAACGATTTGAATTTCATCATCGCTATATCTTAGGCCTCTATCAAGTGCTGGATACTATAACCAAGCGTTTTCCAGACATCTTATTTGAATCCTGTGCTGGTGGCGGTGGTCGAAATGATCTCGGGTTGCTCTACTATATGCCACAGGCTTGGGCTAGTGATAATACAGATGCGATTGGTCGACTTTCTATCCAAGAAGGAACGAGTTTGATTTTACCTGCCTCTTCTATGGGAGCACACGTGTCGGCTGTTCCAAACCACCAAGTCGGTCGAATTACCCCGCTTGCCACACGTGGGAATGTGGCCATGATGGGAGGAGCTTTTGGATATGAGTTGGATGTGACAAAGCTTGATCAGGAAGAACTAGAGGAGATTCGTCAGCAAGTTCAAACATACAAGTCTATCCGTTCAACAATTCAAGAAGGCTTGCTTTATCGCTTGAAAAAAACAAGCAATACATGGGCTACAAACTATGTGAACAAAGATAAAAGTCAAGCAGTATTTACATTTGTTAAGATACTGGCTCAATCAGAAGCTCCGCTTTTACAAGTTCAATTAAAAGGACTTGACCCAGATGCCTTGTATGAATGCCCTCAATTAGGGGAAACATTCTACGGGGATGAGTTAATGAACATTGGTCTCACAATGCCACATGTTCAAAAAGATTATTTTAGTGTACAATATATTTTTAACAAAATCTAGGAGGATTTTATAATGAAAATGAAAACATTTTTAAAATGTGCGTCAGTTTGTGCCTTTGCAAGCTTCTTGGTAGCTTGTGGGAACGCAAGTAGTGGTAGTGATAAGGTTGAGATTGAATATTTCTCACAAAAACCAGAAATGCAAGCAACTCTACAGGAAATTATTGATGAATTTGAAAAAGAAAATCCTACGATTGATGTTAAATTTTCAAATGTACCAGATGCAGGAACTGTTTTGAAAACCCGTATGGCCAACAATGAAGCGCCAGATGTGATTAACATTTATCCACAAAATGCGGACTTCAAAGCATATGCAGCGGATGGTCGTTTCCTAGAAATTGGTGATGATGCAGGTCTCAGTCATCTAAAAGATGGTGCTGTAACACCTTATCTTGTTAACGAGAAAAACTATACTCTTCCATTGACAGCTAATGCCTATGGTATCTACTATAACAAAGACAAATTCAAAGAACTGGGTCTCGAAGTTCCAACTACCTATGCAGAATTTGTAGCTTTGGTAGACAAAATCAAGACTGATGGCAGTGCAGCACCGTTTGCCCTTTCTTTGAATGATGCTTGGTCCTTGAACGGTTACCATCAGTTGGCATGGGTAACTGTTGCAGGTGGATTTGATGGCGCAGAAGATATTCTAATCCGTAGTGCCAAAGGCGCAATTCAAGATGATGCGACTACAAAAGCAGTTCTAGAACGCTTACAACTGTTGACAGACAATGGACAAAAAGGAGCAACAGGCGCGCTCTATGCAGATGCTGTGGCAGCCTTTGCAGCAGGCGATGCTCTCATGCTTCCACAAGGTACATGGGCAGCTACAGCTGTAAACCAACAAGAACCAGAATTTGAATATGGTATGTTTACATTCCCTGGTGATAAAGAAGGTGGCGACTATACCATCGGTGCAGCTGACCTTGCTCTATCTATTTCATCAGATACAGAGCACCCAGAAGAGTCTAAAAAATTCCTAGAATACCTCTCTCGTCCAGAAGTGATGCAAAAATACTATGATGTAGATGGCTCACCAACTTCAGTTGAAGGTGTAGATACAGAAGGTAAGTTTGAAGAAACTGCTGGAGTGACGCAATACGCCTTCACTGACAAACATGTAGTTTGGTTGCAATCTGAATGGGAATCAGAAGAAGAGTTCTGGAATATTACAGTAGAAGCTGTGAAAAATCCAAATTCAGGCGAACTTGTGAAGAAATTGAATGCTTTCTTTGATCCGATGAAAAAATAAGACAAGAAAACTATAAGGAGGGCTAGATTAGCCTAGCTCTTCTTTATAGTTGCTTAGGGTTGGTTTGAAAATCCCCTAACTACTCCATTCAAACTGACCCTAAGCAACTATATTTTAGAAAAAAGGAGTACCATGATGAATCAAAAAGGTTTTATTGCCAAATATTGGCCCTATCTATTTGTTGCCATACCAATTGGTTTACAATTAATCTTTTTCTTCTATCCCTTATTTACGGGTATCTATTATAGCTTAACAGATTGGAATGGATTGACATCAGATTTCAGCTTGATTGGCGTTCAAAACTATCTAGATATCTTGAAGAATCCTGATTTTTATACGTCTATGACTTTTACCATTATCTTCACCATTGGTTTGGTCATTGGAGAAATAGTTATCGGAATCTGGTTGGCTACCTTACTTAATCGTAAGATAAAGGCGGTTGGTTTCTTTAGAACCTGGTATTTCTTCCCTGCAGTTCTTTCAACCGTTACTTTAGGCTTGATTTTTGTCCAATTGTTCAACTATGGTTTCACACAAATTGGTGAGATTCTACATATAGATTGGTTGATGGAAAACTTGTTGGTACAGGAGAATACTGTTATTCCAGCAGTGATTTTTGTGGCTCTCTGGCAAGGTTTGGCTATGCCAGTTATCATTTTCTTATCAGGTTTACAGAGTATTCCAGAAGATGTGAAAGAAGCAGCAGCGATTGATGGTGCAACACGCTCTCAACAATTCTTCAATATTGAACTTCCTTTCTTATTACCATCTATCAGTATGGTTTTCATCTTGGCAATGAAGTCAGGTTTGACAGCATTCGACCTTATCTTTGCACTGACAAGTGGTGGCCCAGATGGCAAAACAGAATCCTTGGGTTTACTCGTTTACAACTATGCCTTTGTAGACAATAAATTCTCTTATGCCAATGCTTTGGCTGTAGTACTCTTCATCTTCATTATTGTCATCTCATTGATTCAGATGAGAATTTCGAAGAAATTTGAAATTTAGGAGGACAGACATGAATACTCAAAAACAGAAAAATTGGTGGGTTTATCTCGTGCTCTTCAGCGGTATTCTCTTTATGTTTATTCCGCTACTTGTGACGATTATAAGTTCGTTCAAACCAACCAAGGAAATCACGAGCAATTTCTTTGGTCTTCCTGAAAATTTCACCTTAAATAACTACGAACGCTTGTTTAATGACGGGATTGTACAATATTTTGGCAATTCTGCCTTGATTACGATTGTAGCAGTTGGCTTGATTCTACTTGTTATTCCAATGGCAGCTTTCGCCGTAGCCCGTCAAATGAAACGCCAGACAGTGTTTAACTTTATCTACTTTTTCTTGATTATTGGGATTTTTGTACCTTTCCAAGTGATCATGCTCCCAATGACCAAATTAATGTCAAGCCTTGGTTTGAACAATATTGTCGGTTTGATTATTCTATATTTGACCTATGCAGTTCCTCAGGCCCTCTTCCTCTATGTCGGCTATATTAAGACCATTGTTCCTGAAGAAATGGATGAGGCGGCAGCTATTGATGGCTGTGATAAATTTACTATGTACTGGAAAATTATTTTCCCGCTCATGAAGCCCATGCACGCAACCGTTTTGATTATCAATGCCCTCTGGGTCTGGAACGATTTCCTCTTGCCTTTACTAGTATTGAACCGTGATCAAAGCATGTGGACTTTACCTCTTTTCCAATACAATTACCAAGGTATGTATTTTAGTGACTATGGTCCATCATTTGCATCCTATGTGGTGGGAATTATCCCAATCTTATTGGTATACCTTGTCTTCCAGAAACATATTATTTCAGGTATGACAAGTGGTTCTGTCAAATAATTACAAAGGTTGACTCGTTCAACCTTTTCTAAAAAACAAAAAAGAAAAGGCTTACAAAGGAGAATATCTATGAAAATTAAAAACCAAGCTATGTTGATTACTTACTCAGACAGTTTGGGCAAGAATCTCAAGGATTTGAAAAAAGTTCTTGAGGGGCCTTTAAAGGATGTTGTGGGAGGTATTCACATTCTACCATTCTTCCCATCATCAGGTGACCGTGGGTTTGCACCAATGGATTATACAAAGGTGGACCCTGCATTTGGAGATTGGTCAGATATTGAAGCATTGAGCAAGGACTACTATCTGATGTTCGATTTTATGATCAATCATATTTCTGCAAAATCTCCTTATTTCCTTGATTTTCTTGAAAAGAAAGATGAATCAGCTTATGCAGATTTGTTTATTCGCTATAAAAACTTTTGGCCAAATGGTGAGCCAACGCAAGAAGATGTTGATTTGATCTATAAGCGTAAACCTCGTGCTCCATATCGAATTGCAACATTTGCTGATGGTAGCGAGGAGAAGGTATGGTGTACCTTTGATGAACAGCAGATTGACCTGGATGTGACTACAGAGACAACACGCCGGTTCATCCAAGAAAATTTGGAACAGTTGGCAGAGCATGGTGCTTCGATCATTCGTTTGGACGCCTTTGCTTATGCCAATAAAAAAATAGGAACCAACTGTTTCTTTGTGGAGCCTGATATTTGGGAAATGCTCCATTTTCCACGTCAGTTATTGGCTCCAAAAGATGTGGAAATCTTGCCTGAAATTCATGAACACTACACCATTCAGCAAAAAATTGCGGAACAGGATTATTATGTTTATGACTTTGCCTTGCCAATGCTGGTTCTCCACGCTTTGTATTCCGGTCATGTCAATCGCCTGGTTCACTGGATGGAGATTTGCCCTCGCAAGCAATTTACAACCCTAGATACACATGATGGAATCGGTGTTGTAGATGTTAAGGATTTGCTGACGGATGAGGAGACAGAGGAAACGCGTGAAGCCTTGTATGCACAAGGTGCCAATGTCAAGAAAATTTATAGCACTGAAGCTTACAATAATTTGGATATTTATCAGATTAACTGTACTTATTATTCTGCCCTCGGCAATAACGATCAAGCTTACCTATTAGCGCGTGTTCTCCAATGTTTTGCACCAGGTATTCCACAAATTTACTATGTTGGTTTGCTAGCAGGCGAAAATGATATTGAACTTTTGGAATCAAGCAAGGAAGGCCGCAATATCAATCGCCATTACTATGAGTTGGAAGAAATTGAGCAGGAAGTGCAACGGCCAGTTGTACAATCCTTGTTCAAACTCCTTAAATTCCGCAATACAAGTCCGGCTTTTGATGGAGAGTTTTCGGTTAAAATGATTAATGAAAATACATTGGAAATTTTATGGAATAATCAAGATGCAGGAGTATCTGCCCGTCTAACAGCTAACCTAAAAGAAAAATCCTTTGAAATTGTTGAAATAGAAGAGGGCAAAATGACCACAATTGAGTTATAATATGATTATATAGAAAGAGGGGGAGTTCCCCTTTTTCTTACGTAAATAAGATTGTACAGAAAGGGTCGATCAAATGTCAGAAATACAAAAAACAGATTGGTGGAAGAAGTCCGTCATTTACCAAATTTATCCTCGTAGTTTTCAAGATTCAAATGGAGATGGAGTAGGGGATATACGAGGGATTATCAGCCGATTAGATTATCTTTACGAACTAGGTATTGATGCAATTTGGATCAGTCCTGTTTATCAGTCCCCCATGGATGACAATGGTTACGACATCAGTGACTACCAAGGAATTGCTCCAGAATTTGGGACCATGGAAGATATGGAAGAGCTGATTGTAGAAGGTCATAAGCGCAATATCAAAATAATCATGGATTTGGTGCTCAATCATACCTCGGATGAACATTTTTGGTTTCAAGAAGCCCTCAAAGGACCAGATAATCCCTATTATGATTATTATGTTTGGGCCGATGAACCGAATGAATTACGCTCGACCTTCTCAGGCTCTGCTTGGGAATATGTTCCAGATTTGAACAAATACTACCTCCACCAATTCTCTGTTAAGCAACCAGATCTGAACTGGAAAAATCCTGCTCTGAAACAAGAAATCTGGGATATGATCAATTTTTGGATTGAAAAAGGTGTTGGCGGTTTCAGGCTAGATGTGATTGATTTGATTGGAAAAGAACCGGAAAAATTAATTACAGCCGATGGACCGACTCTCCATCCTCTTATTCAGGAATTAAATGAGAAAACCTTTGGTGCATACGACTTAGTGACTGTTGGGGAAACCTGGAGTGCCAATCCAGAAAATGCTCAGTTATATTCGCATCCTGATCGAAAAGAATTTTCGATGATTTTCCAATTTGAACATGTCGGACTTGATCAGCAGGAAGGGAAAGAAAAGTGGGATTTGGCACCGCTTGATCCAGCACGTTTGCATAAGGTTCTATCCAAATGGCAGACTGAACTGGTTGGTAAAGGCTGGAACTCGCTTTTCTGGAATAATCATGATTTACCTCGTGCCATTTCTCGCTTCGGTGATGATCGACCTGCATTTCGTGAGTTAAGCGGAAAAATGTTGGCTATCTATCTACATTTTATGTCAGGGACACCTTATATCTACCAAGGTGAGGAAATTGGTATGATTAATACACCGATTACGGATATTAGCCAAGCGGACGATATTGAAACATGTCGCATGTATGCGGAACGAATTGAAAATGGCTTTACCAAGGAGGAATTGATTACTTCTATAAATGCCAAAGGTCGTGATAATGCTCGCCGTCCAATGCAATGGACAGGAGCAGAAGGAGCAGGCTTCAGTACAGGTCAAGCCTGGCTGGCTTTAGGAGATACAGTCAAAGACATCAACGTTGAAAAAGCACTTGCAGACAAACAATCGCTTTTCTATACCTATCAAAAATTAATCGCTCTTCGAAAAGAATATCCTTGTATGTCTGAAGGAAAATATGAAGTGATTGAGACAGGGAACGACTTGGTAATGGCTTATCGTAAATATGATGAAAAGGATGATTTCATTATTTTAGTCAATTTCACAAGTAAAGAGCAAGCGTACGAGTTATCACTTAAGGACTATTCCTTGTTTATGCATAATTACGATAATAAAGTAATTTTTGATAAGTCCGTATTGAGACCTTACGAAGCCATCGTTTTCAAAAAATAAGTGGTACTTCTTTTCTTCTTTCAAGCATTTTTCCGAATTTTTTGGTAAAATAGAAAAAACAAAAAAGAGAGGTTTTATCATCATGGGGAAATTCCAAGTCATTTCACACCCGCTCATTCAGCATAAGTTGTCAATCCTTCGTCGTACATCGACTTCAACAAAGGATTTTCGTGAGTTGGTAAATGAGATTGCCATGCTTATGGGTTACGAAGTTTTGCGTGACTTACCACTAGAAGATGTGGAAATTGAAACACCAATTACTAAGACGGTTCAAAAGCAAATTGCTGGTAAGAAATTGGCCATTGTACCAATCCTTCGTGCAGGTGTTGGGATGGTCGATGGTTTGCTTAGCCTTGTACCAGCTGCAAAGGTTGGGCATATCGGTATGTACCGTGATGAAGAAACCCTTCAACCAGTTGAATACCTTGTGAAATTGCCAGAAGACATTGACCAACGCCATATTTTTGTAGTTGATCCAATGCTTGCGACTGGCGGTTCAGCAATTCTGGCTGTTGAATCCTTGAAAAAGCGTGGCGCTTCAAATATCAAATTTGTCGCCCTTGTTTCAGCGCCAGAAGGTGTCAAAGCTCTTCAAGAAGCTCACCCAGATATCGACATCTACACTGCGGCTTTGGATGAAAAACTCAATGAAAAAGGCTATATCGTTCCAGGTCTTGGCGATGCTGGGGACCGTTTGTTCGGTACAAAATAATGATACTAGAAACCAGTTTGTCTGGTTTCTTTTTTCATCTATTGAAAACGTGGTTTTTATTTGACCAATGTTGACTAATTCTATATAATGGGTTCATACTTGTTATTGAAATGAAGGAGGATTCGTATGATTCCAGTAGTTATTGAACAAACCAGTCGTGGAGAGCGTTCGTATGATATTTATTCGCGTTTGCTCAAAGACCGTATTATCATGTTGACAGGACCAGTTGAAGACAACATGGCAAACTCTATCATTGCCCAGTTGCTTTTCCTTGATGCCCAAGACCCTACAAAGGATATTTATCTTTATGTAAATACCCCTGGTGGATCTGTGTCAGCAGGTCTTGCTATTGTGGATACCATGAACTTTATCAAGGCTGATGTGCAAACCATCGTTATGGGGACAGCAGCTAGCATGGGAACGATCATTGCCTCAAGTGGTGCCAAAGGCAAACGTTTCATGTTGCCAAATGCAGAATACATGATTCACCAACCAATGGGTGGAACTGGTGGTGGTACCCAGCAAACAGATATGGCCATCGCTGCAGAACACTTGCTCAAAACCCGTAACAAATTGGAAAAAATCTTGGCAGACAATTCTGGTAAAACTGTGAAACAAATTCACAAGGATGCAGAGCGTGATTATTGGATGACAGCAGAAGAAACGCTTGCATACGGCTTCATTGACCAAATTATGGACAATACAAAAACAAAATAAGCGGATGAGGAGGCGTTTGAGCCTCCTTTTTCCATTCCATTAAGTTTGACCTTTTCATTTTCCTCTGAAAAAGGTATAATAAAACAAGAGAAGTTTTAGAGGAGAAATCATGTTTGAGAAGAGAGAACGGACCTGCCTAACTGTGTATTTGCATTACAATCGAGATGCTAGAAAGCTAAATCAGTACGGAGATATCCATTATCATTCAAAGAAATTGCGTTATGTTCTGATTTATTTGGATAAGGATCAGTCTGAGCTTATCATCCAAAAATTAAAAAAGGAAAAATTTGTTAAGAAGGTTCTTCCTTCCTATATTAAGGAGCTAGATCAAAATTTCGTTGGTAGCTTGTGGCGGGAAGAGGAACCAATTATTTAATGGTGAAATGAGTGAGTAGTCGAGGTTGGGTCTACTCGCTTTTTTGTGGAAAAATATTTTTTTTAAAATTTTTCTTTTTTTGTTGACAATTTTCTGATAATTCAGTATATTAGATACATCGCAAAAATTAAGAAAGATTTAAGGAGTTTTCATGAAAACAAGAAAATTTGCAGTAGCACTTGCTACCTTTGCCTCAGCAGCCCTACTTGCTGCCTGTGGTACCGTTTCATCAACAAATAGCTCAGCACAAGGTGCTGCTATCGGTGATACTTTCAAGATTGGTTATAACTTGGAGTTGTCAGGTGCCGTATCATCTTATGGTCAAAATGAAGAAAAAGGTGCAAACCTTGCTGTCAAAGAAATCAATGCAGCTGGTGGTATCGGTGGTAAGCAGATTGAAGTTATCACTAAAGATAACAAATCTGAAACTGCAGAAGCAGCAACTGTTGCAACTAGCTTGGCAAGTGAAGGAGCAAATATTGTAATTGGTCCTGCAACATCTGGTGCAGCAGCAGCTTCTATTCCCGCTTTGACGTCAGCAGGTGTTCCAATGATTACACCTTCTGGTACACAAACAAACTTGGTTGTAAATGACAAAGGTGAAGTACAAGACTACTTCTTCCGTGCAACCTTTACAGATGGATACCAAGGTCAAGTAATGGCTAAGTATGCGACAGAAAACTTGTCAGCTAAGAAAGTTGTTCTTTACTATGACAACTCTTCTGACTATGGTAAGGGTGTAGCAGAAGCCTTCAAGAAAGCTTACGCAGGTGAGATTGTTTCTGAAATCACATTTGCTTCAGGCGATAAAGATTTCCAAGCAGCTTTGACTAAATTGAAAGATGCTGAGTTTGATGCTATTGTTATGCCAGGTTACTACAATGAAACTGGTACAATCGTTAAACAAGCACGTGGTCTAGGTATCACCCAACCAGTCCTTGGTTCAGATGGTTTCGACTCACCACAGTTCACTGAATTGGCAACTGCTTCAGCAGCAACAAACGTTTACTACCTTTCAGGTTATGTAACTTCAGCTAGTGATAAAGCGAAAGCTTTCAGCGAAGCTTATAAGAAAGAATACAACGAAGAGCCAAATATGTTTGCAGCCCTTGCTTATGATGCAGTTTATATGGCAGCAAAAGCAGCAGAAGGCGCAGCAGATTCAAAAGCTCTTAAAGACAACCTTGCAGCTTTGAAAGATTTCGAAGGTGTAACAGGTACTATGTCAGTTGATGCAGAGCACAATGTTGTGAAATCAGTTTACATTGTTGGTTTGACTGATGGAGAGCAGACATCAGTTGATACAATTTCAGCAGAATAATAAGCAAGTTAAAGAGGGAATTTCCCTCTTTTTCCCTTGAATTGACTAGCCTATTTTTTAAAGATTAAAAAATATAATAAAACTTGCCTATTTTCAGAAAATTTTGTATAATGTAACAATGCTTATTGAGCTTGAAAAATATTTAGAAAGATTGGTGAACCTATGCTTCAACAACTTGTCAATGGTTTGATTCTTGGTTCTGTATATGCCCTCTTGGCCCTTGGTTATACCATGGTGTACGGAATTATCAGACTGATTAACTTTGCCCACGGGGACCTCTACATGATGGGAGCCTTTATGGGTTACTTCCTATTGAATAATTTAACCTTTATTGCAGATGGTAGCCTCCGTTTCTTTGTTGCCTTAGTCTTGGCAATGGTTGGAACAGCTACTCTTGGTGTGGTCATTGAATTTTTGGCCTATCGTCCATTGAGAAACTCAACTCGTATTGCGGCCTTGATTACAGCCATCGGTGTTTCCTTCTTCTTAGAATATGGAATGATTAAATTATTTTCAGCTGATGTAAAAGCCTTTCCACAAGCTATGGAGGCCGTGACCTTCAATCTTGGTCCAGTTTCAGTGACCAATATCCAGTTGATTATCCTAGGAGTAGCCTTGACCTTGATGGTTGCTCTGCAATTGATAGTAAAACGTACCAAGATGGGTAAAGCCATGCGTGCTGTTTCTGTGGATAGCGATGCGGCGCAATTGATGGGGATTAACGTAAACCGAACTATTAGCTTTACATTTGCACTGGGTTCAGCACTTGCTGGTGCTGCAGGTGTTCTCCTTGGTCTTTACTACAACCAAATCGAGCCTTTGATGGGTATGACTCCTGGTTTGAAGGCCTTCGTAGCAGCGGTACTTGGTGGTATCGGTATTATTCCTGGTGCTGCTCTGGGTGGTTTCGTTATCGGTATTATTGAAACATTTACCTATGTGATTGGTTTGGATACCTTCCGTGATGCAATTGTGTATACAGTATTGATTGTCATCCTCTTGGTTCGTCCAAGTGGTATCCTTGGTAAGAACGTGAAAGAGAAGGTGTAACCATGAAGCAAAATCTTAAAGTGAATGCAATCTGGTTGGCTATCTTATTGGCTGGTTTTGGTCTTATTCAAGGCTTAGTTGCAGCTGGTATTCTCAACTTCTACTATATTCAGATTGTACAACAAATCGGAATTCAAATTATCCTAGCTGTGGGCCTAAACCTCATTGTTGGTTTCTCAGGTCAGTTTTCTCTAGGTCATGCTGGTTTCATGGCTATTGGTGCCTACGCAGTGGGTATTCTTGGCAAGATGATGCCAACTTATGGTGGCTTCGCTATCGCCTTGCTTGTCGGTATGTTGCTTGCGGGTGCTGTTGCACTCTTGGTTGGTCTGCCAACCCTTCGTTTGAAAGGTGACTACCTTGCCATTGCGACCCTTGGTGTTGCGGAGATTATCCGTATTTTGATTATCAATGGTGGTACTGTAACAAACGGTGCGGCTGGTATCATGTCTATTCCTCTCTTTACTAGCTGGCCTTTGGTTTACATTTTTGTGATTATCACAACTCTTGTAACGGTCAACTTCTTGCGTAGTCCTATGGGACGTGCAACTATTTCTGTTCGTGAAGATGAGATTGCAGCAGAATCAGTTGGTGTTAATCCTACCTTTGTTAAGGTATCTGCCTTTGTATTCGGTGCTATGACAGCGGCTATTGCAGGTGGTCTTCATGCAGGTTATGTAGGTACCATCGTTCCTAAGGACTTTGCCTTCATGACATCTGTTAACGTTTTGATCATCATCGTATTGGGTGGTTTGGGTTCTATCACAGGTACCTTTGTGGCAGCCATTGTTCTTGGTATCTTGAACGTATTCCTCAAGAGCTACTCAGACATTGCCATGATTATCTACTCATTGGCTCTTATCCTCTTGATGATCTTCCGTCCAGGTGGTTTGTTGGGAACTAAAGAATTTAGCGTGGCAGCTCTGCTCAAGAAGAAGGAGGTTAAGTAATGGCATTGCTAGAAGTAAAAAATTTAACCAAAAACTTCGGTGGTTTGACTGCCGTTGGTGATGTGACCATGGAACTTCATGAGGGTGAATTGGTCGGTCTTATCGGTCCTAACGGTGCTGGTAAGACAACCCTTTTCAACCTTTTGACAGGTGTTTATGAGCCAAGTGAGGGAACCATTTCTCTTGCTGGTACGATCTTGAATGGTAAAGCTCCTTCTAAGATTGCCTCTCTAGGTCTCGGTCGTACCTTCCAAAATATCCGTTTGTTTAAAAACATGACGGTTTTGGAAAATGTATTGATTGGTCTTGGTAATCACGGGAAATCTGAAGTGTTAGCAAGTTTCTTGCGACTTCCGGCATTTTATAAAAATGAAGTAGAATTGAAAAACAAGGCGATTGACCTCTTGAAGATTTTCGATTTGGATGGTGATGCGGATACGCTGGCTAAGAACCTTCCTTACGGTCAACAACGTCGTTTGGAAATCGTTCGTGCCCTTGCGACTGATCCAAAAATTCTTTTCTTGGATGAGCCAGCGGCTGGTATGAACCCGCAGGAAACGGCAGAATTGACCCAACTCATCCGTAAAATCAAGGAAGAATTTGGCATTACTATCATCTTGATTGAACACGATATGAGCTTGGTTATGGAAGTGACGGAGCGTATCTATGTATTGGAATACGGTCGTTTGATTGCCCACGGTACTCCAGAAGAAATCCGTAATAACAAGCGCGTAATTGAAGCCTACCTTGGAGGTGAAGCATAATGGCAATGTTAGAAGTTAAAAATCTTTCCGTCAACTATGGCGTAATCGAGGCTGTAAAAGATGTCAGCTTTGAAGTCAATGAGGGAGAAGTTGTAACCTTGATCGGTGCCAATGGTGCTGGTAAAACCTCTATCCTCCGTACCATTTCAGGTCTTGTCCGTCCGTCAGCTGGAACGATTTCTTTCCTTGGAAATGAAATTCAAAAAGTTCCTGCCCGTAAAATCGTAGCGGACGGTTTGTCACAAGTTCCAGAAGGACGCCATGTCTTTGCAGGCTTGACCGTTATGGAAAACTTGGAAATGGGTGCCTTTCTTCGCAACAATCGCGAGGAAAACCAAGCTAACTTGAAGAAAATTTTCGCACGCTTCCCACGTTTGGAAGAGCGTAAGAACCAAGATGCGGCAACCCTTTCAGGTGGTGAGCAGCAGATGTTGGCTATGGGTCGTGCTCTTATGAGCCAACCAAAACTCTTGTTGCTTGATGAGCCTTCAATGGGCTTGGCCCCAATCTTCATTCAAGAAATTTTTGATATCATCCAAGATATCCAAAAACAAGGAACAACCGTTCTCTTGATTGAGCAAAATGCCAACAAAGCCCTTGCCATCGCAGACCGCGGCTACGTCCTAGAAACAGGAAAAGTCGTCCTCTCAGGAACAGGAAAAGAACTCCTCGCCTCAGAAGAAGTCAAAAAAGCATATCTGGGTGGCTAAAAAGGTCCGGGGGACCTTTTTAGGTTGGAAATAGGAAAACCAGTAACGCAAGTTGCTGGTTTGTCCCCCGAGGCTGACGCCTCATTTTAGGTCGGAAATGAGAACCGCTGGCAAGCGGTTTTCTTTATAAATGGGTTACCCCACGTTTTAAGTTGGAAATGAGAAACGCCGGCAGGCGTTTTTCTTTATATCAAGGTCCGGGGGACCTTTTTAGGTTGGAGATAGGAAAACCAGTAACGCATGTTGCTGGTTTGTCCCCCGAGGCTGACGCCTCATTTTAGGTTGGAAATGAGAACCGCTGGTAAGCGGTTCAGAATGAAGACAAAGTCGTTAGAATTATATTTCTAACGGCTTTTTCATATGTAAAGTAGTATAATAGAGATAGGAATACTAGCTAATAAGCAGAGGGAGAATCGCTATGTTACACAAAGAAAATCCAGACTACAATCGCGGTCAATTTGGTTTCTACAGTTTAGATGACCTTGTTCCTCAAGATCATCTCCTTCGTCAAATAGAGGAAGCTATTGACTTCTCCTTTATCTATGACTTAGTCGCAGATAGCTATAGCGATGATACAGGGCGTCCTAGTCTTGACCCTATTCTGCTCATTAAAATTCCAATCCTTCAGTGTCTCTTCGGCATTCGTTCCATGCGTCAAACCATTAAGGAAATCGAAGTCAATACTGCCTACCGTTGGTTTCTTGGTCTTCGACTGGATGATAAGGTGCCTCATTTCACTACCTACGGAAAGAACTATGTCCGTCGTTTTCAAGATAGACAAGTTATTGAAGGCATTTTCACCCATATCTTAGGTCTCTGCGTCAATGCAGGCTTCATAGATCCAACAGAAATTTTCATTGACGGTACCCATATCAAGGCTGCGGCGAATAATCGTAAATTCATCAATCGTGAAATTGAAAAGCAAGCCAAGTTTATGAGTGACCAGCTAGAGATTGAAATTAACAGGGATAGAGAAAAGCATGCAAAAAAGCCGCTAGGGCCCGCAAAAGAGGAGGGACCCATCGCTAAGAAAATTTCTACAACTGACCCTGAAAGTGGCTGGTTTCATAAAGGGGACCATAAGGAAGTATTTGCTTATACAGCTCAGGTTGCTTGTGACAAGCATGGTTGGGCTCTGGCTTATAGCGTGGAGGCTGGCAATGTCCATGACAGCCAGGCCTTTCCTGTACTCTTCGCTAAACTCCAACCCTTTCAGCCTAGCTTTCTCGTTGCCGATTCTGGCTATAAGACCCCAAGTATCGCTCGCTTCCTCCTAGAACAAGAGATTACTCCAGTCTTTCCGTATACACGACCGAAAGGAAAGAAAGGGAAACTACGCTCGAAGGATTTTGTCTATGATGAATACTATGACTGTTATATCTGTCCTGAGAATCAGGTCTTAACCTATCGCACTACAACCAGAGAAGGTTATCGGGAATATAAGAGTGACTCAGCTATCTGTGCTACTTGTCCACTTCTATCAATTTGTACAGAAAGCAAGAACAAGCAGAAAGTGGTAACTCGACACATTTGGAAAGAGGCTTTAGAAAGCTGTGAAGAGATTCGGCACAGGAAAGGTATGAAGGAGCTCTACCAGAAGCGGAAAGAAACCATTGAACGCCTCTTTGGGACAGCCAAAGAGTACCACAATCTTCGTTACACAAGAGAGAAAGGCAAGTCCAAAATGGAGGATAAGGTTGGACTGACTTTGGCGTGTTTAAATCTCAAGAAATTGGTAAAAATGAGGGCAGGGAAGCCTTTTTATTTTGTCCAAATAGCCACTATTCTGGCAAAAAGACGGACTATCAGACCAATAAACAGAAAAAGACAAACATCAAGCGAGATGTTTGTCTTCATTCTGAACCGCTGGTAAGCGGTTTTCTTTATAAGTGGGTTACCCCACGTTTTAAGTTGGAAATAGGAAAACCAGCAATGTACGTTGCTGGTTTGTTCGTAACCCTGACGGGTTGTTTTAGGTCGGAAATAGGGACCGTCGGCAGACGGTCTTTCCTTTTATTCATTTTTTGGACCTTTTTAGGTTAGAAATGAGAAACGCCGGTAGGCGTTTTTCTTTTAATCAAAATTGGGCTGTTTTAATCGGGAAATAGGAAAACTAGCAATGTACGTTGCTGGTTTGTCCTTAACCCTGACGGGTTGTTTTAGGTCGGAAATAGGGACCGTCGGCAGACGGTCTTTCCTTTTATTCATTTTTTGGACCTTTTTAGGTTGGAAATGAGAACCGTAGGGAAGCGGTTTTATTTATAAATGGGTTACCCCACGTTTTAAGTTGAAAATGGGAACTGCCGGCAGGCGTTTTTCTTTAAATCAAAATTAGGCTGTTTTAGTAGGGAAATAGGAAGTTGAGGTAGACAATCTGCTTGGTTTTATATTCCAATTCTTCAACGTGGAAAGTTGACTTCCTTGCCAAGTCAGTCTTCTTATGCTAGACTGTCATAGTAGAAAAGGAGTTAGGATGAAACAGAGATTATCGCTTATTGGATTGCTGCTTGTCATTATTTTGACAGTCGTTCTTTCTTTGGCTAATCGTCAGGAAGTTGTTGTCAATTACTTGTTCGGCCAATTTAGAATGCCCTTGATTTTGGTGATGATTGGTTCACTTTTACTTGGTATGGTTTCCCAGTATTTGCTTGGTTTGACCAAGCACTTGACATTAAAGAGCGAAATAAAGAGTTTGAAAAAGGAATTGTCAGAAATACCAGTTCTACCAAGCCTAGAGAAGGCTGATAATGTGGATCAAAGCTAGTAAGCTTGGCAAAAATTGCCCTTATAAATAGAAGGAGAAATGATGTTTACAAAAGAATTTGGATTGATGTTTTATGTGGATGATGTTGCTGCTGAGAAGGCTTTTTGGAGCGATGCTGGTTTCACAATCTTCAATGAAGCTGAGATGATGGGCTATGAAACTTTTGATATGAAGCCACATCCAGAAGCAACGACAACCATCACTGTTTACGCAAATGAGTTTATTCGTCAAGTGTCACCAGAGGTGATTGATATGAAGCCTAGCATTTTGTTTGAAACAGATGATATTGAGGGACTTCAAAAACGTATTTCAGGCTTGACAGACACGTGTAGCGCAGTCAATGCAGAACCATTCCCTAACTTTAATTTTGCCAGCCCAAGTGGACATTATTTTGCAGTGAAGGGATTATGAATAAGTAAAACCAGTGGGGTACCGCTGGTTTTTACTTTTACTGGACCAAAGGAAGAGAGAAGCAAGTCTTCGAATTTGAAAGGAACTATGGTATAATAGAAGAAATAAGGGGAACTGTATGTTGTATAAAAAAATAATTGCAAGCGATATGGATGGGACCTTTCTAAGAGAGGATCATCATTTTGACAAGGAGCGTTTTCGCCGCCTACTTGCTCAATTTAAAACGGAGGGCTATCTGTTTGTTGCTGCAAGTGGCCGTTCTCTACCAGGTTTGAAACTCTTGTTCGAGGATTTCTTAGATGATATTGCCCTGGTTGCAGAAAATGGAGCAGTAGTTCTGTATGGTAATCAGACGATTTACATGGATGAGCCCATTAAACCGGCAACCTATCTATCCTTGGTGGATGAACTGCTTAAGAGCGGATATGTTAAACCTCAGCATATCACCCTATCTGGTCTGAAGGCTTCTTATATGTTGGATACGGTTGAAGATGATCTATATCAGGTCCTATCAGACTATTACCAAGATATTGTTTTGCTTCCACGTTTTGAGGATGTTTCTGAGGATATTATTAAATTAAATCTCTATATTGATGAGGATATACGTACAGAAGCGCAAGACTGGATCAATAATCATTTTCAACAATTGACTGCTGTCACGACGGGCTTTACCTCAATCGACATTATCTTGTCAGGTGTTCATAAGGGAATTGGTTTATCGCATTTATGCAAGTACTTTGGCTTGTCTGGAAAGGATTTGATTGCCTTCGGAGATAACCAAAATGACCTAGAAATGATGAAGCTGGCAACCTTTTCTGTTGCGACCGCAAATGCAGTTGATGAAGTCAAGACACAAGCAGACTTGGTTATTGGGCATTGTAATGAAGAAGCCGTGATGGCCTACATGGAGGAATTAGTAAATGGTAATTAAGTTAATCGCATTAGATTTAGATGGAACGCTTCTGACATCTGATAAACGGATTTCAGAGGCAAATAAAAAAGCTCTACAAGCTGCGCGTGATCAGGGGGTCTATGTGGTTTTGACTACAGGACGCCCCTTGCAAGCCATTGGCGTTTTTTTGGAAGAATTAGATTTGCTGGGTGAAAAACAGTACTCCATTACCTTTAATGGTGGTCTGGTTCAAGAAAATACAGGTCGGGTTTTGGATAAGGTGGGCTTTACCATTGAGGAAGTCCGTGCCATTCGTCAGGTGACTAATGAACTAGATTTACCCCTTGATGCAGTCTATGGAGGGGATGTATACTCTCTACCAGCTGCCCACGAATCTCTCTATTTAACTGCTAACCCCCTTTTGAATAAAATCAAGGTGACTGATGACGAATTGCCAGAGGACTTTGTGTACAATAAGGCAGTATCAGCAGTAGATGCAGATTTCTTGGATGCACAAATTCCGAAAATTCCTGCGGAAATGCACGAACGTTTTGAGATTTTTAAATCGCGTGATATTTTGCTTGAGTGGAGCCCCAAAGGTGTCCACAAGGCAAATGGTTTGGCTAAGTTGATTGGTCATCTTGGAATTGACCAGTCAGAAGTCATGGCTTGTGGCGATGAAGGCAATGACCTTTCTATGATTGAATGGGCTGGTATGGGTGTTGCTATGGCTAATGCCACAGATGAGATAAAAGCTGCCGCCAAGGTAGTCTTGCCTAAGACCAATGATGAGGACGGCATTGCCTGGGCTGTTGAACACTATGTATTGAACGAGGACTAGTATGGGATTATTCGATCGATTATTTGGACAAAAGGCTCAAGAAGAGCCTAGAGAAGAAGTTGTTGAAGAACTTGAAGTAGAGCAGTTGGTTTCTGAAAAGGACACTGAAGTATCTGAAACGGAGTCAACTATTCCTGAACAAGATAGTCCAGGACCAACTGACTTGAATGCTGAGCAAGAAGCACAGAAACAGCGTACGCTAGACATGATGGCCCAATATTATGCGGCAAAGGAAGCTGCTGCAGCTCGAGTTAAAGAAGCGCAGGAACAAGGTTTTGACCCTGCCATTCAAACCAAGGCCAAAGAAGAGCCTGTTCAGGAAATCGCTCAAGTCGAGGAGGAAAGTGAGCAGGACAAGTACCAGCGGACCTTGAAAAAGACGCGTACAGGCTTTGGTGCAAGACTTAACGAATTCTTTGCTAATTTCCGTTCAGTAGACGAAGAATTTTTCGAAGAATTGGAAGAAATGTTGATTTTGTCAGACGTAGGCGTGCAAGTAGCCTCTACACTGACAGAGGAGCTCCGCTATGAAGCCAAACTACAGAAGGCTAAAAAGACAGATGAACTCCGTCGTGTGATTATCGAAAAATTGGTGGATATTTACGAAAAAGACGGTCAATTCAGCGAGCAGATCAACTTCCAAGACGACCTAACGGTCATGCTCTTTGTCGGTGTTAACGGGGTTGGGAAGACGACGTCTATCGGTAAGTTGGCCTACAAGTACAAGCAGGCTGGCAAGAAGGTTATGCTGGTTGCGGCGGACACCTTCCGTGCAGGTGCGGTGGCTCAGTTGGTCGAGTGGGGCCGCCGTGTTGATGTGCCAGTAGTGACTGGTCCTGAAAAGTCAGACCCAGCCAGTGTGGTCTTTGACGGGGTCAAACGTGCCGTGGCAGAAGGCGTGGACATTCTCATGATTGACACGGCAGGTCGCTTGCAGAATAAAGACAACCTTATGGCAGAGCTGGAAAAAATCGGCCGTATCATTAAACGAACGCTGCCTGAAGCACCGCATGAAACGCTGTTAGCGCTAGATGCCTCGACAGGACAAAACGCCCTCAGTCAAGCCAAGGAATTTGCAAAAATTACTCCCTTGACTGGTCTAGTCTTGACCAAGCTAGACGGTACAGCCAAGGGTGGTGTTGTCCTTGCCATCCGTCAGGAACTGGATATACCAGTTAAGCTAATTGGTTTCGGTGAGAAAATTGATGACATCGGAGAATTTAAATCCGAAGAGTTCATGCGTGGACTTTTGGAAGGATTGGTATAGAAAAAAGTCGTTAGTTGAAAAACTAGCGACTTTTTCTATCTGTATGTAGCAGTGAGTAAACAGCAATGTCAACAATACCACGATTATTTCGAGCGGCTTGGCGGAGAGTTCCTTCATAGGTCATACCGACTTTTTCCATGACACGACCAGAAGGACGATTTTCACTATCGTGAACAGCCGTAATCCGTAAACAACCAACTTCTTCCAGCAGAAAGTGAGTGACTGCTTCAAGGGCTTCTGGCATATAATTTTGTCCCCACCATTTACTACCTAACACCCAGCCCAATTCAGCAGCATGTACCCGTTCATCTAGACTGACGACGGAAATATCTCCAATGGGTTGCTGACTTTCTTTGAATTCAATAGCCCACCTGTACGCTTTTTCTTGTGAATAGGATTGAAGACAGAACTGGACATAGTCTTCAGTATCTTGGAGTGTCTGATGAGTTGGCCAGGTCAGATAGGTGGTAACCTTTTCATCTGAAGTCCAGTTTTGGAAAACTGATTCAACATCGCTTGCTTGAAAGGGGCGTAAGACTAGGCGTTGGGTTTCTAATACCTGAGTTCCTTTATGTTGCATCTCATTTCCTCCTTAATAATGCCTCAATCCAGTCGGGTGCATAGGCAGAAGTACAGCCCTTTGGCACCTTCATATCCGCATAAACTGCCAATTCTTGACCGATTGCAAGGCCCTGTTCAAGGTAGTCAGAATAGGCAACTGCAATCTCCACTAAGCATTGGTTCATGGTCCATTGAACCTGTGGGTCTGCGGTTTGTAAATGCAGGCGAATATGTTCTAGAGTTTCTTCAATTTCTTGATTTGAAGCCGTTTTACCCGCAAAGTATTTGGCGCGGAGAAACCAGCCTAGTCTGTTAAAGATGGCCTCGTCTTTGGCAAGCAAGTCTTCTTCCCAAACCCTGCTGTCTTTTCGTTTGCTGAGGATAATGGAAGCCAACTTATCGAGAACATTGACCGAAATTTGTTCATTGAGGCAATTCTCTAGGTCAGCTTGGAGAAGCTGGTCAGGCTTATTTTTTGCAATTTGAATGGCTAAATATTGTGCTTCTAGGACACCTGTTTGCCAGAGTGGGGCAAACAAGTCCAGTCGATTTTTATAGGCCTTGGCGATACCAGAAATAGCTCCCATAGGAACGCCGTAGTAGGGATTGGTTTCGCCAATTTTTTCATAGCGCTTGAGGGTGCCAGTATGACTGGCTGCTTGGAGTTGGGTGAGAATGGTGTTTAATTCAGTCATAAATATCTCCGAAAAAAACTGGATTGCTCCAGTTTTTCTATTTTATTTCAATAAGCCACGTTCACGATACCATACATCCGGAGTCCATACCCACTTGCAGCCGTAGCTTTCTAGCAAATCAAAGGCTGCTTGTGGTCCCATGCTTCCAGCTGGATAGGTGTGGAGTGGGACTTGGTTGCTTGCCCACAAATCAACAATGCGGTCAATCAAGCTCCAGCTTGCCTTAACTTCTTCCCAATGGCTAAAGTTGGTAGAGTCGCCGTTCAAGACATCGAAAAATAGTTTTTCGTAGGCTTCAGGTGAATTACCAAGTGCCGTTGCATTGTGGCGGAAGTTGAGTTTGGCAGGAGTAAGAGCGAAGTGGGAACCAACTTCCTTACCATTGATAGAGAGCATAAAGCCTTCGGTTGGTTGGATGAAGATGGTCAATACGTTGGCTTCAGAAGGCTGACCAAAAATATCTTCCGCATGTTTGAAAGTGATGGTCACGCGCGTGCCCTTTTCTGTCAGGCGTTTACCTGTACGGAAGAAGAAAGGTACATCACGGAAACGGTCAGTATCAACGAAGAAGACACCTCCTGCGAAGGTTTCCGTCTGAGAACCTTCTGCAATATTTGGTTCGTCCAAGTAGCTAACGTAGTCTTTTCCGTCGATGGAACCTGCAGCATATTGGCCACGGATGAAGTTGCGCTTGAGGTCTTCGTCTGACGGTTGACGTAAGTGTTGGAAGACCTTGATCTTTTCAGCGCGGACATCTTCCTCCTTGAAGCTGGCTGGCTTATCCATTGCCAAGAGAGAAAGGACTTGAAGAGCATGGTTTTGAACCATATCTTTTAAGGCGCCAGAATGGTCGTAGTAGCCACCACGGTCCTCAACCCCAATCGCCTCAGCGAAAGTGATTTGGACATTGTCAATGTAATCGCGGTTCCAGATATGTTCAAATATAATATTGGCAAAGCGGACAGCGAAGATGTTTTGCACCATTTCCTTACCAAGATAATGGTCGATACGGTAGATTTGGTCTTCCTCGAAGGCAGCAGCCAATTCATCATTGAGTTTGCTTGCAGTTGCAAGGCTTGTTCCGAATGGTTTTTCGATAATCAAACGCTCAAAACCTTGTCCGTCAACGATCTTCTCAGACTTGAGGTGTTTGGCAATGGTTCCGAAGAATTCAGGTGCCATGGATAAGAAGAAGACCTTGTTGTGTTGGGTATCGTACTTTTCACACAAGTCATCTTGTAATTTTCGAAGAGCTACATAATGCTCCGTATCGTTGACATCATGGCTTTGGTAGTAGAAATGACTTGCAAATTCATGAGCCTGACGTGGCGTGTCGGGCAAATCTCCTAGTGATTCAATGACGGTTTGCTCAAAAAATTCCTTGGTCCAGGGTCTGCGAGCTGTTCCAATAACAGCAAAGTTTTCTTTGATATGTCCCGCCTTGTACAGACGGAAAAGTGATGGATAGAGCTTGCGTTTGGCTAAGTCGCCACTAGCACCAAAAATGGTAAACAATACATGTGATGACATAAATTCTTTCCTATTCTATTGAGTATAAATCTCATTATAGCATAAATTGTCAGAAAATTCACTTTATGACTTCATTTTTCTAAAATACTCTATAAACGTAGGGATTTTCAGGTTGCTGGATTTCTTCTATTTGCTCCAGTTCCAGTGTCGGCAGGCTTTGTTTTAAGGAATGATGGTAAGCAATCTTAATTTTTCCGCTGGCCTTGACCCAGCTGTTGTTAGGAAAAGTCTGCGAAGCTCCTGTAGAGAGTAGACCATAGACACCAGAATCGGCGATACAATGGATTATGCCAAAACGGAAGAGAAATTGCTGGTCAGTCTTGTCTGGATCATTATAAACGAATCCGACCATTTCAATTGTTTTACCGGCAAATTCATTTGGATAGTCATAGATGGCCTCCATGACCTCCATGTAATTATCACTTGTCACCTCTATTTCATCTTGAGCTAAATAGTGGTCTGCTATTGCGCGCATCTCAGATTGGTAAATTGACTTTGTAAAATAGATGGATGTATCAGGCTTGAGGTACTGGACGCTGGTTCCTTCCTGAGCCTGAGTAGCTGTGTCATTTTCAGCAGCTAGGGGGAAATGATAGCCTTTAGCCGCCACAGAAGTAGCATCTAAACTAACTGTTGGAAAGAGCCAGGCAACTGTAAGCGGAAGGATGAGGAGCAAGATACTTGCAAATCTGGCTGATTTTTTTGTCAAATGACTATGTGTTTCAATGTCTTTTACCCAGACATAGAGTTGAACCATGGCTAGGATAAAGGAAAGTATCATAGACAGATAGGCTAGATAGGTGTAGTGCAGATTGATATACTGGTCTAGTTTGCCTGATACATAGAGGTACATGGTCATTTCAAAATAAGCTGCGAGAATTAAAAATCGAATCATACAAGCCCTCCTAGAATGATGCAGTAGCCAAGGATAACCAGGAAATTAATAGTAACGAAGCTCAGAATAAATTTACCTGTGAAGTAACGCTTCATCATGAGCAGATTTTTGACATCTACCATTGGTCCAATGACAAGGAAGGCCATGACGGGAGCTAGACCAAAGCTGGATAGAAAAGATGCACCGATAAAGGCATCTGCTTCAGAACAAAGGGAGAGCAGAAAGGCAAGTCCCATCATGAGCAAGATAGCTGATAGAGGGCTGTGACCAATCGAAGTCAAGATAGCTGTTGGAACATAGACCTGTACTAAACTAGCAAAGAGGCAACCAAAGACCAAGTATCGACCTGTATCGAAAAATTCATCAATGGCATGAATAAAAGCTAGTCCGACTTTTTGCCAGTTGGTTTTATCTGAAAAATCATGGGTCGGTTGGCAGGCAGTCTGTTGGTTTTTAATCGGTTCTTTGACCCAAAAGCCAAGGACCAGACCAAGGACGAGTGCGACCAAGATAGATCCTAGAACACGATAGGCAGCCAGAAGCCAAGAATTTCCAAACGCAGTATAGGTTGCAAAAAGGACAATGGGATTGATAAGGGGGGCAGTCACTAGAAATGGAATAGCAGTATAGCTAGGCACTTTTTTTTCTAAGAGCCTATTCACAATAGGGACTATCCCACATTCGCAGGAAGGAAAAACAAAGCCCAGAAAGGTCCCGAAGAGGATGGCTAAAAAGGTATTCTTAGGTAGAAATCTGACCACCTTTTCAGGTGTGACAAAGACCTCAATGAAACCAGAAATAACTGAACCTATTAGAACAAAGGGCAGAGCTTCAATGATAATTGATAGGAAAATAGCCCCCGACTGTAAAACAGAAGAGGGCAGTTGCTCAAATCCAAACATCCTTACTTATCGTCAACTTTCTGCTTATTTTTTTCAGTGCTTGTTGGGTCTGGAAATTCAACTTCCTCGAGTTTGTCAAAGGATGCAAATTCTTCCAGCATTTTTTCCAAATCGTCTTGTCGTTTATATGTGATAGCCACGAGGCACCTCCCAAAATTTTATATATCTATTATACTCTTTTTTGCTCAAATGTATCTAAAATTTCCTAACCTAATTCAAAACTAAAATCTTCAGTTGCCATCTTAAGTCGTGGTATAATTGTCTTATGGAAAAAAGAATATCAGAATTAGTAGACTTACTTAACAAATATGCCGACGAATACTATCGCACAGACAAACCAAGCGTGTCTGATTCCGAATACGACAAACTCTATCGAGAATTGGTGGAACTGGAAACAGCCCATCCAGAATTGGTTTTGCCAAATAGTCCTACCCATCGTGTTGGTGGCAAAATTTTAGACGGCTTTGAAAAATACAGCCATGTCTATCCTCTTTTTAGCTTGCAGGATGCCTTTTCGCGTGAAGAATTAGATGCCTTTGACCAACGTGTTCGCAAGGAATTTCCACAAGCGACCTACATCTGCGAACTCAAGATTGACGGCCTGTCCATTTCCCTGACCTATGAAGCAGGCAATCTAGTAGTAGGTGCGACACGTGGTGACGGTAGTGTCGGTGAGAATATCACGGAAAACCTCAAGCGTGTGGCAGATATTCCCTTGACCTTACCTCAAGCAGTTGATATTACTGTCCGTGGCGAGTGCTATATGCCCAAAGCCTCTTTTGACCGCGTCAACCAACAACGTCAGGAGGCAGGAGAGGCTGAGTTTGCCAATCCACGTAATGCAGCGGCGGGGACCCTTCGCCAGCTGGATACGGGAGTTGTGGCCCAGCGTGGCCTTGCTACTTTCCTCTACCAAGAGGCTAGTCCGTCTGAAGCGACCAGCCAGTCACAAGTGCTGGAAAAGCTGGATAGTCTAGGCTTTGTGACCAACCACGACTACCAGTTGGCCGACAGCATGGACGATGTTTGGGCTTTTATTGAAAAAATGGCAGAGCGGCGAGAAGATTTGCCCTATGAAATCGACGGTATCGTCATTAAGGTCAATGACCTAGCTATCCAAGAGGAATTAGGATTTACTGTTAAGGCCCCTCGTTGGGCAGTGGCCTACAAGTTTCCAGCTGAGGAAAAAGAAGCCCAAATCCTGTCTGTTGATTGGACGGTTGGTAGAACAGGTGTCGTCACTCCCACAGCCAACCTCAGCCCTGTTCAGTTAGCTGGCACGACTGTTAGCCGTGCCACTCTGCACAATGTGGATTACATTGCAGAAAAAGACATTCGTATTGGTGATACGGTCATTGTTTACAAGGCAGGGGACATTATCCCTGCTGTTCTGAAAGTGGTGGACAAGTATCGGTCTGAGCAGGAAGTGATGCCTGTTCCAAGCCAGTGTCCGTCTTGTCAGAGCGACTTGCAGCATTACGAAGATGAAGTGGCCCTTCGTTGTATCAATCCCATTTGCCCAAGTCAGTTGATGAGTAAGTTGGAGCATTTTGCCAGCCGTGATGCCATGAATATTGCAGGTCTGGGATCTTCTATTGTAGAAAAACTCTTTGGAGCCGGCTTGGTACACGATGTTGCTGATATTTATAAATTAACTGTTGATGACCTATTGACCTTGGAAGGCTTCAAAGAAAAATCAGCTGACAAGCTCTATCAGGCCATTCAGACATCAAAAGGAAATTCAGCAGAACGGCTCTTGTTCGGTTTGGGTATTCGCCATGTCGGCAGCAAGGCCAGCAAGATTTTGCTAGAAAACTTTGGCGACTTGGAAGCCCTAGCTCAAGCCAGTCAGGAGGAAATTGCTTCCCTAGAAGGATTGGGTCAGGTAATAGCCAAGTCCTTGACCAGCTTCTTTGCCAGCTCAGGTGCCCAGCAACTTTTAGCTGAACTTAAGGAAAATGCCGTAAACTTGGCTTATCTGGGACAGGTAGCGGATGAAAATGCTGCCTTGTCTGGACTTACGGTCGTATTAACTGGTAAGTTGGAACGGATGAAGCGGGGCGAGGCCAAAGCTAAGCTAGAAGCTTTGGGTGCCAAGGTAGCAGGCTCTGTTTCCAAGAAGACCAACCTAGTTGTCGCAGGTGCTGACGCAGGAAGCAAGTTGGCCAAGGCCCAAGAGTTAGGAATTGAAATAAAAGATGAGGCTTGGTTAGAAAGCCTTTAAGGTATAGGATATGGAAGAACGCAAGCGAGCAAGATTGATTTACAATCCTACCTCAGGTCAGGAAATCATGAAAAAAAATGTGGCAGACGTACTAGAAATTTTAGAAGGTTTCGGTTATGAAACCTCTGCTTTTCAGACAACGGCCGCAAAAGATTCAGCAAAAAATGAGGCGAAAAGAGCAGCAGAGGCGGGCTTTGACCTAGTCATCGCAGCAGGAGGAGATGGCACCATCAATGAAGTGGTCAACGGAATTGCTCCCCTTGAAAATAGACCAAAGATGGCTATTATTCCAACAGGAACGACCAATGACTATGCGCGTGCACTCAAGGTACCTCGTGGCAACCCGATCGAAGCAGCCAAGCTGATTGGGAAAAAACAAACGATTTTGATGGATATTGGCTTGGCAAAGAATGAAAAAAATGGACTTTATCAAGAACATTACTTCATTAACATCGCTGCCGCAGGAACTCTGACAGAATTGACTTACAGTGTGCCAAGTCAGCTCAAAACAATGTTTGGCTATTTGGCTTATGTGGTCAAGGGGGCGGAGCTTTTGCCACAAGTCCAATTTACACCTGTACGAGTGACGCACGATGGGGGAAGATTTGAAGGATCCATTTCCATGATATTTGTCGCCTTAACTAATTCTATTGGTGGTTTTGAGCAAATTGTTCCAGATGCCAAGTTGGATGATGGGAATTTTACCCTGATAATGGTAAAAACAGGCAATCTCTTTGAAATCCTTCAGTTAATTGGTCAAGTTTTAGATGGTGGGAAGCATATTGAGAGTGATTTAATTGAGTATATCAAGACAAGGTCTTTATCTATCGAAAACCTTAGTTCCGACAGCCGCCTTCTTCTCAATCTTGATGGAGAGTTTGGTGGAGATGCGCCAGTTGAATTGCACAATCTTCAAAATCATATTGAATTTTTTGCGGATACGGACCTGGTTTCTGATGAGGCTATCACTTTGGATACGGAGCAGGTTGATCGAGAAAATATGACCAAACGTTTCATTGAAGAAAGTAGTCATATAGATTCTGCTATATAAATAGGAAGAAAAGACAGCAGGTCTTTTCTTTTTCTATTTCAATGGCGAATTAAACGCTTTCAAAGGCGGTATTTTCTTGACAAATAGATGTTTTAGGAGTATCCTTACATGGTATTAAATTTTAAAAGGAGAATTCGTTATGAATTTAGGCGCGTTGGCTTTAGGTTTGGCCTGTCTTGGTGTAAGTATTGGTGAAGGACTGTTGGTAGCTTCTTACCTTAGTTCGACTGCACGTCAACCAGAAATGCAAAGCAAGTTAATGGCTGGTGTATTCTTGGGTGTTGCCTTTATCGAGGGAACGTTCTTCGTAACCTTGGCTATGATGTTTGTCTTGAAATAGTAGAAAATAGAGAAATAGAAAAGGGGGGAACCTCCATTGGAAGAACATTTAAGTCCAACCCTTACCCTTGGTCCCGTAACCTTTGACCTGACCATGGTATTGGTTTCTATCATAACCATTTCCGTTATTTTCTTACTTGTTTTTTGGGCTAGTCGCCGAATGGAACTGAAGCCAAAAGGTAAACAGAATGTTTTGGAGTACGTGTACGAATTGACCATCAATTTCACTAAGGGAAATCTTGGAGATGAAGATGCTAAAAGGTACGCCTTGTTCTTCTTCACGGTCTTCACCTTTCTTTTGGTAGCAAATAACTTGGGTTTGATGACCAAGTTGGAAACAGCAGAAGGTCATAATTTGTGGACATCTCCGACAGCCAACATGGCCTACGATTTTGGACTAGCAGCCATTGCAACTGTTTTTTGTCATGTCGAGGGTATGCGCCGTAGAGGGGTTAAGCAATATCTGAAAGATTTTGTGACCCCTTTGGCAATGACTCCGATGAACATTTTAGAAGAAATTACCAACCTTGCTTCACTTGCCTTGCGCTTGTACGGTAATATTTACGCAGGTGAGGTTTTGGTTTCACTTCTTTTACAGCTATCACAACAAAGTGCAGTAGCTTATCCAGTTGCATTTGCACTAAACATTGTCTGGACAGGCTTCTCTGTCTTCATTTCATGTTTGCAAGGCTATGTATTTGTCATGCTGGTATCCATGTACTTGAACAAAAAAATCCACGGTCATGGTGAGTAAGAAAGGGAAAGAAAAATATGGCAACAATTTTAGCAATGCAATCTAGCACTGTTCTTGGAAACTTTATTCTCGTAACGGCTTCTTTTGCGATATTGATTATCCTTATTCGTGTATTCGCTTGGGACCGAATTACAGGTATTTTTGAAGAACGTGCCAATAAGATTGCCAATGATATTGATGCGGCAGAAGAAAAATTAACTGCTGCTTCAAACCTGGTTCAACAACGGGAACAGGAATTGGTTCAAGGTCGTGTTGAAGGACAAAAAATCATTCAAGACGCTATTGAGCGAGCGAAACTAGAGAAAAAACGTCTTCTTGAACAGGCAGAAGTTGAAATCCAAGGCTTGAAACAAAAAGCGCAGATGGAAATCGAAGCTGAGAAGCGTGAAGCCCAAGAAAACTTGCGTGTTCAAGTCGCTGAATTAGCTGTTGATTTGGCAGGTAAAATCATTTTAGAAGACCTAGACCAGGCAGCCCACAGCAATTTGATTGATCGTTATTTGGATAAGCTGGGAGAAAAGTAGATGAACGCTAGAGAAAATGCCCTTGTGCAAAAATACGCTCTATCATTTGTTGAAAAAGTCAGTGATCATGCAGAAATTTGGGAAATGTATGACCAGCTTTCTGAATTGATTACGATTATCCATGATAGCAAGCTTAATCGTCTTTTGTTGTCTGCTACGGTATCAAGAGAGGAAAAAGCTGCATTCGTACGAACCGTTCGCCAATCAAGTTTCTGGCAAATCAATGATTTGATTGAGGATATTATTCGTGATGGGCATGCAGACTTGCTACTGGAAACACTAGAGCGTGTCCGTTTACAAATCAGTAAATTTAAAAATGAATTTGAAGCCCATGTGGTTTCCGTTTATCCCTTGACTGAGGTGCAAAAAGATCGACTACGTCAGTTAGTGGAAGAACGATTCTCCTTGCGTGTACGAACTATCATCGAAGAATTAGACCAAAGTCTACTTGGTGGTTTCATTGTGAGTGTTAACCACAAGGTCATCGATGCAAGTGTTCGGACACAATTGAAGGATGTTAGAAAAAAACTTTAGAAAATAGAAAGTGGTGTTCTTTTGATAAATGCACAAGAAATTAGCGCTTTACTAAAACAACAAATTGAAGGCTTTCAGCCTGACTTTGACTATACAGAAACTGGTGTCGTAACCTACATTGGTGACGGTATCGCCCGTGCGCAAGGTCTTGACAATGCCATGAGTGGAGAGCTTTTGGTATTTGAAAATGGCACCATTGGTATGGCCCAAAACTTAGAAACCAACGATGTTGGTATCATCATTCTTGGTGAATTTACAGATATCCGTGAGGGGTCTGTTGTTCGTCGGACTGGTAAAATCATGGAAGTGCCAGTTGGCTCAGCCTTGATTGGTCGTGTCATCAATCCACTTGGGCAACCAGTGGATGGTCTTGGTGACATTCGTACGACTAAAACCCGTCCAATCGAGTACCCAGCGCCAGGTGTTATGCAACGGAAATCAGTAAATGAGCCGTTGCAAACTGGTCTTAAGGCTATTGATGCTTTGGTTCCAATTGGTCGAGGTCAGCGTGAATTGATTATCGGTGACCGTCAGACAGGGAAGACATCTGTAGCCATTGATGCTATTCTCAACCAAAAAGGCAAGGATATGATTTGTATCTACGTTGCCATTGGTCAGAAAGAATCAACAGTTCGTACGCAAGTTGAAACCCTTCGCCAATATGGTGCCTTGGATTACACAATCGTAGTAACAGCATCTGCTTCTCAACCTTCTCCATTGCTATTCTTGGCTCCTTATGCCGGTGTTGCCATGGCAGAAGAGTTTATGTATGAAGGCAAGCACGTTTTGATTGTCTATGATGATTTGTCAAAACAGGCGGTTGCTTACCGTGAATTGTCCCTCTTGCTTCGTCGTCCTCCAGGTCGTGAAGCTTACCCAGGTGATGTATTCTACTTGCACAGCCGCTTGCTTGAGCGTTCAGCCAAGGTTTCAGATGAGTTAGGTGGTGGCTCCATTACAGCTCTGCCATTTATCGAAACCCAGGCAGGTGATATTTCAGCTTATATAGCGACTAACGTGATTTCAATCACGGATGGACAAATTTTCTTGAAGGACGATTTGTTCAACTCTGGTATCCGTCCAGCCATTGATGCGGGTTCTTCCGTATCTCGTGTAGGTGGTTCGGCTCAAATCAAGGCCATGAAAAAGGTTGCTGGTACCCTTCGTATCGACTTGGCTTCTTACCGTGAATTAGAGGCGTTTACGCAATTTGGTTCCGATTTGGATGCAGCAACTCAGGCCAAACTCAACCGAGGTCGTCGTACTGTCGAAGTTTTGAAACAGCCCTTGCATAAGCCACTTCCAGTTGAAAAACAGGTTTTGATTTTGTATGCTTTGACAAATGGCTTCTTGGATTCAGTGCCAATTGATGATATTTTGGCATTTGAAGAAGAGCTATACGCATATTTTGATTTGCACTATGATAGTCTTTTGGATGTCATTCGTACGACGAAAGACCTTCCCGATACAGATGAGTTGAATGCTGCTATTCAAGCCTTCAAAGACCAGTCTGTCTTTAAGTAAAGGAGTGAATGATGGCAGGTTCTCTCAATGAAATCAAGTCAAAAATTGCATCTACTAAGAAAACCAGTCAAATCACCGGTGCCATGCAGATGGTTTCGGCATCTAAACTAGCCAAATCCGAGCAATTAGCCCAATCCTTTCAGATCTACGCAAGCAAGGTTCGTCAGATTACAACGGACCTCTTGCGTGGAGAATTGATGGCTTCAGATACAAGCAATCCAATGCTGATTCGCCGTCCAGTTCAAAAATCTGGTTATATTGTCATCACATCGGACAGTGGATTAAAGGGTTCTTATAATTCCAGTATTTTGAAGGCTGTGATGGGGATGATTGAACAGGACCACGACTCAAAAGATGAGTATGAAATTATTGCCATTGGTAGTATGGGGGCTGATTTTTTCCGTGCCCGTGGTATCAATCCAGTCTTTGAATTGCGTGGTCTGGCGGACAATCCAAGCTTTGAAGAGGTTCAAAAAATCATTTCTAAGTCTGTTGAAATGTATAAGAATGAACTTTTTGATGAGTTGTATGTTTGTTATAACCACCATGTCAATAGCTTGACCAGTCAGGTGCGTGTCCAGCAGATGCTTCCTGTTGAGGATTTGGACCATAATGAAGCAGATGGTTATACATCTACTTTTGAATTGGAGCCAAACCGTGAAGTCATTCTGGAGCAATTGTTGACCCAATATGCAGAATCAACCATTTACGGAGCGATTTTGGATGCCAAAACTGCTGAAAATGCGGCTGGTATGACGGCCATGCAGACAGCAACGGATAATGCTAAGAATGTCATTAACGATTTGACAATTCAATACAATAGGGCTCGTCAGGCAGCTATCACTCAGGAAATTACTGAGATTGTAGCAGGTGCCTCAGCCCTTGAGTAATAGAAATAGAGGAAATAGAATGAGTTCAGGCAAAATTACTCAGGTTGTCGGACCAGTTGTAGACGTTGCGTTTGCAGCAGAAGATAAACTTCCTGAGATTAACAACGCACTCGTTGTATATAAAAATGATGATTCCAAGCAAAAAGTTGTGCTTGAAGTTGCTTTGGAACTTGGTGATGGCGTTGTACGGACCATTGCCATGGAATCAACGGATGGATTGACACGTGGGATGGAAGTTCTCGATACAGGTCGTCCCATCTCTGTTCCAGTCGGTAAGGAAACCTTGGGGCGTGTCTTCAATGTCTTGGGAGATACCATTGACCTTGATGAGCCTTTCCCAGCTGATTTTGAACGTGAGCCAATCCATAAGAAAGCACCGGCTTTTGATGAACTATCTACTTCAAGCGAAATTTTGGAAACAGGTATCAAGGTAATTGACCTCTTGGCTCCTTATCTAAAAGGTGGTAAGGTTGGTCTCTTCGGTGGTGCCGGTGTTGGTAAGACCGTTCTTATCCAAGAATTGATTCATAACATTGCCCAAGAACACGGTGGTATTTCTGTATTTACCGGTGTTGGTGAGCGTACTCGTGAAGGGAACGACTTGTATTGGGAAATGAAGGAATCAGGTGTTATTGAAAAAACGGCCATGGTATTTGGTCAGATGAATGAGCCACCAGGTGCCCGTATGCGTGTTGCTCTGACTGGTTTGACCATTGCGGAATACTTCCGTGATGTGGAAGGTCAGGATGTGCTTCTTTTCATCGACAATATCTTCCGTTTCACGCAGGCTGGTTCAGAAGTATCTGCCCTCTTGGGTCGTATGCCGTCAGCCGTTGGTTACCAGCCAACACTTGCGACGGAGATGGGTCAATTACAAGAACGGATTACCTCAACCAAGAAAGGTTCTGTTACATCTATCCAGGCTATCTATGTGCCTGCCGATGACTATACGGATCCTGCGCCAGCAACAGCCTTTGCCCACTTGGATTCAACGACTAACTTGGAGCGTAAATTGACCCAGCTTGGTATTTATCCAGCAGTAGATCCTTTGGCATCCTCATCTCGTGCACTTTCTCCACAAATCGTAGGGGAAGAACACTATGTAGTTGCTATGGAAGTCAAACGTGTTCTTCAGCGTTACCAAGAATTGCAAGATATTATTGCTATTCTTGGTATGGATGAATTGTCTGACGAAGAGAAGACCTTGGTTGGTCGCGCACGTCGTATTCAATTCTTCCTATCTCAAAACTTCAACGTTGCTGAGCAATTCACAGGTATGCCAGGTTCTTATGTGCCAGTAGCTGAAACAGTGAAAGGCTTTAAGGAAATCCTAGATGGCAAACATGATCATCTGCCAGAAGATGCCTTCCGAAATGTCGGTTCGATTGAGGATGTAGTCGCAAAAGCTGCAAAAATGAGATTCTAAGAGGTGGCCTATGGAACAAATGACTGTTCAAATTGTGACACCAGATGGAATGAAATATGACCACCATGCAGCCTTTGTTTTGGTAAAGACTGTCGAAGGTGAGATGGGAATTTATCCCGGGCATGAGGAACTGATTGCCGTTTTGGAAATCGATGAAATGAAAGTCCGCCGTGTTGATGATGAAAATCACGTGGACTGGATTGCCGTCAATGGTGGGATTATTGAAATCAATAAAAATATGATTACGGTAATTTCGGACTCAGCAGAGCGTGAGCGCGATATTGATATCAGTCGTGCAGAGCGGGCTAAGTTGCGAGCTGAAAGAGAGCTTGAAGAAGCTTATAAGGCCCACAATGCTGATTTGGAAAAACGTGCTACAGTTGCACTTCAAAGGGCCATTAACCGTATTCGAGTTGGTAAACATTAACACACTAAAAGAGATGGGATTGGACTTGGTTCAGTCCCATTTTTCGTTTTCATGGTATAATGGAAGCATGATTATTTCAATTTTACAATTTTTTAGTCACATACTGTTTATCTATCTGGCCCATCATCTTTTGGTGACAACAGTTGACTGGTCACGGTGGTTAAAGGTTACTGGAGAAAACCAGCAGAAAATCAACCTGCTCATTCTCTTTCTAGCCATTGCTCTGGGCTACCTGGTATCCAACTTTTTCTTGGAATTGTTGGTGGTGGGGCGCTCATTTGCAAGTATATGATTTAAGTAAGAAAAGGATAGTAAATGGACACAATTATTGTTAAAGGTAGTAAAACTGGCTTGAAGGGTCAGGTAGAAATCGAAGGTGCAAAGAATGCTGTTCTGCCTTTATTGGCAGCGACGGTATTAGCTAGTCAAGGACAGACCAAATTAACTCAAGTGCCTATTTTGTCAGATGTCTATACCATGAACAACGTCGTTCGTGGTTTAGGAGTTCGTGTGAAATTTGACGAGGAAACAAAGACTATAGCTATTGATGCAACAGGTAAACTTGGTAGCGAAACACCTTATAAGTATGTAAGCCAGATGCGGGCTTCTATTGTCATTCTGGGGCCAATTTTGGCTCGAAATGGTTATGCTAAGGTATCCATGCCGGGTGGGTGTACCATTGGTAGTCGTCCAATTGATTTGCATTTGAAGGGCTTGCAGGCACTTGGTGCCAAGATAAAGCAACGTGCGGGTTATATTGAGGCGAGTGCAGAGAAATTGCAGGGGGCTCATATCTATCTTGATTTCCCAAGTGTTGGGGCTACGCAAAACTTAATGATGGCTGCAACGCTTGCTCAAGGTACGACTGTTTTGGAAAATGCTGCGCGGGAACCAGAAATCGTTGACTTGGCTATTCTCCTCAATAAAATGGGTGCCAAGGTCAAGGGTGCTGGTACAGAAACCATTACCATCACAGGTGTTGACCAACTGCATGGAGCTGAACACCAAGTAGTACAAGACCGAATTGAAGCAGGGACCTTTATGGTGGCTGCAGCAATGACAGGCGGAGATGTCTTGGTCAAGGATGCTGTCTGGGAACACAACCGTCCTCTCATATCTAAGATGCTAGAAATGGGTGTTGAAGTGACAGAAGAAGAAGGGGGCATCCGAGTTCGTTCGCAAGTGGATAAACTTAAACCCGTAACTGTAAAAACCTTGCCTCATCCAGGTTTCCCAACAGATATGCAGGCTCAGTTTACGGCTCTCATGGCAGTTGCCAAGGGGGAATCAACCATGATTGAAACAGTATTTGAAAATCGTTTCCAGCATCTAGAAGAGATGCGTCGGATGGACTTGCATTCAGAAATTTTGCGTGATACAGCTATCATTACAGGTGGTCAGACCTTGCAGGGTGCCCAGGTGATGTCAACGGATTTGCGGGCAAGTGCAGCCTTGATTTTGGCAGGTTTGGTCGCTGAAGGTGAAACGATTGTTGGTAAATTGTCCCACTTGGACCGAGGTTATTATCGGTTCCATGAGAAATTGGCAGGACTTGGCTCTGACATCAGACGTGTAAGTGGAGAAAGTGAAAATGTTTAAGGAAAATCTGAACTATGTTGGAAAAAATCTGCTTTTGGTTGCTATCGTAGCACTTTTAGCCCTACTTGTTTTTGCTCTAGGACTTATGGTAGGCTATGGTGTCATTGGTGATGGGGATAATTTATTTGCAGTCCTATCCCCTGCAAAATGGCAGGATTTAATCAATAAATTTACAGGAAAGTAGGGCAACCTACTTTTTTGATGGGAGATTTTATGGCGAAGAAAAATGTAAAGAAACAGGCTATGAGCCTACTAAGTTTGTTAGCTACTATTGTTGTAGTTGGTGGTGGCTACTTTTTAAATAATACGAGCAGCGACAATGCTGCAAACTATTCTTATTATGTCAATCAGTCGCAAGCAAGCGAGTTTACACCTAGCCAGGAGCTGGCTAGTTCGGTATTGACGGAGAAAGTAAGGAAACAACTTGGGAATTCCATTGAATGGAATGGAGCTGGAGCTTTTCTGATCAACGGCAATAAGACTGATTTAGATGCTTCGGTCGCTAGTGCACCTTATGGGGATAATAAGACTAAGACTGTGCAGGGAGAAACGGTTCCAACCGTAGCCAATGCCCTATTGGCTAAGTCAACACGTCAGTATAAGGATCGTGAAGCAACTGGTAATGGGCGTACATCATGGACTCCTGCTGGTTGGCACCAAATTCATGATTTGCCAGGGGAATATGATCATGCAGTTGATCGTGGACATCTGCTTGGCTATGCCTTGATTGGTGGTCTAGCTGGATTCGATGCCTCAACAAGCAATCCAAAAAACATAGCGGTTCAAACAGCCTGGTCTAATCAAGCCAATGATTCTACCTCAACAGGTCAGAATTATTTTGAAACCTTGGTACGAAAAGCCTTGGACAAGAACAAGCGTGTCCGCTACCGTGTTACCCTAATCTATGCAGAAAAAGACGACCTAATTCCAGTAGGAAGCCATCTAGAAGCAAAATCATCCGACGGTAGCTTAGAGTTCAATGTATTTGTCCCAAATGTGCAGAGTGGCTTGAGTATAAACTACCATAGTGGGGAAATCCATGCTAACTAGGCGAGAAGTTCTCAGATGATTTAATATTTTTAAATTGGAATATATCAGACGATTTTTTACAAATAATCGTCTTTTTTTGTCTATTATTAAAAAAATTTGCAAAAACTATTGACAAATCATCAGATGAATATTAGAATATACTTAAAGAAAACGCTTACGATTTTATCGTAGAAAAATTTAGGAGGACTTTCCGATGGAAAAACATGTTGAGCAACGTGTCGAAGACGTTACTTATAACAAGGCTAAATTATGGCAGATTATATTGTTTGCAATGAATAATTCGTCGACCAATATCTACCTAGTTGCCTTCACTTTTGTGACATATTTATCGACAGGGGTACTTGGTTTAGCAGCGCTATTTGTTAGTCAGCTCATGGGATATATTCGTATCTTCGATGGATTTATTGATCCATCAATTGGTGTTCTCATTGACAAGACTGATACTAAGTTTGGTAAGTACCGTCCAATCTTAGTTTTAGGGAATATTATTACAGCTTCCTCACTCTTTATGATGTTAGGCTTAAGTGGAGTTAGCGAAAATTTGCGTCTACCATTGTTCCTAGTTGTTTTAATTATTCATAAAATTGGTTATTCATTGCAACAAACGATTACCAAAGCAGGGCAAGTTGCGCTTACCAATGATCCAAAACAACGTCCGATTTTTAACATTGTTGATGGTATCGCTACAACTGTGTTAATGACTGGTAGCCAAGTGGTCGTGTCAGGAACCTTGGTTCCAAAACATGGTGGGTTTACCCCGGGATTCTTCCAAGAGTTATTCCTTGGTGTAGTCATTATTTCAGCTGTTCTGGGTATTCTTGCTATTATCGGTATTTGGGAGAAAGACAATAAGAAATACTTTGGTCTTGGTGAGAAGACACAAGAAACTAAGTTGAAAGACTACTGGAAAGTTATCAAAGGAAACAAACCTTTGCAGGTTCTTTCAATCTCTGCAGCTTTTGTAAAATTTGTTGCTCAACTGTTTGGAGATTCCGTTATCGGGGTTATGCTGTATGGTATTATCTTCGGTGACTATGCTCTTTCTGGAAAAATGTCTATGCTCTTGATTTTGCCAGGTATTCTTGTAACAGTTGGTGCAGCGCAATTGGCTCGTCGGAAAGGTTTGCGTTTTGCATATGTAACGGCCCTTCAACTGGGAATTACAGGCTTGATTATTCTTGCTGTTATGCTTCTTTCTGCTGAACC